>JBQDAV010000005.1:0-10554 GCA_052090405.1 Luteimonas sp.
AATTCAACACGCGTCTACTAGCCGTCCGCGGCAGTCACAGCTTTACTTGTCGGTATCCCCTTTACTGGGAAAGAACCACCTGCTGGCAGTCCTGATGGGATTCCTGCTGCTCCGCCACGCGGACAGGCTGCGCACGCTGGACCGGAACAATGCGCGGCTGCGCGAGGAGCGTGCCCGGCTCTCGCTGCAGCTCTTGCAGCGCGGCATTCAACCGTATTGGCTCATGAACACCTTGATAGACGGCACATCCGGTTGTGATCCCGCCTCACCTGGGCGGAGATGCTCAGCGCGACATCCCCGCGGGACTGGCCGTCGACATGGTCGCTTCGATCCAACCGGCGTAGTGGCCGGCCGAGCCTCACGCCGTAACTCGTTTCGCCGTACCTGCCTTGCTGCACTTCCGTCCCTTGAACTTGGGCACGCCTCCATGCGGCGATTCCTGCCACATGCCACTCATTGCCAACGGCGACCAGGATCGGCCCACCACTGTCCCCGCTGCCAGACGTGCCCTCGAGAGGGAGCGCACCCGGGGGCGCATCGAAGACGTACCCGATCCATCTGCCATCAGACACGGTGAGCTGGTTGTATCCCTGGCGCAGGTCGGTGCGGTTCGGGCCGTGCAAATGGTGTCCTGTCGAGCCGGTGCCTGTCGCGCCGCGGCCCATGATCCGGACAACGTCTCCGATCGACGGACTGTCGTAGATCCGGGCAGGTGCAACATTGCCAACCGGCTCGGCGAGTTGGATCAGCGCGATGTCGTCGGAGGACGCCATGAAATCGAAGAAGGCCGCCCAATCGCCAGACTTCATTGCAGCGTCGATCATCTCCTGCGGTGGTCTTCTGTAACCTGGGTGGAAGACGACGTGGCTGACGGCCCGCGGTGTGCCATCCACCACCACCACATCCACCGGTCGCTCTCCGCTGACCGCGTGTGCCGCCGTAACCACCCACTGGGGCGCGATGAGGACGCCCTGCCCCTCACCTGGCAGGTCCGCCAGCGGAGGGAAGTCCGATACCGCCATCCGATATCGGAGATCCGGGACATCGTCACGAATCACGACTGCGTTGGCGCCAAACGAGGCCAACAAGAGGACAAGGATCGCGCTGCGCATTCGAAGCATCCATCGCCATGAGTGCTCATTATCGAGCCACGGACGTTCACAGGCCATAGGGTCCATCCAGCATGTCTTCTTCGGATCGAAAGTCGCCCTGCTCTACCCCCGATAAACATCCCTAACTGTCTCGGGGCTGCTCTGGTCTAAACGCGCTTGCGCTGCTCCGTAACAGCACCCAGACGATCACGACAAGTGTCCGCCAGCAGCCCTAGCGACCAACACCCGCCACCGGTCGATTCTCATCGCCTGCATCAGCAAGTCCACTTTCCCTGGGCTATTGCAGGAGGCCGCACATCCAACGCCGAATCCATCACACGTCGACCCACAATGAAGTCGGCGACCCGTGATGTCCTTCACCCACCGCACCGGTGCCCGGGCAGAGAAGCACCTCGATCGGAGACACAGTCACGAGACCTCTGAGCGCCAGTAGCGATTGCTCGATGATCGCCGTCTCCAACGGCGGCCTTCACGGCCCCAGGCACCTCCAAGGCCACCCCGCCCCCTTCGTGTGCAGCGTGCACTCGTCGTGATCGGCCCAGATGTCCTAGCGGCCTTCGCTGCGCTATATCGACCCGCGCCTCGGACGCAGGGCGCTGCCACGGCTGCTTGGGCAAAAGAAAGTCCGATTTGTACCTGTCGATGACCGATCTGTGCCTGTTGCTGCGCGGCTGACCCGCGTACTTCTTTCTGAGGAGAAATCCCGGATGGGCCACGTGACCGTCATCACGGTATTTGCCGTGGATCACGCGGCATCGCTTCATCGTGATTCTTCGAAACCGCCTGCCGCGACTACGGATCCTCGAGACAGTACCGCGCGGGCCCGCCCCTTCCACTCTGAACGAGAGAGACCACAGATGAGCTACTTCAAGCTGACGGCGCCAACGCAGGTCAAGAACTATCCGTTCGACTACCACAGCCACTTCAGCGGCATCCTGGCGGTCCAAGGCGGCAAGAAGGACCAGGGTGCCTCCCTGTCCCTGGCCGGGCTGATCGCCGACGCCGACTACAAGGGCGATGCTGCGAAGGGCGAATTGGCGCTGTTCGGCATGACGCTTGATTTCATGATGGATACGCGTGCCGAACCGGAGAGTAAGCCCACCAACCCGTTTACTCTGCTGATCGAAAAAGCGCGCGTCGCCGACCGCGTGCAGTACGAACGCGCGGAGTGCGCGGCCGAAAACGTCTACATGGCCGCAGTACTGCTGGGCGCCCGCTACGACCTGCCAAGGGACGTTCTGACCGCGCCCGCGTACGGATCGGAGCTGTTTGCCGCTGTCCGGAAAGAGGTCATCGACAAGGCATTGCAGGCAAAGGAAGTCGATGTCGAACTGCGTGAAACCGTGCGCTACTTCAACGGCAAGATCTACAGCGCCAACAAGTACACCCCGTTCGACGACTGCTACAAGATGCGCAGCTACTTCGTGAAGCGGTTCTGCAACGGGGATCCGGCCGATTACGCGGAATGGAACGATGAGGCGAAGAAGCAGCGCTATTACACCTGGATCGACGCCACCTTCAAGTACCTGACCCGGGAGGGCATCACCCACACCCAGATCGCGGCCGGCGAGGACGAAATGAAGGTCCTTGCCGCAAGCGCCGCAGCACACAACGCAGAGAACGGTACCGCCTACAAGCTGCTAGTGCACGCGGCCCACCAGTACATGGAGGACAACAGCCTGCGGGCCTATCTAGGCGACAAGGTGCTGCCGCTGCTGACCGACGACGGCCATGCCGACATCGTCGGCCTGGACCTGGTGGGCGCGGAGAACAAGGTCGGCAACTACCGCGAACTCATGGAGTTCCTGCGCGAGAACCGCGAGGGCGTACTAACGCGTTTCGGCACCGGCGAGGGCAAGCGCTCGACGAGGATGATCGTGCACGTGCATTGCGGCGAGGGCAGCGGTTTCGGCACCGACAACCGTTCGATGATCGGTTACCTGATGCATGGGGCGGGCACTCCTGCCCCGGACTTCTTCGTCGAGGTGGCCAACTACGTGCTGGCCTGCGAAAAGGCCGCAAAGGCCAGGCGCAGCGACACGCCGCGCGGCACGCGTGGGACCAAACCGCCGATCGGCCTGTTCGACGAACTGTTCCGCAACAACAGCCTGACTTGGGGCGGCCGTTTGCTGCGACGCTTCGACGTCAGCAGCGAGCGTTCGCGCGAAGCGGCCACGTACAACGCCAAGCGCAACATCATGGCGCTGAGCGAGACATTCGACGCCCGCCCAGGCGAGCGCCGGGACTGGTATCAACTGCTCGCCGAAGGCGACACTCCCTACGCCTTCCGTCTCGGGCATGCCTACCACTACCGCAGCTACGTTGCCGCCAGGTATCCGCAAGTCGCCTTCGACACCAACCTGGGCAGCAACGCGATCACGGGCGCCTCGGCCCTGTTCGGTTCCGTCGAGCGCTACCGGCTCAATCGCGGCTTCCGCCACCTGGACGGGTACATCGATACCGACGTGCTGGAAGCGGCAGGCAATGCGGTGGCCTACATGGCCTCGGAGGCGTTGACGCCGGCGCAGGTGACAGTGTTCGTCGGACTGAGCGCGCTCGACCAGCCCATGCACAAGGTGCTGGAGGTCGGGCAGGAACTGATCGAGGACCAGCTGAAAGAGGTACTGGGCCCGATCTATCGCGAGAAATTCTTCTACCGCAAGTACTGCTTCTTGGTACAGGAACTGTCGGCGCGCGAAAGCAGCGACATCGCGGTGCAGCGCTACCAGGTGCTGGCGCGCGTGCTGGCGCTGTTCGCCAACTGGCGCTCGTACCTGCTCGGCGCCGATGGGCAGGGCGTTGAACACACCGACATCCGGATCGAGTTCCTGCGGATGTGCCTGCTGCTGGCCTACGGCCTGTTGCCGAGCGGAGAAAAGGATATCAGCAAGGACCTGATCGATGAGCTGCAGGACCTGTTGCTGGAGATCGGCCGTGCGTACTGGAAAGCCACGATCAGCCCGCAAGTGTCCTTTGCCGATATGCCGTCCGAGGTGCAGCTGGAGTCGTTCGATGGCTTCAAATCGCCTGGCTCGGTGGCGACGGTGCGTACGACCAGAGCGCAGGGCTGAGCGCATGCATCGAGTCCGCCCATCGGTTCCGGACCCAGGAATCCCGCGAAGGACAGGGAGTGCCCATCATGTCGTTTAAGTTGACCGAGTTGAATGCCTGGGTTGCCCAGATCTCGCAACTGGTGAATCTGGTCAAGGTGGACGGACACGATGCCGACCTGAACCCGGATTGGTTCCTCAACCCCTGGGGCAGCGAAAGCGCCGGGCACAACATCAACGGTATCCCTTTTCGCCCGCAGGTCCTGCTGCCATTGCTGGACCAGATGCTGTCACCCGCGGTGCCGTTGCCGCAATCGGCGGCGGGTCGAAGTCCGGCCGGAACGACGCTGAAGTGGTATCCGATCCAGCTGCAGGGCGTGGCCACGGGCATCAACCTCGTGTTATCCGATCCGGGCGCCGACTACAGCGCGACGCCGGGTTACGTCGGCATGGGACTGGCATGGGAGGGCGCTCTGGGCGAGGGCTATTCCGTGTCGGCCACACTTTACCTCCCGCTATACCGCATGGATGCCGCGGACGGCGGGCAGCCGATGTTCTGTTCCGGTGATGCGCCTGCGCAGATGCTGTTCTCCTTGTCCCACGACGCCGGCTTCAGCAACGGAGCGACGGACTTCACGACGATCCAGGTACAGGGTTTGCTGGCATTGACCGATGGTGCCAAGCCTTCCATGAGCGCAGCGTTCCTGGCGCAGGACGGGAGCACTGTCGCGAATTTCACGGACGCCGCAACGTTCTACACGGCGACAAACAAGGCCATGATCAACGCGGCGCTTGCGGCGCCGCCGGTCTTGGCGTGGCTCAGCGCGCCGATCTCCGCGACCACGGCCATCACGCCCGGGCAATTGCTCGATGCGATGGGCCTGCTCACGCAAGCACAGGCGAAAGCCGAAACCACGACCGGGGCGGAAACCGGCACCTACGTGGTCGACGACATCACCGACACGCTGCAGGCCCCTCCGGCCCAGGTCGCGCTGGACATGGTCTTTGGCGGGCTCGACCTGCTGGCCGACAACGAATTGCCGCTGTTCTCGATCGCCGGGGCTGGCATCTATTTCGTCTGCGATACGCAGGAGAACGGCGACCAGGACTATGGCATGCGTTTCGTGCTGTCGGACCTGGCACTTGGCAAGGTACCCGAGGGAGACAGCAACGCACCCGCCAACGACGCCAATGCCGGCAAGCCGAACCTTGTATTGCAGATCGGCAAATGGCTGACAGGCGAGGAAGGCTACGCCGACAGCTGGCTGGCGCGGTCGATGCCCGCGGATGCCGGGGCGCCGAGCCCCCCACCCGAACCCGGCGCGACCCTGATGGTCGTGCGCCACGGCCCCGGCAAGGACCCGGTCTTCCACCTGGGGCTGGCGCTGGTGTCGATCGGGATCGACTACATCGGCTCGTTTTCGCAACCGCTGGTCCAGCTCGCCGGACTCACCGTGCGCGGGATGGAGCTGCGCGGCGCCCTTTCAGTGGCTTACGACCCCAGCCAGAACGACGCGCTGCGCTGGTCGATGGGCGGCGCGGCGCGGGTGGACAACATCGGGCTGCCGCTCGGCACCAGCTTCGACCGCGCGATGACCGAGGGAGACAACCCGCCGGCGGCCAACGCGCTTGCATCGGGAGACGGGCAAGGCGGCAACGCACCGGTTGGCGAGACCGACGCGGTGAGCCCCAGTTTCTCGGCAGCGGCCTCCTACCTGGTCGGTGGCCGGCTTGGCGTGCAGCTCTACGACGAGAATGACGCGCCCACGGATATCGTCTGGTTCCCCGAACAGGCCCAGTTCGGACCGCTGTTCTGCGACGTGCTGGGGATCGGATGGGACCAGACCGATCAGGTCCTGTCCTTCATTGTCGATGGCGGGTTCGCGGTGGCTGGTTTCACGGCCGAACTGATCAAGCTCTCGGTCGCGCTGCCGGTCACCACGCCGCTGGACCTGGGCAGCTACGATCTTGGGCTCGAGGGCATCAACGTGGGCTTCAAGGAAGGCCCGATCCAGATCGTGGCGGGCCTGCTGGCCAATACCGGGGTCACCCCGGTCGACTACGAGGGACAGGCGCTGATCCGCGCATGGCGGCTGTCGATCTCCGCGCTCGGGGCCTATTCCACGGTGGACGATGCGCCATCGCTGTTCGTCTTCGCCATGCTCGACTTTCCGCTTGGCGGCATACCAGCCTTCTTCATCAAGGGCGCTTCCGCGGGGTTCGGCTTCAACCGCACGCTGATCCTGCCGAATGTCGACCAGGTGTCGGAATTCCCGCTGGTGACCGGGATCGACAATCCTGACGTCCTCGGCAGCACGCCCGCCTCGGCCCTGGAGGCGTTGGGCCAGTACGTGCCGCCCTCGCGCGGGGCCTACTGGTTGTCGGCGGGGCTGAAATGGACGACGTACGAGCTGGTGAACACCAGCGCCGTGGCTTCTGTCGAGTTCGGCAACGATTTCGAGATCGGGATCGTGGGACTGTCGGTGGTCTCGCTGCCGCAGAAGTCCGAGAAGAAGTTCGCCTATGCCGAACTGGGACTCGAGCTGGCGCTCGAGATCGGCAACGACGAGTTCATCGCCGCGGCCTCGCTCAGCCCGAACTCGTTCATCCTCGACAGGAATTTCCGCCTCTCGGGTGGGTTCGCGCTGGATGCCTGGTGGGGAGACAGCGGGCATGGCGGCGATTTCGTCGTCACGCTCGGCGGGTATGCCGCGGCGTACCAGCCACCCGACTACTACCCCGAGGTCGACCGCCTGGGCTTCAGCTATGCCTACAGCGAGAACCTGTCGATGGGGGGCGACCTCTATTTCGCGCTGACCACGTCGAACATCATGGCCGGCGGGCAGATCGACGTTTCGGCCAGCGCTCTCGGTGCCGCGCTCTGGTTCACCGGCGACGCGGACCTGATCCTGTCCTGGCAACCGTTCTACTTCGACGCGCACATGGCAGTGAACGCCGGTGCCTCCTACACGCTGTCGATGTTCGGCGTCTCGACCACGCTGAAACTCGAGGCTGGCGGCACGTTCAATCTCTGGTCGCCCGAAACCGGCGGCGACATCTCCATCGACTTCTGGTTCTTCAACGTGCCGATCAGTTTCGGTGCACCGCGATCACCCGACAGCACCCTGCCCGTGGACTGGGAAGCATTCTCGACGATGCTGCCACCCGCGGCAGGCAGCATGGCCCCCGTCTACGTTGCGCCGGAAGACGACGGGGCCGGTGACAAGTCCGGCGAGGAAACCGGCGGCGGGTCCGACGAGGACACCGGTGACGGAACCCCGGAAAACACCGGCCAAGAAGGCAGCGACGACCAGGCCAGTGGAAGCTCGCCGGATCAGGACAACGCGGCCGAAGCGGACGGGTCGAAAGAGGATACGCCCGAGGAAGAGACGGCCGCGATGAAGACCGCAGCGCGGCGGTTGCCCTCGTCGCGGATGATGGTGCTTGACGTCGAGCCCGGAACCGAAGCATCCACGCCGGACCCGGCCAACAACCTGTCGCTTCTGCAGATCAACGTCACCACCGGCCTGATCGGCTTCGTGCCCGGACCGGACGACAACGCACAGGCCTGGCTGGTACGCCCAGCCCTGTTCGGCATGTCCACCTCGACCGTGATCCCGGCCCAGAAAATCGTGATGGCCGACGGTTCCGGCAACGAGAACCTCAAGGCCGCCACCCAGGCAGGCACCGAAATCGGCATCCTGCCGATGGCCGCGACCATCACCGAGGCCGTGCACGCGATCACCATCACCTGCCTGGACACGGGCACGGTGCAGGACGCGGACGACTGGAACCTGGCGCCCGCCACGATGGGCATGCCAGCGTCCCTCTGGTCGCGGAACGATCGCGGCACGGCGCCTAGCGAACCCGAACTGATCCCCGACTGCCTCGTGGGCGCCGCCGATCTGCGCCACGTGCCGCATGCAACGCTCACCGGCCCCGATGCCTTCGACGTCCTGGCCGCCTTCAAGTACCACGTCGTGCATGAAAGCGACGAGCAAGGCTGGCTGCCTATCGATACCGCCGCCGCACCGGCCCGGACCGGTGCGCCCGTGGTCTCGAAACAGGCCCTGCAGGAGATGCTGCGGATCAATGATCCCGACCGGGTGCAGGCACGGGATGCCATCTTCGCCGCCCTGGCAGAAATGGGCGTGGACGCAGGCACCAACGGATCCCTGGCCGCCATGGCCGCGCAACCTTCCGGCGCCATGCGCGCCAATCCGATGCTCGCATCGACGCAGGGGGAGGACTGACATGACCGCGACACCAGGCCAGAAGCCGGACTTTCCGCAGCCCAATGCGATCGACCCGGGGCAGATGCGCTTCATCGACAACTACCAGCCCCTTTTGCGGGCCGGGCACTACCAGGTGTCGGTGACACAGACGCTGAAAGCCAGCACCGCCGAGGATCCCGCTGCAGTCAACGTCTCGCAGACACGTCTGCAGGATTTCCATGTCGCCGGGCCGCGCTTGGCGCTCCAGGCCGGCGAGGTCCACCACCGGTTCCCGCCGGCGAACGCGCAAGGTGTCTTCAAGGATGCCCTGCCCCAGGTCGTGCTGGCGCATCGCGCCCTGCCATGGGAACGCGCGATCTGGACCGACGCGCCCGAGGCGCCGTGGATGGCGCTGGTGGTGCTGGACGCCGATGAAATCGTGCCGCCCGACGCCAGCAGTACGGTCGGCACGCAAACCGGCACGGGCGCCACGACGATCCCGGCTACGGATCTCTTCGCCGCGGCACCCGAAGGCGTCCTGCTCCCTGCCCTGGTCCCCACGCCCTACCAGGACCCACAGAAGCAGGTGCAGGTCGTGGATCTCACGCCGGAGGGCTTCCGTACCGCGGTGCCGACGCAGGACATCGTTGGCTGGCTGGCCTCGGTGCGCGAGGTCGACCTGGGCCACAAGGGGCTGGGCGGGCCACTCGACACCCCGGCCGCGCAGCCGGAACCGGGGATGCCGGACTGGGCCCGTTGGTACTCGGTCGTCACCGCCGCGCGCTTTCCTGCCGCACCAACCCATCGGTCCGAGACCAGGACTCAGGCGGTGCACCTGGTCTCGCTGGAGGGCTTCACGCACTACTTGAGATCCAACGATCCCGCTCCCCTGCCCGACGGCATCACCCGCGTGCGCATGGTGTCGCTGTGCAGCTGGACCTTCGCCTCGCTGCCGGAGGCCGGCCAGGACTTCGCACAGCTGATGGCCGGCCTGGCGCCCGGGAGTGGGGAGAGCCTCGCCTATCGCATGCCGCAGAAGTCGCCCGGCGACGACGTGGACGCGCAGGCCGCAGACCTGTCCAGCGCGGCGATCAACGCGGGCTACGTGCCGCGCGGGTACCAGACCCGCCAGGGCGAGGCGACCTTTGCCTGGTACCGCGGCCCCTTCGTGCCCAGCCTTCCTCCGCCGTTGCCCGCGCTGGCCGACAGCCCGCGCAACAGTGCGCAACTGGCGATCTACGATCCGCAGACAGGGTTGTTCGACCTGTCCTACGCCACCGCCTTCGAGACCGGCCGCCTGCTGGCGCTCGGCAACGGGGCGTTCACGCAAGGACTCATGCGCTGGCAACGGCGCGGACTACGGCTGGTGTCGCTGCTGGCCGAGAGGGCATTGATCGCCGGAATCGACCTGAAGACCATGTTGCCGGACGAGATGGATGCGCTGGTCCGGCGTCCCAAGACCGCACCCATCGTGCTGGAGGCGTTGGCGCAGAGCGGGCTCGCGACGCTGAACGACATGTTTCTGCGCCCCCGTACCACCGCCGCGCCCGTGCAGCAGATCGAACCGGACTGCCCGACGCTCGAACAGGACACGATTGCCGACGCCTTGGGGATCGAACCGGTCAGGATCTGGCTGCGCCGATGGGCCAGAAACACCTCCGGGCCTGTTCTGACCTGGCTCGCGCGGCTGTGGTTGCTCGAACCCGTACCCTACAACACGCTGGTCCCCGACCAGGCGCTCTTGCCCATCGAAAGCTTCCGCGCCTTCTACGTCGACCGGAACTGGCAGAAGGCCTTGTTACAGGGTGCGTTGTCCGTCGGCGTAGCCAGCAGTTACGAAAAGGCGTTCCAACAGGTCCTGCGCCAGACGCTGTTGAAGGAAGCCGAGAAGAGCGCGCTCAGGCGCCGCAACACGCTTCTGGACATCGTCGGTGTCGAGGCCGAGGCCGGCGTGCAGATGAGCGGCTGCCTGCTGCGCTCGGCGGCGGTCTCGGGATGGCCGGGCCTTGAAATCAAGGCGTTCCACGGTGGCGCCACCAAGTCGCCTGGCGCCGGTCAACGCGTGATCGACGACGACCGCACCGCGCCGCTGCCAGTGGCGTGGCTTACCCAGCTCGGGCCGCAGGTGATGCTCGGGCTGTTCGGCGGGCTTGCCGACTGGATGGAGATCGACGAGCC
>JBQDAV010000005.1:10654-92802 GCA_052090405.1 Luteimonas sp.
CCCCTACCTCACCGCCATGGGGCCCGGTACCGCGACCTTCGGTGCCTTCACGCCCGGCGCGGGCAATGTGTTCTCGTTCTGCGACCCGCTGGAAGATGACGGCGCGCCGATCGACACGGCCACGTTGAGCTACGCCGTGCTCGGCTGGTTCAGCGCGCCCACGATCGACCCCGTCAACCCGGCCAACCCGGTCAATGCGCAAGGTGTCGGCTGGAGCCCTGTCGATGCCGCCCGTTTGCCGCAGGCCTTGGCCCAGGAGGTCCAGGGTCTGTCGTGGATCGAGCGGCTGGGCTGGATCGCGGACCTCGGCGCCGCCCCAGCGCCGGAACGTACGCTGCTGCAGGCGCTGATCTCCGATGTCGCCTGGAAACGCAACGCGCCCCTGCCGAAACCAGCGCAGTTCGAGGATTTCGTCGGGACATCGCAGAACGTGCGCGTCGCCCTCGCCAACTCCAGCGCCGAGGGCGTGTCCGCCATGATTCACGACGCGCTGGTGCAGGCGGGCAAGTCCGCCGGCGAGGCGGCGCAGACGGCGCGGGAACTGGAGGCATTGCAGCACCGGGCGTTGCGCTACCTGGACGAACCGGCCGGGCGGCATGCGCTGGCCGATCGCATCAAGCGCAGTGCCTACGCCAGCAGCCACGGCGGCTACCTGTGGGAAGTGCTGGGCGTCGAGGGTACGACGTCCCCGCCGCTAACCGATGCGCAATCCGCGGCGCTTGCCGAGCTCAACCGGAAGCAGCGCGCCCTCGACCAGGCACGCGATGTCCTGTATTCGATGCAGCTCAGGCTCTATGACCTGTGGTGGCAGCAGCAGTCGATCGCGCTTGGCCTGTTTGCTCCCCTGCCCGACAGAAAGCCGTATCACCAGCTGTACGCGGACGCACAGCGCAACCTCGCGGTGCCGCAGGGCGCAGCGCTTTCGCCACCGGTGGCGGACTACCAGACACAGGTCGCGGCACAGGCCCGAACCGTCGCCGCGCTCGAGGCACAGCTGCCGCCGGCCGACGGGCCGGAAAGCGAGACCCGGATCGCGGACTTCGCCGCCGGCTTCCTCGATCCGGCGACGCAGCGGCTGGCGTCCGCGCTGCGACCGGGATACTTCGCGCCGACCGACCCGGTCGTGGTGGTCGCGGGCGCGGGCAGCCTTGCGAGCCCCGAGCCGCCCTACGTGGTCTGCAGGCGGCCAGCCGCGGCCGCCGCGGAAGCTCCCGCCGATTCGCCCCTGCCCCAGGCCGCGCTGGCGATGCGCGCGGATGCCGAGGGCGACGCGGAACACTATGCGCGCAGCACCTGGCAGCAGCCCTGGGCCCCGCTCTACCTGGATTGGCAGATCACCTACCACTACGCCTACAAGCCCGGCGCGGCGCAAGGCAACGTCGCCATCGACGAGTCGGGCCACTACGCCATCGACCAGGATGCCTGGCAATTCGACGGGCGCGACTACCGCTGGGCGGGTGGCGCGATCAACGCGGGCGGCCCGCTTCGGGACGGCAACGCCATCACTTACCAAGGGCGGACCTTCTTCTCGCCCCATGCCAAGACCAACTTCGCGCACCAGCTGGTCCAGCTGGCCGAGGACAACGGCGTCGAGATCCCCGCTGACCTGACGGATGCCATCGCCGACTGGTCGCTGATCTCGCAAAGCACGAGCGGCCTGATGCAGATCCTCGCGATGCGCGATACCCGCGCCAACGTCGGTCCGGGCGAAGCGATCGCTGCGGACATGCCCGACGCGCTGCAGGGCGTGCCGGCACCGTGGCTGAACCCCATGCCCTTCCTGCAGGACAACCAGACCGGCACGCCCTGCTTCTTCCCGATGCGGGCCGGCTTCGCCTCGTTCGAGGGATTGCAGCTGACCGACAGTTTCGGGCGCACGATGAACCTGATGTCGGCCAACCACGGAAGCACACTGGACGATCCGATCCTGAAGCCGATCCTGCCCCCGGCCCTGACCCCTCCGGACGAGGCCAGGGTGAAGGACAAGGGCATGGCGGTGATGCCGCCCCGGCTGGTGCAGCCCGCGCGGTTGGCCTTCCGCCTGGTCGACGCCGCTGACGACACGCTCGAAACCGACCTGGCGGCGGAGGGGAATCCGATCTGCGGCTGGCTGCTGCCCAACCATGCCGATGACAGCCTGGCGGTGTACGACCAGGACGGCGTGTCGCTCGGCGCATTGCAGCCCTTCCTGGTCGACGGCGGCGCCATCCTGCGATGGGTGCCCGCCCCTGGCGGCGACACCACGCCCGGCGGCCCGGAAACGCCGCGGATCGCGAACACGCACCTGCAAGCGCTGGTGACCGGCGTGCTCGAGGCCGACGAGGCGCCGGACAGGCTGCAGGACCTCATGGCGACGCTTGACCAGGCCACCTGGACGCTCAACCCGGGCGAGGAGCGTGCGCGCGGGACTATCTCCGCGCTGATGGGCCATCCCGTCGCCGTGGTCCGCGCCAACCTGCAGTTGCAGCTGCAGGGACTGCCCCTGGCCAACCAGTCCTACCAGCAGCGCTTCCATGCAGGCACGGACACGCTGAAGTTCAACGCCGGCGGGGTCGAGGCGCTGAGCTTCCAGGTGCGGGTTGGCGCGGTCGAACTGCGCCGCGACGGGATCGCGGGCTACTACCTGGGAACCGACTACGGGCAGCTGAACGCGGTGCGCAGGCCCGCCAGGACCAAGACGGACTACGTGCTGCAGCAGGGCGGCGCGCAGGGCAACTGGCTGACGGTTTCGCCCGTGGCCACCCCGCAGGACGGCGACGGCAGCATGGACAGCGACGGATCGGTGTACGTGACCTTGCTGGTCGACCCGCGCGGCGACATGCACGCGACGAGCGGGCTGCTGCCCCGGGTGCGGCGCAGCCTGCCCGATGCCGACGTGACGCGTGCGCTGTCGAACATGGAACTTTCGCTGCAGGTCGGCCCGGTCCTGCTCGACTTCGGGACCGTTCGCATGCCGCTGCCGTCGGTCCAGACCGCCACATGGTCCTGGCTGCACGCGACCGGCACCGACGCGGGCGACTGGCGGATGGACCCGGTCGTGGACAGCGAGGCCGGCGCGCGCCCCGTCGCGGCACGCCCGGTGCTGCACGACGGCTGGCTCGTGCTGCGCCCGGCGGAGAAGCCACCGGGCGCCGGGGACAGCTAGGACCTGCTGCCGCCATGGGCAACCGCCTGTCCCCGAGAGATCACCCTACACCCACCACAGGAATCGCGAAATGACATTGCAACTGACCTATGACCTGACGACCGATCCCAATCCGCTCGAGGTGGATCGCCCGGACTCGACGCTGATCGTGATCGGAAGCGCGACCCGAGCAAGCCTGGTGAGCATCGACAGCATCACGATCTCCATTCCCATCGGTACCGGGTCAGGATCGTTGGCCGACAGTTCCGCCGTGATCGCCGCGGCGGGTCCCGACGGCTGGACGATCAGCGGCAATACCGCGCAAGGCACGTTCACCTTCACCCCGCCCACCGAAGGCGACAACGGCATCTCGGGCGGGCTGGTCTTCGCTTTCAGCAACATCACCGTGAACCAGACCGAGGGCACCGCCCAAGTGTGGGTCACGGAGAACTCGACGGACTCCGAGGCGATCCAAGTCAGCAAATTCCCCGCTGGTTTCGAACGGCCATCGTTCACCGTGCATCCGACGGAGATCAATGCGGGAGATGCCGTCACGCTGTCCTGGGCAGGGACTGCAGGCTACACCTATGCCATCACGCCCGCCGACCTGCTGGCCGGCAAGGTCGACCCCACCACCAACAAGGGCAGCGTCCAGACGAAGGCCTTGTCGGAGAACACGATCTTCACGCTGAGCGTATCGAACGGGGACAACCAGGGTTCCTGGGTCACGCAGGAGCTCGCGGGTGCCATGGTGAACCCCCCGACGATCGACGACTTCACTATCAACGGCGGATCGAAAGTGTCGGACGTCAATCTCGGCGACACGCTGAAACTGGGCTGGAAAGCGACCAATGCCGACCGCGTGCTGGTCCTGGCCAATGCCCGGCCCGTAGGCTGGTTCGACGCCTCGAACACCGAGGCGACGTTGCGGGCGCGCGTCGGCGGCCGCTATCGCGCGGTGGCCTATTACGGAAAGATCTCGGGCGGCATCCATTCGCCGCCTTCGGATCCGGTCCGGCTGAAGCTCAATCCACCGACCGCGACGCTGACGGTCACTCCGGCCACGATCTACGCCGACTACAACTCGGTCACGCTGGACTGGACCACGCGCAACGCCACCAGCGCCACGCTGCAAAAAGGCACGGAGAGCGGCGAGCACGGCGTTTCGCTGTCGGCCAGCGATTACGCCGTCTACCCGCAGAGCACGACGCAATACAAGATCACGGCCAGCTACAACGCGCAAGAAGCGCTGGGGACCATGGGTCTCTCAGCGCGGGAAATGCCGAAAACCATGCTGATCGCCGTGGACGCGGCCGAGAACAGCGATATCGAAGACATGGTCGATGCGCCAAAGGACGAGGCCACCAAGATCGCCACGATGAAACCCTGTCCACTGCAGGTCTTCACCGACACCTTCCACCCCGGCGGATCCAACAAGCGCGTACTGGACACTCCGGTCACCACGGCCGTTTCTTACATCGCCGCATTCAACAACACGTACGCCGACGGCAAGACGCATAACCTGTACAAGTGGCAGCTGCAGGGCAAGACCGACCTGGACGCATCCGGCACCACGCTGACCACGAGCTGTGGCATGTACCTGGAGGACGATGACGATCACAAGATGAGTTCAAGCGCCACGCTGAGCACGGTCACCGTCTGCCTGGACGAAGACGACGGCGGGGCATACCTGTTCGAAACCGAGGAGGACTGGCAGCAGCATTCCTTCACGCTGCCAGGCACCGGCTACACGAGTCTCATGACCGGGCTCAGCTACTGGAGCTTCTCGGCAAAAGGCGAGGACGATGGCGAGGTCAATCGCTTCAGCGTCTATGCGACCCCACCTTCGCCCGACGACTTCACGCCGGACGCCGAAGCGGGCACCACCGGCGTCTCGATCGGATTCGAGGGGCAGTGCACCGGCGAAGAGTCCTATTACTGGGGGCTGAGATTCGGCCCTCTCGCCACCATCGACACGCCTGCGGGCAGCGGTTTCGGGCTGGCAGTGGCATCGGAAGGCACCGCCAAGATCAGCTTCCCACAGCCTGTCGCTAAAGCCTATACGTTTCTGTGCAAGTGGCAGGACGACGGCGATGGCGACCACCATAGCGTGCAGCTCCTGCAATCGGATTGCGTGGATGCCACCACGACGACCGGCGGCCAGGACGTGACCCTGAGCTGGCACAAGACGCTATGGGACAACGGCAAGAGCGGCCCCTGGACCGCGACCAGACAAGTCATCGTGCTGGCCTGCTACGGAGAGACCAGCGTAACGAAAGCTCCCGCCTGATGGCCCGGGAACCCGGCGATGTGTCAGCACGTTCTTGGTTTCTGTCGCTCCAGACTGATGTCGGGTGGGACATCACTACAAACCACGAGATGAGGTGAACCATGAGTTCAATAGAGGCAACCCAGGATAATGGTCGGCCCATGTTTGGCGACGAGCTCGAAGTCGATTACAAGCTGGCTCTGCAGGAGTTCAACCAGATCCTGAAGGAGCGGCGCGACTTCAAAGTTGGATGGTCGCAGGACTGGGGCAATCTGCAATGGCGGGATGCCATCTCCTACACCCAGGTCCGCCAGGGATTGCGGGGCCTGACGCTCGTGTCGGGAATCGCGGTCCTTTTGGTCAAGACTTGGGATCTCCTGAACGAGAGTGAGCAGTCGGAGCTGTCGGCTACGCCTGTGGACGAAAAGCTGCTTTTCTCGTTGCGCGGAGCGCTTGACGCGCTGTTCGACTATGAGCACGCGCCAATATCGAAGGAGCAATTTGATGAGCGCCTGAAAACCTACTACCAAGCCGCAAGCCAGGCGATGACGGGATCCGTTGCCACCGAAAGCGGCGATGTAGATGTGACCATCAAGACAACGATACCGATGACTGCGGGCACCGGGAGTGCCGCAAGCGTACAGCGTCTATGGGAGCAAGTACGGGGACTGGACGATCTTATCAATACGGTGGGACGACCGACTGACGAGGCGTCCAAGTGGAAGGTCTGGTATCAAAGGCGCTGGAAGTATGTCCGCCAGGGTAGGCAGGCGCTCGCCGAGTACGGGGCGTGGGCGGGGACCAAGAAGATCATCAACAATTTCCTGGACGTCGGTCTCCTGCCGATCATGGGTCACAACATCATCACCTTCGGAAAGAACGTCGTAGCGCCGTGGAGAGCGTTATCGGACTTCTCCACATACATGGTTATGCAGGCGATGCTCTACGACCTTCATGACTATGGCATCAAGGTGATGAAGCTTAATGAGGACAGCAGGCTCATGCGTTCCGTTCGACTCGTAATCGATCAGATTGACATGAAGGCAATTCGCTACGCGTTCAAGGTCACGCCTTTCGCGCTGGTGATATCGGTCTACGAGTCTGGCGAATGGCTTGGGCGGAAGCTCACACACACCGAGCTTGACGATGCTGCAGAGGTGGTTATCAATCATGCCTCGAGGTCGGGCGATACGGAGCAGTCAAAGCAGGAGCAGCACTTCGCTCGAATGGTGGTGATGGCGCTGATGCCGCCGCGTCGGGCCGCTCATGAGGCCGATGATTCACAGGACCTGAAACAAGCGTATTACTTGGACTACATACGAACGATGACCGAATTCGAGGGCCAAGCCTATAAGGATCTGGCGTCGAGAATGGTGTCGCCAAAAAATCCGAAATAGTCCTATGAGAAACAGGAGATGATCGGATGGCGCAGCCTGAACCGCGAGCCCCGCGCTGCTTGCTTTCGCTCCCGCCGCCTTGTCGAAGGAGATCCGGACATGGGCAAGGCCTCGCTGCAGCCCTAGATGAACACGAGTGCCATGTCGATGCTGAGAGATTCGATCTGTTCGGCCGGGCAGCTGCGTTCGGCCAACTCGACGGCGATGGTCTGGATGCGGCTGGCGTCGCGCCCTCCGATCGCCGCCAGTACCCGTGACCAGCGCCACTTCGAACAGTCTGTCGTGCATGTCGATCGCTCTGCCTAACGGCTATTCCTCGGCCATGCCAAAGCGGGCGCGATAGATGCGGTACAGGTAGGAGGGGTTGTCCAGGCCCACCTTCGCACCGGCTTCCGATAGGGTCCGGCACGCGCCATCGCTAATCAGCTTCCTGACTCTCAGCAGGCGCTGTTCACGCAACCAGGCCACCGGTGAAAGCCCCGTCAGTTCGATCACCTTCCTGCGCAGTTGACGTTCGGAGAGGTACGCTCGCTTGGCCCATTGGCCGACATCGAAGTCGGAGTCGGACAGGGCGTTCAACGCCGGCACCAGCAACGGATCCGCGTTCTCGTTCGGAACCAGTCGGCCGCCTCCCTTGAAATAGAGGCTGGCATCCGGCCATGCGCGGGCGATCGCCGCAAGGAGCGTCTCGAAACCGAACGGCTTGACCAGATACTCGGTCGCGCCCGCGCCCAGCCCGGCTTGGCTACCGGCCGAGTCGGCGCGTGCCGACATCAGCAGCACCGGCAGGTACGACCGCCCGGGATCCACCTTGATCTTCCGGCACAGAGCGATTCCGTCCATGCCGGGAAGCACCACGTCGACCAGTGCCATCCCGAATCGCTCTCGCTCCAACCATTGGAGAGCCTCATCGGAATCGGCCGCGACCTGCACGGGACAGTATTCCGACAGACGATCCCGGAGGTAGTTGGCGAGCTCCGGATGGTCCTCCACGATCAGCAGTTTCGTGGCGCCGGACGGCTTGCTTTTCGGAACCACAGGCAATGCCTCCGGCCGCGTCGACTCCGTCAGCAGTTCGTCGAACGAAACATGGGCGCTGCCCAAGGGCAGCGTGATCCAGAAATGCGCTCCGTCCCCGGGTTTGCTGACTGCACCGATCTTGCCCCCGTGCAGCTCCATCAGTTCCCGTGCCACGGCCAGGCCGATCCCGAGTCCGCCACGGTCAGCCTGTGGGGTGGGTTCGCCCCTGAAGAAACGCTGGAACAGCCGCTCCGCCAAGGAGGGAGCGAAGCCCGGGCCCGTATCGCTCACCACGATCCTGGCCATCTCCGCCGCCCCATCGACGCTCAGGTGCACACCGACCACACTGTCGTCGGGCGCGTACCTCGCGGCGTTCTCGAGCAGGTTGTGGAGTACGGTCGTGAGCCGATCGCTATCTGCGAACACCGGCAAGGACGGAATATCGCTTCGGACCTCGAAGCGGATGCGCGACCTCTCGTTCGCCGCGCCGAATCCGTCCGCGATGCTGTTCACAAGCCGGCAGATGTCGAATGATGTGATCCTGAGCTTGATCTGGCCGGCTTCGGCCTGGGCCAGGCTCAACAACTGTTGCACCAGCAATGTCAGTCGGTCCATCTGGGAGATCGACAATCTCAATCGCTCGTGATCCCCTGGCGTCAGGTCGGGGGTCTTTGCGTCGATCTCCTTGAGCGGCATGCTGGCCAGCATCAACGGCGTGCGCAGCTCGTGGCTGACATCGGCAATCAACCGGGCGCGGAATTCGTTCACCTTCTCCAGGCGTGATGCCTGGTCCGCCAGACGAAGGTTCTTCCCCTCGATCACACGATGGCTTTCCGACAACTTGGCCAATGCGGCTTCGACCTGGCGCTTCTCAAGGTCCAACTCCTTGGTCCTGCCCTGGACTTGCTGATCCAATTCCTCCGCGCGCGCGCGCGCGGCGCGCACGCGATACTGGGCGACCAGGAACATCGAGGCCGCCAGGAAGATCAGTACCAGCCACCTGGAGAACGCGGTTTCATACCATCGTGCAGGAATTGTGAACTCCAACCTCGTCGGCCGCGGACTCCAGACCCCGTCGCTGTTGGCGGCGATCAACTCGAAGCGATAATCGCCCGGCAACAACGACGCCAGAGACACTGTACGTTGACTGCGAACGTCCACCCAACGTCCGTCTCCGGGGAAAAGACGGTACCGGAAGCGTACAGCATTGCCGGAGTACAGATCCGATGCGCTGTAGTGAATGCTCAGCGAACGCAAGCCGGCTGGCAAACGGGGGAATCTGTCTCCAGGGAACTTGGAGTCCCCGGTTTCAATGCCGTTGATCACCGCGAGGGGCGCCGGCCTTTGCATCGGAAAACGGCGAGGGTCGATCCGGACGACACCACGCTGGAACGGAAACCAGATGCGCCCCCGGTTGTCGAAAGCAGCCGCCGGCTGGAGTCCGCCGTTCCCCTCCAGGTCGGGCAATCCGTCCGCGAGTCCCAAGGACAACGGAGTAAGCGTGGGAGTCGAACCGGACATCCAGCTCTCCAACCCCTTGGCCGTGATTCTGAAGATTCCCTGATTGCTGTTCACCCACAGGTTTCCGTCGGCATCCTCAAGCACGGAATGCGGGCTGTCCGAGGGCAAGCCCTCCGCCCGCCCCAGTCTTACGACCTGCATGCGGCCGGACGGCGACGCGGCAATGCGAACCAGTCCATATCCTTCCGTACTCGCCCATACGGCACCTCCACGGTCCTGCAGCAGACCGCGAACCGTCACGCCCTTCAACAGATCGGCGGCAACTGCTTCGACGGCGCCGTCCCGCTGCCGCCACAGGCCATCATCCGTTCCGTACCAGACATCGCCATCGGCCGCATGCAGAATCGCTTGGGTCCTGATGTCCTTGTCCTTCGGCCAGACCTTGCGCCAGACGCCACCGTCATACCGCCAAACGCCTGACGTCGTACCCTGCCAAAGTCGCCCTGCCCGATCGAAACTGAGCGCCAGCGTCCGTGCCTGCGCGAGAAGCGGAGGCAGAGCGACATTCTCGAATCGATCGCTGTTCGCGTCCTTGCGGAACAATCCGGGCGCGTACGTCCCGACGTAAACCGCATTGTCGGGAGCCACCTCCACCACCCAAGGGTTCATGCCCGGCAATCCGCTTTCGATCCCGTAACTCCTGACGTCCCCACCGGCATCGACGGCCTGCAACGGACCATTTAGGCTACCCAGCCACATCACGCCTGTCCCATCGTTGGCGACGGTGTAGACGTTGTCGGAACGCAGTCCATCCGCGAGGCCAATGACATCCACTCGCGGGCGAGAGAGAGCGTAGATGCCATCGCGCAAGGTACTGATCCAAGTCGTACCCATGGCGTCGAAATGGACATCCCTGATCTGGCCAGAGCTGTCGAGGACCTGGACTCCTTCCCTGAAGAGAAGCCCACCATCGCTCTCCCAACGCGCTCCATCCGGCGCACTCCAGCGCATCAGAACGCGGGTGCCATGTGCGCCGGTCGATCCCCTGGCCAGGCTGGGATCAGCGCGGTCCGCCGAGAAAAGCGCTTCGCCGCTTCCGATCCACAACGTTCCATCGCGGTCGTGGCGAAGCTGGATGACCTCAATGGGACGGTCCGAGCTGCGCAGCAACCACCGCGAACGTCCGTTACGCGCGACCTGCAGCACCCCATCCTTCAACGCGACCGTGAGCTCCCCGGCAGGACCCACCACGGCCTTTGGCGGGATCCCGGGAGCAGATGCCAACTCCGCGTTGTCGAACAAGAGGCGGCGCTGCCGTCCAGCCTGCAACAGGATCCCTTTTCCAGGCACGATCAACCAGGCATGATGTTCATCCGCGGGGAATGCCGCCGCCACATCGAGTCCTGCCTCAAAGCCAAGCCGCATGCTGAAACCACCGTCATCGTTCTCACAGAACAGCCCTCGGGCTGTCGTCACGCAGAACGGACCGTCGTGGACAGCGCGCACGATCGAGTTGGACGAGTTCCCGCCGAACCGGACCCGAACGGGTCCACCAACAGTCAGGCGCAATAGCTCTCCATTGATCGTCAGTGCATACAGGAACCCTTTCTCCCCGCCGTAGAGATCCACGATCCGGTTGCTTCGCATCTCCGGGACGTTGGTAACGTTGAAGGTCCTGAACTCCTCGCCATCGAAACGTACCAGCCCGTCATGTGTCGCGAGCCAGAGGAAGCCTTTTTCGTCCACACGGCTGCTCGCGGCACTACTGACCGGGAGCCCATCCGTCGAGCCGTAGTGGCGTACCACGAATCGATCCGTCGCCCAGACTGCCGAAGCATGTGCTGCTATAAGAATGGTCAGCGCGTAGATAAGCTTCCTCGCAACTCCGGCGATTTCGCGAGCGCGAGCCATCTATCCACCATCCATGTGCCAGGATCCAGATCGATTCAGAAAGACATAGGGCAGTAGCTTCGTTCGAACACGATACGAAGCGCAATCTCCAGACCTATGCTGATCGAGCTCTCGACACCCGTAAGCTTTTAACGTGCCATGCACGAACCTTGGCTAGCGGTGCGACTGCAGCGCTGACGCCCAAATGACGACAGAGCTCGCTGACAATATCCGCCTACCCTCGATAACTGGCCCTAATCCCTCAGCATTTTCCGAGCTACGTCAGCTCGAAGATATTCTCTGATCAACGCGTCTGAGGCTCCTCCGAAGGAGCCTCAGACTCCGCGATGAGCCGACGTGCCCCAAGTGACGAGATCTCGCCCCGAAGGAGACGATGATCCTGCCGAGTCGCTGGTGTTCGAGGACGCGCTCGCGCCCACTGCCATTCCGATCGCCTCTTCCGGGGTTAGGCCAAGGCGAGCCACAGGTGCGCGGTGGACTTGCGTCAAGCTGATTGTCGAGAAATCGCTCGATATCGTCGTGGACTTCCCGGGTTCCGTCACGCTCAGCCTGCTGTGGCAGCATAAGCCGGTGCCCGTTTACCGGTATCACTGCCGGAACGGCGCGCAAGGGGCGCAATCGGGGAGTGACCTACCGCATGGACGGCACCGTTTCCAGTTTCCTGCCCGCCAAGGGCTATGGCTTTGTCCGCGGGGATGACGGCCGCGATTATTTCCTGCACCAGTCCGATCTGGTCCCGGCATTCGGGGTGCCCATAGAAGGACAGCGGATCAGCTTCGAGGAAACGGCAACGCCCAAGGGCTACCGCGCACGCCGGGTGAAGCCGCTGGGTTCGGTGGGGCCAGTCCGCTACGTGGTGCCGGACATGGTGCTGCAGTCCCGAGGCTCCGACATCCGCGGCTGGGAAATCCTCGCCAGCAGCTTGTGGACGGTGCACGGCTCTTCACGCGACTCTCCCGACGACGCCAAAGCGCTGCTGTTGGCGCGGGTGGCAAAGCTGGGCGGCAATGGTGCAGTAGGGGTCGGCTACTACAAATCCACGGGCTCGGAGGCGGGCACGGGCCGCGGCACGCATCACTTCACCATCCACAACTTCAGGGCCCATCCGGTATTCGTTGGCCGAGCAAGCACCGCCGGCACGGTTTCCAGGCAGGACGTTGCATCGCTGGATGAGCGCGCGTCCGCGCTCAAGAAGGAACTGGTTTCGCGCACCCGGTCTTCCACGAGCGGTGCGATAGTTGCGGCGGCGGTCGTGCTGGTGATCGCCATGATGTTGGTCATGGCCATCGGGGATTTCGGCTCGCTGATTGCACTTGTTATCGGCGTAATCGCGTCGGTAGCCGTCTTCCGTGCCTTGGACGAGGATCATGACGGCTGGCTCCAGCCCCCCGGCTGAGCGGCGCAGCGTCCTCGCTGGCGTGTCCTTTTACTCCTGGACGCGTCTGCGTCCCCGGTCCTTTCGTTTTTAGTTCGCGCGACTTTCCGCAAACTCCGGAAAGGTCTCCTCCAGCGACTTCGTATCCGGCAGGATGTAGAACACCCCTCCCCCCTCGAACGTCGAACTGATGACCATTTCGTAGAACCCGGGCTCCACGTTGATGCAGCCATGGGTGACGCGGTTGTCATCCGGCGAAGCCGATGCAAGGCGTTCGGCGCGTTTCTCGTCCGGGACGCCGGTAGCCGTAGGGTGGATGGAGACCGCGGAGTCGTAGTCCACCCACAGGACGCGCCCGGCGTCGATCGATGGGCCATAGCCGCCCACGAAGCGACCGGCCGGCGTCGTGCGATCCCGGCCTGGAATCTCGCGGAGCGCGAGGCCAGCGATGCCGGGGGCGGTGTGATCGCCGGCCGCGGACCCGAAGAGCCCGGGTGCCGCGCCGCGAAGCCGGCCATCGCCGCCGAACACCAGGATCTGTGCGGCGTCCTTGTCCATGATCGCGAACGGATAGCCCTGGCTGTCACCGCTTGCGACAACCCAGCCCGCAAGCTCAATCACCGTGTCGGAGACTTCCTGGCTTGGGGGAAGCTGGTCGAAGGCGGCGGTTGTCTGCGCGGCGGCATCTCCGGCACAGGCCGCACCCGCACCTGCGAAGGCCAGCGCGCACACCAGCGCGCCTCGAGCAGCCCGGGTCATAGCTGGATCCACATGAGGATGGGACGATTCCTTGTAACGAAGATCTGGGACAAGCCAAGAGGCCGGCGGCCTGCACAGGCCACCGGCTCCGGTCGAACGGTTATGCAGATCTACTAACCGCGCGGCGTGCGGCGCGGGGCGGTCTCGAGCTGCTGGACGCGGCTTTCCACCTGGTCCAGCCGCTGGTTGGCCTGCTGCGCGGCTTGATTGGCGGATTCAGCGCTCTGGGCCGCACCCTGCACCCTCGTGTCGAGCTGGTCGAGGCGCGAGTCGATCCTTGCGAAGTCATCATCGTAGGTGGCGCAGCTGGCAAGACCCACCGCGACGACGGCAGCCACGCCGAGCGTACGTGCCATCGCCATATGTTGTTTGGTCAGAAACATGCCGGTACTCCTTCTTCTGGGATCTCGGAATATAACGGGCTTTTGGACCGAGGCCTTGCCCGACCTTCAGCTGACGTTGAACTGCGTAAATGGAGTGTGAAGACGCAGTCGGACCGGTATCTCAGTACGAGGCAGCCGCCAGCAACGGCACACTGTCCGTCCACTGGGCACGCCCATTCAAACCCAGCATCTCGAACAACACCGCCGCCCCCACCACCTGCGCACCCTGCCGGCGCAGCAACGCGTGTCCGGCCAGCAGCGTGCCGCCGGTCGCAAGCACGTCGTCCACCAGCAGCACCCGCGCTCCCGGTGGCAACGCGTCCACGTGCACCTCCAGCCGGTCGGTGCCGTACTCGAGCGCGTAGTCCTGCGACAGGGTGCGCGCGGGCAGCCGCCCGGGCTTGCGCACCGGCACGAAGCCGGCGCCGAGCGCCTGCGCCAGGGCCGCACCCAGGATGAACCCGCGGGACTCGATGCCGGCCACCGCGTCCAGCTCCACCTCCCGCCAGGGCTCGACCATGGCCGCGATCGCAGCGGCAAAGCCTTCGGCGTCCGCCAGCACCGGGGTGATGTCCTTGAACAGGATCCCGGGCCTGGGAAAGTCGGGAACGTCGCGTACCAGGTGTTGCCACTGGCTCATTGGGGTGTCCGTGTGCTTGTTGTGTGTTGCTTGCGTCTGCGCCGCAGCTTCGCCGCCTGGAACATGGCGATCAAGGCGCCGAGCAGAAGGACCGGGGCCCAGTATCTGCTGATCAGACGCCCAACCGCGTCGCGTGGAAGCGTGAAGTCGATCGGAACCGCCAGCCCGGTGAGCGGAGCCACGACGCCCTCGCCTTCGCCGTCGGACCAGAATCGCATGGCTGTCACGCTGCCGGCCGCGTCGCGCAGCACCTGCAAACGGGTGAAGCCATCGGGATACACGAAGGTGTCGATGGCGACCGCGGTGAGCTGCTCGCGGATTCCCCCGGTGCGGTAACCGGTCAGGCTCCCGTCGACAACGCGCAGCGTGCGGGTCCCATCCTGGTCGACGCGATACACGCCTTCGTACTGCTTGAGCACCGCAACGTCTACAACGACCGGCTCCACGCGCGGATACGGATCGCCCAGGGCGGCGGCGGCAAGACGGCGCGCGACCGTACGGGGCTCATGCGCTGCAGAAGGCGTTTCGTCGTTCTGGAGCACAGCCACCGTGACATCCGCGCCCGGCACATAGACCAGGAACGAGCCGAAGCCCGCGATACCGCCCCCGTGCTGCAACGCAGGGTTGCCCCGCACCGCGGACGTCTCGATGCCGTATCCATAGTCGTAGGCCTGCGCCGGGCCGACCGGCGTGATCATGCGCGCGTAGGTCGCAGGCTTCAGCACGTGTCCTTCATGCAGGCCGCGGTTCCAGCGTGCGAGGTCATCTACCGTTGAAACCAGCGCCCCGGCAGCATGGGGCTGGGTCATGCTGAGCTGCAGTGAAGGCGCCGGGAACCCACGGTCCGTGACGTAGCCCTTGACCTGGCTCAGGGTGACGACGGGGTCGGCGCCGTATCCGGTGTCCTTCATGCCGAGCGGCTTGAACAGGGCCTGGTCCAGATAGCTGTACCAGGGCTGGCCGCTCACCACTTCGATCACGGCGCCGACGAGCACATAGCCGGAGTTGCTGTAGTTCCACCCTTCGCCCGGCGCGAAGTCAGGCGCTTCGTTCCTGAAGTAGTCGACCAGTTGCGCAGTGGTGACGTTTCGCCTGATCGGCCCATCAAACGTCCCCGGGATGGAGGTGTAGTCCCTGACGCCCGAGGTGTGGTTGAGCAGCTGTTCGATCGTGATGCGCCCACCGTCCGGATAGGTCGGCAGGTACTTCGAAAGCGGGTCATCCAGCGATACCTTGCCGGCGTCGACCAGCGTCAGGAGCCCGGCCGCGCCGAACTGCTTGGTGACCGAAGCGATGCGGAACAGGTCGTCCGGCTCGAGCGGCACGCCGGCCGCGACGTCCGCCCTGCCCCGCGCGCCCCGATACAGCATCTCGTCCCCGCGCACGACGAGCACCGTCGCGCCCGGTCCATCCGCGCGGTATGCCTCCGCCAGCAACGGCTCCGCAAAGCGGGCGAATTCGGCCGGCGTGGGCGGCGTTGCGGCGCTGGCCGCCTGCAGCGCCAGCCATCCGGCAAGGGCGGGCGTCCAGCCGATCCTTCGCATCCGCAGGGGTCCTTTTGCAGGATGCCGGACCGGCATCGTGCCTGCAGCGTAACCGTAAACGAAGCCGCCCGGATCAGCCGGGGAATTCCCCTTCCACGTACACCCAGCGCCCGTCGATGCGCACGAAGCGGCTCACCTCGTGCAGACGCTCCGCCGGTGCGCCACCGACCTTGTAGCGGGCGACGAACTCGACCACTGCGGTGTCGTCGCCACCATCGACGTGGCGCTTCACTTTCAGTCCGAGCCAGCGCAGTCCGGGAGTGTCATCCAGGGCGAGCATGCCCGGGCGGGTATTGGGGTGCCAGCTGGCCAGCAGGTAGTCCCGCAGGCCAAGCACGTAGGCGCTGTAGCGCGAGCGCATCAGCGCTTCAGCGCTGGCGGCCGGAGCGTGGCCGTCGTGCAGCGGCTGGCAGCACGTGGCGTAGGCTGCGGACGGATTGCAGGGACAGGGAGCTGACATGGCAACGGGGCGACGCGTCGGCAGGGGGACAGGCTGGGGAGTTTGCCGGTCGGCTGGACTGATCTCCAGCGGCCGGACCGCGTGTCGACGGCCCTGCGTGATAGCCGCAACTGGCATGCCTGGCTCGGGCGATCCCTACCGGTTGGCGCTGACCGATGACGTGGACGTGCGTCGGCGCGCTCAATGCGGAACCGGCGGCCCCTCCGGCGACACCAGCGACCAGGTGCCCCACTGGTCTTCGACGCCATGGCCCGCGGTGGCGCCGACGCCGGAGTCGGCTGCGTAGCGGTACAGCGGCTGGTCGTGGTAGGTCACGTGGGTGCCGCCGTCATCGCGCGGCATGCTTCCCAGCCGTGTCTCCATGCCTCCCGGGCCGGCAAGCGGCTGGCCATCTTCTGCCAGCACCGGAGGCCAGGCGTCTTCGCAGGCGGCATCGCACTGGCTGCCGTCGTCGTTGCCGGCCAGCGCGTAAAGCGCCTGTCCGGCGGTGTCGACCAGGTGCCGGGGATCGGTATCGGACACCGTGACGATCGGTCGGCGATCGGCTTCGGCGGGCGTGGCACCCACCTGCTCCGGCGTCTGCATCTCTTCGGCAGGCTGGGTGATCGGAAGCGGGCCGTCGGCGGGATCCACCCCGCCCTGCGGGCACGCGGCCAGGCCCGCTGCTGCGGCGATGGCAAGTACGACGGCGTTGATGCGGATCATGTCGCTCCCTCCTCGGCTGCTTGCGGACCAGTATGGGCACGCGGCCGCGAGAGGACGTGAAAAACAAGCCGTCAGGAGTCGGACCAGAGCGTCTTTACCAGGGGCGCGGCCTCGCGCCAGGCCATGGCCTTGGGCTCGCGCTCCCAGGCGCGGCGGACGAGGGGTTCGATCTCATGCCATGGACGGCCCGGATAGACGTCGCGGGCCTCGCGGGCATACAGCGCGCACAGCGGTCGTGGATCGGACAGAAGCGGGGATGCCTTGTTGAGCATGATTGCCCTCCGGCGAACACGAGCGCCCCCCTGCCCGTTCACCATACACCTCTACGAAAGCCTCATCCAGTTTCGATTTTTCGACTTCGCACAGATAAAAAACAAATAGTTACGTATTTTTCTTGTTGTTGTTTCCAGGGTTTTCCCCGCGGGCCGCGGCGCGCCCGGCCCGCAGCCGGTCCAGCTTCTCGCCAAGCTTGATCTCCAGTCCCCGCTCCACCGGGTGGTAATAAACGCGCTCGCCCATGGCATCGGGAAAGCCGGTCTGTTCCAGCGCCACGCCGCCCTCGCTGTCGTGGTCGTAGCGGTAGCCGTCGCCGTAGCCGAGATCCTTCATCAGCCGGGTCGGCGCGTTGCGGATGTGCATGGGCACCTCCTGGGTGCCGTACTTGCGCACGTCCGCCTGTGCAGCGCCCCAGGCCTTGTAGGCGGCGTTGGACTTGGCGGTGCTGGCCAGGTAGATCGCGACCTGGGCCAGCGCCAGGTCACCCTCGGGACTGCCAAGCCGGTCATGCGCGTCCCAGGCGTCGATCGACATCTGCAGTGCGCGCGGGTCGGCCAGGCCGATGTCCTCCACCGCCATCCGCGTCAGGCGGCGGGCCAGGTAGCCGGGATCGGCGCCGCCGTCGAGCATGCGCGCCAGCCAATACAGCGCGGCGTCGGGGTTGGAGCTGCGCACGCATTTGTGCAGCGCCGACATCTGGTCGTAGAACTGCTCGCCGCCCTTGTCGAATCGCCGGGTGCGGTCGGCGAGCACCTGTTCGAGCACTTCGTCGGTGATCGCGCCTCCCTGCCCCTGGCCCTCCCCTGCGGCAACCTCCGCGGCGATCTCCAGCAGGGTCAGGCCGCGGCGCACGTCACCGTCGGCGGCGCTGGCAATGAGGTCGATTTGCGGCGCTTCGATCTGCAGGCCGCGCCCGCCGAGGCCGCGCTCTACGTCGCCGAGCGCGCGCTCCAGCGCCTGGCGGATGTCCTCGGCCGAAACCGCCTCCATCACGTGCACCCGGCAGCGCGAAAGCAGCGCCGAGTTCAGTTCGAACGACGGGTTTTCCGTGGTAGCGCCTACAAAGATGATTGTGCCGCGCTCGATGTGCGGCAGGAAGGCATCCTGCTGGGCCTTGTTGAAGCGGTGCACCTCGTCGACGAACAGCACCGTGCGGCGCCCGCCGGCAAAGGTCTGCCCGGCCTCGGCCAGCACCTTGCGCACCTCCGGCAGCCCGGAGAGCACCGCGGACACGGCGCGGAACTCGGCGTCGGCGTACTGCGCGAGCAGCAGCGCCAAGGTGGTCTTGCCGCAGCCCGGCGGGCCCCACAGGATCATGGAGTGCACCTTGCCGGCTTCGATCGAGCGGCCGAGCACCGAGCCCGGCGCCAGCAGCCGCCGCTGGCCGACCATTTCATCCAGGCTGCGCGGGCGCATGCGCTCGGCCAGCGGGCGCATGGATTCGTCCGGGGATCCGAGCAGGTCGCCGCCCATGGGCGGCGGTGGGGAACGAGGGGGCGACACGGCGGGCAGTACGGCTCGGGCAGCAATCGGGCCGGACAAGATACCAAGGGAAGCCGCGGACAACTTGCCCTGGAACGCCATCCCCGCGCCCGCGGGGATGGCGACAGCTGCCCAGATCCTCCCTGAGGCCCTACTGCAGCGCGGAGACCTGCCGGTCCAGGCGCTCGACGATGCCCTTGAGCTCATCGATGTCGCCGACCTCGCCACGGGCTTCGATCTGGAACCGGTTGGCACTCGTAACCGCGTACCTGCCGCGATTGCGGTTCGAATCCCATTCTTCGTTGATCAGCTTGCCGTCGCGGGTATAGGTGCGCTCGAAGCCGGAATCGGTTTCGCTGCTCTGCTCGACCCCGAAGGCGCCGGCCATGGCCATCATTCCGGAAACAGCGGCCATGTCCTTGATCTCCACGCTGATCCGCCCGGAACCATCCGCGGCCGCGTAATCGGCGGTGGCCTCGCTCATCTGCATGCCCATGGCCCCGCCGCGGCTGGCGGAGATCGAGGTTCGACGCAGGTTGCCCAGGGCTTCGGGAAGCAGCGCGCGCAGCGCGTCCGGCGCCACCGCCTCCACGGGCTGCCCGTCCTCACCGGCGCTGCCGGTCATGGCGCCCATCATCGCGCCCAGCGCCCTGCCCTCGGCTTCAGTGTCGCCGCTGGCCCGGGCCTGCTCGACCTGGCGCCCGGCTTCCTCCATGCGCCTGCCGAACTCCGCGAACTGGCCGAGCCGGCTGTCGCTGTCCACGCGCACGTTGCTGCTTCCCGCACCGCTGCTGCCGGTAATGGCGCCGGTCGCCAGCGCGCCCATGCCGGTGACCGCCGCGATGACCGCGCCCAGGACCAGGCTCAGCACGATGGTGATGATCACCGTGACAGCGGTATAGCCCACTGATTTCTCCGGCGGGCATTTCATGGTTTGGGGCAGCCCCAGGTACAGCAGGTAGATGCTGTAAACGCCGCCAGCCAGCGTGATCAGCCAGCCCAGCCACGGCACGATCACGGCGATCCCGGCCACCCACGCGGCGGTCCACGCGTAGCCGACCGCCTTCAGCGCCTGCACCTGGCTCTTCTGGCCGCCGAACGTGGGTGCCAGCGCGTTGACGATCATCGCCACCAGGTACACCACCACCAGGCCCAACACGTAGCCGAGCACCATGCCCGCCAGGCCGGCGAAGATCGGCGTGGTGACGGTGATGCCGAACACACCGTGGCCGATCAGGCTGCCCTTGATGAAGCCGAATACGGCCGGGATGGCGGCCAGCAGCATGATGTAGCCGGTGTACAGGCCGGCAACGCTCGCCGGCTCGGCGGCAATCACCGGCCATTCGCTGCGCGGTGAGGCGAGAATCGATTTCACACGGTCGATGAGGCCGACCGCCCCGGCCGGGCTGGCCGCGGGTGTCTGTGGATCTGGTTGCATGGTCCTGTGGCGTCCTTGTGGTTTTACTCACCCAATGCATACGCCGAATGCACGGGCTGAAGGACATCCGCGGACCAATCAGATCTCGCCAACCACGTCGACGCCGTCCGGCGGGGTGAATTCGAACGTATCCGGATCGAACCCGGGATTCCTGCGCCAATCACTGAATCCGATCTCGGTGCGCTGGCCGAGCGCGTCCAGCACCTCCATCGTCACCAGCACGTCGCCGTCGAAGCCCAGGCGCGCGTTCTGGAAACCGGCATCGCTCGCCTGGCGCGGCGCGATCTCCAGCCACTCCAGCCCGTCGCTGCGGCCAGCCTCTTCCACCACGAAATCACGCTCCAGGATGGCCGGATCGACCAGCGCCGCCAGCGGGCTGTTCTGCTCCTCCTCACCCTGCGGGCGCACGGTCACCTGCTCCAGGTCCGGGTCGTAGACCCACACCCGGCTGCCGTCGGCAATGATGAGCTGCGGATACGGCTCCTGGTACTCCCAGCGGAACAGCCGCGGTGCCGACAGCGCCACCTGCCCGCTGGAGCTTTCCCGGGCCCGGCCGTTGGCGTCGTACACCTGCTGTGTGAACTGGCCCTGCAGGCCGCTCAGGTCATTGGTGAAGCGGTCGAGGCTGGCACGCGCCTCGGCATGGGCACCGCCGGCGAATGTGGCGGCGATCAGGAAGGCCAAGGCCAGGACAATGCGGTTCATGGCGGCTCCGGGGAGTCGATACGGGTTGCGGGAAGTGTGTGGCGCGGCGGCTGAATGCGGGCCCTACTTCGGCGGCGGCGGTGCCAGCACGGTGCGGTCGCCGTTGTGCTCGGGCGGACTGACCACGCCCGCCGCCTCCATCGCCTCGACCAGCCGCGCGGCGCGGTTGTAGCCGATCTTCAGCCGCCGCTGCACGCCGGAGATCGACGCGCGCCGGGTCTCGGTGACAACCTTCACCGCCTCGTCGTACAGCGGGTCGCTCTCGTCGCCGCCGCCGGACTCGGGCAGCCCGGTCGCGCCGACCACCACGCCGTCACCCATGGTCTGCACGTCTTCCAGCACGCCCTCGATGTAGTCGGTCTTGCTGCCCTGCTTGAGCTGCTCGACCACCCGGTGCACTTCATCGTCGGAGACGAACGCACCGTGCACGCGTTCGGGCATGGCCGTGCCCGGCGGCAGGTACAGCATGTCGCCGTGGCCCAGCAGGGTTTCCGCACCGGACTGGTCGAGGATGGTGCGCGAATCGATCTTGGAGCTGACCTGGAACGCGATCCGGGTCGGGATGTTGGCCTTGATCAGGCCGGTGATCACGTCCACCGAAGGCCGCTGGGTGGCCAGGATCAGGTGGATGCCGGCGGCGCGCGCCTTCTGCGCCAGGCGTGCGATCAGCTCCTCCACCTTCTTGCCGACGATCATCATCATGTCGGCGAACTCGTCGATGATCACGACGATGTACGGCAGCGGCTCCAGCGGCTGGGCGACCTCCTCCGAGCCCTCCTCCGGCTTGAACAGCGGATCCAGCAGCGGCTGGCCGCTGTCCTGCGCGTCCTTCACCTTCTTGTTGAAGCCGGCCAGGTTGCGCACGCCCACCGCGCTCATCAGCTTGTAGCGGCGCTCCATCTCCGCCACGCACCAGCGCAGGCCGTTGGCGGCCTCCTTCATGTCGGTGACCACCGGCGCCAGCAGGTGCGGGATGCCCTCGTAGACGCTCAGCTCGAGCATCTTCGGGTCGATCATCAGCAGCCGCAGCTCCTCCGGCGTGGCCTTGAACAGCAGGCTCAGCACCATCGCGTTGACCGCCACCGACTTGCCCGAGCCGGTGGTGCCGGCCACCAGCAGGTGCGGCATGCGCGCCAGGTCGGCCACCGTGGAGCGGCCGCCGATGTCCTTGCCCAGGGCCAGGGTCAGCGGGCTGGACGCCTTGTCGTATTCCTTGGAGCGCAGCAGCTCGCTGAGGTAGATCATCTCCCGGCGGACGTTGGGGATTTCGAGCCCGATCACCGACTTGCCGGGGATCACGTCTACCACGCGCACCGACTTCACGCTCAGGCCGCGGGCGATGTCCTTGTCCAGCGAGCTGATCTGGCTGACCTTGATGCCCGGTGCCGGCTCCATCTCGAAGCGGGTGATGACCGGGCCCGGCTGGGCCTCCTTGACCTCCACCTCGATGCGGAAGTCCTTGAGCTTGAACTCGATCTGCCGCGACAACGTTTCCAGGGTGTCCTCGTCGTAGCCCTTGGGCTGCGGCTTGGGTTCGTCCAGCAGCGACAGCGGTGGCAGCCCGGAATCACCGCCGCCGGTGCCGCTGAACAGCGGGATCTGCTGCTCGCGCTTGGCGCGGCCGCTCTTTTCCACCAGGGTTGGCGCCGGCGGCTCGATTTTCACCGGCTCACGGCGGGTCCGCTTCTCGGTATCTGCCTTGCGCACTTCCACCCGCTCTTCGCGCAGGTCGCGCACGCGCTTCCACTCGCCCGCCTGTTGGCTGCTACGCCGCAGCAGGTCCGGCAGCTTCATGGCCCAGCCGCCAATCCGGTCCATCAGCGCCAGCCACGACAGCCCGGTGGCCAGGGTGATCGACACCAGCAGCAGCGCCAGCAGGAACAGGTTGCCGCCCACGGCGCCGAAGGCCGCATACAGCGAGTTGCCCACCAGTCGGCCGAGGATTCCACCGCCGCCCTCGGGCAGCCCCTCCACGCCGGGCAGCCTGAGCGCAAGCAGGCCGGTGGCGGCGATGAGGAAGCCGAAGATTCCGACCAGCCTCAGCGCCGGCTCCAGGTCCGCCTTGCCGTCGCCGTCCTTGTCCATGCCAAACAGGGCGATCCAGGCCACGGCGCCAAGCATGATCGGTAGCAGGTAGGCCACGTAGCCGGTCAGCCCGAGCAACACGTCCGCGATCCAGGCGCCAACCGGTCCGCCGACGTTGTTCAATGGCGCAGTGATTGCCCCCGGCTGCGAGAACCAGCCCGGGTCCTCCGGCGAGTGGGTCATCAGGCTGGCAAACAGGTACAGCAGCAGCGGCGCGATCAGGATCAGGGCGATGTCGCGCCACAGGCGTTGCCTGCGCGGACTCTCGCCAGCGGCCTTGCGACTGGACTTGCGCTGCCGCTTGCCCCCTTCTGAAATTGCCTTCGCCACCGTGTCCTTTACCTTAAAAGTATCGCCTAGCTGGTTGATCTTAAATCAATATGTGCGCCTGCGCGACCCGGCGGGCCCGCACTCCCCGTAGAGCGGGGTCAGCCCGGCAGCATGTCTTTCAACGCGGGGTGCACCAGCTTCCCGGCTTCCACGTTGATCCCGCGGACCAGCGCCGGGTTGCTGCGCCAGTCACCGGCGGCAAGCGTGGTGACCCAGGGCACGATCGCCGCGCAGATCGCCTGCGAGGCAGTCTGCGGCACCGAACCGGGCATGTTGGTCACGCAGAAATGGGTGACCCCCTCCTCGACGTAGATGGGATCGTCCCAGCTGGTCGGCCGCGATGTCTCGAAGCACCCGCCCTGATCGATCGAGATGTCGGCCACCACGCTGCCGGCCTCCATCTGCACCAGCATCTCGCGGGTCAGCACGTGCGGCGCCCGCGCGCCGGGGATCAGTACCGCACCGACCACCAGGTCAGCGCTGGCCACCTCGCGCGCCACCAGGTCCTGATAGGGATAAAGGGTGGTGACGTTGTGGCCAAGGCGCATCAGGCCTTCCATCCGGTCCAGGCGTTTTTCGAACACCACCACGTTCGCGCCCACCGCGGCCAGCAGCGCCGCGGCGGAACCGCCGGCCTGGCCTGCGCCGAACACCACCGCCTTGCCGCGACCGGTCGAGGGCAGCCCACCCAGCAACCTGCCCTTGCCGCCGCGCGGCGCGTGCAGCAGCGTGGTGCCCACCTGTACCGCGATGCGGCCGGCGATGGTGGACATCGGCGCCAGCAGCGGCAGCGCGCCGCCGTCCAACTCCACGGTCTCGAAGGCGATGGCCGTCAGGCCGATGTCGACAAGCCGGCGTGCCAGCTCCGGCTCGGCGGCCAGGTGCAGGTAGCAGAACAGCACGTGGTCGCGGCGCAGGTAGTCGATCTCGTCGCCAATGGGCTCCTTGACCTTGACGATCAGCTGGCCCTTTTCATACAGGGCGGCGGCGTCCGGGGCGATCTTCACCCCGAGCCTGGCGTAGGCCTCGTCGTCGTGTCCCGCCCCTGTGCCAGCGCCCTGCTGCATCCAGACTTCGTGGCCGGCGTTGACCAGATCCCCGGCGGCCGCGGGCACCAGCGCCACGCGTCCTTCAGCGGTCTTTGTCTCCCTGGGTACGCCAATTCGCAAGCTCGCCTCTCCCGAACGCAGTGTCGCGCCGGCAGCGTGCCGCGCGCCTTGTTTTGCGCCGTTCCGGCCTCCAAGCTATACGGCCCGAAAGGTCGTCTTTCCGCCGTCGCGAGTATACATGTGAGTACCCCAAAGCACTGCCGCCTGCTGATCCTCGGTTCCGGTCCCGCCGGCTGGACCGCCGCCGTCTACGCCGCCCGCGCCAACCTCAAGCCGGTGGTGGTGACCGGGCTGGAAATGGGCGGCCAGCTCATGACCACCACCGAGGTCGACAACTGGCCCGGCGACGCCCACGGGCTGATGGGCCCGGACCTGATGGCGCGGATGCAGGCACATGCCGAACGCTTCGAGACCGAGACCGTGTTCGACCACATCCACACCGCCGACCTGTCCAAGCGCCCGTTCCGGCTCAAGGGCGACAACGGCGAGTACACCGCCGACGCGCTGGTGATTTCCACCGGCGCCACCGCCAAGTACCTGGGCCTGGAGTCGGAGGAGAAGTTCAAGGGCCGCGGCGTCTCCGCCTGCGCCACCTGCGACGGTTTCTTCTACAAGGACAAGGAAGTGGCCGTGGTCGGCGGCGGCAACACCGCCGTCGAGGAGGCGCTGTACCTGTCCAACCTGGCCAGCAAGGTGTACCTGGTCCACCGCCGCGACACCCTGCGCGCGGAGAAGATCATGCAGGACAAGCTGTTCGCCAAGGTCGAGGCGGGCAAGATCGTGCCGGTCTGGCACCACGTGGTGGACGAGGTGCTGGGCGACGACGCCGGCGTGACCGGGCTGCGGGTGAAGTCGGTGCTCGACGACAGCACCCGGGAGATCCCGGTGCACGGGTTCTTCGTGGCGATCGGCCATACCCCCAACACCGGCCTGTTCGAGGGCCAGCTGGCGATGAACGACGGCTACATCGAGATCCGCTCGGGCCTGTCGGGCGGCGCCACCGCCACTTCGGTGGACGGCGTGTTCGCCGCCGGCGACGTGGCCGACCAGCACTACCGCCAGGCGATCACCTCCGCGGGCTTCGGCTGCATGGCGGCGCTGGATGCGGAGAAGTTCCTGGACAAGGGCGAGTAGTCGCGCTCATGGACTGCCCCATCGGCAGTCCATGCGACTGCGAGCGCCCGGCCACGGATGGCCGGGCCGGGCGTTCCAAAGCCGGTTTGGTCACGCCATGGACGGCATCGATCCGGAAAGTTTCGCCGCTCCCTCCATGCTGACCACACGCATCCTGGATTCACTTGCGAGCGTCCCTGCCAACCGCTGGGACGCCCTTCACGACGGGACCAATCCTTTCGTTGCCCACGCCTTCCTGGAAGGCCTGGAGCAACACGGCAGCCTGCGCTCCGACTGGGGCTGGACGCCCCGGCACGTGACACTGTGGCGGGGCGACACCCTGGTCGCCGCCGCGCCGGGATACCTGAAGGACAATTCGCACGGCGAGTTCGTGTTCGACCATGCCTGGGCGCACGCGTATGCGCGCTATGGGCAGGAATACTTTCCGAAATGGCTGGGTGCGGTGCCCTACTCGCCCGTGACCGGGCCGCGGCTGCTGGGCTCCAGTGAACACCACCCGGCGCTGCTGGCAGCGATCATCGCCGAGGCCGGAAAACGGGGGCTGTCATCGGCCCACGTCAATTTCCACACGCAAGGCGAAGACGATTCCTTCGACGCAGCGTGGATGCAGCGCATCGACGTGCAATACCACTGGCGCAATGATGCCGGCTGGACGGACTTCGACACCTTCCTTGCGGCAATGGACCGGCGGCGACGCAAGAACATCCGCCAGGAGCGGGCCAAGGTGGCGCGGGCCGGGGTCCGCTTCCGCATCGTCCACGGCGACGAGGCCAGCGCCGCGGACCTGGACGCCATGCACGGGTTCTACCTGGCCACCTTCGCCGACTATGGCAATGCGCCGGCGCTGACCCCGGAGTTCCTGCAGCACCTGGCGGCAACCATGCCGCGGGCGCTGGTGATGGTACTGGCTGACCTGGATGGAGAAACCATCGCCGGCGCGCTGTGCCTGCGCGGTGCCGACACCCTGTACGGTCGCTACTGGGGCACGACCCGGCAGTTGCCGGGCCTGCACTTCGAGGCCTGCTACTACCAGGGCATCGAATACTGCCTGCGCGAAGGCCTGCATGCGTTCGAGCCGGGCGCCCAGGGCGAGCACAAGATCGCGCGCGGTTTCCTGCCGGCGTTCGTGCGCAGCCGCCACTGGATCGCCGACTCCACCTTCGCCGACGCCCTGCGCCGCTGGTGTGCCGAGGAAGCGGAGTCCGTGCGCAGCTACAAGGCCCTGCTGGGCGCCCGCTCGCCCTTCCCCGCCCCGCGGTAACGGCGCGCCTACAATCGGGCAATGCACTTTCGTCCGCCGCTGCTGTCCGCCGACCCGGAGGCGCCGTTCCCACCGGCGGAAACCGCGCTGCGCGACCCGGACGGGCTGCTGGCGATCGGGGGCGACCTGTCTTCGGCCCGCCTGCTCAACGCCTACCGCCATGGCGTCTTCCCCTGGTATTCGCAGGGCCAGCCGATCCTGTGGTGGTCGCCGGATCCGCGCATGGTGTTCCGCACCGACGGCGTGCACCTGTCCTCGCGCTTTCGCCGCAGCCTGCGCCGCAGCGGCTGGGAGCTGCGCGCGGACAATGCCTTCGCCGACGTGCTGGAAGCCTGTGCAACCGCGCCGCGCCGCGGCCAGGCCGGCACCTGGATCACCGCGGCAATGCGCCAGGCCTACCAGCAGCTGCACGCGCTCGGGCACGCCCACAGCGTGGAGGTGTATGACGGGCAGCGTCTGGTGGGCGGCATCTACGGCGTGGCGGTGGGCCGGATGTTCTTCGGCGAAAGCATGTTCAGCGCCCAGTCCGGCGGCTCCAAGGCCGCGCTTGCGGGGCTGGCCGTCTGGCTGCACGGCCAGGGCTGGCCGCTGATCGATGCCCAGGTGGAAAACGACCACTTGCTGCGCATGGGCGCCGGGCGCTGGCCCCGCGAACGGTTCCTGCAACGCGTGCACGAGCTGGCGGCCCAGCCAGGGCTGGTCGGCTCCTGGCGCGCCGCATTCGGATCGCTGCGCGCCGAAGCGCTGGCCAGCCCTGTCCCGCCACAGACTTAACCGATTTCACGGATTTTTTGCCTGAACCGCCCGTACGTGGCAAAATGGCGCGTTTTCCGAACGGCAGAACTCCTTTCCGCCGCTCACCAACCGATATCAGGACGCATGGCGAAAGACGACGTCATTGAATTTGAAGGCACCGTTTCCGAGACCCTCCCGAACACCATGTTCCGGGTCAAGCTGGAAAACGGGCACGAGATCATTGCCCATATCTCCGGGCGGATGCGCAAGCACTACATCCGCATCCTCACCGGCGACCGGGTCAAGGTGGAGATGACCCCCTACGACCTCACCAAGGGGCGCATCACCTACCGGATGAAATAACAGGCGCGCCACCCGCGCCGGAAGCAAAGAAGGCGGCCACTGGCCGCCTTCTTTGCTTTTGCGGTTTGCCGCGGCGATCAGTCGACGGCCGCGGGCAGCAGCTTCTCCGACTCGGGCCAGGTCTCGATGACCAGCTCGTCATCCTTCACGTCCACGCCCACCTTGCCACCGCCCACCAGCTTGCCGAACAGCAGCTCGTCGGCCAGCGGACGCTTGATCCGGTCCTGGATGATCCGCGCCATCGGCCGCGCGCCCATCTGCGGGTCGAAGCCATGCTTCGCCAGCCACTCGCGTGCCTCCGGCGTCGCGTTGACGGTGACGTTCTTCTCCTGCAGCTGGGTCTCCAGCTCGATCAGGAACTTGTCCACCACCCGCAGGATGTGATCGAACTCCAGCGGCTGGAACTGCACCACCGCGTCCAGCCGGTTGCGGAACTCCGGCGTGAAGCTCTTGCGGATCACCTCCATCGCATCGGTGCTGTGGTCCTGGCGGGTGAAGCCGATGCTCCGGCGCGCGGCCTGGGCCGCACCGGCGTTCGTGGTCATCACCAGGATCACGTTGCGGAAGTTCGCCTCGCGCCCGTTGGTATCGGTGAGCACGCCGCGGTCCATCACCTGCAGCAGGATGTTGAAGATGTCCGGGTGGGCCTTCTCCACCTCGTCCAGCAGCAATACGCAGTGCGGCGTCTTGACGATCTTCTCGGTCAGCAGGCCGCCCTGGTCGAAGCCGACGTAGCCCGGGGGCGCGCCAATCAGGCGGCTCACCGAGTGCGGCTCCATGTACTCGCTCATGTCGAAGCGCACCAGTTCGATGCCAAGCTGCATCGCGAGCTGGCGGGTGACCTCGGTCTTGCCCACGCCGGTGGGGCCGGCGAACAGGAAGTTGCCGATCGGCTTGTCCGGGTTGGCCAGGCCCGAGCGGGCCAGCTTGATCGCGGACGTCAGGGTCTCGATCGCCGGGTCCTGGCCGAAGATCACCATCTTCAGGTTGCGCTCCAGGTGGCCCAGCACGTCCTTGTCCGACGCGCTCACCTGCTTGGCAGGCACGCGGGCCATCTTGGCGATGATGGTTTCCACTTCCTCCACGTCGATGAGCTGCTTGCGCACGTCCTCGGGCAGCAGCCGCTGGCGCGCGCCGGCCTCGTCCATCACGTCGATGGCCTTGTCCGGCAGCAGCCGGTCGGCGATGTGCTTGACCGACAGGTCCACCGCCGCCTGCAGCGCGTCGTCGGCGTAGGACACGTCGTGGTGCGCCTCGTACCGGGGCTTGAGCCCGCGCAGGATCTCGACCGTCTCGCTGGTGGTCGGCTCGACGATGTCGATCTTCTGGAAACGCCGCGCCAGCGCCCGGTCCTTCTCGAAGATGCCGCGGTATTCCTGGAACGTGGTCGAGCCGATGCAGCGCAGGTCGCCCGAGGCCAGCGCGGGCTTGATCAGGTTCGATGCGTCCATGGTGCCACCCGACGCCGAGCCGGCGCCGATGATGGTGTGGATCTCGTCGATGAACAGGATCGCGCCGTCATGCTTGCCGATCGCGGCCAGCACCGCCTTCAGGCGCTTCTCGAAGTCGCCGCGGTACTTGGTGCCGGCCACCAGCGCGCCCAGGTCAAGCGAATAGATGGTGGCCTCGGCCAGCACCTCGGGCACGTCGCCGTCGACGATGCGCTTGGCCAGGCCTTCGGCGATCGCGGTCTTGCCCACGCCGGCCTCGCCCACGTAGAGCGGATTGTTCTTGCGCCGGCGGCACAGGATCTGGATGGTGCGCTCGATTTCCTCGGCGCGGCCCACCAGCGGGTCGATCCTGCCCTCGCGGGCCATGGCGTTGAGATCGGAGGCGTATTCGGTCAGGGCATCGCCCTTGGCCTCGCCGCCGCCTTCCGCGGCGCCGCCCTCGGCATCATCACCCGAGGGTGCCGGCTCGTCCTCACCGGTCTTGGCGATGCCGTGCGAGAGGTAATTCACCACGTCCAGCCGGGTCACGTCCTGCTGGTTGAGGTAATAAACCGCGTGCGAATCCTTCTCGCCGAAGATCGCCACCAGCACGTTGGCGCCGGTGACCTCCTTTTTGCCCGAGGATTGCACGTGGTAGACGGCCCGCTGCAGCACGCGCTGGAAACCGAGCGTGGGCTGGGTATCGCGGCCATCGCCCTCCTCCAGCTTGGAAACGGTGGTCAGGATGGCCTGCTCCAGGTCCGAGCGCAGGCGGTGGAAGTCCGCCCCGCAGGCCTTGAGCACCGCCTCGGCCGAGGGGTTGTCGACCAGCGACAGGAGCAGGTGCTCGACCGTCATGTACTCGTCACGCGCCTCCCGGGCGCGCTTGTAGCACTGGCCGATGGTGTATTCGAGATCCTTGCTGAACATGGGGCTGGATGCCTCCGAAAATTGCTACTGCTGCCTTGGATGGGGGCTGCACCGGCGGATTTCCATTGCCCTCCCGGTTTACGCCTTTTCCATGGTGCAAAGCAATGGGTGCTGGTTCATCCTTGAATATTCGTTCACCTGCGCCACCTTGGACTCTGCCACTTCCCGGCTGTACACGCCGCATACGCCGCGACCGCGGGTATGCACGTGCAGCATGATCTGGGTGGCACGCTCCACGTCCAGGGTGAAAAAGCGCACCAGCACCTCGACCACGAAGTCCATCGGCGTGTAGTCGTCGTTCAGGATGATCACCGAATACAGCGGCGGCCGGGCGACCTCCGGCCGGCCGGTCTGCACTGCGACGCCGTGGTCGCGTTCGTGTTCGTTCTTGCGTGCCATGGGCGTGATTATACGGGCCGCCTGCATCCACCACGTAGACGCCGGCCGACCCCGCGAGGACAATGGAGCATTCCAATTCCCCGCCCGTACGCCCCTGATGATGAGCTACCGCGAAGGCCGATTCTGGCAGCCGGACGTGACCGTGGCCACGGTGGCCATCGACGGCGGGCGCCTGCTGTGCGTGGAGGAACGGGTGGGCGGCCAGCTGGTGATCAACCAGCCTGCGGGACACCTGGAGCCGGACGAAAGCCTGGTCGAGGCGGCCGTGCGCGAGACCCTGGAGGAAACCGGCTGGCAGGTGCGGCTGACCGCCTTCGTCGGCGCCTACCAGTGGAAGGCGCCGGTGCGTGCCGACGGCAGCGGCGGTCGCCACTACCTGCGCTTCGCCTTTGCCGCCGAACCGGTGGCGCACGATCCGGAACGCCCGCTGGACGACGGCATCGAGCGCGCCCTTTGGCTGACCCCGGCCGAACTCCAGCAGGCCACGGAACGCCACCGCAGCCCGCTGGTGTGGCGCGCGGTGGCCGACTACCTGGCCGGCCAGCGCTACCCGCTTCAGATGCTGGGGCACCTGGAATAGCCGTGCCCTCCCCGCGCACCATCATCGGCATGTCCGGCGGCGTCGATTCCTCCGTCGCCGCCCTGCTGCTGCGCGATGCCGGCGAACCGCTGGCCGGGCTGTTCATGCAGAACTGGGCCGACGACGGCAGCGGTGACTGCCGCGCCGAGGATGACCGCCGCGACGCGGTGGCGGTCAGCGGCCGGCTCGGCATCCCGATCCACTTCCGGGATTTCTCCGGCGAGTACTGGCAGGGCGTGTTCGAACACTTCCTGGCCGAGTACGCCGCCGGCCGCACGCCCAACCCGGACGTGCTGTGCAACCGCGAGATCAAGTTCAAGCACTTCCTCGACGCCGCCCGCCAGCTGGACGCCGAGCGCATCGCCACCGGCCACTACGCCCGCATTGATCGCCAGGGCGACCGCTGGCGGCTGCTGCGCGCCCGCGATGCCGGCAAGGACCAGAGCTACTTCCTGCACCAGCTTGGCCAGGAACAGCTTGCCGCCACGGTGTTCCCGCTGGGCGAGCTGGAAAAAGCCGACGTGCGCGCCATGGCCCGCGAGGCCGGCCTGCCGACGGCAGGGAAGAAGGACTCGACCGGCATCTGCTTCATCGGCGAGCGCGACTTCCGCGAGTTCCTCGGCCGCTACCTGCCGGCCCGGGCCGGAGAGATCCGCACGCCCGGCGGGCAGGTCCTGGGCGAGCATCCGGGCGTGTTCTATTTCACCCTCGGCCAGCGCGAGGGCCTGCAGCTGGGCGGCGTGCGTGGCTTCGCCCCGGCGCCGTGGTACGTGGTCGGCAAGGACGTCGCGGCGAACGTGCTGTACGTGGACCAGGGCGGCGACAGCCCGTGGTTGATGTCCACCACCACCTGGACCGAGCCGGCGCACTGGATTGCAGGCGCCCCGCCCGCTGGCGGCTTCGAATGCCTGGCCCAGACCCGCTACCGGCAGCCGCCGGAGCCATGCCGGGTGCTGGTGCGGGACGACGGTCGCCTGGAAGCCGTTTTCGAACGGCCACAGCGTGCCGTTACCCCGGGCCAGTCGCTGGTGCTCTACGACGGCGCTGCGTGCCTGGGCGGCGCCGTGATCGAAGCCACCGACGCTCCGCTTGATCGCAGCCGCAGTCCGTCAGCAGGTACCATTGGCGCCCTTGAATCCGCACCACGGAGTGCAGCAGTCGAATGATGCAGGAACGGGTACTGGCCCTCGCCGGCCTTGCGCAGGCGCTCAAGCAGGTGCGCCGGATCGCCGAAACCGGCCAGGCCGACGCCGCCGTGCTGGCGACCGCGTTGCAGAGCGTGCTGCGCATCGACGCCGCCTCTGCCGAAGACGTCTACGGCGGCGCCGAATCCGTACGCCCCGGCCTGCGCCTGCTGCACGGCTACTTCAACAACCTGCCCGACGACGAACAGCTCCCCAAGCTGGCCCTGGCCGTGCTGCAGCTCGAGCGCCGTTTCGTCAACGACCGCGACATGGTCCGGCGGGTGCAACAGGGCATCGCCGCCGCCAACATCGAAGCCGCCCACACCAGCCCGACCCACCCCGAGGTCCTGGCCAGCCTGGGCACGCTGTACGCCGATACCGTCAGCCACCTGCGCCCGCGGGTCATGGTCCAGGGCAACCCGCATTACCTGGGCCAGGCCGACATCGTCTCCGAGATCCGCGCCGTCCTGCTCGCCGCCGTTCGCTCGGCGGTGCTGTGGCGGCAGATGGGCGGCAACTACCTGGACTTCCTGCTGCGTCGCAAGCAATTGCTCGCTGCCGTCGAACAAGAGCTGGGCTGAGCCCGCACGGATCACTGCGACAAGGGCCACCGCCGTGGCCTGTTGCGGCTCGCCGCCACCTTATGTTCCAATCCAGCGCGACCAGCGGTATGGAGCCGCGACCCGGCATCCGTCGGGTCAAACCACCAGGGAGGGGAACGAATGAGTGTCGAACGTCCGTGGCTGTCGAGCTACCCGGCTGGCGTGCCCCACCAGATCGACCCGGAGGAATATCCTTCGATCGTATCGGTCCTGCAGGCCTCGCTGGACAGCTATCGCACCCGGCCGGCGTTTACGCACATGGGGCGTTCGCTGAGCTACGAGGACGTCGATGAACAGAGCAGGCTGTTCGCCGCCTACCTGCTCGGTGAACTGAAGCTCAAGAAGGGTGATCGCGTCGCGATCATGATGCCCAACTGCCTCCAGTATCCGATCGCCCTGTTCGGAACGCTGCGCGCCGGCTTGACCGTGGTCAACGTCAATCCGATGTACACCACCCGGGAACTCAAGCACCAGCTCGTGGATTCAGGCGCCAGCGCCATCCTGGTCCTCGACAACTTCGGCAAGACGCTCCAGGAAGCACTGCCCGACACCCGGGTCCAGCACGTGGTCACCACCGCGCTGGGCGACATGCTCGCCTTCCCCAAGGGTGCAGTCGTCAACTTCGTCCTGAAGTACGTGAAAAAAATGGTGCCGGACTACCACGTCCCGGGCGCGGTCCGGTTCCGGGACGCATTGGCGACCGGCCGCAAGCACAAGCTGCCCCAGGTCGACATCAGTCCCGACGACATCGCGTTCCTGCAGTACACCGGTGGCACGACCGGCCTGTCCAAGGGCGCAATGCTGACCCATCGCAACCTCGTGGCCAACATGCAACAGGCCGCCAGCTGGATTGGCGGCAATGCCAGGATGGGCGAGGAGATGATCATCACCGCCCTGCCGCTCTACCATGTCTTCGCATTGACGGCCAATTGCCTGGTCTTCATGAAGTTCGGGGCACACAACTACCTGATCACCAATCCGCGCGACATGCCCGGCTTCGTCAAGGAGATCAGCAAGGTTCCCTTCACCGCCATCACCGGGGTCAACACGCTGTTCAACGGCCTGCTCAACACGCCCGGATTCGAGGACATCGATTTTTCGCACCTGAAGCTGTCCCTTGGCGGCGGAACCGCCGTGCAGCGATCGGTCGCCGAGCGCTGGAAGCAGGTCACTGGCTGCACCCTGGTCGAGGCGTACGGCCTGACCGAAACCTCGCCCGCCGCCTGCATCAACCCGATGGACCTGGCGGAGTACAACGGCTCGATCGGCCTGCCCATTCCCTCCACCGATGCCTGCATCATGGACAGCGACGGACAGATGCTGCCGGTGGGCGAGATCGGTGAACTCTGCATCCGCGGCCCGCAGGTGATGAAAGGCTACTGGAACCACCCGGAAGAAACCGCCAAGGTCATCGACGGCGATGGCTGGCTACACACCGGCGACATGGCCCGCATGGACGAGAACGGGTTTTTCCATGTCGTGGACCGGATGAAGGACATGATCCTGGTTTCCGGTTTCAACGTGTATCCGAACGAAGTGGAAGACGTGATCTCGCTGATGCCGGGCGTGCTTGAAGCCGCCGCCATCGGCGTGCCCGATGAAAAGTCCGGCGAGGCCGTCAAAGTGGTGATTGTCAGGAAAGATCCGGGACTGACCGTCGAGCAGGTCGACGCCCATGCCCGCGAGAACCTGACCGGTTACAAGCGGCCCAGGCACGTCGAATTCCGGGACGAACTGCCCAAGAGCAACGTCGGCAAGATCCTTCGCCGCGAACTGCGGGACGAAAGCGCCACTGCCTGAACCCCGGGGCCCTGCCGGACAAGGCCCCCTACCCCGCCCGTACCGCGGGAACGGCCATGCCCACCGCGAACGGGCCCAGGAACGCACGCCCGGCTCCAGGAATGGAGCTGTCAAAACCAATGGAATAGGGGAAGTCAGGATGACGATGCCTAGCAGTGCAGGAAGCAGCGCCGCAGCGCTGGCCCATATCGACGAAGACCCCGAGTTTTCCTCCAGGGTCGAAAAACTCATCAACCTGTCGCGCGAGCGGCATGTCAACAGCTTTGCCGAGATCCAATGGCCGGAGAGCATCCCCGACGACGAATGGTGGCTGTCGCCGGAACTGCTCAGCGTGCACGGGACGGAGCTGGCGGAACAGCTTCCGGAGCAGCAGCTCAAGCTGTTGTCGAAGTGGGAGTGCATCAACGTCTTCAGCCTGAATGTCGAAGGCGAGCGTGAACTCATCAACCTGCTGTCGGCGCAGCTGTACATGCCCGACCTGCCGGACATCGAAACCTATGTCCACCACTTCATCGACGAAGAGAACAAGCATCTCTGGTTCTTCGGCGAGTTCTGCCGCCGCTATGGCGGCAAGATCTACTCCAGCAAGAAGATCGGGATCACCAACGAACCCTTCGGGATGGAGATGTCGTTCTTCCTGCTGTTCGCGCGGATCTTCCTGTTCGAGGAGATAGGCGGCTACTACAACGTGGTCGCTGGCGGCGACCAGCGCGTTTCCCCGTTCGTCCGGATGATCCACCAGATCCACCACGCCGACGAAGCGCGTCACATCACCTTCGGCCGGGCTGTGCTCTCGCAATGCAAGGACATTGCATTCGCGGCCAGCGACCGGGCAGAACGCGAGGCTGCGGTCGCACACCTGCAGCGCTTCCTGCAGATATCGATCGAGGCCCTCTACCAGCCTGCGATGTACCGCGACAGCGGCATCCCGGGGGGAGTGGCGCTGCGCAGGAAACTGCTGGCCCACCCGGCCCGCCGCGAGCACCACGCCGGCACCCTGCTCAAGCGCCCGCTCAAGTTCATGGCGCAAATCGGCATTCCGCTGGAAGGAAACCCGGCATGAGCGTCGACCTTCCCGGCATTGAAGTCCTGCGCGACTGGCTGCGCGAACGTCACCCGGACCTCGCCGACATCGACGACGACACCGACCTGTTCGAGCACAAGCTCATCGATTCGATCAACTTCATCGAATACATCCTGATCATCGAGGAACTGGTCGACCGCGAGATTCCGGTCACACCCGACCTGGTCCAGAAGACCGCCACCCTGTCGCGCGTCCGGGAACACTTCCTGGCGACCGGCTAGCGCCCAGACCCACCCTGTCCCACGGCGGCCCGGACATTCGCCGCCCGATACGAGCAAGGAGAGCCCGTGCAACCAGCATCCCCCCGCCAAACGTGTGCCCCGCCGCCCGCGGAACAAGTCCCCGCAATCCTGCTCACGGGCGCCACCGGGTTCCTTGGCGGCCATTTCCTGCTGCACCGGGTGAAGTGGCCCGGGAACGTATATGCGATCGTGCGCGGCGACTCGGTGGAACAGGCGCGCGCCAGGCTTTACGCGCACCTGTCCGAGTGCGCCGCCTCCTATCGCGGGATACCCGGAAAGTCCCTGCTGGACAGCCGCCTGCACGTGCTGACGGGCGACATCACGGCTCCCCTCTGCGGCCTGGGCGAGGAGGACATCGCCAGGCTGAAGGAGGCCGGCGTACGCCAGTTCTGGCACTGCGCGGCCAGCCTGAAGTTCGAGGACCGGCATCGCCAGGAAATCTTCGAACAGAACGTCGGCGGGACCGGCAACATGCTCGAGCTGTTCCAGCGGACCTGCCAGGACGACGCCCGCGGCGGGCAAGCGTCACCGGAGTTCGTCTACATCTCCACGGCCTACAGCGCGGGCAAGGTGCAGGGAGACATCCCGGAGGAAAGGCACCCGCCTGACAGGGATTTCAACAACGCGTACGAGGAGAGCAAGAACCTGGCCGAAAACACGGTCGTGGACTATTGCCAGCCCCGTGGCCTGAGCTACCGGGTGCTGCGGCCGAGCGTCGTGATGGGGCCATTGGCCACCCACCACAGCGGCACAACGCGATTTGGCGTCTACGGGTTCACCAGGGAGGTGCACAGGCTCCGGACCACGCTCAAGAAGATGCAGGGCCGCCTGAAGATGCTCGGTGTCCCGCAGGCCACGGCCAACCTGACCCCCGTCGACGAATGCGTCCGTGACATGCTCCAGCTGTCGGCCGGGGGTTTCGGCGAACAGCGCTTCTTCCACCTGTGCAATCCGCACGGCGTCGCCATGCCCGAGTTGATCTCAATGATCGACGTGAAGGCCGGGGCCGACCGGCTGGAATTCGTTTCCGAGCGCCAGCAGGACGCCAGCCCGATGCAGGAGCTGTTCGACGAGCGCACCCGGTTCTATGCCGGCTACTACAACGCCGAAAAGGTATTCCTGCGCAGCGCCCCGCCCCAGCCACAGGTCACCTGGAGCGACGTCGGCCTCTACCTGGACTCCTTCATCAAGGAGCTGGAGCAGGAAGAAGCCAGGGGCGTGGGGTTCAAGTCGCAGACCGTGACCGCCCGCGACGGGGCCACACTGCGTGTGTTCTCACACGGTGATCCCTCGGCCCCGCCACTTTTCCTCGTCAATGCCTACGGCATGCCGGCCGAGTTCTTCTGGCCGCTTGCCCAGCGGCTGCAGGATCAGTTCCATGTCATTACGTGGGAATGCCGCTGGGTGCCTGGCATCGAACACCCCTTCGATCCGGCGGACTGCGGCTCCACCACCCATGCGCGGGACCTGATCGACATCCAGCAGGCCCTGGAACTGCCCCAGGCCGGGGTCGCGGGCTGGAGCAGCGGTGCCCAGATCGCACTGCGTGCCATGGGCCTGTATCCGGAACGGATCCACTCCGGAGTGCTGCTCAATCCCGGGGTGTCGATCCGCCCCTCCGAAAGCGTTCGCCTGACGCGCTTTGAATCGGGAATCCGCTCACTGTTCGACAAGATCGCTGACAACTACCGCATGGCGGAGAAATACTGCGAGCTGATCTACGGCGCCGAGACGGGCGACAGCAGCGACAACAGGCTTCTCAGCGGGATCCTGACCAGCACCGATCCGTACCTGCTGTACATGACCAGCATGCCGTTCCGCACCCCGGAGTCGCTGTACCGCTACGCGAACATGATGCGCACGCTGTTCGCCGAACGCGAAGATGCCTGGACCGGTGACGTCACCCAGCCGGTGCAGGTGTACGTCGGCGACAAGGACATGGTCACCCACCCGGACCTGGGCAAGGCCCTGTGCGATGGCCTTCGCCATGGGCAACTCCACCACGACGGAGACGGCGATCACTTCAGCCATTATTACGACCAGCGCATCGCCGACCTGTTGTGCCGACACCTGATGCCGGAGCCGGTCGGCGTCGCCTGACCGAACGAGATGACCATGACCAATGCCGCGGAACTGTTCGTCCGCGCCGCCAGCCGGTTTCCGGACCGGCCCGCGCTCTGGGTGGATGGCCGCACCTGGTCCTACCGCAGCCTGCTGGCCCGCGCGCGGCGGCTGGCCGCGCGGCTGCGGGAGGTCGAGGGCACGGTCTGCGCAACGCTTGGCGAGCGCAGCTTGACGGCCTATTGCGCCCCGCTGGCATGCATGCTGGCAGGCAGGATCCACGTACCGCTCGGTGCCAACTTCCCGCCTGCCCGAATGGCAGGGATCCTGCAACGGACACGGCCGTCTGTGCTGATCTGCGACACCGGCGGGGAGGCGATGCTCGACGAGGTGCTCGATGCCCTGGGGTTCGAGGTCACGGTGATCCGTCCGGAGTCCGGGCCCGTGGATGAGGATGTTCCGGGGGCGGACCCGGAACTGGAACTCCCGCCGCCGGGCGATCCCGGCGCCGTAGCCACCTCCGGGCTGGGCGTGCCTGACGAAGCCATCGCCTACGTGCTGTTCACTTCCGGCAGCACCGGGCAGCCCAAGGGCGTCGCGGTCGGGCATTCGGCCCTGTGCGCCTACGTGGAAGCCACCTTGGCGCATTATCCGGAAATCGACCAGCACCAGCGCTGCACACAGCTGTTCGAATCCACCTTCGACCTGTCGATGCACGACATGTTCGTGACCTGGGCGGCGGGGGCATGCCTGTACTGCGTTCCCCGCCAGGCGCTGCTGATGCCGACGGATTTCGTCAACGAACATGCATTGACGGTCTGGTTCTCCGTTCCCTCCCTCGTCGCGACCCTGCAGCGTTATCGCCTGCTTGGGCAGGGCGTGTTCCCGACGCTGGTGCTTGCCCTGTTCTGCGGTGAAGCGCTGCCCGGCCCGCTGGCCAGCGCATTTGCCGCCGCAGCGCCGGGAGCCCGCTGCGAAAACCTCTATGGCCCGACCGAGGCCACCATCGCCTGCACCGCCCACCCGGTCGGCGCGGTCGACCACGGGAACTCCGTGGTTCCGATCGGGAAAGCGTTGCCGGGGATGGAAGCCACGGTGGTCACACCGGAAGGCACGCCCTGCCCCGCGGGGGAGATCGGAGAGCTCTGGCTGGGGGGCCGGCAGCTGGCATTCGGATACTGGCAGGATCCACCGCAGACGCAGGCGCGATTCGTCGAAGCCACCTTGCCTGGCCATCAGGCCGGGCGCTGGTATCGCACCGGTGACCTGGCCCGGGCCGACGGGGAAGGCAACCTGCATTTCCACGGCCGCGCCGACCGCCAGGTCAAGCTGCGCGGGTACCGGGTGGAACTGCAGGAAATCGAAGCCCAGCTGCGCGAAATCTGCTCGCAACCAGGCCACCCGGCCGAGGTCGCGGTCGTCGTCCTGCCCGCCGCGGGCGACCAGGCACCTACCGCAGTCGCGGCCTTCCTGGTGTGCGAGGACTTCCAGAAGGCCGCTGCGGTGGCGACGATGAAGGCCCGGTTGCCGGCCTACATGATCCCCGGCGCGATCCACGTGCTGGACAAACTGCCGCTCAACAGCAACGGGAAGGTCGACTATCCGGCGCTGGCAGCCCGCCTGGATGCTCCTGCCGCAGGCCGGCGCGCTCACGTGGGCGCAGGCGCGGCGGACGGCCAGGCAACCAGGGAGAAGGCGTGAATTCCACCGAACCCCATGCGGACTGCATATTCTGTGGCATTGCGAACGGGCGCCTGCCGGCGAGCGTGGTGTACCAGGACACCGACTGGCTGGCCGTCATGGACATCCATCCCATCCGCAAGGGCCACGTACTGCTGGTGCCCAGGCGGCACGTTGGCAGGCTCACCTCGCTCAGTGGACAGGCCCGGCGGGAACTGATCGTCCTTGCCGACGAAATCGTGCGTGCGCAGGAAGCGGGCGGATACGCCGCCGACGGGAGCAACCTGCTGTTGAACGACGGCATCGCGGCGAACCAGCACATCCCCCACCTGCACCTGCACTGCATTCCCCGCAGGCCCGGCGACACGGCGGGGTTCGGCATGCGCCTGCTTGCGCGTACCTTCGGCCTGTTCGGGCGGGCAACCGCCAGGAACGAGCTCGACGCCACTGCACAAACGCTGGCAGGCCATCTTTCCCCCGACCCGCTTGCTGCCGCGAGGCAAGACGGCACCAGCGCCTGAAAAGCGGCAGCACGCCAATGAAAAATGCCCGGCGGTGCCGGGCATTTTCCTTGTGCTGAAAAAAGCGGTCGATCAGGCCGTGGCCTCCTCCGCCTCCCGGTACTCCTCGATCTGGTCGAAGTTCATGTAGCGGTAGATCTCCGTGCCGTGCTCGTCGATCACGCCAACGTCGACCAGGTACTCCTCCCGGGTCGGGATCCGCCCCAGGCGCGAGCAGATCGCGGCCAGTTCCGCCGAGCCCAGGTACACATTCGCACCGCGCCCCAGGCGGTTGGGGAAGTTGCGGGTGGAAGTGGACATCACCGTCGCGCCCTCGCGCACCTGCGCCTGGTTGCCCATGCACAGCGAACAGCCCGGCATCTCCAGCCGCGCGCCGGCGGCGCCGAAGGTGCCGTAGTGGCCTTCCTTGGTCAGCTCGGCGGCGTCCATCTTGGTCGGCGGCGCGACCCACAGGCGGGTGGGAATGTCGCGCTTGCCTTCCAGCAGCTTCGCCGCGGCGCGGAAGTGGCCGATGTTGGTCATGCACGAGCCGATGAAGACTTCATCGATCTTGTCACCGGCCACGTCGGACAGTGTCTTGGCGTCATCCGGGTCGTTCGGGCAGCACACGATCGGCTCGACGATTTCGTTGAGGTCGATCTCGATCACCGCTGCGTACTCGGCGTCGGCGTCCGGCTCCATCAGTTCCGGGTTTTCCAGCCACTGTTCCATCTTGTCGATCCGGCGCTGGATGGTGCGCGCGTCGGAGTAGCCCTGGGCGATCATCCACTTCAGCAGCGTGATGTTGCTGGTGAGGTACTCAATGATCGGTTCCTTGTCCAGGCGCACGGTGCAGGCGGCGGCGGAGCGCTCGGCCGAGGCGTCGGCCAGTTCGAAGGCCTGCTCGATCTTCAGGTCCGGCAGGCCCTCGATCTCAAGGATCCGGCCGGAAAAGATGTTCTTCTTGCCCTGCTTGGCCACGGTCAGCAGGTCCTGCTTGATGGCATACAGCGGGATTGCGTGCACCAGGTCGCGCAGGGTCACGCCCGGCTGCAGCTTGCCCTTGAAACGCACCAGCACCGACTCGGGCATGTCCAGCGGCATCACGCCGGTGGCCGCGGCGAAGGCCACCAGGCCGGAGCCGGCCGGGAACGAGATGCCAATCGGGAAACGGGTGTGGCTGTCGCCGCCGGTGCCGACCGTGTCGGGCAGCAGCATGCGGTTGAGCCAAGAGTGGATGATGCCGTCGCCCACGCGCAGGCTGACGCCGCCGCGGGTGGAGATGAATTCCGGCAGGCTGTGGTGGGTCTTCACGTCCACCGGCTTGGGATAGGCGGCGGTGTGGCAGAAGGACTGCATGACCAGGTCGGAGGAAAAGCCCAGGCAGGCCAGGTCCTTGAGCTCGTCGCGGGTCATCGGGCCGGTGGTGTCCTGCGAGCCAACGGTAGTCATCTTCGGCTCACAGTAGGTGCCCGGGCGCACGCCCTGCCCTTCCGGCAGGCCACAGGCGCGGCCGACCATCTTCTGCGCCAGCGTGAAGCCCTTGCCGGAATCGGCCGGGACCACCGACTGACGGAACAGCTCGGCGGCCGGCAGGCCCAGCGACTCGCGCGCCCGCGCGGTCAGGCCGCGGCCGATGATCAGCGGGATGCGGCCGCCGGCGCGTACTTCGTCGAACAGCACGTCGGACTTGAGCTCGAACTCGGCAATGACTTCGCCGTCCTTGAGCGCCTTGCCGTCATACGGACGCAACTCGACGACGTCGCCGTGCTCCATCTTCGACACATCCAGCTCGATCGGCAGCGCGCCCGCGTCTTCCATGGTGTTGTAGAAGATCGGCGCGATCTTGCCGCCCAGGCACACGCCGCCGGCGCGCTTGTTGGGAACAAACGGGATGTCGTCGCCGGTCCACCACAGCACGCTGTTGGTGGCCGACTTGCGGCTGGAGCCGGTGCCGACCACGTCGCCGACGTAGGCAACCAGGTGGCCCTTCTCCTTCAACTTCAGGATCTCGCCGATCGGGCCACGCTTGCCGTCTTCCTCAGGCACGAACGGCGCGTCGGGGCGCTGGTTCTTCAGCATCGCCAGGCCGTGCATGGGGATGTCCGGGCGGGTGGTGGCGTCCGGGGCCGGCGACAGGTCGTCGGTGTTGGTTTCGCCCGGCACCTTGAACACGGTGATGGTCATCGACTCCGGCACTTCCGGACGGTCGGTGAACCACTCGGCGTCGGCCCAGCTCTGCATGACGGCCTTGGCGTGGGCATTGCCGGCCTTCGCCTTCTCCTCCACGTCGTGGAAGGCGTCGAACACCAGCAGTGTCTTCTTCAGCCCATCGGCGGCAATGGCGCCCAGGGTGTCGTCGTCCAGCAGGTCGATCAGCGGCGCGACGTTGTAGCCGCCAAGCATGGTGCCCAGCAATTCAGTGGCGCGTTCGCGGCTGATCAACGCGTTGTTCTCGCTGCCGAAGGCCAGCGCGGCCAGGTACGAGGCCTTGACCTTGGCCGCCTCGTCCACGCCGGCCGGCACGCGGTGCACCAGCAGGTCGAGCAGGAACTGCTCCTCGCCCGCGGGCGGGGCCTTGAGCAGTTCGATGACGTCGGCGGTCTGCTGCGCGTCCAGCGGCAGCGGCGGGATGCCGAGCGCTTCGCGTTCGGCGGCGTGTTGGCGGTAGGCTTGAAGCATGTGGGGGGAACTCCAGGAGTAACGGGTGGGGTTTCAGACGGGCTTGGGCACGATGACCTTCAGGCCCTTGAAGTAATCACGGAAAAAACCGGCGTCGCGGGTGATCAGCCCGCCGCACTGCAGCAGGGCATGGGCGCCGACGATGAAGTCGGGCACGGTGCGTGGGGTGGCCGGGGCCGAGGCACCGCCTGCGCGGCGACGCTGGTTGAAGCGACGCTGCATCTCGCCGGCGCGGACCGCGGAGCGGCGCTCGACCGGCAGGTAGCGCATGCCCATGTCCTCGACCACGTCCATGATGTCGGCGCCATGGCCGAGGCCGGCGGTGATCTCGCTCACGACTACGTCGCAGAGCACCACCGGGCCCTTCCCAAGGGCGTCGCGCACGCACTGCTCGGCGGCGTCGGCCATTGCCGGGTCGTCGCCCAGCAGGTCGATCAGCACGGACGAATCAATCGCGATCATTGCCTCAGGGATCCACCGGGTCGCCCGGCGCGCGCCCGCGCAGCTCGCGCATCACGTCGTCGGTGCTCACGCCTTCGGGCAGCTTGAAACGGCCACGGGCCCGCGACACGGCGTCGTCGACGTTCTTGCGCAGGATGATCCGGCCGCCCTCGAGTTCGACCTTCAGGATGGTGCCCTTGGTCAGGCCCAGGGCATCACGCACCGCCTTGGGCAGGGTGATCTGGCCGCGTTCGGCGACTGTGGCTTCCATGGGCCTCTCCGGACGGAACGGTATGCGGACATTATACATACTTCCTTATCCATACCGCCTTCGCCATACTGGATCTCCACGGCGCAGCGCCGCGGTTCCGTCACCGATGCTGAACGGGAACGCCGTACACTGTGTCGTTGAGCGCCCCGAGCCAACGCATTACAGCCACAGGAGGCCCCCATGGTCGATTCATTCGCCGCCCACGCCACTTTCCAGGTCAACGGCAAGACCTACACCTACGCCAGCCTGCCGAAACTCGGCGAGCGCTTCGACATCGCCCGCCTGCCCTTCTCGATGAAGATCCTGCTGGAGAACCTGCTCCGGCACGAGGACGGCGTGAGCGTGAAGGCGAAGCACATCGAGGCCGTGGCGAGCTGGGACCCCAAGGCCGCCCCCGACACCGAGATCGCCTTCATGCCCGCTCGCGTGGTGCTGCAGGACTTCACCGGCGTGCCCTGCGTGGTGGACCTGGCGGCGATGCGCGACGCGGTGGTGAAGCTGGGCGGGCGGCCGGAACAGATCAACCCGCAGATTCCCTCCGAGCTGGTGATCGACCACTCGGTACAGGTCGACGCGTTCGGCCGCCGCGAGGCGCTGGACCTCAACGGCAAGATCGAGTTCGAGCGCAACAAGGAGCGCTACGGCTTCCTGCGCTGGGGCCAGAACGCGTTCCAGGACTTCAAGGTGGTGCCGCCCAACACCGGCATCGTGCACCAGGTGAACCTGGAGCACCTGGCGCGCGTGGTGTTCGAACGCGAGCTCGACGGCAAGCTGTGGGCGCTGCCGGACACGGTGTTCGGCACCGACTCGCACACCACCATGATCAACGGCATCGGCGTGCTCGGTTGGGGCGTGGGCGGCATCGAGGCCGAAGCGGCCATGCTCGGCCAGCCTTCGTCGATGCTGATCCCGCAGGTGGTGGGCTTCAAGCTCACCGGCAAGCTGCCCGAGGGCGCCACCGCCACCGACCTGGTGCTGACCGTCACCCAGATGCTGCGCAAGCACGGCGTGGTGGGCAAGTTCGTCGAGTTCTTTGGCGACGGCCTGCAGCACCTGCCGCTGGCCGACCGCGCCACCATCGGCAACATGTCGCCCGAGTACGGCGCCACCTGCGGCATCTTCCCGATCGATGCGGAAGCCATCAACTACCTGCGCCTGTCCGGCCGCAGCGAGGAGCAGATCGCGCTGGTCGAGGCCTACGCGAAGGCCCAGGGCATGTGGCACGAGCCCGGCGCGCCGGAGGCGAGCTATTCCTCGGTGCTGGAGCTGGATATGGGCACGGTGCAACCGTCGCTGGCTGGCCCGCGCCGCCCGCAAGACCGCGTGCTGCTGGAAGACATGCAGCAGAACTTCCACGACAACGTGGGGCCGCTGGTCGCCCGCCGTGAAGACGCGCGCGACAAGCAGGTCAATCGCTTCGAGAAGGACGGCGGCGACCAGCCCCAGGCCGATCGCCTTGCGGCCAAGCCGGTCTCGATGATCAACCTGGACAACTGCGAACACGAACTGGTCGACGGCTCGGTGGTGATCGCGGCGATCACCTCGTGCACCAACACCTCCAACCCGGCAGTGATGATCGGCGCCGGCCTGGTGGCGCGCAACGCGGCGGCCAAGGGGCTCAAGCCCGCGCCGTGGGTGAAGACCTCGCTGGCGCCCGGCTCGCTGGTGGTCACCGATTACCTGAACAAGGCCGGGCTGATGGATGACCTGGAGAAGATGGGTTTCTTCCTGGTCGGCTACGGCTGCACCACCTGCATCGGCAACTCGGGTCCCCTGCCCGAGGCGGTGTCCAAGGGCATCGCCGAGAACGACCTGGCGGTGGCCTCGGTGCTGTCGGGCAACCGCAACTTCGAGGGCCGGATCCACCCCGAGGTGAAGATGAACTACCTGGCCTCGCCGCCGCTGGTGGTGGCCTACTCCATCGCCGGCACGGTGGACATCGACCTCACCAACGAGCCGCTGGGCAAGGACAGCGACGGCAACGACGTGTTCCTGCGCGACATCTGGCCGAGCAACAAGGAGATCGCCGACACCATCGCCGCGACGGTCGGCCCGGAGCAGTTCAAGCAGAACTATGCCGACGTGTTCAAGGGCGACAGCCGCTGGAACGCGATGGAGTCGCCGGACAGCGAGCTCTACCCCTGGAGCGACGACTCCACCTACATCAAGAACCCGCCCTACTTCGAAGGCATGACCATGGAGGTCGGCGGCATCGAGGACGTGCGCGGCGCCCGCGTGCTGGGCCTGTTCGGTGACTCGATCACCACCGACCACATCTCGCCGGCGGGCGCGATCAAGGCGGATTCCCCGGCCGGCGAATACCTGCAGTCCCGCGGCGTACTGCCGCCCGACTTCAACAGCTACGGCTCGCGCCGCGGCAATGACGACGTGATGGTGCGCGGCACCTTCGCCAACATCCGCATCAAGAACCTGTTCTTCGACGGCGAGGAAGGCGGCAACACGCTGTACTTCGGCGCCACCCCGCCGGAGAAGATGTCGATCTATGACGCGGCGATGAAGTACAGGGAGGCGGGCACGCCGCTGGTGGTGATCGCCGGCCATGAGTACGGCACCGGCTCATCGCGCGACTGGGCCGCCAAGGGCACCAACCTGATGGGGGTCAAGGCGGTGATCGCGGCCAGCTTCGAGCGCATCCACCGCTCCAACCTCGTGGGAATGGGCGTGCTGCCGCTGCAGTTCAAGGACGGCGAAAGCGCGCAGACGCACGGCCTGGACGGCACCGAGACCTTCGACATCACCGGCCTGAACGACGGCAACGCGCGCACCGCCACCGTGGTCGCCCGCAAGGACGACGGCAGCGAGAAGCAGTTCGAAGTGGAGGTGCTGCTGCTCACCCCGAAGGAAGTCGAGTACTTCCGCCACGGCGGCCTGCTGCACTACGTGCTGCGCGACCTGGCCTCGCGCAAGGCGGCCTGACCGGGCCCCCGGGCATGGTCAGAGGGCGGGGGTCCAGCGGGCGCTGGTGATCCTCCATTCCCCGCCCTCCATCCGCCAGCCGGTCTCGACCTGGTAGAAGTTGGCCCTGTCGGGAAGCAGGCCGCCGGAGCCGCCGGTCAGTGCGGCCCGGAAGCGGACCGTGGCGTGCGGGTCCTGCATCTCCACGTCCAGCGGGCCCATGGTCACGCCGACCGACTGGTGCCGCATCATGTACAGCGCCGCGGTCCTTCGCGCCTGGTCCCGGTCCATTCCGTGCGGGCCGATGAAATCGTCGGCCAGGTAACGGCGCAGCGCACCGGCGTCGCGCTGCTCGATGCTCTCCTGCACCCCGGACATCGCCGCCCGCAGCGCCTCCTCCGGCGCCGGCCGCGAGCAGCCGGCCAGCAGCGCAAGCACACAGGCCCCGACCGTCCACATCCGCGCCGCGCTGCCCGCGCGATCCGCGTCCCCACCTGCCGTCCGCATTCCCCTTTCACCTCGCCCAAAACGCAGAGACTACCCCTTCGGCGACCGGCGGCAACCTGCCTTGCCAGCATCCGCGGGCCTATGCTCCAATCAAGCGACAGTGCATGACGGCAGCCCAGAACGCCGGATGCACCATTCAGGGAGACGAACCGCATGACCCACGAGCGCCCCTGGCTAGCAAGCTATCCCGAAGGCATTCCTGCGCAGATCGACGCCGACGCATTCTCGTCGATCCCGAAAGTGTTGCAGGACGCGATCGAAAACTATCGTGACCGGCCGGCCTTCACCAACATGGGCGCCAGCCTGACCTACGGCGAGCTCGACAAGCTGAGCGACCAGTTCGCTGCATACCTGCTGGGCGAACTGAAGCTCAAGAAGGGCGAACGGGTCGCCATCATGATGCCCAACTGCCTGCAGTACCCGGTCGCCACCTTTGGCGTGCTGCGTGCCGGCCTGGTAGTGGTCAACGTCAACCCCATGTATACCGCGCGCGAACTGCGCCACCAGCTCACCGACTCTGGCGCCAGCGTGCTGCTGGTAATGGACAATTTCGGCGATACCGCGCAGAAGGCGCTGGACGGCAGCGACGTGCGCCACGTCATCACCACTGGCCTGGGCGACATGCTCGGCTTCCCCAAGGGGATGGTCGTCAACTTCGTGCTCAAGTACGTGAAGAAGATGGTGCCCGACTACGACATCCAGGACGCCGTGCGCTTCCGCGACACGCTCGCGTCCGGTCAAAAGCACGCCCTGCCCGAGATCTCCATTTCACCCGATGACATCGCCTTCCTGCAGTACACCGGTGGCACCACCGGGGTAGCCAAGGGCGCCATGCTGACCCACCGCAACATGGTGGCCAACATGCAGCAGGCCTCGGCATGGATCGACCAGAACCTGGAGCTGGGTAACGAAACCATCATCACCGCGCTGCCGCTTTACCATATCTTCGCCCTGACGGCGAACGGCCTGGTCTTCATGAAGATCGGCGGCCACAACTACCTGATCACCAACCCACGCGACATGCCCGGCTTCGTCAACGAGCTGCGCGGTGTGCGGTTCACCGCGATCACCGGGGTCAACACCCTGTTCAACGGCCTGCTCAACACGCCCGGCTTCAACGAGGTGGATTTTTCCGCGCTGAAGCTCACGCTGGGCGGCGGCATGGCGGTCCAGCGTTCGGTGGCCGAACGCTGGAAGCGGGTCACCGGCGTCACCCTGGTCGAAGCCTACGGCCTCACCGAAACCTCCCCTGCCGCGTGCATCAATCCGATGGACCTGGATGAATACAACGGCGCCATCGGCCTTCCCATCCCGTCCACCGATGCGTGCATCAAGGACGACGAAGGCAACGTGTTGCCAGTGGACGAGGTCGGCGAGCTTTGCATCAGGGGCCCACAGGTGATGAAGGGCTACTGGCACCGTCCGGATGACACCGCCAACGCCATCGACGCGGATGGCTGGCTGCACACCGGCGACATGGCGAAGATGGACGAGCAGGGCTTCTTCTACATCGTCGACCGCAAGAAGGACATGATCCTGGTCTCGGGCTTCAACGTGTACCCGAACGAGGTCGAGGACGTGATCGCGATGCTGCCCGGCGTGCTCGAGGTCGCCGCGGTCGGGGTGCCCGACGAGAAGTCCGGCGAGGTGGTGAAGCTGGTCGTGGTCAAGAAGGACGAAAGCCTGACTGCCGACCAGATCAAGGCGCATGCACGCGAGAACCTGACCGGCTACAAGCAGCCCCGGCACATCGAATTCCGCAAGGAACTGCCCAAGACCAACGTCGGCAAGATCCTGCGCCGCGAGCTGCGGGACGAAGCCTCGGAGTGACGGCTACGGCGGCCCGCCGGGCCGCCTTTTCCCCTGCCAGCGGCCGAACCGCTTGCAGTTTGGTGACTTTGGGGGCATAGAGGACGGATCGGGCTTTCCATTCTCCTTGGCCACCGGCCAGGCGCCCGACTGGCCGGCCCCCACCACCTCACAACCTCAGGGGACATCTCATGAACAATGTCGAGGCGCTGCACGTCGCTCCGCGCTATCACACGCTGCGCACCACCGAAGATACCGCACGCGGAGTACATTGGTGCCATATGCACTCCGACCTGGGCGCGAATCCAGGCAGGGCCTGCTTCAAGCCCGCACTGGTAAACGAAATCCTGGCTTACCAGCAGAACCTCGCCAACAGGCTGCGCACCGAGTGCGATGACAGGCAAAGCCTCTCGCACGTGGTTCTGGCTTCCGATTCGGACGTATTCAACCTGGGCGGTGACCTGGAGCTGTTCTGCAAGGCCATCCGCGACGGCGATCGCAGCAGCCTGCTCTCCTATGCGCGGCAGTGCGTACGCGGCGTCCATGCGTTCAATGTTGGGTTGGGGGTTGGCATGCACAGCATCGCCCTGGTCCAGGGCGATGCGCTGGGGGGTGGCTTCGAAGCGGCGCTGAGCTGCCACACGATCGTCGCCGAGGAAGGCGTGACCATGGGGCTGCCCGAGGTGTTGTTCGATCTTTTCCCCGGCATGGGCGCCTATTCGTTCCTTTGCAAGCGCGTTTCCCCGCACCTGGCAGAGAGGATCATGCTGGAAGGAAACGTCTTTGAAAGCGGCGAACTCCATCGGATGGGACTGGTCGACGTCCTGGTTCCACGCGGGGAGGGCGTGCGGGCCGTCGAAGAGGTGATTCGCGCCAATCGCCGGATCCCGCATGCGCGCGCAGCGATGCACAGGGTCCGCGCGATGTCACAGCCGGTAACCATCGAAGAACTGATGACCATCACCGAGGTCTGGGTGGATACCGCGCTGCAGCTGGGGGAAAAGTCACTCAGGACCATGGAGCGTCTGGTACGCGCCCAGTACCGTCGCCAGGCCAACGCCGGGGCCGTTAGCGCCTGAGATTCCACCCCGGGGGGCGCGGGATTGCACGCTGCGCCCGCCCCCTCAGACACTCAAACGTCCGCATCGCCTCCGCGCTGGTCGAGCCCCGAGTTCCCGCGCGCCGCCAGGGCGGCCTGCCCCTGCTCCATCGCCTGTTGCAGGCCCTGCAGGCGCTGGCGCCACTCGCGACCGATCTGCCAGTCCGCCAAGCGCATGATCTCGCCGCTGGCGGCCACAACCTTCAGCAGGCCCAGATTGCCGGCCACTCCCTTCAAGGCATGCGCCTGGTCGCGAAGCTCGTCCCAGTGACCTGCGGTGCCGTGCGTCTGGAAGCGCTGCAACGCGCTCTTGGCATCTTCCAGGCATTGGGCAATGAACTTGGCCTCGAATGCCTTGCCCATTCCAAGTTCTTCAAGTACATGCGGATCAAGCACCTCGTCGCTGACCGCCAACTCCACCCTGGAATCGGAGACGGAGGCAGCCGGCCGCTCGCCGGCGGATATCGCCGCCAGCGTATCGAGCAGCTTGGATGCCACCACGGGCTTGGCGATGAAGGCATGCGCGCCCGCGCGCTCACAGGACTGGATGGCCTCGGGCGTGACGTCGGCGCTGAGCAGGACCACCGGCGTGCGCTGCGTCGCTCCAGCTTCCATCACCCGGAGCTGGCGCAGTAAGTCCAAGCCTGTCAGGCCAGGCATGTGCAGGTCCACGATGACGACGTCGTAGCTGCCAACTTCCAGGGCTTCCAGCGCCATCTCGCCATCAGAAGCGGCGACCACGGCATGTCCACCTTTCTGCAGCAGGCTCTGCAATACCATGCGGTTGGCGGCATGGTCGTCTGCGATCAGGACCTGCATCGGCGCGATGCGCACGCGATGGCGCACGAACGGGTCGGAGAATGAAATCACGTTCTCCGACTCGTTCAGACCCACCTCGGCAACTGCCCCGCTCTTCCGGTTGGGCGCAGCAGCAGGCGCGGGTACTTCGAACGGGAGCTCAACCCAGAAACGGCTGCCAACATGCTCCGTGCTCTCGAACCCGATGCTTCCCCCCATCGCCTCGGCCAGGCCCTTGGCGATGGTCGTGCCAAGGCCCGTCCCGCCATGGCGGCGCGCAAGACTCATGTCAGCCTGTTCGAAAGCCTCGAACAACTTGGCCCGGGCCGAGGCGGGAATTCCCGACCCGGAATCGCTGACGGTGAAGCGAACGCGGACATGCCGGGCGGAAGGGTTCTTCACGAGCGAAACATCGATCCGGACGTGGCCGTGATCGGTGAACTTGATCGCATTGTTGACCAGGTTCAGCAGGATCTGGCGAAGTTGCGAAGAGTCCCCCACCAGCCGGACCGGCACGTCCTCGGCGATCCCGACCTGGTAACGCAGCTGCTTCGCGCGTGCGGCAGGGTCAAGGATGTAGCCAATGCTCTCGATCAGCTCGGCGACCGAGAAGTTCTCCGAGGAAAGCTTGAGCTTGCCCGCCTCGATGGCGGAGATGTCCAGGACGTCTTCGACCAGCGCAAGCAGCGACCGGGTCGATGCCTGGATCGTATTGAGGTATTCGCGCTGTTCGGAATCCAGCCTGGTGGTGGCGAACAGCTCCGACACGCCCGCCAGGCCATTGAGCGGAGTGCGGAACTCGTGGCTCATGTTGGCCAGGAACCGGCTCTTCGCCTGGTTGGCCCGCTTGGCCTCCTCGATCGCCGCGGTCAAAGCCTTCAGCAGCGAGCCGAAGTAGAGCGGCACGGCGATGATGCCGGCCAGCAGGCCCCATGAAAGGAATGGATTGGCCTCCCAGTATGGCGTCCAGACCACGACCGCGAGGAATGAAACCGCCGCCAGCGCGGTGGCGGCATAAAGATAGCCCGGCCCATAGCGCAGGCCGTTACCGATCGTGACCCAGAGGTAGATCGCATACAGCGGCGCGGCAACGTCGCCAAGCAGGTACATCATCGCACCCATGGCGCCGTAGTCGGCCAGCATGCCGACCCAGCGCCGCACGTGCGAAACGCCTGGGTTGACGAGAATCATGCTCATCAGCGCGAACGACAGCGCAAGCTCGGCCAGCAGGATCAGCCAAGCGATGTAGATCGCTCCGCTCGCGCTTCCATCCCTGACAAGCCAACCCAGGTACACGCAGAACAACGCGGTAATCGCAATCCGCACGATCACCTGGCGGTGCTCGCTGTCCGGACTCTGGTCCAGGCGCAGCTTCATCCATCTGAGCGCGGCTAGCATCGTGTCCTCACTGCAGGTCGCTTTGCGGCTGCCGCGCGGTGCCTTCAAGCCGCTCGGCGAGCTCCGCCACCCGCTCGCGGCTGCGCATCAGCGCATCCACGCAGGTGGGATCAAAGAGCTTGCCGCGGTTGTCGACGATGTAGCCGAAGGCCTCGTCCAGGCTCCACGCCCGTTTGTACGGACGCACGGAGATCAGCGCGTCGAACACGTCCGCGACCGCCACGATGCGCGCTTCCATCGGGATCGCGTTGCCACGCAGGCCTTTCGGATAGCCGCTGCCGTCAAAACGCTCCTGGTGGTACAGGGCGATGATGGCGCTGAGCTGGATGAAGCGGTTCTGGCTGCCGCTGAGCAATTCGTAGCCGATCTGCGGATGCTTGCGCATCAGCGCCGCCTCTTCCTCCGACAGCCGGCCGGGCTTCATCAGCAGTGCATCGGGGATGGCGATCTTGCCGATGTCGTGCAGGGGCGCGGCCAGCTCGATCATCCGCACCTCTTCTTCGAACAGGCCCATTTCCTCGGCGATGGTCCCGGCCACCCGGGCCACGCGTTCCAGGTTGGCACTGGTACCGGCGTCGCGGTAGGCGATCGCCCGCGCCAGCCGGGTCAGGGTCTCGCGCTCGCGCTCCTCCACCTCGTGCATGCTCGACAGCAGCCGCTGCTCAAGCGACAGCGCACGCTGCTTGACCGATTCGGAGTGCTGGCGGAGCTGGAGCAGGTTGCGGCAGCGGGCGCGTAGTTCGCGCGGGCGGATCGGCTTGACCAGGAAGTCGATCACCCCGGCGTCCAGCGCCGCCTGGCGGACCGGCTCGTCGCCGACCACGGTCACCAGCACGATCGGCACGTCGCGGTGCAACAGCGGCCGGCGGAAGCGGCGGGCGAATTCCAGGCCATCGATCCCCGGCATGCGGTAGTCCAGCAGCAGCAGGTCCGGGCGATTGTCCTCGCACCACTGCAGCGCGACCTGGGGGTCGTCGAAATCGAGCACTTCCAGCTCGGGACTGATGTCCTCGATGATGTGGCGCAGCATGGTGCGCGCGGAAGTCTGGTCGTCGACGATGACGATGTTCACATCGGCAGTCCCGTTGGCTGGGTCCGGTTTCCCGGGTAACGCCGGATAGTCGCCGGATTCCGGGGGAACAAGCAAGTATCGGAAAGCAAATCCCGTGCCTCCCACGGACCGTTTGCAATCAATGACTTCCATAACCACATAACGGGTACCGCCGCCCGCGAAGGACAGCAGTTGCCCGTGCGGGTCACTCCCTGCCCTGCCCCCCGGCTTCCGGACGCATGTAGGGGAACAGCAGCACGTCGCGGATCGATGCGGAATCCGTGAACAGCATCACCAGCCGATCGATCCCCACCCCCAGCCCGCCGGTGGGCGGCAGGCCGACCTCCAGCGCGCGGATATAGTCGGCGTCGTAGTGCATGGCCTCGTCGTCGCCGCCCTCGCGGGCCTCGACCTGGGCGCGGAAGCGCGCGGCCTGCTCCTCGGGATCATTCAGCTCGGAGAAGCCGTTGGCCAGCTCCTTGCCTCCGATGAAAAGTTCGAAGCGGTCGGTGATACCCGGTTCGTCATCGGATTCGCGCGCCAGCGGCGAGACCTCCACCGGGTAGTGGGTGATGAAGGTCGGCTGCACCAGCCCTTCCTCCACCGTCGCCTCGAAGATCTCCAGCAGCAGCTTGCCCCAGCCCCAGCCGGGCTTCACCGGCACCTTGAGCCGCGCGCAATGCGCCGCCAGGGCATGGCGGTCGCGGCAGTCGGCCGGCGAGATGTCCGGATTCAGCTCGCGCACCGCCTCTTCCAGCTTCCAGCGCCGGAACGCCGGGCCGACATCGATGGCATTGCCCTCCCACTGCAACGCGGTGGTACCCAGCGCCTCGGCCGCCACATCGCGGATCATGCCCTCGGTGAGGTCCATGACGTCCTCGTACGTGGCGTAGGCCTCGTACAACTCCAGCATGGTGAACTCGGGGTTGTGGCGGGTAGACACGCCCTCGTTGCGGAAGTTGCGGTTGATCTCGTACACGCGCTCGAAGCCGCCAACCACCAGCCGCTTGAGATACAACTCCGGCGCCACGCGCAGGTACAGCTCCAGGTCCAGCGCATTGTGGTGGGTGGAGAACGGCCGGGCCGCGGCGCCGCCAGCGATGTAGTGCATCATCGGCGTTTCCACTTCCAGGAAGCTGCGCGCGTCCAGCCAGGCGCGGATCGCGGCGATGATCCGCGAGCGCTTGACGAACACCTCGCGCGCGTCCGGCGACACGATCAGGTCCACGTAGCGCTGGCGGTAGCGCTGCTCCACGTCGGCCAGGCCGTGCCACTTGTCCGGCAGCGGCCGCAGCGACTTGGTCAGCAGGCGCAGTGTATCGGCCTTGACCGACAGCTCGCCGGTACGGGTGCGCATCAACGTGCCCTCGGCCGCAACGATGTCGCCCACGTCCCAGCCCTTGAAGGCGTCGTAGCGCTCGCCCAGCGCGGCCGACTGCAGGAACAGCTGGATGCGGCCGCTGACGTCCTGGATGTGCGCGAAGGCGGCCTTGCCCATCACCCGCTTGGCCACCAGCCGCCCGGCCAGCGCCACCCGGCGGCCGCCCGCCTCCAGCGTCTCGCCGGTCCAGGTGTCCGCATCGGCGTACTCGTCCTGCAGCGCGCCGGCGTGGTCGTTGCGGCGGAAGTCGTTCGGGAACGCCCCGCCCTGCTCGCGCAGCGCGGCCAGCTTGGCCCGGCGCTCGGCGATCAACCGGTTTTCGTCGTCGGGGGTGGCCTGGGGATCGGGAGTCGGTTCAGTCATGGTGATGGGGTCTTGAAAAGCGGCTTGGCCACGGCATGGCAGACAATCAGGCCGCGTCGATACGTTTCGCACCGGCCTCCAGGCCGGTCTTGAGCGCGGCTTCGACGAACTCGTCCAGGTCGCCGTCGAGCACGTTCTGGGTGTCGCTGCGCTCGATGCCGGTGCGCAGGTCCTTGATCCGCGCCTGGTCGAGCACGTAGTTGCGGATCTGGCTGCCCCAGCCGATGTCGGACTTGGTGGCTTCCAGCGCGTCCTTCTCGGCGTTGCGTTTCTGCAGTTCCAGCTCATACAGCCGCGCCGCCAGCATCTTCATCGCCCGGTCGCGGTTGGCATGCTGGCTGCGTTCGGTCTGGCAAGCCGCCACGGTGCCGGTGGGCACGTGGGTGATGCGCACCGCGGACTCGGTCTTGTTCACGTGCTGGCCACCTGCACCTGAGGAGCGGTACACGTCGGTCTTCAGGTCGGCCGGGTTGATGTCGATCTCGATGCTGTCATCGACCTCGGGCGAGACGAACACCGAGGTGAAACTGGTGTGGCGGCGGGCATCGGAGTCGAACGGGCTCTTGCGTACCAACCGGTGCACCCCGGTCTCGGTCTTGAACCAGCCGTAGGCGTGCTCGCCGTCGACACGGAAGGTGGCCGACTTGACCCCGGCCACGTCGCCGCCGCTCACCTCCAGCAGCTCGGTCTTCCAGCCACGATCCTCGGCCCAGCGCAGGTACATGCGCAGCAGCATCTCGGCCCAGTCCTGCGCCTCGGTGCCGCCGGCGCCGGCCTGGATGTCGACGAACGCCGCGGCGCCGTCCATCTCGCCGGAGAACATGCGCTGGAACTCGAGCGCGTCCACGCCCTTCGCGTGCTGCTCGACGTCATCGGCCACCGCCTGCGCGGTTTCCTCGTCGTCTTCGGTGTCAGCCAGGTCCAGCAGTTCGGAGGCGCCGGCCAGGCCTTCCAGCAGGCCCTGGATGCCATTGACGGTCTTGTCGAGCATCGCGCGCTCGCGGCCCAGCGACTGGGCCCGGTCCGGGTCGTTCCAGACGTCCGGGTTCTCCAGTTCGCGCTCTACTTCTTCCAGGCGCTCGCGCTTGGCATCGTAGTCAAAGATACCCCCTCAGCGCTTCCAGCCGACCCTGCAGGTCGGCGATGCGCTGGCGGACGGGATTGAGTTCCATGATGGTCGGAATCGGCAGTTTCGAAGCCGGCTAGTCTAGCAATTTCCGCCCGGCTTTCCCGTCGCCGCGGCGAATCTGGAGCGGATCGCCTCGCGGTGGCTGCGGCTGCACGGCAGCGCGGTGCCGTCGCGCAGATGGACCCGCGCATCGCCGGTGTCCAGCGGTTCGATCGACTCCACCTGCCCCAGGTTGACCAGGTAGCTGCGGTGGATGCGCATGAAGTGTTTCGGATCCAGCCTGGCCTCGACTCCGGCCAGCGTGCTGCGCAGCGGATAGGCGCGCCCGGCCACGTGCAGGTTGACGTAGTTGCCCGAGGCCTGCAGCCACTCGATGTCGTCCGCGGCCACCAGGAACTCGCGCCGCAGCTTGCGCACCAGGAAGCGCTCCGGCAGTCGGCCCTGCCCATCGCGTGAATCCGGGATTCCCGGATCCGGGCGCCCGAGCAGGTGGACTTCTCCCTGCAGCCGCCTCCAGAGCCAGCTGTAGCCGTGCGCCACGAATACGATCAGCGAGAAGGTCTGTACGTCCTTGATGTATTCGTAGGGCAGTCCGATGTGCCAGTTGAAGCTGTAGCTGTCGCCCACCAGCCCGTAGGCACCGTTGCGCAACAGCACCATGCCGGACACGTGCAGCAGCGACCAGGCCAGGCTGGCCAGGGCATACACGGGCAGGCGCCGGACCCAGGTGTCGGCGTGCAGCGGCCAGCGCCCGCACAGCCACAGCAGCGGCGGCACCAGCAGCAGCGAGGCCAGCGCGCTGCTGCCCTCCCACGCCACCGGCTGCCAGGCCTGGATCGCCAGGCCGTCGCGATGGGCGTCGATCAGGATCACCGCAACGTTGGCCGCCGCGGCAGCGCCAAACACCAGCACCCAGGTCGCAATCTCGAACGGACGCCGCCAGGACAGGTGACGGTTCCAGAAATCCCGCTCCCTGCCGGCGGGCTCCACGTGGGCATGCTGCATGGCGCCGATTGTATCGGCGGAGCCGGCGCCGTCCCCGCGGTTCGTCCCCCACTTCCGCGATTCGTCCCTGCAGCGCGTCGCTGCGCCACTTTTCGCTGGCGCAGGCGGCCACGACGCTGGATGGTCAGCGGTCGCCACAGCGGCCAGCCCGATGACCCGACGCCATGATATCGACGCCCTGCGCGTCTTCGCCTTCGCCCTGCTGATCGCCTACCACCTCGGCATGGTCTACGTCGCCGACTGGGGCTACCACGTCAAGGGCACGCACCAGGCCGGGTGGCTGCAGTGGCCGATGATCGCGCTCAACCGCTGGCGGATGCCTCTGCTGTTCATGATCTCCGGGATCGGGCTGGGCCTGGCGATGGCCTCGCGCCCGGCCGGGCGGCTGGCGTTGTCGCGAAGCTCGCGACTGCTGCTGCCGCTGGTGTTCGGGATGCTGGCGGTCGTGCCGGTGCAGGCCTACTGCGAAGCCCTGGGCAACGCCGCGATCGAACCGGGTTTCGGCGCCTTCATGGCCCGCTACCTGCAGCTGCGTCCCTGGCCCGGGGGCGGCTGGTCCGGCGCGGAGTACGGCGTGACCTGGAACCACCTGTGGTACCTGGCCTATGTCTGGGTCTACAGCCTGGCACTGCTGGCGCTGGCGCCGCTGCTGGACTCCGCGGCCGGGCGGCGCCTGCGCGCATGGCTTTTCAGCCGCCACCGCGTTCTTTGGGTGCTGGTGCCCACTGCGTGGCTGTTCGCATGCCTTTGGTGGCTGATGCCGCGCTGGCCGGAAACCCATGCATTGGCGGGCGATTGGTACGCCCACGCCAAGTACCTGTTCGTCTTCACTGCCGGCTGGCTGGTGGCGCGCGAGGAACGGTTCTGGGCCAGCGTGGTGGCGATGCGTGGTCCGATGCTCACGCTGGCGCTGTTGGCGATCACCATCGAACTTTCGCTGCGCGCCGCCGGCCGCTACCTGCCACCCGGCGATATACCGACATGGGCACTGCAGGTGAACTGGGCCATGATCGAACGCATGGCCCGCGCGGCGTACTCCTGGACCGCCCTGCTGGCCATCTTCGGCTGGGGTCGCATCCTGCTCGACCGTCCCTTCCGCTGGCTGCCGCGCGCACGCGGAGCGGTGTTCCCGTGGTACGTCCTGCACCAGAGCCTGATCGTGGCTTTGGCATTCTGGATCCCCATGCTGCAGCCGGGGCCCGTGCTCGAGCCGCTGCTGGTCATGGCGGGAACCGTGGCAGGATGCCTGCTGCTGCACGAGGGTTTGATCCGCCGGAGCCGGCTGCTGCGGCCGCTGTTCGGGCTGCCGCCGCGGCAACCCGCGCCGGCGCAGCAAGCGAGCCCCGCTCCAGTCCACCCGTAACCGACAGGGACGCCACCCGATGTTCGAATCCGACCCCATCCTCTGGCTGCAGCAGTTTTCCGCATCGTGGTTCTTCGGCTTCATGCGCTTCATGAGCTGGGTCGGCGAAGCATGGTTCTACATCCCCGCGGTGCTGGTGGTGGTGTTCGGAACCCGGCTGCGGCCCGGCATGGGCGTACTGCTGGCGCTGCTGCTGGTGACGTTCGCCACCGAGGGTTTCAAACAGGGCTACGGGCTGCCACGGCCAAGCGAGGTCGATGCACGCGTGTTGTACAAGGGCGAAAGCGGCCGGCACCTGGTGGCCGACGGCGCGGCGGACACCTTCTGGGGGCTGCCGTCGGACGACGCGATTGCCGCCAAGCGGGCCACCCATGACCCGAGCTTCGGCTTCGTCAGCGGACACACCAGCGCTGCCACGGTGTTCGCGCTGGCGCTGGCGCTGTTCTTCGGTGCGCGCCAGCGATGGATCTGGGCGCTGGTGGTGGCCTGGCCGCTGCTGATGGGACTGTCGCGGATGTACCTGGGCCGGCACTTCCTTGCCGACGTGCTGGGCGGGCTGGCGGTTGGCGTCGCAGGGGGGCTTCTTGCGTGGGCGCTGATGCGCAGGTTCGATGCGCCGTGGGCGCGAGCATGGCGAAGCTGGGCCGCGGCGCTCGGTGGCGTCTGTGCGCTGGCGGCAGCCGCCTGGTGGGTGCCGTGGATCGACCCGGGCATGGCCGGCGAGGTCGCCGGCATCCTGCTGTGCATCGGGGCGCTGATGCGCTTCGGCTGGCCGGATGGAGACACCGGCTGGCTCCGCCGCGTGGCCCGGATGGCCTGCGGGCTGGCGTTCGGTTACGGCACCATCTGGCTGCTGGAAACCACTTACGCGGCCACCGGCTGGCCGGATCGCCATCCCGGCGCCTTCTTCTTCGCTGCCGGCGGCTTCGCAGGCGTGCTGCTGGGCACGGTGCTCGTTTCCCGCTGGCTGGGCCTGTACCGGCCGCCACCCGTCGGGGCCGCGGCCGATACATGAGGCGTCCCTTCAGCGTTCGCTGATCAAGATCCGGTAGCCGCCGTCACCGCCGATCGCACTGGCCTGGATCGTGTAATCACCCGGCGCCAGCCGGGTACGGATGCGGGCGTCGAGCCCGCCGCCACCGTCGTCGTCGCTGGCAATCGAGGTGCCATTGGCGTCGAACAGCTCCAGCCAGCTGTCGAAGTCCTCCGAGCGCATGGCGATTTCATATTCCGCCTCCGCCGTCACCGTCACTGCGAAGCGGTCGGTCGCTCCCGGCAGCAGCAGGGCCACCTGCTCCTGGCCAGGCGACAGGGTGCCGCCGCCCGTGCCTTCGGGCACTTCAGCCGCTGACAGCGAGAGCGTGAACAGCCCAGATCCGCTCGTGGCGGCGCCCGCGTCGATCGTGTAGTCGCCCGGCTCCAGCACCTGCGCCAGCCGCGCGTCCAGGCCATCGCCGCCGTCGTCGTCATGGTGCTCCACGCCTTCGCCGCGCAGCACCAGCAGCGAATCAAAATCCGCGCTGCGCATGTTGGCCGTCACCAGGCGCCTGTCCCGAAGGCTGAACCGGTAGCTCAGCGGCGTGCCCTGGAAGGCGCCCTGCAGTTCCCCGCCATCGGCGCGGATCGACCCGCCCTGGTTCAGCCCCGCGGGCACGGGCCGGCTCTGGACCGCAAGCCGGTACAGTCCCTGCCCGTTGCCACCCCAGCCGCCTACGGTCAGGGTGTAGGTACCCGGATCCAGCAGCACGCTGAGCCGGGAATCGGTGCCTTCGCCGCCATCGTCGTCCTGGCTGTCGACGCCGTTGCCACCGATCCGCAGCAGCGCGTCGAACTGCTCCGATCGCAGGTCGATCGTGTACATCGCCTGGCGGTCCACCTGCAGCGGCAGCTCGCGGCTGCCGTCCACCCAGTCCAGGACTTCGTCACCCGCGCGCAGCGTGCGGCCGTTCCAGCCATCCACCACCTGCGAGCGCAGCGTGTACGGCCCGAATGCCTCCGCATCCGCCCCGCTCACCGCCAGCGTGTAGGCCGCGCTCCTGGGCGCGCGCAGCGCCAGGGAAGCCGACTGGCGATCGCCCGAGCGGGCCACCAGCTGCTCACCGTCGAACAGCGAAAGCTGCGCCCGCAGCGGCCCGGAGACATCGAAGCTGACCAGTTCGCGCTCGCCGATCTCGACCACGTACAGCCGGCTGCGCGAACCGTCGGAATGGTTCAGCGGCGCCGCGCTGGTGATCTCGCCGCGCACCTGCGCCCCGGGCTGCAGCGGCTCGGGCTCGGCCGCGCGCAGGTTGCCTCCAACTCCCGTCGCGACCAGCAGGGCCAGGACGAGCGGTATTCCATGTTTCATAGGGTTCCCCTTGATTCCCGCCGCTGGGCCATGGCCGCGGCTGCGGCCGAGGTGGCCGCGCAGGAATGATAATCGCCCGGCGCCCGGTGTGGCAGACGTTGCTCAGGCCGATTCCAGGTGCTCGACCACGAGCTGGATGTCGCGCGCGTCGCGCCAGTCGTCGGTGGCCAGCCGGTAGGCCAGCCGCAGCCGCGGCGGCGGCGCTGCGTCGCGCCAGCCACCGAAGTGGATCGCCTTGAGCGGTCCGTTGCGCCCGTCCAGGCGCAGGCGCATGCGCAGGTGGCGCTCGCCGACCCGGCGCCAGTCCAGCAGTTCGAACTCACCGTCGAACACCGGCTCCGGGAACGCCTGCCCCCACGGGCCGCCATCGCGCAGCGCCTCCGCGTGGAAGCGGTCGAACTCGTCCGGTGCCAACGCGCCGTCGGTGTCGATCACCAACTGCAGCATCGCCTCGTCCAGGCAGGCCAGCGCATGGGCGCAGAAGGCCTCCTGGAAACGGGCCAGTTCACCCGCCTGCAGCGTCAGCCCCGCCGCCATCGCATGGCCGCCGAAGCGCTCGACCAGGCCGGGATGGGCCACGTCGACCGCCGCCAGTGCATCGCGGATGTGGAAGCCGGGGATCGACCGCGCGGAGCCACGCAGCGTCTTGCTGCCCGGCTCGGCCGGTGCGAATGCGATCACCGGCCGGTGCAGCCGCTCCTTGAGCTTCGACGCCACCAGCCCGACCACCCCCGGATGCCACTGTGGATCGAACAGGCACCAGGCAGCGGGCGCGGATGCGATCCCGTCATCGAGCACGCAATTGGCTACCGCGGCCTCCGCTTCGCCGACCATGGCCGCCTGTACGCTGCGGCGCTCGGCGTTGATCGTATCCAGCATCCCGGCCAGCTCCCGTGCCCTGGTCGGGTCGTCGCAAAGCAGGCACTCGATGCCCACTGCCATGTCCTCCAGCCGGCCGGCGGCGTTCAGCCGCGGGGCCACCGCGTAGCCAATGTCGGCCGCACTGAGTGCATGCGGGTCGCGCCCGGACACCTCGATCAGCGCGCGCAGGCCGGGCGCGCCCTGCCCTGCGCGCAGCCGCCGCAGGCCCGCCGCCACCAGCGCGCGATTGTTCGCGTCCAGCGGCACCAGGTCGGCCACGGTGCCAACGGCGACCAGGTCGAGCAGCTGCGCCAGGTCGGGCTCGCCGGCGGCGAACGCGCCGCGATTGCGCAGCAGCGCGCGCAGCGCCAGCAGCACGTAGAACACCACGCCCACGCCGGCCAATGCCTTGCCGGCGAAGGCATCGCCCGGCTGGTTGGGATTCACGATCGCATCCGCGTCCGGCAGGCGCTCGCCCGGCAAATGATGATCGGTGACCACCACCCGCCAGCCGCGGCCCTTGGCCGCCTGGATGCCGGCGTGGCAGGCGATTCCGTGGTCCACGGTCAGCAGCAGTTCCGGCTCCAGCGCGGCCACTTCATCCACCAGCGCCGGCGACAGGCCGTAGCCGTGCACGGCGCGATTGGGAACCGCATGCACCACGTCGCGCGCACCGAGCATGCGCAGCCCGCGCACCGCCACCGCGCAGGCGGTGGCACCATCGCAGTCGAAGTCGGCCACCACCAGGATCCGGCGGCCGTTGGCGATCGCATCGGCCAGCAGCCCTGTCGCCGCATCGATGCCGAGCAGGGTGTCCGGCGGCAGAAGGTTGGCCAGGCGCGGCCGGGCCAGGCCCGGGTCGGTAATCCCGCGCGCGGCGTAGATCCGGCGCAGCAGCACCGGCATCTGTTCGGGCCAGCCGTCGGTCGGCTCGAAGCTGCGACGGCGAATCCTCTTGGCAGGCGTCATTGCGCCAGCGAGGACTGCGGCCGGCGCCAGAAACGCCAGCGCTGGCTGCGTGCAAAGCAATAGCCGGCGCCGCCCTCCAGGTCCAGCGCCAGCGTATCCAGCTTCCCATTCGCTACTTCCGCCAGTGCCGGCCGCAGCCAGGCATCGGCGAACAGGCGCAGGTCGCGCAGCGCACGCAGGTCGACCAGGGTCGCGGTGGAAGCCGGATCGAATGCCGTAGCCGCCGCCCCCGCCTGGGCACCGGCCGCGATCGCCAGCGCGCGCAGCTCTTCCTCGTCCGCGGCGACGGCGGCGTGGGCGGTACGCACGTGGTCGGGCAGCACGCCGGCGCCCCAGAACCACAGCGAGTTGACCGGCGTCAGGTCACGCCCCGCCCGCCCCTGGTTCCAGGGATGGTTGTGCAGCACGATCTGCGCCTCGTTGAGCAGGGCCCGCCAGCGACGGGCTTCAACACCATCATCGTCCAGTTGTTCCGAAAGCTCCGTGCCCAGTGCCTCGGCCGGCGATGCAAACGCCGGCAGCTTCACCCCGGCGGGCAGGCGCAGGTACCAGCGCCCAGGATCGGGCGCGTCAATCGGGAACCCGGCGTCGCCAAACAGCGGCCGCAGCGCCGGCAGCAGTACGGCGCTGTCCTGGGCCGTGAGCTGCAGGTCGGAGCCGCAGGCCAGCAGCCGCGCGCCGTTGATGTCGGGCCGGATCCAGGCTGGATCGGCGCGCAGCCAGGTCGAACCCGCGGCATCGCCCACATCGGCCTGGCGGGTCAGTGCGGCGATCGGCCAACCCCTTGGCAACAGGTCGAAGTGGCGCAGCAGCTGTGCGCTGCGACCCGCCTCGCCCCCGGGCAGGCGGTCGGCCCGGCCAAGCAGCCGGGCACTCTCCTGGTCCAGCCGCTGCGCGCCAAAGGCCTCGGCGGCGGGCAGCAGGAAGGTGACCGCGGTCATCGACGGGTCAGCCGTAGCTGACCGAAACGATGTCGTACTCGCGGGTCCCGCCGGGCGTATCGATACTGACGCTGTCGCCCTCGTGGCGGCCGATCAGCGCCCGCGCCACCGGCGAGGAAATCGCAATCAGCCCCTGCTTGATATCGGCTTCCAGGTCGCCAACGATCTGGTAGCGGGTTTCGTTGCCGGACTCCACGTCCTCCAGTTCCACGCTGGCGCCGAATACGATCTTCGATCCGGCCTTGAGCGTGGAGACGTCGATGACCTGGGCGTGCGACAGCTCACCCTCGAGCTGCTTGATCCGGCCTTCGATGAAGCCCTGCTGCTCGCGGGCAGCGTGGTATTCGGCGTTCTCCTTCAGGTCGCCGTGCGCGCGCGCCTCGGCAATCGCATTGATCACCTCAGGACGCTTGACGCTCTTGAGCTCTTCCAGTTCGGCGCGCAGCCGCTGCGCGCCCGGTGTGGTCATTGGTGCTCTCATGCCTGTTTCAATTCCTCATGCAGTTCATGCAGCGCCCAGACAGGCCCGGCATCGCGATACTCCAGCGAATGCAGCAGGGCCCGGGCGCCGGCAATGGTGGTTGAATAGGTGACGCGCTGCTGCAGCGCTTCACGCCGGATCGAGAACGAGTCGGCGATCGCCTGCTTGCCCTCGGTTGTATTCACAATGTAGGCGATCTCGCCGTTCTTGATCAGGTCGACGATGTGCGGCCGGCCTTCGATCACCTTGTTGATCCGCTCGCAGGCGATGCCGTTCTCCGAAAGCCACTTCGCGGTGCCGCCGGTGGCGACGATGGCGTAGCCGCGCGCGGCCAGGTCGCGCACCACCGGGACCACCCGCGCCTTGTCCGGGTCACGCACCGACACGAACACCTTGCCCTGGCCGGGCGGGGTGGGCGCGCGGATGCCCGCCGCCTCCTGCGCGCGCGCGAACGCGGCGCCGAAGCTGCGGCCCACGCCCATCACCTCGCCGGTCGAACGCATCTCCGGCCCCAGGATCGGGTCCACGCCCTGGAACTTGGCGAACGGGAAGATGGCTTCCTTCACCGAGTAGTAGTCCGGCACGATTTCCTTCGTCGCTCCCTGCTCGGCCAGCGTGCGCCCGGCCATGCACCGCGCGGCGATCTTGGCCAGCGGCAGGCCGGTGGCCTTGGACACGAACGGCACCGTGCGCGAGGCGCGTGGATTCACTTCCAGCAGGAAGATGCGGTCCTCGCCGGCCTCGTCGTGCTGGACCGCGAACTGGGTGTTCATCAGCCCGACCACGCCCAGTGCCCGCGCCAGCGCCACCACCTGCTCGCGCAGGCGGACCTGGGTTTCAGGCGACAGCGAATACGGCGGCAGCGAGCAGGACGAATCGCCCGAGTGCACGCCGGCCTCCTCGATGTGCTCCATCACTCCGCCGATCAGCACCTGGCCGTCGGCGTCGGCGACCACGTCGATGTCCACTTCCACCGCGTTGTCCAGGAAGCGGTCCAGCAGCACCGGCGAATCGTTCGACACCTTCACCGCCTCGCGCATGTAGCGTTCCAGGTCGGCGTCGGCGTGCACCACTTCCATCGCCCGGCCGCCCAGTACATAGCTCGGGCGCACCACCAGCGGATAGCCGATCTCGCGCGCCAGCACCAGCGCCTCCTCCGGGCTGCGCGCGGTGCGGTTGGGCGGCTGCTCCAGGTCCAGGTCCTGGACCAGGCGCTGGAAGCGTTCGCGGTCCTCGGCCAGGTCAATCGATTCGGGCGAGGTACCGATGATCGGCACACCGGCCGCCTCCAGCGCCCGCGCCAGCTTGAGCGGGGTTTGCCCACCGTATTGCACGATCACGCCGCGCGGTTGTTCGACCTCGACGATCTCAAGCACGTCCTCGAGCGTGAGCGGCTCGAAGTACAGACGATCCGAGGTGTCGTAATCGGTGGAGACGGTTTCCGGGTTGCAGTTGACCATGATGGTCTCGAACCCGTCCTCGCGCAGCGCCAGCGACGCGTGCACGCAGCAGTAGTCGAATTCGATGCCCTGCCCGATCCGGTTGGGCCCGCCGCCCAGCACCATGATCTTCTGCCGGTCGCTCGGGTCGGCCTCGCACTCCTCCTCGTAGGTGGAATAGAGGTAGGCGGTGCTGGTGGCGAACTCGCCCGCGCACGAGTCCACCCGCTTGTACACCGGGCGCACATCGAAGGCGCGGCGCAGCGCACGCACCGCCTGCTCGTCGCTGCCGGTGACCTGGGCCAGGCGTGCGTCGGAAAAGCCCATGCGCTTGAGCGTACGCAGGCGGTCTGCGTCCAGGCCGTCCAGCCCGGCCGCAGACACCTCGCGCTCGGCCAGCACGATCTCCTCGATCTGGTCCAGGAACCACGGATCCACCCACGACAGCGCGTGCACCTGCTCCACGTCCATCCCGGCGCGGAATGCCTCGGCCAGGTAGAAGATGCGCTCCGGACCCGCCTCCTTCATCTCGCGGCGCAGCGCGGTCTGCCCTTCCCCGGTTTCAAGATCCAGCCCGGTCGGGTCCAGCCCCGCCTTGCCCGTCTCCAGCCCGCGCAGCGCCTTCTGCAGCGACTCCTGGAAGGTGCGGCCAATCGCCATCACCTCGCCCACCGACTTCATCTGCGTGGTCAGGCGCGCATCGGCCTGCGGGAACTTCTCGAACGCGAAGCGCGGGATCTTGGTGACCACGTAGTCGATGGCCGGCTCGAACGAAGCCGGGGTACGGCCGCCGGTGATCTCGTTCTTCAGCTCGTCCAGGGTGTAGCCCACGGCCAGCTTGGCCGCGATCTTGGCGATCGGGAAGCCGGTGGCCTTGGAGGCCAACGCCGAGGAGCGCGACACCCGCGGGTTCATCTCGATCACCACCACCCGGCCGGTCTGGGCATTGATGCCGAACTGCACGTTCGAGCCGCCGGTGTCCACGCCGATCTTGCGCAGTACCGCGATCGAGGCGTTGCGCAGGCGCTGGTATTCCTTGTCGGTCAGGGTCTGCGCCGGCGCGACGGTGATCGAATCGCCGGTGTGCACGCCCATGGCGTCGAAGTTTTCTATCGAGCAGACGATGATGCAGTTGTCCGCGCTGTCGCGGACCACCTCCATCTCGAACTCCTTCCAGCCCAGCACCGACTCCTCGACCAGCACCTCGTTGGTCGGCGAAAGCTCCAGCCCGTGCTTGACGATCTGTTCGAACTCCTCGACGTTGTAGGCGATGCCGCCGCCGCTGCCACCGAGGGTGAACGAAGGCCGGATGATGGTCGGGTAACCCACGCTGGCCTGGATCTCGACCGCCTGCTCGTACGTCCGGGCCACCTCGGCCTTGGGGCATTCCAGCCCGATCTCGCGCATGGCGTCGCGGAAGAGCTCCCGGTCCTCGGCCATGCGGATCGCCTCGCGCGAGGCGCCGATCAGCTCCACGCCGTACTTCTCCAGCACCCCCTGGTCGGCCAGCTCCAGCGCGCAGTTGAGCGCGGTCTGCCCGCCCATGGTCGGCAGCAGCGCGTCGGGCCGTTCCTTGTCGATGATCTTCTCGACCATCTGCCAGGTGATCGGCTCGATGTAGACCGCGTCCGCCATTTCCGGGTCGGTCATGATCGTGGCCGGGTTGCTGTTGACCAGCACCACCCGGTAGCCCTCCTCGCGCAGGGCCTTGCAGGCCTGGGCCCCGGAATAGTCGAACTCGCAGGCCTGGCCGATCACGATCGGGCCAGCGCCGATGATCAGGACGGTCTTGATGTCAGTGCGCCTGGGCATGTCAGCGGCCCTCCATCATGGTCATGAACCGGTCGAACAGCGGTGCCACGTCGTGCGGTCCTGGATACGCTTCCGGATGCCCCTGGAACGAGAACGCCGGTGCATCGGTCAGTTCGATCCCCTGGTTGGTGCCGTCGAACAGCGAACGGTGGGTGGCCCGAGCGCCGGCCGGCAGGCTGGCTTCGTCGACGGCGAAGCCATGGTTCTGCGACGTGATCATCACCCGGCCCGAATCCAGATCCTGCACGGGATGGTTGGCGCCGTGGTGGCCATTGGCCATCTTCATCGTGCGCGCCCCGACCGCCAGCGCCAGGATCTGGTGGCCCAGGCAGATGCCGAACACCGGCACCTTGCGCTCGATGCAGGTGCGCACCGCCTCGATGGCGTAGCCGCAGGGCTCCGGGTCGCCGGGGCCGTTGGACAGGAACACGCCGTCCGGCTGCATCGCCAGCACCTCTTCGGCGGGCGTCTGCGCCGGGACCACCGTCACCTCGCAGCCGCGCTCGGCCAGCATCCGCAGGATGTTGCGCTTGATGCCGAAATCCCAGGCCACCACCCGCCGGCGTGGCCTGGCGTCGTTCCATTTGCCGCTGTCCAGGTCCAGCGTGCCCTGGGTCCAGACATAGCGCTCGCCGGTGCTGACCTCCTTCGCCAGGTCCATGCCCGCCAGCCCCGGGAACTTGCGCGCAGCCTCCAGCGCGCGGTCCACGTCGGCCTGCGCGATGGGAGCCTCACCTGCCAGCACCGCGCCGCTCTGGGCGCCGCGCTCGCGCAGCAGGCGCGTCAGCCGGCGGGTATCGATGCCGGCGATCGCCACCACGCCGCGTTCAGCCAGCCACTGCGGCAGCGCGGCGCGGCTGCGCCAGCTGCTGGGCCGGCCCGGCACGTCGCGCACCACCAGCCCGGACGCCCACACCCCGGGACCTTCGTCGTCCTCGTCGGTGCAGCCGGTATTGCCCACGTGCGGGTAGGTCAGGGTCACGATCTGCCGCGCATACGAAGGATCGGTCACGATCTCCTGGTAACCGGTCATGGCGGTGTTGAACACCACTTCACCGATCGCCAGGCCGGGCGCGCCAACGGAAATGCCCTTGAAGACGGTCCCGTCTTCGAGCACGAGGATTGCGGATACTGTCAAGGAAGTCGCCTACGTCAGGTTGCAGAAAACCGCGGACACGAGCGGTTTCGGTCCGGGCGAGAGGAATCAGGCGAGCGGGAATGATACCGGCGCACTCCATCCCGCGCCAGTGGAAAATGTCGTCTGGGCAGGGCCTCAGAGCAGTTCGCGCAGCTGGCGCCTGCCCGGCGGCTGTCCGGCGATCTTCAGCGCCGCGTGCAGCGCGCCGCGGGCAAAGATCTCGCGGCTGCCGGCCCGGTGCACCAGCTCCACCCGCTCGCCGGCGGAGGTGAACTGGACCAGGTGCTCACCAACGATGTCCCCGGCCCGGATCGAGGCATAGCGCGCATCGGCGCCGCCCTGCCCCGCGGCCGCACCCAGGGTGAGGGCCGTGCCCGAGGGCGCGTCCTGCTTGCGCGCGTGGTGGGACTCGACGATATCGCAGTCCCATCCCGCCAGCGCGCCCGCGGCGCGCTCGACCAGCTCGTGCAGCAGGGCCACGCCGATGCTGAAATTGGACGCCCACAGCACCGGGATCCCGGCCGCGGCCTCGTCCAGCGCCTTGCCTTGCGCCTCCGACAGGCCGGTGGTACCCGACACCAGCGCCGCGCCGCGCTGCCGGCACAGGGCCAACACCGGATCGAACGCCTCGGGCAGGCTGAAATCCACCGCCACGTCGAAGTCCGGAACGCCGCCCAGCTCGGCGGCGGTGAACCACGGCACCCCGTCCACCACCCGCTGGCCAACCCGCGTCGCCACGGCCGCCACCACCTGGCAGCCCTCCTGCTCTTCACACAGCCGCAGCAGGGCCTGGCCCATGCGACCGGAAGCACCGTGGAGCAGCAGGCGGACGGAAGCAGTCATAGGGGCAGGCTAGCGCCAGGCTGGAATCCGGACAAGCTGGAATCGCAAGGATATTGCGGACACGGCCTCAGGGCTCTTCTGCCACGGGCTGGGCTCGATGCGGCCGCGTCTGAAGCATGTATTCCCACGTATCGTTGTCCCGAAAGGGATAGCCTGACGGTGCCTGTCCAGGAAGTTTTGCGCTCACGGGAGCTCCTTCCAGAACGCAGCCGGAAGGCTCCGAATACGCCACCAGCTCCGTGATGAGCGACGCCGCGCTTTTCTCGTCAATCCGCGAATGGTAGGCACGCGCAGGATGCATGCTCTGCGCCTTGCGCAGTACAACCCGATCTATAGCCGGGACATACCAACTCACACTCCGATCCAGGCCATCCACCTCGCCAACATCATCGATGCGCATGTGGTCCATATCGTCGGATTCAGGCCGGGACTTGAGCCACCTCGCAACCCGCTCAATACGCAACGCGGGAAATGAGCCGAGCGCAGTGGTGATTTCCTCGACCGCAACGACTTCACTGACTGCCCACTCCTGATACGTGTACCGAAAACTGCCGGAGCCGAGTTCAATCTCACCCGGCTCGACGAACTCGTCTTCCCACGTCTCCCCAACCTGTAGCGGGAAGCGCAGCAGGACCTGCTCGCCATCACGCAGCGGATTGACTCGGGCATAAGTGTCCAACCGCTCCCTGAGGGACGGCCAGGCACGCCCATTCGCCTCTACTTTGAACAGGGCCTCCCCACCATCCACCTTCTCCAGCGTCAACGTGCTGGGCGGCACATCACCGCCAACCGAATAGGTCCAGGCCGAACCGACGGCGGGCCGGGGCGCATGAATCACCGAATCACTGGATAGCGGCGGCAGCTCGCAACGACGCCCCATTTCGGCAGCAGCAGCGTCGACTCCGACGCTTGCCAACAGACACACGCCCGAAAGCCCCCACTGGAGAAGACGTGGAATCATCAGCGACATCCTTGTTGCGGTGAAGGATCACTGGAACTGGCGTGATGATAGCTGCAAAAGCAGCGCGCCCCTCAGCTGGTCATCCGGTCCCAGAACCCCTTGACCCCATCTACGAAAGTGCTGGATTTGGGCGAGTGCCGCCGCGCGTTCTCACCGACGAAGGTGGCCTCGAACTGGTCCAGCAGCTCACGCTGCTCGGCGGTCAGGTTGACCGGGGTTTCCACCACCACCTTGCAGTACAGGTCGCCCGGCCGGCGGCTGCGCACCGAGGTCACGCCTTTGTCGCGCAGGCGGAACACCTTGCCGGTCTGGGTCTCGGAGGGAATCCGTATCTCGGCCTCCCCGCCCAGCGTCGGCACGCGCACGGTGTCGCCCAGCGCGGCCTGGGAAATGCGGATCGGCACCTCGCAGTGCAGGTCGTCGCCATCGCGCTCGAAGAGATCGTGCGGGCGCACCCGCACCTCCACGTACAGGTCGCCCGGCGGCGATCCGGCGGGCCCGGCCTCGCCTTCGCCGGCCAGGCGGATGCGATCGCCCGAATCGACCCCGGCCGGGATCTTCACCGACAGCACCTTTTCCTCCTCCACCCGGCCCGCGCCGCGGCAGGTGCCACACGGGTTGGCGATCACCTGGCCACGTCCCTCGCAGTGCGGGCAGGCCTGCTGCATGGTGAAGATGCCGCGCTGCATGCGCACCTGGCCGCGTCCGTGGCAGGTGGTGCAGGTGTCCTTCTTGCCGTCCTCGGAGCCGGAGCCCTGGCAGTCGTCGCAGGCGGCCAGGGTTGGCAGCTCGATCTTCCGTTCTACCCCGGCCACGGCTTCTTCCAGGTCCAGCTCGAGCACATAGCCCACGTCGGCCCCGCGCCGTGGCCGGCCGCGCGCGCCGCCACCGCCGAAGATGTCGCCGAAGATGTCACCGAAGATGTCACCCATGTCGGCGCCGCCAAAGCCCGGCCCGGCGTTGCCGCCGCCCATGCCGTGTTCGAACGCGGCGTGCCCGTGCTGGTCGTACAGGCGGCGCTTGCCGCCGTCCGACAGCACTTCATAGGCCTCCTTGCACTCCTTGAACGCGGCCTCGGCGTCCTTGTCGCCGGGATTGCGGTCCGGGTGGTGCTTCATCGCGCTGCGGCGATAGGCCTTCTTCAGCTCATCCTCGGTGGCGTTGCGGGAAACGCCCAGGACTTCGTAGTAGTCGCGCTTGCTCATCAATCAGGTCCGTATTGCCTGGCGGACCAGACGGGAGTGGTCCACATGCACGACGGGAACCGGGCGGCGAAGCCACGCGGTTCCCGTCGCTGGTGCCGGTGGGGTGGTCAGTCCTTCTTTTCGTCGTCCTTGACCTCGGTGAACTCGGCGTCGACCACATCGTCGGCCTGCGCCGCGCCGTCCTGCTGGCCCTCCGGCCCGGCCGCGTCGGCCTGGCCAGCGGCGGCGGCCGCCGCGAACAGCGACTGCGCGGCCTCCTCCAACGCCTTGGTCTTGCCTTCGATCTGGGCCTTGTCATCGCCCTTCATCGCGGTCTCGACCTCGGCGATCGCCGACTCGACCTGGCCGATCACATCGCCCGGCACCTTGTCACCGCTGTCCTTGATCGCGCTGCGGGTGCTGTGCACCAGCGCGTCGGCCTGGTTGCGGGCCTGCACCAGCTCCTGGAACTTCCTGTCGTCTTCGCGGTGCGCTTCCGCATCCTGCACCATGCGCTGGATCTCGTCGTCCGACAGGCCCGAGCCGGCCTTGATCTCGACCTTCTGCTCCTTGCCGGTCTTCTTGTCCTTGGCGGTCACGTGGACGATGCCGTTGGCGTCGATGTCGAACGACACCTCCACCTGCGGCATGCCGCGCGGCGCGGCGTCGATGCCCGACAGGTCGAACTTGGCCAGCGACTTGTTGAAGCGGGCCTGCTCGCGCTCGCCCTGCAGCACGTGCACCGTCACCGCGGACTGGTTGTCCTCGGCGGTGGAGAAGGTCTGCGAGGCCTTGGTCGGCACGGTGGTGTTCTTCTCGATGATCTTGGTGAACACGCCGCCCAGGGTCTCGATGCCCAGGCTCAGCGGGGTCACGTCCAGCAGCAGCACGTCCTTGACGTCGCCGGCCAGCACACCGCCCTGCACCGCCGCGCCCACGGCCACGGCCTCGTCGGGGTTCACGTCCTTGCGCGGCTCCTTGCCGAAGAACTCGGCCACCGCCGCCTGCACCTTGGGCATGCGGGTCTGGCCACCGACCAGGATCACCTCGCTGATCTCGCTGGCGCGCACGCCGGCGTCGTTGAGCGCGATCCGGCACGGCTCGATCGACTTCTTCACCAGGTCCTCCACCAGCGCTTCCAGCTTGGCCCGGGTGAGCTTGATGTTCAGGTGCTTGGGACCGGAGGAATCGGCGGTGACGTACGGCAGGTTCACCTCGGTCTGCTGCGAGCTGGACAGCTCGATCTTGGCCCGCTCGGCCGCGTCCTTCAGGCGCTGCAGGGCCAGCGGGTCCTTGCGCAGGTCGATGCCCTGGTCCTTCTGGAACTCCTCGACCAGGTAATCAATGATCCGCGCGTCGAAGTCCTCGCCGCCCAGGAAGGTATCGCCGTTGGTGGCCAGCACCTCGAACTGCTTCTCGCCGTCCACTTCGGCGATCTCGATGATCGACACGTCGAAGGTGCCGCCGCCCAGGTCGTACACGGCGACCTTGCGGTCGCCGCCGTCCTTGTCCAGGCCGTAGGCCAGGGCCGCGGCGGTGGGCTCGTTGATGATGCGCTTCACGTCCAGGCCGGCGATGCGGCCGGCGTCCTTGGTCGCCTGGCGCTGGGAGTCGTTGAAGTAGGCCGGGACGGTGATGACCGCCTCGGTGACCTTCTCGCCCAGGTAGTCCTCGGCGGTCTTCTTCATCTTCTCCAGGGTGCGCGCGGAGATCTCCTGCGCCGACAGCTTCTTGCCGTCGCTGGTCTCCACCCAGGCGTCGCCGTTCTCGTGCTCGACGATCTTGTAGGGCACCAGGCCGATGTCCTTCTGCACCTCGGCGTCCTTGAACTTGCGCCCGATCAGGCGCTTGACCGCGAAGAAGGTGTTGTGGGGGTTGGTGACGGCCTGGCGCTTGGCCGAGGCGCCAACCAGCACCTCGCCGTCCTTGGTGTAGGCCACGATCGACGGCGTGGTGCGGTCACCCTCGCTGTTCTCGATGACCTTGGCCTTGCCGCCGTCCATGATCGCCACGCACGAGTTGGTCGTGCCCAGGTCGATGCCGATGATCTTTGCCATGAGTGGTTCCTCTGGATCCTGATTCAATGTTGATTGGGGCGGCCGGGCCGCCGACACGGTGTATCTGGGGGCACCTGGCCCGGCTTCAAGCGCGGAACCCGCCTTCCACGGGGTTTCGCGCGCCTTGCGCGTTGCTACGGCGCTACCACCACCATCGCGGGGCGCAGCAGGCGGTCGTTGAGCACGTAGCCCTTCTGGAAGAGTTGCACCACCGCGCCCGGGGCGATGCCGGCCGCCTCGGCCACGCTCATCGCCTGGTGGCGCTCGGGGTCGAACGGCTCGCCTGGCGCGGGCGCGACCTCGACCAGGCCAAAGGTCTCCGTCACCTTGTGCAACTGGCGCAGGGTCAATTCGACACCGGCCCGCAGCGGGTCGTCGGGCGCGGCGCTGGCCAGCCCGGCTTCCAGGCTGTCGAAGACCGGCAGCATGTCGCCCAGCAGCCGCTCGTTGGCGAAGCGGCGCGCGGATTCAAGCTCGCGCGCCATGCGCTTGCGCTGGTTGTCCAGGTCGGCGCGCTCGATCAGCGACTGGGCCTGTACCTGCTCCAGCTCGCCCTTCAGCGCCTCGATCTGCTCCTGCAGCGCGATGGCCATGTCTTCGCCCTGCCCCTCGCCTGGCTGCGCCGGCGCGTGCCGGTCGTCCTGGTCCTGTCCGGATTCCTGGTTCATTTCTGGTCCCAATGGCGGTCGTTTGCCGCCGCTGGCCGCAGCAATGGGGTTTGCCCGCTGGCAATTCAAGCCCCGCGCCCACAGGCCGGAGCCTGCGCTCCCGCCTGCCCGTTCAATCCCTGCTCAGCCCTCTCGGGATGCTTCCAGCGCCGCACCCAGCACGCCGGCGGTGGCCTGCACCACCGGGATCACCCGTTCATATGCCATCCGGGTGGGTCCGATCGCCCCGAGCACGCCGAGCACCTGGCCGTCGGCGCCGTAGCTGGCGGTCACCAGCGACACCCCTTCCAGCGGCGCCAGGCCGGTTTCCTCGCCGATGAAGATGCGCACCCCCGGCGCATCCACCGTGCGCTCGAGCAACTGCAGGATCTCCCGCTTGCTTGAAAACGCCTCGAACAGTTCGCGCAGCCGCTCCAGGTCCGACAGATCCTGCAGGCCGATCAGCCGGCTCTGGCCGGCCACCACCATGTCCTCGTCGTCGCCGCTGAGCGCCTGCTCGGCCAGCTCCACAGTCTGCGCCAGCACGCTCTCCATCTCGTGGCGCGCGGCGCGCATGTCGCGCACCAGGGCGGCACGGATATCGGCCAGCGGCAGCCCGGCGAACTTCGCATTGAGGTAGTTCGCCACCCGCTCCAGCTCCGCCGGCTCATAGCTGCGGCGGGTCTGGATCAACCTGTTCTGCACCTCGTTGTCGGCGAACACAAGGATCGCCAGGACCCGCTGCGCATCCACCGGCACGAAGTCGATGTGCCGGAACGCGAAGCGCTCGCGCCGCGGCACGCTGACCACGCCCACGAAGTGGGTCATCGCCGACACCAGCTCCGAGGCACTGCCCAGCAGGCTCTGGGTACCGCCGCCCGCCGCCAGGCCGCTGCGCAACCGCGCGACCTCGGCCTCCGGCAGCGGCTTGAGCTGCAGCAGCGAATCCACGAACACCCGGTAGCCCTGCGCCGTCGGCACCCGGCCGGCGGAGGTGTGCGGGGCGGTCAGGAACCCCCCTTCCTCCAGGTCGGCGAGGATGTTGCGGATCGTGGCCGGGCTCACCTCCAGCCCCGAGTGCCTGGCCAGGGTCCGTGACCCGACCGGCTCGCCGTCGCGGATATGGCGCCCGATCAACGTGCGCAGGAGCTGGCGCGCACGCGGGTCGAGTTCATGCCACGGGCCTTGGTCGGTACGGCTGCTCATGGCCCAACGATATACGGGCGCACCGGGACATGCACAAGGCCGCCGGCGCGCCGGGCTTGGCCGCGGGCCGTCCCGCGCTGCACAATCACGCCCGCATGCTCACTTATCTCGCCATTCGCGATTTCGCCGTCGCCAGCGCCACCGAGATCGAGTTCGGCCCCGGCCTGACGGTGATTTCCGGTGAAACCGGCGCCGGCAAGTCCCTGCTGGTAGACGCGCTCGGCTTCCTGTCGGGGCTGCGCGCCGACAGCGGCGTGGTCCGCCACGGCGCCGCGCGCGCCGAGCTGGACGCCGGTTTCGACCTGGCCGACGCGCCTGCAGCGCTGCAGTGGCTGCGCGATCACGAGCTCGACGACGGCGACGCCTGCCAGCTCCGCCGCACCCTGCGCGCCGACGGCGGCTCGAGGGCCTGGATCAACGGCCGTCCGGTCACCCTGGCCCAGCTTGGCGAGCTGGCCGGGCACCTGGTGGAGATCCACGGCCAGCATGAACACCAGGCCCTGCTTTCAAAAACCAGCCAGCTCACCCTGCTCGACGCCTACGGCCAGCACGCGGCCGAACTGGACGCGGTGGCCGCCGCCGCCCGCGACTGGACGGCGTTGGAACGCGAGCGCGAAGCCCTGTCACAGGCAGGCGATCCCGGCGAGCGGCGCGACTGGCTGCGCCACCAGCTCGACGAGATGGCCGGCGAGGCGCTGGAGGCCCCGGCCATCGACGAACTCCAGGCCAGCCACCGCCGCCACGCGCACGCGGCCGAACTGATCGAGGCCTGCGACACCGCACTTTCCCGGATCGGGGACGACGCGGCCCTCTCGCCGCAGCTGCAGCGCACGCGCACCGAACTGGCGCGGATGCAGGAACACGAACCGCGGCTTGCGGCAGTGGACGCGATGCTCGAATCGGCCGGCATCCAGCTCGAGGAGGCCGCCGCCCTGCTGCATGTGGTCCGCGACGACCTGGATGTGGACCCCGACAGTTACCAGGAGCTGGAGCAGCGCCTGACCCGGCTGCACGACCTGGCCCGCAAGCACCGCGTTGCTCCCGATGAATTGGCCGGCCGGCGCGACGAGCTGGCCGCGGACCTGGACGCGCTCGAGAACGCCGGCGAGCGGCTGCAGGCGCTGGACACCGAAACCCGGGCCGCGGCCAAGCGCTGGCACAAGGCCGCCGATGCGCTGGGCCGGGCCCGCGGGAAGGCCGCCGGGACGCTTGCGCACGACACCACGGCGCTGATCGCCGAGCTGGGCATGGGCGGCGGACGCTTCGAGATCGCAATCGAGCCGACCGCCCGCGAACGGCCCGATCCCCTGGGCGGCGAACGGGTGGAATTCCTGGTATCGGCCAACGCCGGGCAGCCGCCGCGGCCGCTGCGCCGGGTGGCTTCGGGCGGCGAGCTGTCGCGGATATCGCTGGCGATCGAAGTCGCCGCGCTGGGCCTGGATGCGGTGCCGACCATGGTCTTCGACGAAGTCGATTCGGGCATCGGCGGCGCCGTGGCCGGGATCGTCGGCCAGAAACTGCGCGCGCTGGGCCGCAGCCGGCAGGTGCTGTGCGTGACCCACCTGCCCCAGGTCGCCGCCCAGGGGCATGCGCACCATATGGTCAGCAAGAGCGAAGTCGACGGCGCCACCGAAAGCACGGTGCGGCTGCTGGACGGCAAACAGCGGCAGGAGGAACTGGCACGCATGCTTGGCGGCGTGGAAGTCAGCCGCGAAGCCCGCGCCGCCGCCAGGCGCCTGCTGGCCGACGTGGATTGAAGGTCCCACGCCCGTAGAGCGGAGCTTGCTCCGCTGTCCACGCGTAACCGCAGCCGGGCACGCCAGGCGCTACGGGGCCTGGCGCGGAACCGTTATTTCTTCCGGCGCACGTACAGGACCAGGGAGTGGTCTTCGAGATGGTAGCCGTGCTGCTCGGCGATCTCGCTTTGCAGGCGCTCGATCTCCTCGCTCTCGAACTCGATGATCTTGCCGGTGTCCACGTCCACCATGTGGTCGTGGTGGCCACCGCGGTCGAGTTCATACACGGCGTGGCCGCCCTCGAAGTTGTGCTTGAGCACCAGCCCGGCGGCTTCGAACTGGGTCAGCACCCGGTACACGGTGGCCAGCCCGATCTCATCCCCCTGCTCCAGCAGCTGCCGGTAGATCTCCTCGGCATTGAGGTGGTGGTGGGGGGTGTTCTGCTCCAGCAGCTGCAGGATGCGCATGCGCGGATGCGTCACCTTCAGCCCTGCCTTGCGCAGTTCCAGCGATTCCATCGATTCCTCCATCCAGAACAGCCGCGCGCGGCTCGTTGGCGCGCTGAATGCCTGCTGCAGGGACAAGGTCGCAGCGGTCCGGGTGAGTGTATCATCGGCGGATTCCCGAACTCCCGCCTCCTGCATGCGAAAGCTCATCGTTCCCGCCCTGGCCGCCCTGCTCGTCGCCGGCTGCGGCATCACCTACCGCCAGCCCATCTACCAGGGCAGCCTGCTGGACGAATCTTCGGTGGAGCAGCTCCAGGCCGGCATGAGCCGGCAGCAGGTGCTGGGCCTGCTCGGCACACCATCGGTCGCGGATCCGTTCCACCATGACCGCTGGGACTACACGGCTTCCCAGCGCACCGGGCGCCGTGGCAACGTCGAGATCAAGAACCTGACCCTGTGGTTCGAGAACAACACGCTGGCACGCTGGGACGGCGAGTATTTCCCCGACCGCGATGCCGAGCTGGTCAACGACGTGCGCCGCGCGTTCGGGCCGAACCTGCCGCGCGAGCGCAACCGCCGCTGACCCGCTACGACCCGCGGGCCTGGGCCGCGCGCCGGCGGCGGGCCTGCTTCGGGTCCATCTGCAGCGGCCGCAGCAGCTCCAGGCGGTCGCCGTCGCGCAGGGGCGCATCCGCCGCAACCCGCTTGCCGAAAACGGCATGGCCGTCGACGCCCTCCAGCGGCAGGCCGGACGCCACCGCGGCCTCGTGCGCAGTGCTGCCGTCCGCGATCCGCAGCCGCGTGGAGCGCGACGCCCGCGGCAGCGCCAGCACCACTTCGACCGTGATCATCCCGCCTGCCCGTCGGCGTCCGCGACGCGGATGAAGTCGTCCACCATCCGGTCGGCCAGGCGCTGCAGGCCGAAGGTCAGCGGCGCCAGCAGCAGCCGGGACTGCGGCTCGAAGTCCAGCGTCAGCTCCACCCGACAGGCGGACTCGTCCAGCGCATGGAACAGCCAGCGCCCCTGCAGCCGCCGGAACGGCCCGTCGCGCAGCCCCATGTCGATCCGGTGCGGGGGATCGAGCACGTTCTCGGTGGTGAACCAGGTCCTGAACGAACCCAGCCCCAGCTCAAGCTTCGCCACCATCCGCGACTCGCCGCGCTCCAGCACCTTGGCGTCGTCGCACCAGCCGAACCGCTGCGGATAGGCTTCCACATCGTTGACCAGCTCGAACATCCGCATGGCGGAATGCGCGACCAGGGCGCTGCGTTTGATCTCGGGCATCGGCCGCTCCGGCAGGCGGGTTCACGGCGGGGCATGTCATTGCGCCCGCGCATCAGGGACAATTGCCACCATGGGCAAGAAGGCAGGCAAGGATAAGGCAAAAGGCGGCGGGACCATCGCGCTCAACAAGCGTGCGCGCCACGAGTACCGCCTGGAGGACCGTTTCGAGGCTGGCCTGGCGCTGCAGGGCTGGGAACTGAAGTCGATCCGCGCCGGACGCATCAACATCACCGAGGCGTACGCCGTGATCCGCGGCGGCGAACTGTTCCTGTTCGGTGCCCAGGTCACTCCGCTGATCTCCGCATCCAGCCACGTGGTGAGCGACCCCATGCGCACGCGGAAGCTCTTGCTGCACCGGCGCGAGATCGACCAGCTCGTGGGCAAGGTCGAGCGCGAGGGCTACACCCTGGTGCCAACCGCGCTGTACTGGAAGGGCAACAAGGTCAAGGCGGAACTGGCGCTCGCCCTGGGCAAGCAGAAGCACGACAAGCGCGACGCCGAACGCGAACGCGACTGGAACCGCGAGAAGCAGCGCCTGATGCGGCGCCATAACCGCGACGCCTGAGCCCCGGCCGGCCCGGCGCGGCCTACCCGGCGCCGGTACCCCGCTCGTCCGGCGGGGCGTCAGGCAGCCGGAAGCGGAAGCAGGCGCCCTTGCCCGGCTCGCCCTCGGCCCAGACCTGGCCACCGTGGCGTTCGACCACGCGCTTGACCGAGGCCAGCCCGACCCCGTGCCCGGCGAACTCCTCCTGGCTGTGCAGCCGCTGGAACGGGCGGAACAGCTTGGAGGCGTATTCGGGGCTGAAGCCGGCACCGTTGTCGCGCACGAAGCAGACCGGCCCGCCGTCGGCATGCGTCTCGCAGCCGATCCCGATCCGCGCGTCCTGCCGTCCCGCGGTGAATTTCCAGGCATTGCCGATCAGGTTCTGCAGCAGGTTGCGCACCAGGTCGGCGTCGCCGTGGGCGCGCACGCCTGGCGCCACCGACACCTCCACCTCCCGGTCTGGATCGCCCTGGCGCAGGTCGGCCACGATCTCCGTTGCCATTGCCGACAGGTCCAGCGGCACGTGGCGCAATTCGGCCCGGCTCAGCCGCGACATTCCCAGCAGGGCCTCAATCAGCGCATCCATGCGAGCGGCCCCGGCGCGGATACGGGCCAGGTGGTCGCGCCCGGTGTCGTCGATCACGTCGCCGCAGCGCTCGTCCAGGATCCGGCCGAACCCCTCGATCGTGCGCAGCGGCGCGCGCAGGTCGTGGGAGACGCTGTAGGCGAAGGTCTCGAGTTCCCGGTTGGCCTGCTCCAGCTCGCGGGTGCGCGCGGCCACCCGCGCCTCCAGGGTGCGGTTGAGTTCGCGCACCCGCGCCTCGGCCCGGATCCGGTCGGTCACATCCTCCACCTGCACCAGCCGCGCCACCCCGCTGCCGATCTCGCCGGGCACGGGAGCGTAGGTGAGCTGCACGTGGCGGCGTTCGCCGTCCGGGCGGCGCAGTTCGCGCGTCGCGCGCACCACGGCCCGGGCGGTCGCGCCGGACGGCACCGGCGCGGGAGTCTCGTCGGCAAACCAGCTGTCGAAGGCACGGCCCTGCAGCGCCTGCGGGGGCAGGTCCAGGATCCGCGCCAGGGCGGGGTTCGCCTCCACCACCCGGTCGGCGTGGTCGAGCAAAGCCTTGCCGATCGCCGAATATTCCATCGCCGCCCGGAACCGCACCTCGCTGCGGCGCCATGATTCACTCATCTGGTCGGCCAGGCGCTCGGCGCGAAGCTGGGTGCGCGCCAACACCCACACCACCGCGAACAGCAGCAGCGACAGCACCATGCCGATCGCCAGCGTGCCCTGCTGCGCCGACAGCCCCAGCCCGGCCAGCGGCTGCGGCGGCGCGGTGAACTCCAGCCGCCACGTGCGCCCGTAAAGCGCCTGCTCGTCGGCATGTGCAAACGCGCGCGCCATTCCCGAGATGCGCCCGAAGTCCGGGTCCGCGTAAAGCGGCGTGCCGTCGCCGCGCGCGTCGACGATGCGAAACCGCACCTCGCGCTGCATCGGCGCCAGCGCATTCTTCACGAACTCGGCGGTCCGGAACGGCACGTAGACCCAGCCGCGGGCGCTCGTGCGCCGCGCCGACAGGCTCACCGGCAGCTCACCCCCCAGGTAGACCGGGGCGAACATCAGCAGGCCTGCCTGCCCTTCCCCGCCCTGGTCACGCAGCAGCACGACGGGGGCGCTCAGGCGCACGTCACCCGACACGTGCGCGGCGTCCATCGCTTCGCGCCGGACGGGATCTGAATACATGTCGTAGCCGATCGCCTCGCGTGCCTGTGCGGTCCGCGGCCCCAGATAGACAGTCGGGCCGTAATGTTCACGCACCCCGCGCGGCCGTACTCCGTACAGCCCCTGGCCATCGGCCCGCTGCCGAAGCTGCAGCTCGGTCAGCTCGGACGGCGTGAGATAGGCCGCATAGCCCAGACCAAGCACGCCCAGCGAACGCTCACCGAGGCCCAATCCGGCGACATAGGCCTGCCACTGCGCCCGGCTGGGCCACTCCACCGATGCGAACAGCGAAACCCCGCCCCGGGCGGTCAGCTCGTAGGTCAGCAGCCGCTGCCGCAGCAGTTCGGTGAGGTCGCTGGCCTCGGCGATGAAGTCGGCCTTGGCCAGCTCGCGCTCGCGCTCGCCGGCGCTGCGGGCGTAGAACCAGACCGCCAGCAGCGAACACGCCAGCACCAGCACCGCAAGCTGGTAGCCGCGCCTGGCGCGTGCCGAACGCCCGCGCTGCGCCGCTCCTGAACCGGTGCCAGCCCCTGCCATCGGGCGAGCATACCCCGGCCGGATCGGCACGGCGGTGAACCGCGGCTGCACGGGGCCCGCGTGGGCCTTGTATCAGGGTCGGACAGCCCTATACTGGATGGCATCAGCGTGATTGTTTTCCCCGGGGGTGCATTGGCTTCGACGGGGGTTGCGAAATCATCTGGTGCATGCCGAGGGGGCAGCTTTCCTCGTAAATCCAGCGGCAAACTTCTAGTTGCGAACGACGACAACTACGCTCTCGCCGCTTAAGGCGTAAGCCCCGAACCCACTTGTGCCTGTGCTCGTGGATGTAGGGTCATCATCACAGGAACCAGCCGCGG
>JBQDAV010000005.1:92902-100291 GCA_052090405.1 Luteimonas sp.
CCACTTGTGCCTGTGCTCGTGGATGTAGGGTCATCATCACAGGAACCAGCCGCGGAGGTTGCCTGTCTTCCGCGGTTGAATCTACAGGCTGGTTTCCTGATGCGCTTCGCACGTCGTGCTGTCAGGGAACGAGATCCAACGGCGGGCTAAGCATGTAGTACCGGGGATGGAGTGCTCTCGGACGGCGGTTCGATTCCGCCCACCTCCACCAAACACCAAACCCGACCTCCCAGGTCGGGTTTTTTGTTGCCCGGTAAATACCCGGGCAGGAAAAAGGCCGCGCGTGGCGGCCCTTTTCCATCCGTGCGGCAAAGCGGAGGGTCAGCCCTGGATCGGCACCAGGGTGATCTCCACGCGGCGGTTCTGGGCGCGGCCTGCCTCGGTGCTGTTGTCAGCGACCGGCCGGGTCAGGCCGGCGCCGACGGTGATCATCCGCTGCTGGTTGATGCCCTGCCCGGCCAGGTAGTTGGCCACTGACTGTGCACGGCGCTCGGACAGCTGCTGGTTGTAACCGGCGGCGCCGACGTTGTCGGTGTGCCCGGCCACCTCGATGAGGGTCTGGTCGTATTCGCCCAGGGTCCCGGCGAGGTTGTTGAGCACCGGGTAGAACTGCGCCTGCACCTCGGAGCTGTCAAAGCCGAAGGTGATCGCGCCCGGCATGTTCAGGGTGATGTTGTCGCCGTCGCGGTGCACGTCCACGCCGGTACCGGCCATCTGCCGGCGAAGCTCGGCTTCCTGACGGTCCTGGTAGACGCCCACCGCGCCGCCTGCCAGCGCACCCGCGCCGGCGCCGATCATGGCGTGCTGGCGGCGCTCGGTGGCGTCCGAGCCGCTCAGCAGGCCGGCCACAGCACCAATGCCCGCGCCCACCAGGGCACCGGTGCGGGTGCGGTTGGGATCATTCGGGTCCGAGGTCTGGCCGGTATAGGAGGCGCAGCCACCCAGCATCAGGGCGCCTGCGAGCGCGGCGCTCAGGCCTGCAGTCGCGAACTTGCTCATCGTCGTGCTCCTTAGGGGAATTCGGGATCCGGCGCGCTGGCACCAGTGGTGGAGAATGTATCCGCCCTGCCGTCCGCAGAAGGTGACGGACGCCCGCTGCGGCCAGCCCCCATTCAGATTCCCCGCCCGACTACGGCTCGAAGCTGCCCGTCGAATCGTGGGCAAGGTTGTCGAACCGGGTGTACTCGCCGAAGAACTTGAGCTTGAACGAACCCGTGGGACCGTTTCGCTGCTTGCCGATGATGATCTCGGCCAGGCCCTTGTCCGGGGAGTTTTCCTTGTTGTAGTACTCGTCGCGGTAGATGAACACGATGATGTCCGCGTCCTGCTCGATCGCGCCTGATTCGCGCAGGTCGGCCATCACCGGGCGCTTGTCGGTTCGTGACTCCAGCGACCTGTTGAGCTGGGACAGCGCCACGACCGGCAGGTTCAGCTCCTTGGCCAGGGCCTTGAGCGAGCGCGAGATCTCGGAGATCTCGGTCGCGCGGTTCTCGCTGTTGCCGGGCACCGCCATGAGCTGCAGGTAGTCGATCACGATCAGGCCCAGGTCGTGTTCGCGCTTGAGCCGGCGTGCCTTGGCGCGCAGCACGTCGGGCGAGAGCGCCGGGGTGTCGTCGATGAAGATCTTCGACTCCTTGAGCATGCGGATGGCGCTGGTCACCCGGCTCCAGTCCTCGTCCTCGAGCTGGCCGGTGCGCAGGCGGGTGGCGTTGATGCGGCCGTTGGAAGAGATCAGGCGCAGCGCGAGCTGGCTGGCCGACATTTCCATGGAAAAAACGGCCACCGCCTTCTTCGTCTTCAGCGCCGCGTATTCGGCGATATTGAGCGCAAAAGTGGTCTTGCCCATCGCCGGACGCGCCGCCAGGATCAGCAGGTCGGTCGGCTGCAGGCCGGCCGTCATCTCGTCGAACTCCTCGTAGCCGGTGGGCAGGCCGGTGATGCTGCCACCACTTTCGTGCCGCGTCTGCAGCACGTCGAAGGCCTCGCGCATGGCGTCGTTGACCGCGACGAAGTCCACCCGCCCGCGGGCCCCTGCCTCGGCGATGGCGAACACGTCCTGCTCGGCCTTGGCCAGGATTTCCCCGCTTTCGCGGCCTTCGGGCTGGAAGCCGTCGTTGACGATGCCGGTGCCGACCTCGATCAGCTGGCGCAGCACCGCCTTGTCGCGCACGATCTCGGCGTAGGCCTTGATGTTGGCGGCGGAGGCGTTGGTATTGGCCAGCTCCACCAGGTAGGCGCCGCCGGCGACCTCGCCCGACAGGCCCTGCGATTCAAACCATTCGCCGATGGTGACCACATCGCAGGGCCGGCTGCCCTCGGCCAGGTCGCGGATGGCGCGGTAGATGAGCTGGTGGTCGCGGCGGTAGAAGTCCTCCACCACCAGCAGGTCGGCGACGCGGTCGTAGGCGTCCGGCGCAAGCATGAGCCCGCCCAGCACGGCCTGTTCGGCCTCAACCGACTGGGGCGGCACGCGGAGCTGCTCGATGCGGCCCTCGCCGTGGGGCTCATGGCCGAAGGGACGCTCAAAACGTGCGGACATGGGCGGGACAACTCCTGCGGGACATGATCGACGCGCCAGGCCGGCTTCGATGCATTGCCAACCATCGTAGGGCCTTCCCCTGTGGACGCGCGACGGAACAACCTGTGGATAAGCACGCCCTTTTTACCGGTGGCCGGTCTCGCCTCCTGCGACGGGCGCGCAAAAAGAGAGCGGGCGCCGTGTGGCGCCCGCTCTGCTGGACTGCGTGTGGTACGGGATCAGACGGCCGCTTCGGGCTCGATCTCGACCTTGACCGTGGTTTCCACGTCGGCGTGCAGGTGCACCACCACCTCGTATTCGCCAACGACGCGGAACGGGCCCTCGCCCATCACCACCTCGGACTTGCCGAACTCCACGCCGGTCTGCGCGGTCAGCGCGTCGGCGATGTCGCGTGGGCCGATCGAGCCGTACAGCTTGCCCTCCGGCGAGGCGTTGGCGCGGATGGAGACGGTCACGTCCTCCAGCTTGGCCAGGCGCGCGGAGGCCTCGTCGTGGCTGGCCTTGGCCTTGGCCTCGTACTCGGCGCGACGGGCTTCGAACTCGGCCAGGCTGGCCTCGGTGGCCGGCACGGCCTTGCCCTGCGGAACCAGATAGTTGCGGCCGTAGCCGGGCTTCACGGAAACCTTGTCGCCAAGGTCGCCGAGCTTCTGGACTCTCTGCAGCAGGATGACTTCCATTTTGATGCTCCCTGTTCGTTAGCGACGCGCGATGGGCGCCGCAACTGGTTCGCTGTCCGAAGGGACGGAATCAGACGTTGTGGTTATCGGTGTACGGGATCAGGGCCAGGTAGCGCGCGCGCTTGACCGCAGTGGCGAGCTGGCGCTGGTAGCGCGACTTGGTACCGGTGATCCGGGCCGGCACGATCTTGCCGGTCTCGGTGATGTTCTGGCGCAGGGTGTTGAGATCCTTGTAGTCGATCTCGACCACGCCCTCGGCGGTGAACTTGCAGAACTTGCGGCGGCGGAAGAACTTGGACATGTCGGTGCTCCTCAGGCGGCTGTTTCGTTGGCGTCGGCGCTTTCAGCCGGCTTGGCATCGGCGTCGGCCTTGTCGTCCGTCTTGTCGTCGGACTTCGCATCCCTGTCGCCTTCGTCGTCACGGCGGCGGCGCTCGCCGCGCTCGGGCCTGTCGCCGCCCCGGTCGGGCTTGTCGCCCTTGTCGTCCTTGTTCTTCATGATCAGCGACTGCTCGGTGACGGGCTCGTCGCGGCGGATCACCATGTGGCGCAGGATCGCATCGTTGAAGCGGAAGGTCTCGACCAGCTCATCGAGCACGGCCTGGCCGGATTCGATGTTGAGCAGCACGTAGTGGGCCTTGACCAGGTTGTGGATCGGATAGGCCAACTGGCGACGGCCCCAGTCCTCCAGGCGATGGATCTTGCCCTCGCCGCCCTCGATCAGGGTGGTGTAGCGCTCGATCATCGCGGGCACCTGCTCGCTCTGGTCCGGATGGACCAGGAACACGATTTCGTAGTGACGCATGTGTTTTTCCTTTCGGTTATCGGCCGCGGGCGCAAAAGCCCGCCTGGCCAGACAGCCCCCCGCTGGCCCGGACCGGGCGCGGTGGAGCAAGAGCCCGCCCCGGCCAGGCCGGAGCGAGCCGGGCATTATGGCGGATCAGGCAGGAGCCCGCAATTCCCGCATGCCCCCGGGAGGGCGGTCAGCCGGCGCGGTCGGCGTCGGTGGTGAAGCTCTCGCCGCAGCCGCACTCGGCGGCCATGTTCGGGTTGGAGAAGGTGAACTGCTCGTTCAGCCCCTCGCGGGCGAAGTCGATGCGGGTGCCGGCCACCAGCGGCGCGCTCTTGGGGTCGACGTAGATCCGCACCCCGCCCTGCTCCACCACTTCGTCGCCCTCGCGCTGCTCACGTGCCAGGTCCACCACGTAGCCCCAGCCCGAACAGCCGGTCTTCTCGACGCCGAAGCGCATGCCCACGGCGTCTGGGTTGCTGGCGAGGAATCGCTGGACCCTTTCCAGCGCGGCGGGAGAGAGTTCAATGGTCATGGTGTCCATTCTACCTGCTGTGGCTCCGGTACACTGCGCAGTCCAGTTTTCTGTTCATCGAACCCGGAATTCAAGGCATGACGACGGTCAGCGTGGCGCAGGCGCTTGCGGGCAGGATCCCCGAGGGCGGCGAAGTAACGATCCGCGGCTGGGTGCGCACCCGGCGTGACTCCAAGGCGGGGCTGAGTTTTGTCACCGTCAGCGACGGCTCGTGCTTCGCGCCGATCCAGGTGGTGGCTCCCAACACCCTGCCCAATTACGAAGACGAGGTGCAGCGGCTGAGCGCCGGCTGCGCGGTGGTCGCCAGCGGCACCCTGGTGCCCTCGCAGGGCAAGGGCCAGAGCTTCGAGATCCAGGCCGAATCGGTCCAGGTCGTCGGCTGGGTGGACGACCCGGAGACCTACCCGATCCAGCCCAAGCCGCATTCGCTGGAGTTCCTGCGCGAAGTGGCCCACCTGCGCCCGCGCACCAACCTGTTCGGCGCCGTCACCCGGATCCGCCACTGCCTGGCCCAGGCCGCGCACCGCTATTTCCACGAGAACGGCTACTACTGGATCAACACCCCGATCATCACCACGTCCGACGCCGAGGGCGCCGGGCAGATGTTCCGGGTCTCCACGCTGGACCTGGCCAACCTGCCGCGGCGCAAGGACGGGTCGGTGGACTTTTCCGAGGACTTCTTCGGCCAGGAGACCTTCCTCACCGTGTCCGGCCAGCTCAACGTCGAGGCCTTCGCCCTGTCGATGAGCAAGGTCTACACCTTCGGCCCCACCTTCCGCGCCGAGAACAGCCATACCACCCGCCACCTGGCCGAGTTCTGGATGATCGAGCCGGAGATCGCCTTCGCCGACCTGGCCGAGACCGCGCGCGTGTCCGAGGAATTCCTGAAGTACCTGTTCAAGGCGGTGCTTGACGAGCGCGCCGACGACATGGCCTTCATCGCCGAGCGCGTGCAGAAGGATGCCGTGACCCGGCTGGAGACCTTCATCAACGCGCCGTTCGAACGGATCGAATACACCGAGGCGGTGGAGCTGCTGCAGAAGTCAGGCCACAAGTTCGATTTCCCGGTCGAGTGGGGCCTGGACCTGCAGACCGAGCACGAGCGCTGGCTGACCGAGCAGCACGTGGGCCGGCCGGTGGTGGTGACCAACTACCCCGAGCAGATCAAGGCCTTCTACATGCGCCTGAACGAGGACGGCCGCACCGTCGCCGCGATGGACGTGCTGGCACCAGGCATCGGCGAGATCATCGGCGGCAGCCAGCGCGAGGAACGCCTGGACATGCTGGACGCGCGCATGGACCAGCTTGGCCTGGACCGCGAACACTACGACTGGTACCGCGACTTCCGCCGCTACGGCACCGTGCCGCACGCCGGCTTCGGCCTGGGCTTCGAGCGCCTGGTGGTGTACGTGTGCGGGCTGTCCAACATCCGCGACGCCATCCCCTACCCCCGCGCGCCGGGCCACGCGGAGTACTGACGGATGCTGCTGTTCGCCGCCCTGTGTTTCGTTGGCATCGCCATTGGCGGCATCACCGCCTTCGTGATCTTCTGGCCGCTGTCGCTGGTGCACCTGCGCGATCGCGATCCGACGCTGCGCGCACAGCTTGGCGAAGGCGCGTTCCTCAAGCCTTCCGCGCTGCGCTGGCTGCTGTCGGGCGAGTACCGGCAGTCACCGGACCGGGCTTTCACCGGCCTGGCCACGCCGGCGCGCATCGCCCTGATCGTCACCCTGCTCGCGCTGGTGGCCACCGCCCTCTCGCTGCTGTGGGCGCTGGCATGAGCGACCCGCGCGATCCCGCCTCGCCGGCGGCGTACAGCGAGTGGTGGCTCGCCACCCTGGGCCGCACCGTGGTCTGGGCCCAGCTGCGCGTGCGCGGGGCCGGCACCGCCGAGGTCTTCGACAGCGACGGCAATACGCTGGCCTATGACAGCGAAGACAGCGCCCGCGCCGCGCTGCTGGACGCCGAATTCGTCAGCTACGACGGACTGGATGAAGACGACGCGCTGGCGCGCGGCTTCATCCTTGACGAACTGGCGCCGCCGCAGGGCGAAACCGACCAGGCACTGCGACCGCAGATGATGCGCAAGCTCGGCGGCCAGGCCTGACACCCGCCTGACATGGGAGAACAGACATGGACCTGAACCTTTCCGGCCGCCACGCCCTGGTCTGCGGCGCCTCGGAGGGCATCGGCCGCGCCACGGCCGAAGAGCTGGCCGAGCTGGGCGCGACCGTCACCGTGCTTTCGCGCCGCGAGGGCGTGCTGCGCGAGGTGGTTTCCGGCCTGGCCGGCGGCGCCGACCGCGGCCACGCGCTGGCCGTCGCCGACAGCAACGACAGCGTCGGGCTTGCGGGCGCGGTCGCGGCCGTGGTCGAGCGCAGCCCCGTGCACATCCTGGTCAACAACACCGGCGGCCCCGCGGGCGGCCCGCTGCACGTGGCCGAAACCGACGCCTTCCAGGACGCGTTCCGCCGCCACGTGATCGCCAATCAGCTGCTGCTGCAGGCGGTGCTGCCGGGCATGCGCGAGGCGCAGTGGGGGCGGATCGTCAACGTGATCTCGACCTCGGTCCGCGAGCCGATCCCCGGCCTGGGCGTGTCCAACACCATCCGCGGCGCCGTGGCCTCCTGGGCCAAGACCCTGGCCCGCGAGCTGGCCCCGGACGGCATCACCGTCAACAACGTGTTGCCCGGTTTCACCGAGACCGGTCGCATCCGCCAGATCATCCGCGACCGCGCCGCACGCGAGGGCCGCAGCGAGGACGAGGTGCGCCAGGACATGGAGAACGCCGTGCCCGCCCGCCGCTTCGCCGAACCGCACGAGACCGGCGGCGTGATCGCCTTCCTGTG
>JBQDAV010000005.1:100391-108714 GCA_052090405.1 Luteimonas sp.
CCGCCCGCCGCTTCGCCGAACCGCACGAGACCGGCGGCGTGATCGCCTTCCTGTGCTCGCCCGCCGCCGGCTACGTCAACGGCGTCAGCCTGGCCGTGGATGGCGGTCGCATGCAGTCGATCTGACCCCGTCACTCCCGCGCAGGCGGGAGTCCATGGACGTTGAGCAATCGAAACTGATTCGCGACGATGCCCGAAGGCCCCGAAATCCGCCGCGCAGCCGATCGTTTGGCCGAAGCCGTCGCCGGCGATCCGCTGATCCACGCCGAATTCGCGTTTCCGGACCTCAGGCGCTTTCAAGCCGGCCTCCCCGGACACCGGATCGAATCAATCACCCCGCGCGGCAAGGCCCTGCTGACCCGCTTCGACCACGGCTGGACGATGTACAGCCACAACCAGCTTTACGGCGTGTGGAAAATCGCCGCGCCGGGCGAGCGTCCGGAGACGAAGCGTTCGCTGCGGGTGGCACTGGAAACCGCGCACACCGCGATCCTGCTGTACTCGGCCTCCGACGTATCGATGTGGCCGAGCGAAGAAATCGAATCACACCCGTTCCTGGCCGGACTCGGGCCGGACGTGCTTGATCCGGCGCTGGACGTGCATGCCGTGGCCGACCGGCTGCTGTCGCCCGCCTTTCGCGGCCGCGCGCTCGGCGGCCTGCTCCTGGACCAGCGTTTCCTGGCCGGCATGGGCAACTACCTGCGCTCGGAGGTGCTGTTCGCCGCCAGGCTGCACCCGATGCGGCGCCCGAAGGACCTGGCCGACGAACAGGTCGCACTACTGGCGAAGGCGCTGCTCGACATCCCGCGCCTGAGCTACTCCACCCGCGGCATCGCCCAGGCCGGCGGCATGCGCAGCGACTACCTGGCCGACACCCCCGACGGCTTCCGCTTCCAGGTCTTCGCCCGCGTCGGCGAGCCCTGCCCCGCCTGCGGCACCGTCATCGAACGCATGATGTCCGGCTCCCGCCGCCTCTACCTCTGCCCGCGCTGCCAGCCCGCCTGATACCCGCACCATTCCCGGTGGGCAGTAGAATGCCGGCATGCGCCGATTTGCACACTTCGTCGATGGCGGCACCCGCGATCCCGAGACCGATGCCTGGCTGCCCGTCATGGACCCCGCCCGCGGCGAGGCCTGGGCCGAGGTGGCCGCCGGCGACGCCCGCGACGTCGACGACGCAGTCAATGCCGCGCAAGCCGCCTTCCCCGCCTGGTCGGCGCTGCGCAACAGCGAGCGCTCGCGGCACCTGGAAAAACTTGCCGGCGCGCTGGAGGCGCGCATCGAAGACTTCGCCCACGCCGAGGCCCGCAACGGCGGCAAGCCGTTCGCGCTGGCCCGCGACGCGGAGATCCCGCGCGCGGTCTCCAACCTGCGCTTCTTCGCCCACGCCGCCACCCAGTTCTCCAGTGAATCCCACCATGGCGAAGCCGGCCTCAACTACACCCTGCGCCAGCCGCTGGGCGTGGTCGGCACCATTTCCCCGTGGAACCTGCCGCTGTACCTGTTCACCTGGAAGATCGCCCCGGCGCTGGCAGCCGGCAACACCGTGGTCGCCAAACCGTCCGAAGTGACCCCCGCCACCGCGGCCATGCTCGGCGAACTGGCACACGAGGCGGGCCTGCCCGCCGGCGTGCTCAACGTGGTCCACGGCGGCGGCCCGGAAGTGGGCGAAGCCATCGTTCGCCACGATGCCACCCGCGCGATCTCCTTCACCGGCAGCACCGCCGTGGGCCGGCGCATCGCCGGCATTGCCGGGCCGCTGCTGAAGAAGGTCTCGCTGGAGCTGGGCGGCAAGAACCCGACCCTGGTGTTCGCCGACGGCGACTGGCGCGAACACCTGGACACCATCGTCCGCTCCGCGTTCCAGAACTCCGGCCAGATCTGCCTGTGCGGCTCGCGCATCCTGGTCGAACGCAGCGTCTACGCCGAGTTCCGCGACGCCTTTGTCGAACGCGCGCGCGCATTGTGTCCCGGCGACCCCATGGACAGCGACGCCAACCTCGGCCCGCTGGTCTCGCAGGCGCACTTCGACAAGGTCACCGCGGCGATCGCCCGCGCCCGCGACGAGGGCGGGACCGTGCTGTGCGGCGGCGAGCCGCTCAACCGGCCCGGCTGGTTCGTTGTGCCCACCGTGATCGAAGGCCTCGGCCCGGACTGCGCGACCAACCGCGAAGAGATCTTCGGCCCGGTCGCCACCCTGCAGCCGTTCGACGGGGACGACCACGCGCTGGAACTGGCCAACGCCGGTGACTACGGCCTCTCCGCCTCCGTCTGGACCCGCGACCTGGCCCGCGCCCATCGCTTCGGCGCGGAGCTGCGCGCCGGCATCGTCTGGATCAACACCTGGCTCATGCGCGACCTGCGCACCCCGTTCGGCGGCACCGGCCAATCCGGCATGGGCCGCGAGGGCGGTCTGGAAGCCATGCGCTTCTTCACCGAGCCACGCAACGTCTGCATTGCCAACTGAGAATCCACATGTACCGACTGCACGACCTGCTCGAACGCAACCGCAACTGGTCCGAACGCGTCCAGGCCGAGGACCCGGAGTTCTTCAACCGGCTGTCCGGGATCCAGGCGCCGCGGTTCCTGTGGATCGGCTGCTCGGACTCGCGCGTACCGGCCAACCAGGTCATCGACGTCAACCCCGGCGAGGTGTTCGTCCACCGCAACATCGCCAACGTCGTGGTGCACACCGACCTCAACTGCCTGTCGGTGATCCAGTTCGCCATCGACGTGCTCAAGGTCGAACACATTCTGGTGGTGGGCCATTACGGCTGCGGCGGCGTCGGCGCCGCGCTGGACGGCTCCCGCGTGGGCCTGGCCGACAACTGGATCCGCCACGTCAAGGACGTCAAGCACAAGCACCGCGCGCTGATCGAAGCAATCGACGACCACGAGGTGCGCCACGACCGCCTGTGCGAGCTCAACGCGCTGGAGCAGATGATCAACGTGTGCGAATCCACCGTGGTGCGCGAGGCCTGGGCGCGCGGGCAGAAACTGTCCACCCACGCCTGGGTGTACTCGCTGCGCAACGGCAGGGTCCACGACCTGGGCCTGTCGGTGGACTCCCCCGGCGCGCTGCCCGAACAGTACGAACCCGCGCTTAAGCGCATCAGTGAAGACCGCGAGGACCGCTGAGTGAACGAGAAACCCGTACGCACCGACACCGCTCCCAAGCCCGTCGGCGCCTACCCCCACGCCCGCCGCGTGGGCGAGCTGCTGTTCCTGTCCGGGATCGGCCCGCGCGACGCCGCCACCAATGCCATCGCCGGCAACCAGTACGATGCCGCCGGCAAGCTCACCGCCCACGACATCACCGCCCAGACCCACGCCGTGTTCGCCAACGTGCGCGCCGTGCTGGAAGCCAGCAGCGCGCGCTGGGAGGACCTGGTGGACGTGACCGTCTACCTCACCGACATGGCCGGCGACTTCAAGGCCTACAACGCGGTCTGGGCCGAATACTTCCCCGACATCGACACCGCCCCGTGCCGCACCACCCTGGGCATCGACGCGCTGCCGACCCCGATCGCGATAGAGTTGAAGTGCGTGGCGGCGCTGCCGCCGCAGCGCTGAACCGCCAGGAGACCGCCATGCTCCCCGCACCGCTCAACTTCCAGAAGTGGATCGAAGACAACCGCCACCTGCTCAAGCCACCGGTGGGCAACAAATGCATTTATGACGGCGACTTCATCGTCATGGTGGTCGGCGGTCCGAACGCCCGCACCGACTATCACTATGAAGAAGGCCCGGAGTGGTTCTACCAGCTCGAAGGCGAGATGACCCTGCGCATCCAGGAGGATGGCAAGGCCCGCGACATCCCCATCCGCGCCGGCGAGACCTTCCTGCTGCCGCCGCAGGTGCCGCACTCGCCGCAGCGCGCCGAAGGCTCCATCGGCCTGGTGATCGAGCGCAAGCGCCTGCCGCACGAAAAGGACGGCCTGCTCTGGTTCTGCGAGCAGTGCAACCACAAGCTGTACGAGGAGTACTTCCAGCTCCAGGACATCGAGAACGACTTCCCGCCCGTCTTCGACCGCTTCTACGGCTCCACCGACAAGCGCACCTGCGAATCCTGCGGCCACCTCAACCCCCGTCCAGCCCGCTACGAAGCCGCCTGACCCCGCCTGCCAGCTCCGGCAGGAGCGCGCCATGCGTGCGAAGCCGCGTGAACCCAGACACGGAGCTGTCGCCACGGACTTGAGGGTCCGATGGGCCGGGAACCCTTGGCGGGACACGCCGTGAACCCATCCATGGGGGCTTGTCCGCGCCATCCATGGCGCAGACAGTCCCGCCAAGGGCTCCCGGCCCATCGGACCGCCGACAAATTCATCCCGCAGGAGCCGTCGCGTGGCTTCGCGCGCATGGCGCGCTCCTGCAGCTGCCCGACCCCACGCGGTATCCTGCACGGATGCTGAAAATCGACATCCATGCCCACTACCTGCCCCGCGACTGGCCCGACCTGGCGCGCAAGTATGGCGACGACCGCTTCCCGGTGATCCATCACACCGACGACGGCCGCCACCGCATCTATCGCAACGGCAAGTTCTTCCGCGAGATCTGGTCCAACACCTGGGACGCGCGGGAGCGGATCGACGACTACGCGAAGTTCGGGGTGCAGGTGCAGGTGATCAGTACCGTCCCGGTGATGTTCAGCTACTGGGCGAAGCCGAACCAGGCGCTGGAACTGCACCAGGCGCTCAACGACCACATGGCCGAGACCTGCCGCGCGCACCCGCGCCACTACGCCGGGATCGGCACGGTGCCGCTGCAGTCGCCGCGGCTGGCGGTGCAGGAGCTGGAGCGCTGCGTGGACCAGCTCGGGCTGCAGGGCGTGCAGATCGGCTCGCACATCCAGGTGTCGAAGGACACCCACTGGAACCTGGACGCACCCGAGCTGTTCCCGTTCTTCGAAGCCGCGGCGGACCTGGGTGCGGCCGTGCTGGTGCACCCCTGGGACATGATGGGCACCGACACCATGCCCAAGTACTGGCTGCCGTGGCTGGTGGGCATGCCGGCCGAGCAGTCGCGCGCAGCCTGCTCGCTGGTCTTCGGCGGGGTGCTGGAGCGGCTGCCGAAACTGAAGATCTGCATGGCCCACGGCGGCGGCAGTTTTCCGTACACGATCGGCCGCATCGAACACGGCTTCAACATGCGCCCGGATCTGGTGGCCACCGACAACCCGCGCAATCCGCGCGAATACCTCAACCGGCTCTACTTCGACTCCTGGGTGGCGGACTCCAAGGCGCTGGAATACCTGATCGACGTCTGCGGCACGGACCGGGTGATGCTGGGCACCGACTACCCGTTCCCGCTGGGCGAGCAGACCCCGGGGGCGGTGATCGAGGGCATCGCACTGGATGACACGGCAAAAGCACGCCTGTACCACAGCACCGCACTGGAATGGCTGGGCCTTCCGAAGGGGAGGTTCGCGTGAAGTGCACGTTTCGGCCACGGCAAAAGGGCTCTTCATGACGGACCTGTTCACCGACGAATACGCCAGCACCCGGGACGCCGCCGATCCCCTGCGCGGGCTGCGCGGCGAGTTCCACATTCCGCCCCACGACGGCCACGAGCAGGCCTACCTCTGCGGCAACTCGCTGGGCCTGCAGCCACGCGGGGCGCGCGAATACGTGGAGGAGGTGCTGGACAAGTGGAAGGTGGAGGCTGTGGAAGGCCACTTCACCGGCTCCGGACAGTGGATGCCCTACCACGCGCTGGTGCGCGACGGCCTGGCCGCGACCGTGGGCGCGCTGCCTTCCGAAGTGGTGGCGATGAACTCGCTTACCGCCAACCTGCACCTGATGATGGTCAGCTTCTACCGGCCCACGCCGGAGCGGCCGGCGATCCTGATGGAGGCCGGGGCGTTTCCCTCCGATCGCTACGCGCTGGAGTCGCAGGTCCGCTTCCATGGCTTCAACCCGGCCACCGACCTGATCGAACTTGAGCCGGACGAGCCCGAAGGCACGATTTCCATGGCGGCGATCGAGCGCGCGATCGCCGAGCACGGCCCGCGCTTGGCGCTGGTGCTGTGGCCGGGCGTGCAATACCGCAGCGGCCAGGCGTTCGACATGGCCGAAATCGTGCGCCTGGGGCACGCCGCTGGCGCTGTGGTCGGCTTCGACCACGCCCACGCCGCCGGCAACCTGCCGCTGCAGCTCCACGACGCGGGCGCCGACTTCGCGGTCTGGTGCCACTACAAGTACATGAACTCCGGACCCGGCGCGGTCGGCGGCTGCTTCGTACACGAACGCCACGCGCATGCAGCCCGCCCGCGCTTTGCCGGCTGGTGGGGGCATGAGCAGGACAGCCGCTTCCGCATGGGGCCGGACTTCGTGCCCACGCCGGGTGCGGAAGGCTGGCAGCTCAGCAACCCGCCGATCCTGGGGCTGGCGCCGCTGCGTGCATCGCTGGAACTGTTCGAACGCGCCGGCATGGACGCGCTGCGGGCAAAGTCCGAGCGCCTGACCGGGTACCTGGAAGCGCTGATCAACGCACGGCTGTCGCAGGTGCTGCAGGTGGTGACCCCGGGCGACCCCGCCCGACGCGGCGCCCAGCTGTCGCTGCGGGTGCGCGCCGGACGCGAAGCCGGGCGCGCGCTGTTCGAGCATCTGGCCACCCACGGCGTGGTCGGCGATTGGCGCGAACCCGACGTGATCCGGATCTCCCCCGCCCCGCTCTACAACAACCACGCCGACGTGCTGCGCTTCGCGCGCGAAGTCGATGCGTGGGCATCGAAGGCAGGATAGCCAGATGACCGACAAGAACCGCCACATCACCATCGTCGGCGCCGGCCTGGCCGGCGCCCTGGTCGGCGCGCTGCTGGCCCGGCAGGGCTGGAAGGTGGATATCTACGAACGCCGCAATGATCCGCGCGAGAAGGGCTACGAGGGCGGGCGCTCGATCAACATGGCCCTGGCCGAGCGCGGCCGCCACGCCCTGCAGCAAGCCGAGGCAGAGGACGAAGTGATGGCGCGCACGGTGATGATGCGCGGGCGCATGGTGCACTTCACCGACGGCAGCCACCAGCTGCAACGCTATGGGCGCGATGACTCGGAGGTGATCTGGTCGGTGCACCGCGGCAACCTCAACGTCACCCTGCTCGACCACGCCGAGGCCGCGGGCGCGAAGCTGCACTTCAACCGCCGCCTGGACACGCTGGACTTCGAGGCCGGCACCGCCCGGTTCATCGACGACAGCGACGACGACAAGGCGCACGAGGTGTCGTTCGAGGTGGTGATCGGCGCCGACGGCGCGGGCTCCGCGGTGCGCGCGCAGATGCAGAAAGAGACCAAGCTGGGCGAGCGCTTCGAGCCGCTCGGGCATTCGTACAAGGAGCTGGAGATCCCGGCCGGCGACGACGGCCAGTTCCGGATCGAGCCCAACGCCCTGCACATCTGGCCGCGCGACGATTACATGTGCATCGCCCTGCCCAACGACAGCGGCAACTTCACCGTCACCCTGTTCATGCCCAACGAGGGCGATCCGGGCTTCGACACCGTGCGCACGGCGCAGGACGCGCGGGCGCTGTTCGAACGCGAGTTCGCCGATGCGCTGCCGCTGATGCCGGGCTTCAACGAGGACTGGGGGCGCAACCCGGTCAGCCCGCTGGGCACGCTGTACCTGGACCGCTGGCGCCTGTACGGCCGCGCGGTGCTGGTCGGCGACGCCGCGCACGCGATGGTGCCCTTCCACGGCCAGGGCATGAACTGCGCCTTCGAGGACTGCGAGGCCCTGGCGCGGCATGTCCAGGACTCGACCGACCTGGCCGCCGCCTTCACCGCCTACGAGAACGAACGCAGGCCGAATGCCGAGGCGATCCAGCAGATGGCGCTGGACAACTACCGCGAGATGCGCGACCGGGTGGACGACGCCGACTACCTGATCCAGCGCGAGCTGGAACTGAAGCTGCAGCAGCGCCATCCCGACCGGTTCGTGCCGCGCTATGCGATGGTGACGTTCATGCGCATTCCCTATGCGGTGGCGCTCGAACGCGCCCAGGTGCAGCAGGAGCTGCTGGTGGAGGCCACCCAGGGCATCGAGTCGCTGGACGCGGTGGACTGGGAGAAGCTGGATGAGAGGATCGAGGATCGCCTGGAGCCGCTGGCCGCGCCCCCGGAAAACGGCCGAAAGACATGACTGCTGCCGTCGCAGCGGCTGGTACCAGCAATGAGCCGACGACAACGTATCCGGCATGAGCGATAGTTTTCTCTTCTACGACCTGGAAACCTGGGGCCGCGACCCGCGCCTGACCCGCGTTGCCCAGTTCGCCGCGATCCGCACCGACCTGGCGCTGCGCCCGCTCGGCGAGCCGATCGACTTCCTGGTCC
>JBQDAV010000006.1:0-93898 GCA_052090405.1 Luteimonas sp.
GTGGGCTTGAGCCGGGCGTTGATCTCATCGCTCGACAGCCGGCGCGGCGCGTCGATGTGGGCGAGGCCGGCAATGGCGACGTGTTGGAACAGCATGGCTGGTTACCGGATACGGAGACAAAAGAGGAGCCATGTTACAGGCTTCCGTACCGGTGCGCATTTTACGGGCCGAATGCCCGTTCAGTTTCAGCCGCCGCCGCTGCCGCAGCGCCAGGCGGCGAAGGTCTGGGCGCCGTTGAGGGGCTCGGTCATGGGATGCATGGTGTCGGCCCCCAGCGCGGGGCCCTCGTTGCGGGCCAGGGTCTCCAGCTCGTCCCGCACCCGCAGCGGGTTGCGGTCGACGAAGGCGATGTTGTCCTTCACCGACACCTCCACCTCGCCCAGCTTCTCGCACCCGGTCGGGGCCGAGGACGCAATCCGCACGGCGCTGGCGCCCGGGGCCATGTGCACCCAGGTGCAGGCGCCCAGGGCAAAGGTGAGGCAGATCGGGAGCAGCAGCTTGTGCATCGTCGGCGGGACCATTGTGTGACCGGGGTCGATAGTGCGTGCAGGCGCAGCGGGTGGCAACCGGCGCCGCTGCCGGCGGACAGCGGCGCCCGGGCCGCGTTCAGTCACCCACCACCGGGTTGCCGTCGGCGTCGACCACGGACACCTCGCCCATTTCCAGCTCGCGGATCGGGGCCTGGATGGTGTCCAGGTCGCCCACCACCACCCAGGTGAGGGCGGCCGGCTGCACGGTCGCGGCGGCGGCGGCCACCTGCTCCGGGGTCATGGCCTCGATCTCGGCCCGGCGCCGGGACACGTAGTCGTCGGGGCGACCGAAGCGGACGATGCCGCCAATCTCGTTGAGCACCGAGCGCGCGGTCTCGTAGGAGCCGGGCAGGCGGCGGATGCGCTGGGCCTGGATGCGCTCGACTTCCCCGGCACTGGCCGGCGCTTCGCCCAGCGCGTACTCGGAGATCTCGCGCCGCATTTCCAGCAGCGAATCGGTGGTGCGGTCGATCTGCACCGCCGAATACGCCATCCATGGACGCGGCCCGACCGCGCCGCCAAGCGAGGTGTAGGCGCCGTAGGACCAGCCCTTGTCCTCGCGCAGGTTCATGTTCAGGCGCGAGGAGAAGGCGCCGCCGAGCACCGCGTTGGCGATCTCCAGGCGGGTGGCGCCCGGATCGCGCGAGGACGGCACCACCTGGCCGGCGAAGATGTTGGCCTGCACCGCGCCGGGCTGGTCGATCAGGAACACCCGCGGCGCGTCGGGCAGGTCGACGGTGCCGACCTGCGGCGCCGCCGGCGCATCCCCGGTGCCGCGCCAGTCGCCGAAGTGGCGCTCCAGCAGGGGCAGGACTTCCTCCAGGGTGGTGTCGCCAACCACGATCAGGGTGGCACCCTCCGGTCGGACCCAATCACGATGGAAGTTGACCAGGTCCTGGCGGGTGAGCGCGGACACCGAGGCCTCGGTGCCGGTGCCGCTGAACGGGATCGCGTACGGATGGCCTTCGCCATACAGCAGCGGCGGCAGCACCCGTAGGGCAGCGCCGCCGGGCCGCGCCTGCTCCTGGCGGATGCCGGCGATCCAGCTGGCCCGCACCCGGTCGATCCCGGCCTGGTCGAAGCGCGGGTTGCGCACCATGTCGGCGAACAGCGCCAGCGACGGGTCCAGGTGTTCCTTCAGCGCCGACAGGTAGGCGTTGCCACCATCGAGCGCGGCGTCCGCCGCCAGCCGCGCGCCCAGGCGCTCAGCGCGCCCGGCGAAGGCCAGCGCGTCCAGCTCGCCCGCGCCTTCGTCGAGCATGGCCATGGTGAAGCCGGAGGTACCCAGGCGACGGCCCTGGTCGGCGCTGTAGCCGCCCGGGAACTCATAGCTGAACTGCACCACCGGCACGTCGTGGCGCTCGGCCAGGATCACGGTGGTGCCGTTGTCCAGGCGGGCGCGCTGCAGTTCGGGGAACGCCAGCTCCGGGAACTGGCTGGTCACCGGCACGCCCTGGCCGCGGTCCACGGCGCTTGCGCTGGTGGTGTAGCGCGGGTCGGGATCGGGCAGGTCGAAGGGATCGGGAGTAACCGCCGGGTCCTCGGGAAGAATCGTGCGCTCGCCCGGCACCACGGTCAGCACGTGGTCGCCGGCCGACAGCCACTTCGCACCGGCGGCGCGCAGATCCTGGGCGGTGGCGCCGGCGATGTGCCGCTGTGACTCGCGGAAGCAGGCCGGGTCGCCCTCGAACACCGCGCACCGGGCCAGCACGTCGGCCTTGCCGCCGAAGCCGCCAATGCGCTCGACCCCGCGGATGAAGCCTGCCTGCAGCACCGTCCGTGCCTGGGCCAGCTCCGCGTCGGTGGGGCCCTCGGCGATCAGCCGGTCCAGCTCCTCATCGATCGCCGCCTCCACCTGCGCCGGGTCCACGCCTTCGCGCACGTTGGCGATGATCATGAACTGCCCGCCCAGCTGGGCGCCGCTGGCGAACACACTGACGCTGTCGACCAGGCGGTCCTGGTGCAGCAGCCGGCGGTCCAGCCGCGAGGACCTGCTGCCGCCCAGCACCTGGGCCAGCACGCGCAGGTGTTCGATGTCGGCGGTGCCGGTGGGGGCCACGTTCCACACCCGGTACACGCGCGCCTGCGGCACGGCGTCTTCGAAAGTGCCGCGGGTGGATGCATCGCGCCGGGCCGGGTCCACCTCCGGCTGGGCCAGGGTCGGGCCGGCGGGGATGTGGCCGAAGTACTTGCCGACCTTCTCCTTCGCCGTGTCCACGTCGATGTCGCCGGCCAGCACCAGCACCGCGTTGTTGGGGCCGTACCAGGCGTGGAACCACTGGTGCACGTCCTGGAGGGTGGCCGCGTCCAGGTCGTTCATCGACCCGATCACGCTGTGCTGGTAGGGGTGCCCGTCCGGGTACATCTCCCGGTCGATCACCTCCCAGGCCTGGCCGTAGGGCTGGTTCTGGCGCTGGCGCTTTTCGTTCTGCACCACCCCGCGCTGCTCGTCCAGCGCGGCCTGGTCGACGGCGCCCAGCAGGTGGCCCATGCGGTCGGACTCCATCCACAGCGCCATGTCCAGGGCGGTGGTGGGCACGTTCTGGAAATAGTTGGTGCGGTCGGTGTTGGTAGTGCCGTTCATGTCGGTGGCGCCGACCAGTTCGAACGGGGTGAAGTATTCGCCGGGGTTGTGCTCCGAGCTCTGGAACATCAGGTGCTCGAACAGGTGGGCGAAGCCGGTACGGCCTTTCGGCTCGTCCTTGCTGCCCACGTGGTACCAGACGTTGACCGCCACGATCGGCGCCTTGCGGTCGGTATGCACGATCACCCGCAGGCCGTTGGGCAGGGTGAACTGCTCGAAGGCAATGTCCATCGCAGCCGGCTCCGGCGCAGGTTGCGCCGCCGCGGGCGGCGTCGGCGCCAGGGCCAGCAGCGCGCCAAGCGGCAGGGCCAGCAGCGCCGCGCGCGCGCGACGGAAGACAGGCGGATTGGGTGTGGACATGCGGGATCCCCGGCGTTGCGTGGGGGGCTATCGTACCGGCACCCCGCCGCCGGCAAGCGGGCCATTGGTCCCGCGGGGGTGGCAATGACGGCAGGCAAACGCCTGCACAGGCAGACTGACGCAATGAACACATCCTCCCGACACGTCCTGGTTACCGGCGCCAACCGCGGCCTGGGCCTTGAATTCACCCGCCAGCTGCTGGCCCGCGGCGACCGGGTGGTCGCCACCTGTCGCCACCCCGGCAAGGCCACCGCGCTCAATCCACTGGCCGGCGACTACCCGGGTCGCCTGCACGTGCTGCCGCTGGACGTGGCCGAGCCGAAATCGCACGCCGAACTGGCCCGCGAACTGCCATTGGTACTGGGCGGGCATGGCGACGACACGCCGGGCCGCATCGACCTGCTGCTCAACAATGCCGGCGTGCTGCCTTCGGGCGAGCGCTTCGGCCGCCTGGGCGCGGACAACCTGGAACACAGCTTCCGCGTCAACGCGATGGGTCCGCTGCTGCTGACCCAGGCGCTGGCGCCGCTGCTGGCCGACGGCGCGCGGGTGGCCAACCTGTCCTCGCGGCTGGGCTCGATCGCTGGCACCGGACGCTTTGGCACCCCCAGCTACAACATCAGCAAGGCGGCGCTGAACATGGCCACGGTGTTGCTGGCCCAAGCGCTGGCAGACCGGGGCATCGTGGTGGCGGCCTTCAGCCCGGGCTGGGTGCGCACCGAAATGGGCGGCGATGATGCCGACGTGGCGCCCGAAGACGCCGTGGCCGGCGTGCTGCGCCAGGTGGACGCGCTGGGCGACGGCGACAGCGGCCGCTTCCTGGGAACGGACGGGGAGACCATTCCCTGGTAGCGGCGCTGGCCGCCGGCCAGCGCGCCTGTTGCTGTTCCAGCCGGATCAGAGGTCCTGCTGGTACTTCATGTACACGAATCGACCGATGTCGAAACCACCGTAGTAGTTGGTATTGGAGTTGGGCTGCGTGTACATCGGCGGCCCGTGGCGGTCGAACACGTTGTTGGCACCGATCGAGATCGTCGCGTTCCACGGCGCGGCCCAGCGCAGCTGGACATCGTTGAAGGTGTTCGATCCAACGCGGTTGATGGGCCGGGTCTGGGCCGGATTGCCGGCGATGTAATCCGGATCCGAGCACTCGCCCGGGAAATCATCCTCTTCCAGGCAGGTTTCCTTCATCGCCGAGTAGTAACGCATGGACCAGCTGGCGCCGAAATCGCCGTGCTCCCAGGTCAGCCCCAGGTTGGAACGCAGCCGGAAGTTGGCACCAAAGCCGTTGGTCTGGCTGGTGAATTCGGCACTGTCGATGGTCTTGAACTCGTTCTGGGTGACATAGGTGTTCTGCCAGTCCATGCCGAACCGGCCGAATGCGGTGTCGATGCGGTACGTCGCCCCGAAGTCGAAGCCCTCCATCTCGATGAAGCCGGCGTTGCGGCTGCCGAACTCCATGTTGTCGACGATGCCGGTCTCCGGGTCGCGGGTGAAGTCTTCGCAGCGCGCGTCGAGCTGCTCCACGTAGCAGTCGTTGAGCATCTGCGTGGGCGAGTCACCGACGATGGTGTTGTCGATATTGATGGTCCACCAGTCGACGCTGAAACCCAGCCCCTCGGCAAATCCGGGGTTCCACACCAGCCCGACGTTCTTGCTGATCGACTCCTCGGGCTGCAGGTCGGGGTCGCCTGTATTGGCGAAGAAGGCCAGCGGGGTCTGCGCGTTGGCGTTCGTGGTGGGCACGAACCCCTGCTGGAGCTGGCGGAATGCATCGGCGTTGGCGATGTCCTGGGCGCAGCGGGCACGGACCGCGGCGTTGTCCCGGGAGGCGCCGTACACGGTGTCGCAGGGATCGGTATAGAACGCGAACGTCTGCGAACCGCCGCCGTAGAGGTTGTTGATGGTCGGGGCGCGGAAACCCTCGGCCCAGGTGGCACGGATCATCAGGTCCTCGATCGGCTTCCATTTCAGACCGACCTTGCTGTTGACCGTGTCGCCGAAGGTGTCGTAATCCGAATACCGGCTGGAGACATTCAGGCTCAGCTCCCGCGCGCCGGCCACATCGGCCAGCAACGGCAGGAACAGCTCGCCGTAAACCGAATCTTCCTTGTAATCACCGCGGGTGGCGCGCCCGGCCAGGTTGGTCGAACCGCCGGTCACCGCCAGGGCATCGGGGACGAACTCGCCCTGCTCCTTGCGATGTTCCAGGCCCACCGCGAAGCCCATCTCGCCGCCGGGCAGGTCAGCCAGGCTGCCGGTCAGGTTGGCGGTGTAGATGCTCGTCCGGGTCTCGCCGCGCGAATGCTCGTGCTGGAACAGGAAATCCTGCAGCGCCTGGCCTGCCAGGCTTCCCGGCCCCGCTTCGCCATAGTGGAGCAACGGGTTCCACGGCACGCAGTCGGTGAACGTGATCGGATTGTCGGGCGTACCGCACTGGACCTGGCCCTCGTCGTTCATGAACGACGGACCTACCGCTGCGCGCACGTTGGCGAGGTTGAAATTGCCAAGCGATGACTGCAGCACCCTGTTCTGGTTGTACAACGCGCCCACGTCCCAGTCGAAGTAGCGTTCGCCGGCCTGGAAACTGCCTTCGAATGCACCGCTGAAGCGGTAGGTGGTCACGTCGCTGGTGGAATGGCGCGGCACCTCCCAGCCGCGGCGCCACCAGTTGTCGATGGTGCTGCCAACGGGATTGAAGTAGCTGTCGGCGTGCATCGGCGTGTCGAACGACGCGGCTTGCATCGGATAACCGGCAATGGCCTGGTCGGTGACGCGGTTGCTGTACATCAGGTTGGTGCGGAAGCGCACCGCATCGGTGATGTCGTAGCTGCCGTCCAGGAACAGCGACTTGCGCTCAAGCGGGGTGCGCAGGTGCATCTGCTCGCCGGCATTGCTCTTGTGGTTCGGGTTCGGCCCCATGTCCTGGGCGATGTAATCGGCCGGGTTGGTGGGATCTCCGCCGGGTCGCACGATGATGCGCGGACCGCTCGGGGTGGGGTCCTCGTCGGTCGGATCGGGGAAGGGGATGTGCGGGAACATGTCCCGCTGTTGCCAGGTCGGCTCGAAGCCGCCGAACGCGCCCACCGGGGTCCAGCTCAGGCCCGGATGGCGGTCACCCAGCGGTTCGGCACTGAACGGCCGGTCGCTCTGCCAGACTTCGTCTTCCTTCGCGTACTCGACGCCGATGGTGATCGAGCTCCGGTCGCTGGTGCTGCCCATCAGGAAGTCGTATTTCTGGACCGCGCCGTCCCCTGCGCTGTACTGGCCGTAGTAGACGCTGCCCTGGACACCGTCGAAGCCCGAACGGGTGATGATGTTGACCACGCCCGCCATCGCGTCGGACCCGTAGATCGCCGAGGCGCCGTCCTTCAGCACTTCGATCCGCTCGACCATCGCGGCCGGGATGGTGGAGATGTCCTGCACGCCGGTAGTGGTGATGCCCAGGCGTTTTCCGTTCACCAGCACCAGGGTGCGCTGGGGGCCCAGGTTGCGCAGGTCGATGGCCAGGCCGCCGGCGGCTTCACCGGCCGACAGTGGAGCGGCGCGGCTCAGCGGCGGGCTGCCGGCGGCGGTGATGTTCTGCAGGATGTCGGCAACGGACTGGAAGCCCTGGTTTTCGATCTCCTCCCGGCTGATGGTAAGCACCGGCTGCGCGGTCTCCACATCCACCTGGCGGATGCGCGAGCCGGTGACTTCGATGCGATCCAGGGTGGTGGCCTGCTGGTCTCCGGTCGCCGGCTCCTGTGCCACGACCGCGCCCGCGCCGAGCGCAAGTGCGATACCGGTGGACAGTGCTGCGGCGCGTGGGCCTGGACGCTGGTGGTGGCTGCGGTTCATTCCCCTCGTACTCCTGTCTGGTAAGTGGTGTCGATCGCCCCGTGCTTGTTAGCGAGGCGTTAAATCCACCTTAGGCACCCATCCGCCCGACTACAGGAGGAAAATCGGGTGATTGCCTTGGTCCCGTCTGGCGCCGGGCTTGACCCGTCTCGCGCCAGCGCGAAGCGGTCTGGCCGTGACGCCGCTTGAACAGCCGGGCGAAGCTGCAGGGATCGTGGAACCCGCACGCTTCGCCGACCTCGCTGATCGACAGGCCCGAGTGCTCGAGCAACGCGCAAGCGCGGCGCAGGCGCAGGCGCAGTGATGCTTCCTGCACCGTTTCGCCATAGATGGCGCGGTAGGTCTTGGAGACCCACCATTCGGAAAACCGGGTCATTTCGGCCAGTTCCGCAAGCCGGACGCTGCGATGGGTGTTGCCCTGCATGCACATGTGCACGCGCTGCATGCGCGCCAGCACCTGGCGCCTGCGCACATCGGTCCGGCCCGGGCAGCGGTCGGCCCGTTCGTGCAGGGAAGCCTGCAGGGACTGCAGGTGCAGCAACAGCGGCTGCATGGCACCCGCGCCGTCACCGTCCGCCAGGGCATTGCCTGCGCACCGCCGCCACAGGTTCAGGGCGATCCGGATATCGGCGCCGCGCGCGCGCCCGGCGCCGGGAACCAGCGCGCCATCGGGCAGCGGAAAGCCGCGCGGCAGCAGCAGCCCCACCGCCAGCCCCCCGCGCATCGCCAGCACCTCCTGCTGCGACTCCGGGTCGAACATCATCCAGTCACCCCGCTGGAGCACGAACCGGCCCTCCGACGCCTCGATGCTCGCGGTGCCACGCAGCTGAAGCCAGAATGCGAATGCCCGGGCGCTGTGGCGAACGCCGCCCAGGCGGGAGACCACCACCGCAAGTGTCTGGTCCCGCTCAAGCGGCGTGTGCTGTTCGATCATGTGTCCCGCATCGGCGACAACATGTGCCGCCGGCAGCCTGTCCCTTGTCCGATCCGCATTGCCCATGCCTGCTCCTCCTGCAGCGCTGTTCCTGTAGAAGCCTCCAGTCCAGTCCATCCGCGCCCCGGATGCCCGTGGTTTTCGACCAAACACCGGTTTGGCCGGACCGGCAGCGCGCTGATCGACGAAACGCGCATTGGCGTCGACGAAGCGGCCTCCCGCGCACCAGCGCGCGCTTAGACTCGTTGACAGCCAGAAACGCGTTAACCTGATGCCGAGATCATTCCGCCGGGTTCCTGCGCCCTACGCCATGTCGATCCGGGTCACGCCGGCGGCCGCGCCGGCCCGTCCCGATGAGCTGGGACGAATCGTGCTGATGCTGGCCGCGTGCATCTGGGCGGGGCATTTCGTGCTGCTGAGCGCCGCGAACCACTTCATCCCCGGGCGGGCCAGCGATCCATCCACCCTGCTCGCGCGCGCTGCGGTCAGCGCGGTCGGGATCGGCCTGTGCCTGGGCATCTACGCGCTGCTGCGGCGGCGGGCTGGCCCGCGGCCCTGGCCACTGTTCCTGCAGGCGGGCGCGTTGGGCGTGCTTTCGGCCGCCATCCTGGTACTGGTCGGGAAACTGGCGTTCCTGAAGATCGCCCCCTACTACAGCCGGTATCCGGAGGAGTTCCTCGACCCGTACCTGACCGGCCTGGTGTTCGTCGGCTACCTGTGGATGCAGCTTGCGTGGTCGGCGCTGTTCGCCGGTGCAGTGGCCATCGGGGAGATGCGTCGGCGCGATGCCCAGCTTGCGGCGATGCACGAGGCCGGCCGGCAGGCCCGGTTGCTGGCGCTGCGGCTGCAGATCAACCCCCACTTCCTGTTCAACACCCTCAACACCCTGGCCGGTTTCATCGTGCTGGGTCGCAAGGAGGACTCCGAACGCATCGTGCTCAACCTGTCGCAGTTCTTCCGCCATACCCTGACCCACACCTCGTCCCAGTTCGTCGCCCTTGGCGATGAGGTCGGGATGCTGCGCCTGTACCTGGAAATCGAAACCACCCGCTTCCGCGACCGCCTCCGGGTGCGGTACGACGTCCCCGCCGAGTGCGAAGCCGCGCTGGTGCCGGGACTGATCCTGGCGCCGCTGGCCGAAAACTCGATCCGCCATGCGCTGGCCCGTTCCGAGGAAGGCATCGAGATCAGCGTCGGTGCGCGCCGCGAGGACGGGACGCTGCTGCTGTGGCTGCAGGACGACGGGCCGGTGACGGAGGGTTGCGGCACGCAGGGAGCCGGCCTGGCAAACACCCGCCAGCAACTCACCGCGCTGTACGGGGATGCGGCCGCGCTTGATGCCGGCCCGCATGCGCACGGCTGGCGCAACCTGATCCGCATTCCCTGGCGGGAGGCCGGCCCATGAGCCAACCGCTGCGCATTGATGACGATCCGCTGGCGACGGAGGATTCCTGCCTTGCCGCTTCCGATCCCGCATTCGGCATGCCGATGCCGGCGCCATCCCCGCCCGCCTCCCGCCCGGATGCCCTGGACAAGGCCGTGCTGGCGCTGACCATTTACCTGTGGGCGGGACACTTCCTGCTGTTCGCCGCCCTGCTCGCCCTGACCTCAAGTCGCTCCGGTGATCCCTCCCTGGCAGTCCGCGCGGCCGGCGACGTGGCCGGCATCCTGCTGTGCCTGGGCGTCTACGCACTCCTGCGCCGCAGCGGCCAGACGCGCCCCTGGCGCCTGCTCTCCTGGACGGTCGCCTCCAGCGTGCCGCTCAGCGTGGCCCTGGGCGTGGCGTGTGAGCTGGGCGCGGGCCTGCCGTCGACCAATCCGGCGCGCTGGGCGGATGTCTACCACCTGGTGTGGTCCAGCTTCGACTACCTCTGGGTGCTGCTTACCTGGTCGGCGCTGCTGGTCGGGATCATGGCCGCATTCGAGATCCGCCGCCGCGACCGGCACCTGGTCGCCATGCGCGAAGCCGCCCAGCAGGCCCAGCTGCTGGCGCTGCGCCTGCAGATCAACCCCCACTTCCTGTTCAATACCCTCAATACCCTGGCCGGGTACATCGTCCTGGATCGACGGCAGGAGTCGGAACGGATGGTCCTCAACCTGTCGCGGTTCCTTCGCCACAGCCTGACCCGTACCCCGTGCCGCCTGGTGTGCCTGTCGGACGAGATCGACATGCTGCGGATGTATCTGGAGATCGAAAAGGCACGCTTCGGCGACCGGCTTGCGGTCCGCTACGACGTTCCCGACGACTGCCTGCAGGCGCTGGTGCCGGGCCTGCTGCTGTTGCCACTGGCCGAGAATTCGATCACGTATGCATTGGCCAATGCCGAAGACGGCATCGAGATCCGGATCGGTGCCCGGCGCGAGGACGAGACCCTGGTGCTGTGGCTGGAAGACAGCGGCGCAACGCAGGCGAACGGCGGCCAGGGGTTGGGGATCGGGTTGTCCAATACCCGCCAGCAGCTGGCCACGCTGTTCGGCGACGCCGGCAGCCTCGAGGCCGGCCCCACGCCGCACGGGTGGCGCAATCGCCTGCGCATTCCCTGGCAGGAGGCTTCGCGATGATCCGCATCCTGCTGGCCGACGACGAGCCGGTGGCGCTGGAGCGCCTGGCGCTTGCGGTGGCTTGCATCCCCGACACGGAGCTGGTCGCCTCGGCCAGGAACGGGCGGGAGGCGCTGCAGCTCATGCGCCAGCTCAGGCCCGACATCGCCGTGCTGGACATCCAGATGCCGGGCAAGGACGGCTTCGGGATCATCGAGGCGATCCAGGCGGATGACGCGGTGCCCGAGATCATCTTCGTCACCGCCTATCACGAGTACGCCGTGCGCGCGTTCGAGGTCCACGCGGTCGACTACCTGCTCAAGCCGGTTGCCTTCGATCGTTTTCGCGAAGCGATCGACCGTGCGCGCGGCCGCCTGCAGGCGCGCGGCGCGCAGGCGCGCTTTGCCGAGCTGCAGCACCTGATCGACTCGTTGCAGGCCGCCAGCGACGACGGCGGCAAGGAACACGCCCACGAAATCTGGGTACGCACGCATCGCGGACTGACCCGCGTGCGGGTGGACGACGTGCACCAGGTGTCGGCGGAAGGCGATTACGTGTCGCTGCACACCAGCTCGCACGCCTACCTGCACAAGGCGACGATGGCCTCGATGGAGTCGCACCTGGACCCGGACGTGTTCGCGCGCGTGCACCGCTCGGCGATCGTGAACCTGTCCAAGGTCGAAGGCGTGCGCCGGCGCGGACCGCGCGCGCTTTCGCTGGTGCTTGCCGGTGGCGGGGTGGTGGCGGTCGGCCCCAGCTTCATCGCCGCGACCCTGGATGCGCTCAACGCCAGGCGTTGGCGTTGAGCGCGCACAAGCTCACTTCTGGATCGTGAACTCGTCCATCAGCGTGCCCTGGACGTCATACGCACGGTATTCCAGGCGTCCGCCGTCGATGTCGATCACCTGGTAGGTGGCGATGTCGGTGAAGCGCTTGGCCACGTATGGCGCATCGGTCTGCTCGTACATCTTGGTCCCGGCCACCGACATGATGTAGATCGGGCCTTCGGCCGGTGAATCGGCCACTTCGTCACCGCGCATCGGCAGCGTGCGCATGTAGGCGTGGTCATCGCCCTGCAGCACCACGTCCACGCCGTGCTTTTCAAACACCGGCGCCCACGCCGCCTTCAGCTCCGGCTGGCCGCGGTCGCCGGGACGCGGCGAATACAGCGGATGGTGGAAGACGGCGAACTTCCAGGTCGCGTCCGAGGCGGCCAGGGTGGCGTCCAGCCATTCGACCTGCGGCCCGGGCTCCAGGTTGGAATCAAGCACGACGAACAGCGCGTCGCCGTATTCCATCGAGTACACCCGCTCCGGCTCGATGCCGTCCGGCCCGTTGCGGGGCAGGTCGAACTGGTCCACGTACAGTCCGGCGCGGCCCTGGTCGACCTCGTGGTTGCCGATCGCCGGCACCAGCGGGCGGGTGTCGAACACGCCGTCGGCGTTGTGGAACAGCCAGTCCCAGTCGTCACGGCGCTCGCCCCAGTTCACCAGATCGCCGGCCATCACGTAGAACGCGGCCTGCGGGTATTCGACGCGGGCCGTGCGGACCAGCTCGCCCCAGGTGTCCAGGCCGGTCTGCGCATCGCCCATGTAGACGAAGGAGAACGCTTCGCCCGGCTCCGGCGCGGTGGTGAAGCTGCGCTCCGCGCCCCAGCGCTCGCCGTCGCCGATGGCGTAGCGGTAGCGGGTGGCCGGCTGCAGGCCTTCAAGCGCCACGGTATGGCGCATCACCTTCGGGTCGTTGGCCACGTCCGGGGATTCCAGCTCGACGCTGGCCGCGTCGGCGACGACCGGCTCGCCGGCGTCACCTTCGGCCACGTAGCGCAGCTGCGAGTTGGCGCTGCCCGGGGCGGTGCGCCACTGGATCGACTGGGTGGTGGCGGCATCGCCGGACCAGGTCAGGACCACATGGTCGGCATCGGCACTGGACGGATACGGGGTGGCGCGGAAGTAGCCGACCAGGCCGGCTTCGTCCTCGCGCTTTTCCAGGGTCTGCAGCAACGCCAGGCCCTCAAGCCCAGGATCGATCGCGTCCATCTCGTCGGTGTCGTCGGTGAACACGCGCACGCCCGGGATCGCGGTGGCCACGCCCATCGTCTCGGGCCATGGGCTGGAGATGGCCGGCTGCACGCCGCCGGCTTCGGCCGGCGCTACCACCACGATGTAGGGCTTCACGCCCATTTCGATCGACGGCACGCCCAGCGCGACCTCGCCGGCCGGCACCTGTTTGCTCCAGCCGCGGAAATCGTCGTCGCCATCCACCAGTGCGTCCTGGCCGCTGGCGGCAAAGCCCTGTTCGGCCAGCCAGAAGGGGGCGATGTCCGAGTCGGGCGAGAGCAGCACGTGCACGGTGGCCGGGGCGTCCACGGTGAAGCGCAGGAAGCCGGTGGCGAGGACCTGGCGTTCCTGGTCGGTGGCCAGCGCGATCACCTCCCCGGGGGTCAGCGCCTCCAGCCGGTCGCCCGGGACCTGTTCGATGATGCGCGCGCGAAGCGAATCTACCGCAGCGGCCAGCGCGTCGGCGGCGGGCGCTTCCGCGCCCGCGGGAGCGGCCGACTGGCCGTTGCCGGTGTCGGCGGGCGGGGCGCACGCGGCCAGCAGCGCAAGCGCTAGCGCGCCCGGAATGAAAGCACGCCATGCGTGATGGCTGGCCATGGTTGTCTCCTCCAGGGATTCGGATCACGGGCAATTGCAGCGCGACATCGTCCCGCGGCGACAAGACACGCCTGCAACAGCAATATTTCAGTTCGGTAACAGCCGGTCCACGCAGCAGGTGCAAACGCCCACGACTTGGAGGGCGCGCGGTGATAATGGGGCCATGTTCGACGTCATCCTGTACCAGCCGCAGATCCCGCCCAACACCGGCAACGTGATCCGCCTGTGCGCCAACGCGGGCGCGCGGCTGCACCTGGTGGCGCCGCTGGGGTTCGACCTGGACGACCGCCAACTCCGGCGCGCCGGGCTGGATTACCACGAGTACGCGCCGCTGCGGGTGCATGATTCGCTGGATGCCGCGCTGGCGGCGATCACCCCGGCGCGGCTGTTCGCGCTGAGCACGCGCAACGCCGTGCGCTACGACCGGCCGCGCTACGCCCGGGGCGATGCATTCCTGTTCGGCCGCGAAACCAGCGGCCTGCCCGACGCGGTGCTCGAAGCGGTCCCGGCCGGGCAGCGCCTGCGCCTGCCGATGCGGCCGGGCAACCGCAGCCTCAACCTCTCCAACGCGGTCGCGGTGGTGGTATTCGAAGCCTGGCGCCAGCTGGGGCATCCCGGCGGGAAGTGACCTGAACCTGGCTCGAAAGTTCCTGTACTTTCCAGTTCACTATTCAGGCGACGTTTGCCCGCCGGCCTGCACAATTCACCACATCGGCCCGGGCGGTCGTGGTGCTTTCAGCACATGAACGCACTCCTCCCCTCCCCCTGCCGCCCGGGCCGACCCTTTTTCGATCACCAGCAACACGCAACAGAAGGATTTCCCCCGAATGAAGCGCACCCTTCTTGTCCTGGGCCTGGCTGCCGCCATCCCGTTCGCCGCCGTACACGCGGCTGAAGGCATTTCCTACAACTACGTGGAAGGTGGCTACGCCGCCACCAACGCCGACCTGGACGCCGACGGCTTCGGCATCAACGGCTCGGTCGCGGTGCACCCGAACTTCCACCTGTTCGGCGGCTACAGCAACCAGGACATCGACCACAGCAGCATGGATTTCGACCAGTGGCGCCTGGGCGTGGGCTACAACCACGAGATCTCGCGCAATGCGGACCTGGTGACCCGCATCGCCTACGAAAAGTTCGACGCCGGACGCGGCCTCGACCCCGACGGCTACAGCGTCGAGGTCGGCCTGCGCGGCGCGATGATGCCGAACTTCGAAGGCCACGCGATGGTGGGCTACGAGGATTACGGCAGTGATGCCTATTTCGATTACGACAGCGACTTCTACGGCCGCCTGGGCGCGGTGGTGAAGTTCAACCCGAACTGGGGCCTGTCGGGCGACGTCAAGTTCGTCAGCGGCGACACCCAGTGGTTCATCGGACCGCGCTTCACCTGGTAGGCGCACCGCTCAAAGCTGTTCCCCCGCAATCCGTCTCTCTCTCTCCCCCTACGGAATGCGATCAGGCCCGGCCGGCAACGGCCGGGTCTTTTTTTGTCAGTCGAACAGCTTCGACGGGTACTCGGCCTTGCGCTCGCGGCCCATCAGCCGCTCCAGGCCTTCGGCCGGGGTGATGTCGCCGCGCAGCACGTCGCGTACTGCGCTGGCGATCGGCAGTTCGATGCCGTGGCGGTCGGCCAGGCGCATGACTTCGTTCGCGGTCTGCAGCGATTCGACCACCTGGCCGATCTCGCGCACCGCTTCTTCGATCGACTGCCCGCGCCCGAGCGCCAGGCCCAGGCGGCGGTTGCGCGAGAGGTCGCCGGTGCTGGTGAGCACCAGGTCGCCCAGGCCGGCCAGGCCGATCAGGGTCTCCGGGCGCCCGCCCAGGGCGACGTTGAGCCGCAGCATCTCGTTCAGGCCGCGGGTGATCAGGCCGGCGCGGGCGTTGAGGCCCAGCTCCATGCCGTCGGCGACGCCGGTGGCCACCGCCAGCACGTTCTTCATCGCCCCGCCCAGCTCGGCGCCGCACATGTCATCGCCGGTGTAGGCGCGGAAGGCCGGGCCGTGCAGCACCTCGGCCACCTGCTCGGCAAACCCGGGATCGCTGCCGTGCACGGTCAGCGCAGTGGGCAGGCCGATGGCGACTTCCTTGGCGAAGGAGGGGCCGGTGACCACGGCCAGCGGCACGTCCGGGCCGAGCATTTCGGCCGCCACTTCGTGCAGGAACCGGCCCGAACCAGGCTCGAAACCCTTGGTCGCCCAGCTCACGCCGGCGTCGGCGCGGCGCAGCGGCGCCAACGCGGCCAGGGTTTCGGCGAATGCGTGCGAGGGCACCGCCACCAGCACCAGGTCGGCGTCGGCCAGGGCCGCGGCCATGTCGGTGGTGGCGCGCAGCTCAGGCGGCAGTTCGATGCCGGGCAGGTAGCGTGCGTTCTCGCCGCGTTCGGCGATGCCGGCGACGTTTTCCGCGTCCTTCTCCCAGCCCCACAGCACGGTGGGGAACTGGTGGCGAGCAATCAGCGCGGCAAGCGCGGTGCCCCAGGAGCCCGCGCCCAGTACCGCGACCTTGGGCCGCTTCGACATGCGGTCAGGCGTTGCCCGCGGTCTCGCTGCCGCCGGCAGCCGGCTGCTGCTGTTGCTGCTGCTCGGCGCGCTGGCGCAGGCCCTCGGCGTACAGCGATTCGAAGTTGATCGGCTGCAGCAGGAACGGCGGGAAGCCACCGGCCTGGATCAGGTCGCCCAGCACCTGCCGCGCGTACGGGTAGAGCACGTTCGGGCAGTGGGTGCCGAGCATGGCGTCGAGCACCTGCGGCTCGAAGCCCGACAGGGTGAACACGCCCGCCTGCTGCACCTCGCCCACGTAGACGGTGTTGTCCTCGCCAATGGTGCAGGTCAGGGTGATGCCCAGTACCACCTCGTAGCCGTTCTCGCCGACCTTGGTGACGCGCTGGTTGAGGTTCATGTTGAGCTGCGGCTGGGCCTGCTCGTTGAACACCTGCGGCGCCTTGGGGGACTCGAAGGAGACGTCCTTGACGTAGATCTTGTCGACGCCGAACTGCGTGGTACCCGGTTGGGCGGGGGCGGCTGCGCCGTTGGTCGGGGTGTTGGCGTTATCGGGCTGCTGGTCGGCCATGGTCGGCTAACTCCGGATTCTGGTTGGGGTCAAAGAGGTCGATTATCGCACTTCGGATGCGGCGCGGCTGCTCAACGCCGGCCTTTGGCCAGCGGCAGGTCCGCCTGCTGCCAGCCGCTGATGCCGCCATCGAGCACGTAAACGCGCTCGAACCCGGCCTTCTTCAGCCGCGCGGCGGCACCGGTCGCGGTCTGCCCGGTCTTGCAGACCAGCACCACCGGCAGCGCTTTGGCCGCCGCCAGCTGCTTGCTTTCGGGGTCGAACTGGCTCATCTGCACGTTCTTGGAGCCGGGGATGTGGCCCTTGTCGAAGTCGGCGATCGGGCGCAAATCCACCACCAGGGCGTTTTCCCGGTTGACCAGCGGCGCCAGCTCGCCCGGGCGCAGGCCCTTGAAGCCGCGGAACAGGCGCGAGACCTCGGTGTAGACGATGGCCAGGGTGATGCCCACCAGGGCCAGCGCCAGGAGCTGGTTGCGGCCGGCGAACGCCAGCAGTTCTTCGAGATTCACTTGGATGCGGGGACGTTCGGCGGGCGGCGATTGTCGCCCAGCCGGACCCGGCGCGCAAAGCCCGCCGTGATCAGTCCCCGGCCCAGAGGTCCGGCAGGCCGCCGCTGATCCACCACTGGCGGCTCTCCGGGTCGTAGCGCCACTCCTCGGTGTAACGCAGGCTGCGCTCTTCCATGTTGTGGCGGTTGATCACGCCGATCTCGATCTCGCGCGCCGCGGTGTCGTCGGGAAAGGTGCGCGCGGCAAGCTCGCGGTAAGCGGAGATGCGGACCTGTTCGTAGCGCTTGAATTCCAGGTCGGTCATCGGATTGGCCTCCCGGTATTCGGGATCGACCAGGTTCCAGGCGCCCTCGAAGTCACCCCAGCGCACCGCCGCCGAATAGATGTACTGCATGCGCTCCAGCTCGCTCGTCTGGTTTCCGCCGCAGGCGGACAACACCAGCGCGGCCAGCAGGCAGGCCAGGCCAAGCTTGATCGGTTTGAACATCGGTTTCCTCTCCTCCGGCGCAGGGCACATCCTAGCGCCTGGCAATGGCCACGTAGCGGGCACGGCAACGGCAGGCGATGCCTCCGTCAGGCAGCGGCACCTCGGCGACGAGGTTCGCGCGGGCGCGCCCGCGCTGGCGCAGCGCGTCGGCGAACGCGCTCCAGTCGCCGCCTTCGCCCAGCCGCGCCTGGGCGTGAAGGTCCGCGAACAGCGGCGCCAGGTAGTCGACCTGGCTGTCGGCGACGAAGACATCCGCCTCCACTCCCGCCGCCTGCACCTGCAAGGTCACCAGGCCCCAGCCGGCCAGGGTCATCAGCGACACCAGGCTGCCGCCGAAGGCGCAGCCCTTGTCGTTGACGTGCCGGTCCAGCGGCGCGTGCAGGCGCAGGCGCCCGTCTTCGTAAGACTCGATGCCCAGTTCCATCGAAGCCACCGGCGGCATCGAGCGGTAGTGGGCCAGCAGGGCCTGGAGGTCGGGGTCCGGGGTCATCCGATGGATCTTCCAAAGTGTCGGCTGGGCTTGCGGGCATTGCGGGCGACGGCCAAGCTGGCGCGCATGGTGCCCGCTCCTGAATCGGCCTCCGCCCTGCGTGGATGCTACGTCATCTCCCTGCGCCCGGTGGATGGGCACGCCGGCACGCGCCGGGCGGCGGCGGCACACGGTGCGCGGACGCTGGCGCTGTCACCCTGGCGGCTGGTGCCCCGCAGCGACGACGACGCACGGCCGGCGCTGCGGGCCGCGCTGCACGCACCGCTGGCGATCTTCACCAGCCCGGCCGCGGTGCGCGCAGCCGCCGCGCTGGAGGCGCTGGCGCCGGGCCGCGGGCAGCAGCGGCTGGCGGTGGGCGCAACCACCGCCGCCGCCCTGCGCCGCGCCGGCGTGGCCGGGCCGCTGTATCCACGGCGCATGGACAGCGAGGGGCTGCTGGCGCTGCCGGAGCTGAAGCAGGTCGCGGGCCTGGACATCGGCCTGGTCACCGCACCGGAAGGCCGCAGCCACCTGACCCGGACGCTGCAGCAGCGCGGCGCCCGGGTGCTGCGCGCCGACGTCTACGACCGGGTCCCGGTGCCGCCGTCGCCGGCGGCGCTGGCGCGCCTGCGCACCCTGCCCGACAGCGCGCCGCTGCTGCTGGCGCTCAGCAGCGGACTGGCACTGGAATCGCTGCTTGCCATCCTGCCGGCGGACATCGCCACCCGCCTGCGACAGGCGCGGGTGCTGGCGGCCAGCGCGCGGCTGGCGGACCTGGCGCGCGACCACGGGTTCAAGGACGTGGTCCAGGCCGCGGACGCGCGGCCGGCCTCGCTGCTGGCCGCCGCAGTGCAGGCCCGGCCGGCCGGCGCGCGCCAGCGCGGCTGAACACCCGCCCGGTGCGGGAGCGCCCCTTCACCCGCTGCACACCGCGGCCACGCCGCAATGGGTAACGTTGCGGCAACCCTTCGCGAGACCACCGCCATGAAACTGCTTCGCAACCTGCTGCTGTGGATCCTGTTGGCCGCAATCGGCGCGATCCTGGCGTGGATGGCACTGGGCGGCGACCACGGCCGCGTGCTGGTGCGCTACGACGGCTACGACTACAGCACCAGCCTGGTCAACGTGATCGCCGTTGGACTGGCCATCGTGCTGGTCCTGTGGCTGGCGTGGTGGCTGTTGAGCCTGCCGTTCCGCACCTGGCACCGGCGCCGCGACCTGCAGGCCCGGGCCAGCCTGGGCGACGGCCTGGACGCCCTGCACCAGGGCCGCCACGCCCAGGCCGACAAACTGCTGGGCCAGGCGGTGCAGGATCCGCACGGCGAGGCTGCCGCGCGGGTGGCGGTGGCGCATGCGGCCCATGCGCGCGGGGACGCGGTGCGGGCACGCAGCGAGCTGGACGCGTTCGGCGAACGCCATCCCGCCTCGCGGGCGATCGCCATGGCCGAGCTGGCGCTGGCCGACGGCCGCCCCACCGACGCACTGGTCGCACTGGATGCACCGGCCGCGCAGCCGCTGCCGCCGCGCGGGCTGGCGCTGCGCGCCGAGGCGCTGGGCACCTCCGGCGAGGCCGCGCAGGCCTACGAGCTGCTGGGCCCGCTGCGCCGCCAGCAGGCCGTTCCCGAGGCGCAGCTGGCGCAGTTCGAGACCCGCTGGGCCGCCGCCTCGCTGCGTGAGGCCGACGACAGCAACGCGCTGGCCGACCGCTGGGAAGCGCTGCCCAAGGCGCTGCGCACGCAGCCGGAAATCGCCGCCGCCTACGCCGACCGCGCCGCCGCGCTGGGTTGGGACGATGCCGCGGGCAAGAGCCTGGAACAGGCGCTGGACGCAAACTGGGACGAATCGCTGGCCGCCCGCTACGGCGCCCTGCCCATCGGCAATCTCGAACACCGGACCACCGCCTGCGAGCGCTGGCTGTCCAGGCACCCAGACAGCGCGGCGCTGCTGCTGTCGCTCTCGCAGCTGTGGGCCGAACAGGGGCAGTGGGAGCGCGCCGAAGACCATGCGCGGCGCGCGGTCGAACTGGACCCGGCCGGCGGCGGCTGGGAGCAGATCGGCGACATCCTTCTTGCCCAGGGCGATGAATCAGGCGCCGGCCACGCCTACGCCAACGCCCTGCGCGCCAGCCGCGGCGAGCCGACCGCCCCGCCGCCGCGCCAACCGGTCACGGTGCCGCCACCCGCCGATGGCCCACCCGCTTCCCCGTAGAAGCCGGTCAGCGCTCCAGGATCGCGACCACGCCCATGCCGCCGGCGGTGCAGATCGAGATCAGGGCGCGGCCGCCGCCGCGCTCGGCGAGCTGTTTGGCGGCGGTGGCGACGATGCGCGCGCCGGTGGCGGCAAACGGATGGCCGGCGGCCAGCGATGAGCCGACCGGATTGATCTTCTCCGGCTCGATCCGCCCCAGCGGCGCGTCCAGCCCCAGCCGGCTGCGGCAGTAGTCCTCGCTCTCCCAGGCGCGCAGCGTGCACAGCACCTGGGCCGCGAAGGCCTCGTGGATCTCGTAGATGTCGAAGTCCTGCAGCGTCAGCCCGTTGCGCGCCAGCAGCTCGGCCACGGCCACCGTCGGCGCCATCAGCAGGCCTTCGCCATGGACGAAATCAACCGCTGCCGACTGCGCGTCGCGCAGCCAGCACAGGGGCTCGTGGCCGTGCGCTTCGGCCCACTCCGGGCTGGCCAGCAGGCACGCCGCGGCGCCGTCGGTGAGCGGGGTGGAGTTGGCCGCGGTCAGGGTGCCGCGCCCCGAAACGCGATCGAAGGCCGGCTTGAGCGTCGCCAGTTTGTCGATGGACGTGTCCGGACGCAGGATATTGTCGCGCGAGACGCCGCGGAAGCTGACCACCAGGTCGTCGAAGAAGCCGCGCTCGTAGGCCGCGGCCAGCTTGCGGTGCGAAGCCACCGCCAGCTCGTCCTGCGAATCGCGCGAGATGTTCCACTGCTTGGCCATGTCCTCGCAGTGGTCGCCCATCGATTTGCCGGTGCGCGGCTCGGCCACGCCGGGGAAATCCGGCTTGAGCTCGCGCAGGCGAAAGCCCTTGAACGCGGCCAGCTTGTCCTTCGTGGACTTGGCCGCGGCCGCGCGCAGCAGGCGCCGGCGCAGCTTCTGCCCGTACACGATCGGAACGTCCGAGGTGGTGTCCGAGCCGCCGCCGACGCCGGCCTGGATCTGCCCGACGGCGATCTTGTTGGCGATGGTCACGATGGAATCCAGCGAGGTGCCGCAGGCGCGCTGCAGAGTGATGCCCGGGGTCAGCGGCGACAGGCCGGACGACAGCGCCGCCTCGCGGCCCAGGTTCCAGTCACTCGAATGCTTGATCACCGCCCCCATCGCCACTTCGCCCAGCTGCTGGCCGTGCAGGCCGAAACGTTCGACCAGCGCGCCAAGGGTCCGTACCGACATGCCGAGGTTGCCCACGTCCGCGTAGGCGGAGTTGCGCCGGCAGAAGGGAATGCGGACGCCGCCCAGCACGGCGACAGGACGGGTTTGCGACATCGGGGACACCTCGCGGCAGAGCCCATCGACCTTGACGGGCATAATGCGGGTCATCTTAACGCTGCCCCGGTAGACGGCCAATCGACATGTCCCAACCCGTGCTGAACCCGACTGCATGCGTGCGCGGCGCGCTGGCACTGGAGCGCGCGCCATCCGGGTCCGCGGGCGTGCCTGCGCTGACCCAACAGCAGGCCGGTGAGCTGGCGGCGCTGGTGGCCAGGGACCTGGTTGCCGTGGCCATAGACGCCGGCAACCTCGACCTGTGCCTGGTCGGCGCCCACTACGATCCGGCCGAGCTGCTGCGCCCGGGCTGGCCGCTGCACGAGGAGCTGGCGCAGCTTTCGGCGCGCGCGCCGGGGCGCGCCGGGGGCCGGGTGATCGCCTTCGGCAGCCACGAAGGCAAGTTGCCCGGCGCGCTGGCACCGGCCGCCGCCATGGCCGAGGGGCCGATGCGGCTGCTGCCGTTCGTGCTCACCGGCGATGCCGATGTCGTGGCCGCGGTGGGCGACATCTTCGAGGGCACGCTGCTCGAACTCGGCATGGCGGATGCCAGCACGGCGCTGATGGCGCAGGATGCGTTCGGCCTGCGCGTGGAGCACGCCCGCTACCTGACCGTGCACGACCTGTGCGCGATGACCGCGCTGCAGTACGACCACGCCGGCCTGTCACGGGTGTGGCCGCTGCTGGAAACCGCGCTGCTGGCGCCGGGCCGCGAGGCCTGGCTGGATACCCCGCCCGAGCCGCTGATGCGCTACGTCGACGGCGAGGTGCGCATCGCCATGTTCACTCCCGACGGCTGGCGCCGCCGCTACGCCGGCGACGAGGACGACGAGGCGCGGCTGGCGCAGGGTTACCGCCACTTCGAGGCCAGGCAGCGACAGATCGCCGCGCTGCTGCAGGCCCACGCCGTGCCGGTCACCTTCGCCCATTGCCGCACCAGCAGCGACCCGCGCGAGGAACTGGCGTAAGCGCGCGCGGGACGCAGCCTGCCGCGTTACTGCAGCTCGATCACGCCGCAGGCCAGGCGCGCGCCGGCATCGCCGGTAGGCTGGCTGACGTAGTCGTCGGCGTCGGCGTGCACGATCACGCCCTTGCCGACGATGTCGGTGGCGGCGCCGTCGCCGATGGTCGCGCCGTGCAGCTGGCGGTCCACTTCGGCCACGCCTTCGTCGTTGGCCACCAGGTTGTCGCTGTCGCCGGCGTGGTGTTCGCCCTGGCCGGCGCGGCCGTGTTCGCTGTCGTCGGGGTTGAAGTGGCCGCCGGCGCTGGTGGCGTCGGGGGCGCTGCAGTCGCCGGTTTCATGCACGTGGAAGCCGTGCTCGCCGCCGGCGGAAAGCCCGGTGACCTGGCCGGTGACGTGGATGTTGCCGTCGACCATTTCAAAGCGCAGGTCGCCGCTGGTCTCGTTGCCCTGCGTCGCTTCCAGGACCGCGGTGGCCGCGCGCGTTTCCATCTCCATCGGCGCGGGCTCGATCACCTCGGCCGGCGCAGTGGGTCCGGCCGGGGGCGCGGTGACGTCGGCGTCGGTGGCCGGATCGGTGGACGGCCCGCAGGCGGCAAGCGCGAGCATGGCGGGGGCAAGGAACAGGGTATGGATCGGACGCATGGGCTGTCTCCGGTGGGTACCTGGGTGCTGCAGCATACCCATAGCGCAGCGGGCGTCGTCACCGCGTGGTCACGGCATCAGCGCACCGCTTCGATCTCGCCGCAGGCCACGCGTGCGCTGAACGCACGCGGCGTGGCCCCGAGTACCAGCACCGCGCGCCCGGCGATGTCGTTGGCCGATCCGCCGCCAAGCACCGCGCCCGGCACCAGCAGGTCCACCTGGGCCACGCCGCGCTCGTTGGCAAAGATCCTCCCCGGGCTGGCGCCGACCGCGCCGCGCTGGGCGAAGCCCTCGAGCGGGTTGAAGAACGGCCCGGCGCTGCTGGCGTCGGCCGCGCTGCAGTCGCCCTTCTCGTGCACCTGCAGCCCGTGCGCGCCGTGCGGGATCAGCCCGCCGACCTCGCCGGTGATCCGCACCGCACCGGCCTGTGCCTGCAGCGTGACCCGTCCGCTGACCAGGCTGCCGGACGCGGACGCCAGGTTGGCAACCGCCTCGCTGGCGGTGCCGGTTTCGGCGAACTCCACCGGCTCGGCGGGCACGACGGGCGCTGGTGCGCCGGCAGTGGGCGCGGGGCCCGGGGCGGAAGCGCAAGCCGACAGCAGCAATGCGACGGCGAGGAGCGGCAGGAGGCGCATGGCGATGGGGTGTGGTGGGGTGGCGCCAACGATAGCGCCGCGCCGGTCAGCGCTCCATGAACGGGTCACTTGCCGACCTGTCCGGCTTTCACCGCCCAAACCGTATAATCGGACCGAATTCAGACCGGAGGCGAAACCATGCCAACTGAAGACATCACCAGCCTGGCCAACTTCAAGAGCGACGCAAGCGGCTGGATCGAACGCCTGCAGCATCAGGGTGCCGTGGTGCTGACCCAGAACGGTCGCGGACGTGCGGTGGTGCAAAGCTATGAAGCCTACCGGCAGATGCAGGACAGCCTGGCGATGATGCAGATCGTGGTGCAGGGCGAGGCCGACATCCGCGCCGGCCGGACAACGCCGCACGAAGAAGTATTCACCGACCTGCGGCGTGAACTGCACGCACGCGCCACGCGTTCGGTGAAGGACAAACGCTGACGTGGCTGATCCTCGCGTCGAATGGACCGACGCGGCTCGCGACGACCTGCGGTCGATCGTGTTTCGCATTGCGCAGGACAGCCTCGACGACGCGTTCGCCGTTGCCGGGCGTCTGGAGCGACGCGTCGGCACCCTCGGCACACTTACTGCCCGCGGCCGGGTAGTGCCGGAACTGCGCAAGATGGGCGAACGGAGATTTCGCGAACTGATCGAGGGTCCGTGGCGCATCTTGTATCTGGCCGAAGGACCGTCCGTGAGCATCATCGCCATCGTGGATAGCCGCCGGAACCTGAACGACTGGCTGCGCGAACAGATGAGCCGCTTTCACCAGGCGAAACTTTGAAGAAAGATCATTTCGCGCGGATCGCTCAGTCCACCGCCGGCCGCGTCAGCCGCCACACCGCCCAGGCCCCCATCAACGCGAAAGGCAGTCCGGACATGAACACCCAGGTCGAGGCTGCCTGCGCGGTGGGCACGCCCGGGGCGGCGCCGAAGCCGGCGACGTTGGCGGCGGCGCCGGCGATGGCCGCGCCCACCGCGCCGCCGGTCTGGCGCACGGCAATGAAGGCCGACGCGCCGGTGGCGCGCTCCTCGTCGACCAGCATGGCAAGCACGCGCCGGTTCATCAGGCTCGACGACAGGCCGAATCCGGCCCCCATCACCGCCGCCGACAGCACCACCGCCGACAGCGGCGCATCGCGCAGGGTCAGCATCAGTGCCAGCACGCCGAACGCAATGAGGACCGCGCCGGCGCGGATGCAGCGGCGCTCGGGGGCCCCGCCGTCGACCCCGGCCACCCAGAACGCGGCCAGGGTCCAGGCCATGGCCTGGGCCGCGATCACGTAGCCGGCCCACAGCGGCGACAGCCCGTGCAGGATCTGCAGCAGCGCCGGCCCGTACACGGTCAGACCCATGGACGCGGCCATCAGCGCGAACATGGCCCCGTAACCGGCGCCGATCATGGTGCGCGGATCGCCGGCGCGATGCGGCAGCAGCCGCACCGGCGCGCGCGCATCCAGGCGCAGCATGCCGACCAGCACCGCCAGGCCCAGCAGCACCACCGCCACGGTCATCCACGGCGCGTGCAGGATGTCGGCCAGCGCCACCAGTCCCACCCCGGCGGCCAGCGCGGCGAGCTGGCGTCCCGGTACCCGGGCGCCGCGCCGCGGCGGCGCGGCGCCCGACAGCAGCCACGGCGCGGCCAGGCAGAACAGTACCGCCTGCCCGGCAAACAGCCAGAACACCCCGCGCCAGTTGCCGGCCTCGGCGAACAGCCCGCCGATCAGCGGCCCGAGCAGGGTCGCCACCCCCCACACCGCCGCCGCCGAGGCGAACACCCGGGCCAGGTGGCGCTGCGGGAACAACAGCGCGATCGCCACCATCGACAGCCCGGCGACCCAGCCCGCGCCCACGCCCTGCACCAGGCGCCCCGCCAGGAAGGTGCCCATGTCCGGCGCCAGCGCACCCAGCAGGCAGCCGGCGGCGAAGGTGGCTCCGGCCAGCACCGTCGCCCGGCGCAGCCCCAGCAGCTCCGACATCCGCCCGGCGCTGGCGCCGGCGACGATCGCCCCGAGCAGGAACCCGGCCGTGGCCCAGCCGAACCAGGCATGCCCGCCCAGGTCGCGGCCGACGCTGGGCATGATCGTGGCCGCGACCAGGGTATCGGCTGCGTTGAGCCAGATGCCCAGCAGGATCAGGACAAACCGGGGCGCCCGGCCCTCGGCGAGCAGGTCGGCCCAGCCGGTTGCCGCTGGGCGCGCGCTTTTGGTCAACGGCCGCCGGCCGCCGGTGACCGGGTCAGCGCGTAAAGGATGCGCAGGTCCTGGGCGTCCAGTTCGCCGCCTTCCATGCCCCGGAAACGATGGCGGAAGGCGCGGATGGTCGCTTCCGGCGCGTCGGTGGAATAGCCGACCAGGCGCAGCGCCTGCATCGGGTCGAAGCCCTCCGGCGGATCGGTCATCAGCGCCGGATCGGGCCAGATGCCGAAGCCCGCGTCATGCAGGCGCTTCCACGGGAACAGCGGACCCGGATCGACCTTGCGCGTGGGCGCCAGGTCCGAATGGCCGATCACCGCCTCGCGCGGGATGTTCCAGCGTTCGGTGAGGTCTTCCAGCAGCACCAGCAGGGTATCGATGAGGGGTTCGGCAAACGGCTCGGTGCCATTGTTGTCCAGCTCGATCCCGATCGAGAACGAGTTGACGTCGCCCATGCCGCCCCAGCTGCCGGCGCCGGCGTGCCAGGCGCGATGCTCGTCGGCCACCAGCTGGTACAGGCCGCCGTCCTTGCCGATCAGGTAGTGCGAGCTGACCCGCCCGTGGCTGTTGGCGGTGCTCAGCGTGTGCAGGCTCTGGGCCACCGAGTCCTGCTGAGTGAAGTGGACCACGATCAGGGTCGGGCGGCGCGCGTCGTGGTTGGGCGAGGGCACCCACTGCGCCATCGGGTTGCGCGGCGGGGAATGGGTGCATGCCGCCAGCGCAAGGGCGCACAGCAGCACGAGGGAGAAGGTCCTGATCATCGGTCTATTGCACAAAGCCGCACCGCCGTTTGCAAGGGGTCAGAAGCGCGCCCGCAGCCCGATGGTCGCATTGCGGCCGCCGTGGATATAGATCGCGCTGTGATCGCCCACCTCGCCGGTGGTGGCCAGCGAGCCCGGGACGATGACGTTGCGGTCCTTGTCCAGCAGGTTGCGCACGGTGAAAAATGCCTCCACGCCGCGGCCGAACGCGTAACTTCCGGACAGGTTGGTGTCCAGGTACTCGGCGAACCAGCTGGGGGTGGTGGAGCGGTACTTGTCGTCGGTCCATACCGTGTTCAGGTACAGCCTCACCGGGCCCTGCTGGTAGGACACGGAGAACGTCGCCAGTTTGTCGGCCGCGCGCACGATCGGGATGTCGGGGAAGTTGCGCATGAACGACCCGCGCACCGACAGCCCGCTCCACAGGCCCGGCAGGTAGTCCATGGCGTGGTTGAACTCCAGTTCCCAGCCGTGGATGTTGATCGCATCCCCGCCCACCGTGGTGGTGGTCACGAAGGTGTAGTCGGCGTACTCCTCGCCGGTGTAGCCGAACTCCTGCGCGGTCATCTCCTCGGCCTGGAACAGCCCCTTGACCCGGTTGCGGTAGTAGTTGATGCCCACCACGCCGACCGGCTCGAAGTACCTGACCAGCCGCACCGACAGGTTGTTGGACAGCTCCGGCTCCAGGCCGGGATTGGCGACGGAGATGCGCCGCGCGACGTCGTTCACCGACCACGCCCCGGTCAGCTGCCCGACCTCGGGCCGGCGGATGGTGCGGCTGTAGCCGATCTGCAGGTCCGTGGCCTCGTCCAGGGCGTACTTCAGCGACGCACTGGGGAAGAAGTGGTCGTAGGTGCCCTCGCGCTCGACCCGGGGCCGGGTCTGGTACTGGTATTCCAGGCCCTCGACCGTTGTCGCCCGCCCGGTCCCCTCGTCCACCTCGAACCCGGCCGCCCTCACCTCATCGGCCGGGAGCGGATCGGCCTCCAGCGCCAGGGTGCTGGTCCGCTCCCAGCGCAGGCCGGCCCGCGCCGTCAACCTGTCGCTCAGGTCCGCGGTGCCCATGAAATACAGCGCGCCGGTGTCCTCGCGGAAGTTGCGGTTGTTGCCGACATGGATGGCATACCACTCCCCGGGGGAGTCGGTACTGGTCTGCTCCCAGTGGTGCGGGTTCTGACGGTAGAGCTCGGCCAGCTTGTACTGGCTGGGCAGGTACAGGCCGCGGTGGCCGTTGAGCGAGGTGAAGCCGATGCCGCTGTCGGCGTAGGAGGCCTGGCTGGAGCTCTCCACCGCGGTCAGCAGCTCGGTCAGGCTGAGCGGGCCAACATAGCGCAGTCGGTCCAGGTCGCCCCGGTTGCTGTAGTCGAACTCGGCCCGCTTGGCCTTCAGGCCGGTCTTGAAGGTCACCAGCAGCCCGGCGACGTCCTGGTCGAAGGTCAGGTTCAACGCACCCCCCATCAGCTTGTGCTCGGCGCGCCCGCCGCTGTTGATGCGCATGATGAATGGATCGGCCGAGGTGAACGAGGCCGGATCGCTCCAGTCGGGGCCGCTGACCTGGCGGATGTCCCATGGCTGGTCGATCAGCGTGCCGCCGCGGCTGGCGGTGAAATCGCCGACCGCCGTCAGCGCGCTGATGGTGTGGGCCGCGCCCTTCTCGCCATAGGGGTCGTAGCGGCTGGTGGAATCGGACCAGGACAGGTTGCCGTCCAGCTGGATGCGTTCGTTGGCGTACTCGAAGCTCGGGACGATGGTCTTGCCCTTGCCGTCCTTGTAGGTCATCGAGTTGGTGATCGAGATCCCGTTCGCGGTTTCCGGCTGGCGGGTATGGATGTCGAACACCGGGTCGCCGTCCACGCCAAAGTCACGCGCGCCGGTGATGAAGTGGTAGTTGGTCGAACCGGCCCAGATGCCGGACCGGTTGAACATGGTGGCCAACGACAGGATCAGGTTGTCGGTGGCCCGGAAATCCAGGTTCATCGACGCCGACGAACGCATGATCTCGCGCGAGCCGACGTTGGGCTCGATGCCGGTGATCGCCAGCGGATCCGGGCTGGCATCGGTGGGCTGGTAGCTGCGATTGAGGGTGATCTGCTCCTGCTCGACGTAGAGGTTGGATTCGCTCACGCTGGCGACGACACCCAGCCGGTCGTCAAAGAACACGTCTGCGTATTCAAGCCCGAAGTTGGGCAGGAACCGCTTGCTGCCGTAGCCGCCCTCGGCGGGCCCGGTGCGGCGCTGCGAATCCCACACGTTCGAATGGGTGCTGGCGCCCAGGTGCGCGATGACGCTGCGGCCCTCGCGGTCGAAGGCGCGCTTGGTGCGCACGTTGATCGTGCCTGCCGGCGCGTTGGCGTCGACGTCGGCGCTGATGGTCTTGGCGACCTCGATCGAATCGATCGCACTGAGCGACATCTGCTCGAAGCTGAAGCTGCGTGATCCGTTGGCGCCGGTGTTGACGTCCGCCGCGGCCAGGTTCACGCCGTTGACCAGGACCTGGGTGTACGCCGGCGGCAGTCCGCGCAGCTGCACGTTGCGCACCGTCCCGTCTCCGGCGCTGTCGGTGTCCACGCCGGGCATGAACTTCATGAACTCGCCGGGATTGCCCTCGGAGATCTCGCCATAGGACTCGGCCGACAGGCTGTTGACGATGTTCATCGACGCGCGCTGTTCCATGATCGCGCGGGCATCGCCCTGGCGCACGCCGGTCACGACCATCTTGTCCAGGGTGACATCGGGCGCATCGGCGGCAACGCTGCTGCGCAGTGCGAAGTCCTCGCGACGCGACTCCCCCGCGGCGAGGTCGAACCGGGCCTGCTGGGCCGCGTAGCCGGTGAAGCTGACCACGATTTCCACCGGTCCGGCGGGCAGGTTCCCGATCCGGTATTCGCCGCGGGCCCCGGACGTGACGGTGCGCTGGCCGCTTGCGGTGGCCACCCGGATGATGGCGTTGCGCAGGTATTGGCCGGTGGCCGGGTCGATCACGGTGCCGCCGACACTGGCCTGGCCGTGGCCCGCGCCCGCCTCCGGGGCCGGGGTATCAGTCCGTTGCTGGGCCATCCCCGGCACGCTTGCGCACAGCGCGGCGAACACCGCGCCGACGAGGAGGCTCTGTTTGACGCGGATCATTCCGTTGAATGGCATGGGACGCTGCGATGACGGGGATCGCCGATCCCCGGGGGGCGCGATTATGTTCCGCGTCGCGGCGTCGAAAAACGCCCCACCTGAATCACCGTTCAGCCAACCCGGCCAACGGATCCGGGCCTGGCCTGCGCCGGCCCGGCCCGGCCGGGGTCAATTGGCGTAGTACATCTGGTACTCAAGCGGGTGAGGGACTGGCGCTTGCGCGGCACTGCCGCGCGCCTGTCCCGAACGCCCGGCGCGCTGCGCCGGGCCGGGCATCCGCCGACCCGCGGCCACGTTGTCTGGCGACCTGTGCGCTATCAGTTGGCGTAGTACATCTGATACTCAAGCGGATGCGTGGCAGCGCGGAAGGAGGTGACCTCTTTCATCTTCATCTGGATGTAGGCATCGATGAAGTCGTCGCTGAACACGCCGCCGGCCTTGAGGAATTCGCGGTCCCCGTCCAGCGCCTCCAGCGCCTGGTCGAGCGAGGCGCATACGGTCGGGATCAGCCTCTCCTCCTCCGGCGGCAGGTCGTAGAGATCCTTGTCGCTGGGCCCGCCCGGGTCGATCTGGTTCCTGATGCCGTCCAGGCCGGCCATCATCAGCGCGGCGAAGATCAGGTAGCCGGACTGCATCGGATCCGGGAAGCGCACTTCCACCCGCCGCCCCTTGGGGTTGGACACGTAGGGGATGCGGCAGCTGGCCGAGCGGTTGCGGGCCGAGTAGGCCAGCATCACCGGCGCCTCGAAGCCCGGCACCAGGCGCTTGTAGCTGTTGGTGGTGGCGTTGGTGAAGGCATTGATGGCACGCGCGTGCTTGAAGATGCCGCCGATGTACCACAGCGCGGTCTGGCTCAGGCCGCCGTATCCGTCACCGGAAAACAGGTTCACCCCGTCCTTGGCCAGCGACTGGTGCACGTGCATGCCGCTGCCGTTGTCGCCCACCAGCGGCTTGGGCATGAAGGTGGCGGTCTTGCCGTTGCGGAAGGCCACGTTCCTGATGATGTCCTTCATCGCCATCAGCTCGTCGGCCTTCTTCACCAGCGAGTTGAAGCGGGTGCCGATCTCGCACTGGCCGGCGGTGGCCACCTCGTGGTGGTGCACCTCCACCGCGATTCCCACCTGCTCCAGGGTCTTGCACATCTCCGCGCGCAGGTCGTGCAGCGAATCCACCGGCGGGGTCGGCAGGTAACCACCCTTCACGGCCGGCCGGAAGCCACTGTTGCCGCCGGCGTACTCGCGCGAGGAATTCCAGGCCGCCTCCTCCGAATCAACGTGGAAGAAGGCCTGGCCCATCTCCACCGCGAAGCGCACCGAATCGAACACGAAGAACTCCGGCTCCGGGCCGAAGAAGGCCTCGTCGGCGATACCGGATGACTTCAGGAACGCCTCGGCGCGGCGGGCGATGCCGCGCGGATCGCGCCCGTAGGCCTGCATGGTGGACGGGTCGAGCACGTCGCACACCAGCACCAGCGTCGGATCGGCGTGGAACGGATCGACGTAGGCGGTGTCCGGATCGGGCAGCAGCACCATGTCCGATTCGGCGATGCCCTTCCAGCCGGCAACCGAAGAGCCGTCGAACATCACCCCGTCCTCGAACAGGCCTGGCTCGATGATCGAGGCCGGATAGGTCAGGTGGTGCTGGACGCCGCGCATGTCGGTGAAGCGCAGATCGACGAATTCGATCCGGTGGTCCTGGGTGAGCTTTTCGATGGTGTCGATGGGCATCGTGGGGGCCTGTGGCTTGGGCGAAGGAAACCGCCACAGGGCAAGCGCCCTGCCGCGGCGGCGTCCCATTCTCGCGCACGCGTGGCCGTATCGCACGGATCACGCGCGGGGCCGGCCGGGCGCTCGCGTATCCTTGCGCCTCTCCCACCCGCATCCACGCCCGTGTCCGACCTGCTCGCCGCCCTGCTGCTGGGCATCATCGAAGGCCTCACCGAGTTCCTGCCGGTCTCCAGCACCGGACACCTGCTGATCGCCCAGCACTGGCTCGGCGCGCGCTCTGATTTCTTCAACATCGTGATCCAGGCCGGGGCGATCCTGGCCATCACCCTGGTGTTCCGGCAGCGGCTGTGGGCCCTGGCCACCGGCCTGGACCGGCGCGAGAACCGCGACTACGCGCTGAAGCTGGCCGCCGCGTTCTGCGTCACCGCCGCGGTCGGCCTGCCGGTGCGGCTGATGGGCTGGGAGCTGCCGGAAACGGTGGCCCCGATCGCCTGGGCGCTGGTGCTGGGCGGGATCTGGATGATCGTGGCCGAGCGCGTGGCCGAACGCCGCGGCGACCGCACCGACGTGACCTGGACGGTGGTGGTGCTGGTGGGCCTGGCGCAGGTGGTTGCGGGCGTGTTCCCCGGCACCTCGCGCTCGGCGGCGGCGATCTTCATTGCCATGCTGGCCGGGCTGAGCCGGCGTTCGTCGGCCACCGAGTTCGTGTTCCTGGTCGGCATCCCGACCATGTTCGCCGCCAGCGGCTACGCCTTCCTTGAGCTGTGGCTGGACGGTGGCCTGGGCGGCGAAGCCTGGGGCGAGGTGGCCCTTGCCTTCGCCGCCGCCACCGTGACCGGCTTCCTCGTGGTGCGCTGGCTGCTGGGCTACATCAAGTCGCACCGCTACACCGGCTTTGCCGTCTACCGGATCATCCTGGGCGGCCTGTTGCTGATGTTCATGCCGGCCGGAAGCTGAGCCGCCGGATGGGCCGGAGGGCGGGATCAACCCCGCCCGGGGTTCTGGTACGTTTGCCCACGTATCCCCATTCATGGAGAACCCGCATGACCCGCTGCCTGCCCCTGCTGGCGCTTGCGCTTGCTGCCTGCTCACCCTCCCAGCCGCCCGCGGGCAGTCCTCCCCAGCCCGCGGCCGCCCCCGCCACGGACGCGGCGACGCCCATGCCAGCCGCCGATCGCCTGGACGCCTGGCACTGGCACCTGGCCGAAGCGGCCGACGCCGAGGGCAGCCGCATCCAGGCCCTGTTCGGCAATCCGGAGCAGCCGCTGCAGCTCGATTTCAGCGAAGGGCGGGTGTCCGTGTCCGGCGGCTGCAACCGGCTCGGCGGCGGCTATGCGCTTGATGGCGAGATCCTGCGGGTGGACCAGCTGGCGCAGACCCAGATGGCCTGCCCGCAGCCGCTCATGGACCAGGACGCGGCCATCGCCGCGCTGCTGCAGGACGAGCTGGTGCTGGCAACGCAGGATACGGACCCGCCGCGCCTGGAGCTGACCGCCGCCGACGGCTCCCTGCTCACCTTCACCGGCGAACCCACCGCCGACACCCGCTACGGCGGGCCTGGCGAGCGCATGTTCCTGGAGGTCGCCGCGCAGCGCGTGGACTGCCACCACCCGATGATCCCCGACATGCAGTGCCTGCACGTGCGCGAGGTGTTCTTCAACGACGACGGCCTCAAGCGCGGCGAGCCGGGCGAGTGGCAGTTCCTGTACGAGGACATCGAGGGCTACGAGCACCGACCGGGCGTGCGCAACGTGCTGCGCGTCTACCGTTACAACCGCGATCCGGTCCCGGCCGATGCCTCGTCGATCGTGTACGTGCACGACATGACCGTGGAATCTGCCATCGAGTAGGCGCGCAGGCGCGCCGCTCCTAACCGGCGGCGCGCACCTTGTCATTGAGGCTGTAGCTGCCCCAGGTGGCCGCCTCGGCCAGCACATGGCCGTGCATCGCCTTGTGCAGGTCGGCGGCGGTGAACCGCTCCGGCAGCTCCAGCCGCTCCACGTCCAGCGCGAACACGCGGAAGAAGTAGCGGTGCATGCGCAGGTCGTTGCCGGGCGGATAGGGGCCGTCGTAACCGAGCCAGTCGCCGCCCATGTCGGCGTCGCCGGCGAACCAGCCGGTGTAGTCGTTCAACCCCTGGCGCGCGCCTTCCGGCCCGGCGGGGTCCTGCTTGCCGGCCTTGGTCACGCCGTCGCTGGCGCTGCCGGCCGCGATCTCGCGCACGCCAGCCGGGACGTCGGCCATCACCCAGTGCACGAAATCGGTGCGCGGCTGGTGGACCGGGATCTCCACGCCTTCCTTGCCGGCCATCTCCGCCACGGTCGGCGCGTCCGGATCCACGCACAGCAGCGCGAACGAACGGGTGCCCTCGGGCACCTCGTCCCAGGCCAGGTGCGGGTTGCGGTTGCCGCCGAAGCCCTCGGGCGTGCCCATGGCGAATTCGGCGGGAAGCGGCGCGCCGTGCTCGAAGCTGTCGCTGCGGATGCGCATCGTGACCTCCGTGATATCAGTTTTCGGGATAGCCCAAGCGTACCGCCACCGGCGTCAGGACGGCGAAAGGCTCCTGCAGCGCGTCGGCATACTCGCGCCAGCGGCCGGCCTGGAAGCGGCGGCTCTGGAACAGCCCCGGAGGCCGCTCCGGCAGTTGCACGCCAACCGCCTCGCCCACCAGCTTGGCCATTGCCTGCGGGTCGTTGATCACCTCGTCCACCCGCAGCACGGCATGGGCGTGCAGGTCCTGTTCCTGCATCACGGCGACGTGCTCGAGTGCGCCGGCCAGCCATTGCGCGGCCTGCTGCGGCTCGCCCAGCTTGAGCGGCACCGGTGCCCCGAACGCCAACCAGTTGAGCAGCATGTCGCGGGGATCACGCAGCACCAGCAGCACCCGGGCCTGCGGCAAATAAGGGCCGATCACGTCCAGAAGCGCGTTGTCCCACCACAGCAGCCAGTCGATGATCGCGCCGTCGGCGGCGATTCCACGGGTTGGCAGCGCGGCCCGCCACTGCGCGGCGACCTCGGCCGGTTCCATGCGCCCCTCGACGAGGCCGGGGATGGTGTTGACGTTCTGCAGCGGGTCCTGCGGCGGCGTCTGGCCAATGCGGTCGTCGCGGAATGCCGGCACCGGGCCTTGCAGCAGCCGCGCCACGTATTCCACTCCCGATCCGGGCAGGCCGGCCAGGAACGCGATCGCCTGCCCGGAGGCCGGGGCTTCGGCGGGCGCCTTGCGCGGCGCATCGGCCGCGGTCGGGACCGGCAGCGGGATCAGGTTCCCGGCCGCCTCCGCATGCAGCGCGGCCCAGGTGCGCGCCGCTTCGGCGAAGTCGCCAGCGGTGTCATTGGCAAGCGCCAGCCAGCCGCGAAGCAGCCGCTGCCGTTCCGGCGTCTCGCCGTCACGCTCCAGCCGCGCCCGGGCAAGCTCCACGGCCGCACCCGGATTGCGCTGGGCCGTCAGCTCCAGCAGTCGGCCCAACGTGGGCATGTGGTCGGGGGCCAGCTCCAGCATCCTGCCCAGGGTGGTCTCGGTCGCGGCCGCGTCACCGGCCGCCATGTGCAATCGCGCTTGTGCCTCATGCGCATTGATCGAGTCCGGGTGCGCCGCCATCCAGCGCTTGATCACGGCAGCTGCCGCTTCGGGATCGCTTTCCACCGCGAAACGCGCCCGCCAGAGCTGCTCCTGCTCCGACGACGTGGACAGCAGTGCATCCAGCGCATTGCGGGCGTCCTCGTGATCACCCAGCCGGCCCCACGCGTGCATTGCCAGGTCCAGGGTGGCGCGGTCACCCGGCATTGCCGCCAGCGCGCTGCGCAGCCAGCGCAGCGCACGCTGCGGGTCGCCCACGCGCATGGACAGCTCGCCGGCGAACCGCTGGCTTTCGGGGCTGACCAGGCCGGGGATCTCCAGCAACGGCTCGATTTCCTCCAACGCCTCGGCGTGGCGGTCCTGCCGGTACAGCAGCTCGGCCAGCGTGTGCCGCAGCGCGTGGTGGTCCGGCTTCTGCTTGCGCAGGCGGCGGAACGCCTGTTCGGCAAACGCCAGGTGGTCGTTGCCCAGGTAGATGAGGCCGGCGGCGTGGAGCACCTGCGGGTTCTCCGGCACCTGTTCCAGCGGACCGGTGATCAGCTTCAGCGCCCGCTCCTTGTCACCGCGCCCCAGCGCCACCATCGCCTCGATCGACTGCAGCACCGGATGCCCGGGCGCAACCCGCCCCGCCACCCGCACCAGCCGTTCGGCTTCATCCAGGTCGCCGCGGCCCAGGGCCAGGTCGGCCAGCATGACGTAAGCGCCAAACTGGTTCGGGTCCAGTTCGAGCGCCTTGTCGAGCGCCTGCCGGCCCTGCTCCGCCTGGCCGGAGCCCACCAGCAGGCTGGCGCGCAGCAAGTACGGGCCGGAATCATCCGGCGAGAGTGCGATCGCGCGGTCCACCGCCTCCAGCCCGCCCTGGTGATCGCCGCCCACCTGCAGCGCGCGGGCCATCAGGCGGTGGGGGATGGAATCATCCGGATCGGCGTCGACGGCGGCGCGGGCCAGCGCCAGCGCCTCGTCATGGGCGCCGCGGCGCAGCGCGTCGAGGATCTTCTCGTGCATGAAATCAGCCGGTAATGCCGCCTTGCGGCGCGGGCCGACATTGTAATGAGGCGCGCTCAGGCCTGCGCGGCCGCTTCCATCCGCGCCGCCATCCAGCGCTCGGCGTAGCCGTCCAGGCGCGCGTTCTCGATGAAGCCGCAGTGCCCGCCCCAGGGCGCGATGTCCAGCAGTGACCCGGGCGGCAGGCGCAGGGCGCGGAAGCCGTCGGCCGGGATCACCGGGTCGTCCTCGCTGGTCAGCACCGCTGCAGGCACCTGCAGCGCCGCCAGCCGGTCGCCGGCGATCGAGTAGCCGTCGAAGTACGCGTCCAGGCTTTCGAACGCGGTATTGCGCAGCACCAGGTGCTCGGTCAGGTCACGCATGCCCAGCTTCAGGGTCACGTCGTCGTAGTCGTGCAGGTCCGGGAACAGCGCGCGCTTGCGCAGCAGCGAGCGCCGCCACTTGTTCTCGAAGTGACGCAGGTAGATCGGCAGGCCCTGCTCCATCTGCTTCAGGGTCAGGGCCGGATCCAGCACCGGGCACACCGCGGCCACCCCGACCAGCGGCAGCCCGGCATCGGGCGCGCGCAGCGCCAGGCGCAGGGCAAAGTTGCCGCCCAGCGAATAGCCCCCGGCCAGCAGCGGCCTGGCCGGGAACCGGCGCACGATGTCGCCGGCGGCATGCACCACCTCGTCGATCAGGTTGGAGTGGAACAGGTCGCGGTTGAGGTGGTGCGAATCGCCGTGGTCGCGGAAGTTGAGCCGGAACACCTCGAAGCCGCGCTGCAGCAGCCGCGCCGCGGTCAGGCACATGTAGCTCGAATCGCTGCTGCCCTCCCAGCCGTGCAACAGCAGCGCCAGCCCGCGCGGGGCACCGCCCGGCACCGCGCTGTGCAGGCCCTGCAGGCGCACCCCGCCACCGCCGTCGACGATGTGTTCGGTGGTCGTGGCCCCGGTTGCCGCCAGCGCCTGCGCACCGCGCCGCCGGCGCCAGGCACTGGTGCCAAGCACCGACTGCAGGTGCGCGTTGCGCAGCCAGCGCGGCGGCACGAAGGCGGGCGCCGCGGCCGCGGTTTCGCGCACTGCCACGGCCTCAGCCAACCGGGCCGGCCATCGCCGCCACGATCCGCTCGCGCGCCAGTTCGGCAATCCGGCGGCGCCCGTCGCCCTGGCCAGGCGCGATCGGCTCCAGGAACATCACCTCGCCCACCCGCGCCGGCTCTCCCAGCAGGCGCAGGAAGTTGCTGACGAAGTTCTCGCCCGGGCCGAACGCGACCACGGCCTGGGCACTGCCGCCCTCTCCGTAGCGCAGCGCCACCGGCTGCACCGGCACCCCGGCCTCCACCGCCGCCAGGAAAATCCGGGCGTGGAACGGCCCGAGCTCGTCGCCGCCGCGGGTGCGGCCCTCCGGGAACACGCCCACCGAGCGACCCTCGCGCAGCCGGGCCTGCATCTCGTCCAGCACCCCGCCCAACGATTCCTGGCTGCCGCGCCGGTGGAAGATCGTCTCGCCCTTCGACGCCATCCACCCGACCAGCGGCCAGCGGCTGATCTCATGCTTGGCCACGAAGCCCATCATGCGCTGGCTGTGCAGGGCCAGGATGTCCACCCAGCTCACGTGGTTGGCCACGAACATGGTGGCGCCCGGCACCGGCGTGCCGATCCGGCGCAGGCGGAACCCGAACACCCGCATCAGCCCGCCCTGCCAGGCCCGCGTCACCCGGTGGCCAAGCCGCTCGCCGCTGCGCAGCCGGATACCCGTGGTCGGCAGGCTGATCAGCAGCATCACCACCGGCAGGTGCACCAGCACGTGCCAAAGCAGCATCGGCAGCCTGTAGGCATAGCGCAGCACTCGCGCGGCGCGGCGGGCGGCAACGGGCGGCGAGAGGCCCGGGGACGGTGGCGACTGGCTCATGGTGTCGGTCGGGGGACGGATCTGGCCGGCAGCTGGCAAAGGCCGGCCGCAGGCGGGTGCCGATTATGGAGCAGATGACGTGGGCAGCGGCACCACGGCCAGGGTCAACCGCGAAACGCAGACCAGGCGCCCACCGGCGTCCTCGATCCGGATCTCCCAGACCTGGGTGCTGCGGCCCACGTGCAGCGGCCGCGCGGTGCCGGTGACGATGCCGCTGCGCACGGCGCGCAGGTGGTTGGCATTGACCTCGATGCCCACGCAGCCGCGGCCTTCATCCACGCAGAGCATGCCGGCAGTGCTGCCCAGGGTTTCGGCCAGCAGCGCAGAGGCGCCGCCGTGCAGCAGGCCGTAGGGCTGGTGGGTGCGCGCATCGACCGGCATGGTCGCGCGCAGGAAATCGGGGCCGATCTCGGTGAAGACGATGCCCAGCGGCTCCATCGCGGTGTTGCGCGAACTGGCGTTGAGGTCGTCGAGCGAGGTGGTGCGGCGGAAGGGGGAGCGTGCAGGTGAAGCAGGGGGCGCGGGATCGTTCATGCCGGCCAAGATAACCGGGGGCCGCGCCTGCCGGCCAGCGCGCTGCGCGGGTGTCGCGCTCGCCGCCGGCCGGAAAACCGTTGGATCAGCCCATCCGGAAGCGCGGGCTCATCGAGCTGCGCGAATAGCCGCGGCGCTTGAAGTAGCCGCTGCTGCTGCCGTAGCCGACGCCGGTGCCGCGGTAGCGGGGGGCGGGACGGGCCGGGGCAATGGGGGCACGGGGGCTTGGACGGGGGTTGCTGACGTTCATGGGAAACCTCGGGGGACGGGTGGGATGGAGATGGAACCGGTCAACTGCAGCGGAAGCGCGAAGTGGTCGCGTTGCCGGCGTAGCGGCGCTGGCTGAAGTAGCCGCTGCTGCTGCCGTAGCCGATGCCGAAATCGCGGTTGCGGGGCTCGGGGCGCGGCGCCGGGACCACGACGGCGGCGGCGGGGCGGGCGGCGGGGACGGTGCGGGTCTGGATGCTGGCGTTCATGTCGTTCTCCTCGGGGTGTCTAGGGGTATTGGTGCTGCGGTGTGCTGGTAGACTACAACACCTAGACAAACGGACATGTGCCGAAAGTCATGGTTCGGCCAACAGGGGCCAAGCCAATCGCGGCAGACAGTTTGTATTCACGCGGACGGGGCCAAGGCCCCGCCTACAGGATCGGCACCAGTCCGGCGCCGAAGGCGGTGGTGATGCGGGTCATGATGCTGCGCCAGCCCAGGTTGACCTCGGGGAAGTCGCCCACCGGCACGTGGCAGTCACGGAAATCCGCGTCGCCGGCCCGCGGCGGCGGCAGCGGGCAGTCCGGGCCGGGCACGAACTGGTAGCTGGTGCCGTATCGCCGCGGCCAGAAATCCAGGATCGGCAGGTGTTCGAACACCTTGTTGATCGAATAGCCCAGCCCCGACAGCACCGGCGGGCGGTCCCGCGGCGCGATCACCCACGAATTGCCCGGCTTCATGTCCCGGCGGATGCTTTCGGCCAGCGCGCGCGCAAACGCGGGATCTGCGATCACCACCGCGCTCTCGGTGTTGAGGTTGTCCCCGCGCGGATCGAAGTTGTGGGTGCCCACCACCCCGATCCGCTCGTCCACCACCAGCGACTTGGAGTGCAGCCCCACCCGCACCCCGGCCTGGCGCAGCGGCACCGGGTCGTTGACGCCGATGCCCGCCCAGCGCAGCGCCGAATATTCGCGATCGAGCGGCGTGCGCGCCGGCGCCGGCGCCTCGCCGCGACCCTGCCACTGCTCCTGGCCTTCCGCGTGCTGCGGCGCCACCGTGAGGTCGGGCCGCGTGCCGCGGGTCTGGATATCCACCGTGCCGTCCGGGTTCCAGGCAATGTCCACCGCCCCGGTGGCATCCACGTCCACCGGCGCATCGGCGGGGAACGGCTTGTACTCGTAGATCTGGAAGCCGAACTCGCGCAGGTGCCGGCGCCGGTACTTGTACGACATCGCGTAGATGATGAACGCATCGGTGGCGGCCAGGCTGTTGGTCGACACCACCACCTGCGGCCCGTCCTCGCGCGCGTTCAGCTCGCGGAACATCTCGCGCGCCGGGTCGGAAAGCACCAGATAGGGCGTCTGCATCAATACCTGTTCGCGCGCGCCTTCGATGATCTCGCGCATGCGCACCGTGGCCGGGGCATCGTCCTCCCAGGCGGCGCGGTGCTTTTCCGGCGGATCGGCGATGAACTCGACCTCCCCCACCCCGATCGCCGCCTCCGCCAGCCGTTCGGAGACGAGCTGCGCGTCGTCGGCATCGCGCGAGATCGCCGCCACCCGCTGCGGCATCCGGTACGCGGCCTCGGGCATCGGCAACGCGCCGTTGTCCAGCAGGTGGCGGGCCACGTCCTTGAGCTCTGCCAGCGGCACGGCGCGCGGCGAATGCCAGAACGCCTCGAAGTTCTCCGCCATCTGCATGGTCACCGGCCCGGCCACCAAGATGTCGCGGTCGCGGAAGTTGTACGCGTCGTCCCAATCGAAATAGCGGTCCTGGTAGTTGCGCCCGCCGGTGATGGCGACCATGCCGTCGATCAGGAACTCCTTGTTGTGCATGCGCCGGTTGAGCTGGCGCCAGCAGCAGGCGGCGGCCAGCACGTACTGCGGATAGCTCAGCCGGGCCCGGCCCAGCACCGGGTTGTAGATGCGCATCTGGAAGTTCACGTGCGCCGAGGCCAGCGCCGCCAGCGTATCCACGTGGCGCAGCGCCGAGAGCTGGTCCACCAGCAGCCGCACCCGCACCCCGCGCCGGGCCGCGGCCAGCAGCTCGTCGATCACCAGCCGGCCGGCGTCGTCCTCGTCGAAGATGTACGTCTGCATGTCGATGCTGCGCCGGGCACTGCGGATCAGGTCCAGGCGCGAGAGCAGCGCATCCTGGCCGTAATCCAGCAGCAGCACCTGGTGGCGCGGCGCATCCGGCGCGCTCTGCGCGTAGGCCTGCACCCCCAGCGCGCGCAGCGGCGAAGGCCGTGCGCAGGCCGTCTCCGGCCGGTCGCAGTCGATCGCGACATCGCGCGCCTGGGTCGCCACCTGCACCGCCTGCTCGCGCTGCAGCTGCGACAGCCCCGCGCAGCCCACCAGCGCCGGTGCCAGCAGCGCCAGCCACAGGATCCGCCAGGCCGCGCTCACTGCGCCACCGGCTCGTGCGCCCACAGCCGCAGGTGGAACCGCACCCCGTCCCCCAGCGCGATGCCCCAGCGGTCCATGCCGTAGTCGCTGCGCGACACCTCGCCTTCCGCCACTACCGGGCAATCGAACAGCGGCCGGTCACAGGCCGCCGGTGCGATCGTGAACACCTCGACCCTGCGCAGGCCGCGGATGCCCACGATGCCCGCCAGCTCCCCGCCCTGGTGCAGCAGCTGCAGCGGGAACGGATCGGACTGCAGCTCCACCTCCGGCCAGCGCCGGACGTGGAAAAACCCCTCGCCGCGGGTGATGCGGGTGTAGCGCGGGTGGCCCAGGATCTCCACTTCACGCGCCTGCAGCACCATCCGCACCTGCAGCTCGCCGCCCGGCATCGCCACCAGCACGCCCTGGTAGTCGGGGAAATCCCCCTCCAGGGACTGCCCCCAGCGGGTGCGCAGGTCGAACCCGACCTGCGAGGCCTGGATGTCGATGGCCAGGTCCTGCCCGCCCGCCGCCCCTGCCGGGATTGGCAGGGGCAGCAGCAGGCAGCCGATCAGCAAGCCCGCATGGACCTTCACGGCCACCAGAACGCGGACAGCGACGCCACGCCCGGTTCCACCGGCCCTTCGGTGCCGAACTCCAGCACCGCCACCGCCCCCGGTGGCATGCCGCGGAACTCGCTGGACTGGCCGCTGTGCAGCAGTGCCACCAGCCGTTCCAGCCCCGGGTTGTGGCCCACCAGCAACAGCCGGTCCACCTCGCGGTGGGCGTCCACCAGCCCCGCCAGGGTGCCGGCGGTGGCCTCGTATATCTGCGATTCCAGGCGCTGGTCGACGTAGCCGAGCACCGAAAGCACGTTTTCCAGGGTCTCGCGGGTCCGGCGCGCAGGCGAGCACAGCACGCAGTCCGGGACCAGCCGCTTTCCAGCCAGCCAGCGCGCGGCCGCCTCGGCCTCCGCGTGGCCATCCGGCGACAGCGGCCGGTCCAGGTCGGGCTGCCCGGCCTGCGCCGGTTCGGCGTGGGCGTGCCGCAGCAGGATCAGTTCGTGCATGGCTGCCTGGTTTCCCGCCTCAGCGCGGCAGCCAGCGCAGCAGCGGCTTCCAGTCGTCCTGGTGCTCGCGCGCCTTGCGCGACTGGTAGTCGAACAGGCTCTTGCCCAGGCCCACCAGCACGACGTAGGCCTGGCTGTCGCGAAGTTCGGCCACCAGCGGATACGGCCACTGGCCGATCGCCTCCATGGCCCGGCGCGAGGCGTTGGTCCAGGGCCGCAGGCGGTTGCCCACCAGGCCCACCGGCAGTGCCCCGCTGCGCACCCGCGGGTGCTCGACCAGGGTATTGAGGAAGGGCACCGTGGCGTCGATGTCCAGGGTGGAGGGCAGCACTGGCACCACCACCGCATCGGCGTTGTCCAGCCAGACCCCAAGCTCCTTGCCCATCGCGCCGGCGGCGCCGTCCACCACCACCCGGTCGGAGTCGGAAGGCACCGACCCCCATGCCGTCTTCTGCCTGCGGCTGCCGTCGATCGCCAGCACCGCGCTTTCCATCGGCGCCCGGCGTTCGGCCCAGCGCATCGACGAACCCTGCGGGTCGGCATCGATGAGCACCGTGTTCTGGCCGGACAGCGCCGCGTGCGCGGCAAGATGGGTGGCGATCGTGGTCTTGCCCACGCCGCCCTTGGAACTGGCCACCAGAACAGTCTTCATGCGCTCACCCCCGGTTGGACAGGTCCGGCGAGGGTACACCGCGACGGCGGCGGCCGCGAGCGGGGGCGTCTGCTATCTTCACGCCCCACCCCGCCACCCGACCGGCCGATGAGCGAACTGCAGGACCTGGCCGCGCTGATCCGCGCCGGCACCCCGTTGATCGTGATCGAGACGCCCGATGAACCGCGGGTGGTGGACATGTTCCGCCAGACCCTGGTCCGGGTATGGCGGGCCATGTACCGCTGGACCATCACCGAAGGCCTGCGCCGGATCGACCTGGACCGCGAGGACCCGGCCGAGGTGGCCGCCGATGTCAGCACCACGCTGCGCACCATCCGCAGCGCCGACCAGCGCGGCGTATACCTGCTGCTCGACTTCCACCCCTACCTGGACTACGCCGGCAGCCAGCGCCAGCTGCGCGACATCCTGCAGCGCCGCGACTGCCTGCCGCACACCCTGGTGCTGATCGGCCACAAGGTGGAGCTGCCCGCGGAACTGGAAACCAAGGCCGTGCGCTACCGCCCGCGCCTGCCCGACACCGCGGCCCTGCGGCGCATGGTGGCCGAGCAGGCCCAGGCCTACGCCACCGAGCACGGCGGCCGGCGGGTGGAAAAAGACCCGGAGGCAACGGAAAGGATCGTGCGCAACCTGCAGGGCCTGGGCCTGGGCGACGCGCGCCGGATCGCCCGCCAGCTCATCTTCGACGACGGCGCCCTGGACGAATCCGACCTGCCACAGCTTGCGAAACTGAAGTTCGAACTGCTCAACCGCAGCGGCCACCTGCACTACGAATACGACACCGCCCGGTTCAACGACGTCGCCGGCGCCCGGCGCCTGAAGCGCTGGATCCAGCAGCGCCAACGGGTATTCACCGAAGGCGATGCGCCGCCCGGCCTGGACCCGCCCAAGGGCATGCTGCTGCTGGGCGTGCAGGGCTGCGGCAAATCGCTGCTGGCCAAGGCCGTGGCCGGCGGCTTCGGGGTGCCGCTGGTGCGCCTGGACTTCGGCACCCTGTACGCCAAGTACCACGGCGAGAGCGAATCCAACCTGCGCGCCGCCCTGTCATCGGCCGAACAGCTGGCTCCGTGTGTACTGTGGATCGACGAGATCGAGAAGGCCATCGCCTCGGGCGGCGAAGGCGACGGCGGCGTTTCGCGCCGCGTGCTGGGCTACCTGCTGACCTGGATGGCCGAGCGCAAATCCGCCGTGTTCATCGTCGCCACCGCCAACCAGGTGCGCGAATTGCCGCCCGAGCTGCTGCGCAAGGGCCGCTTCGACGAGATCTTCTTCGTCGACCTGCCCACCGCTGAAGTGCGGGCCGAGGTGCTTTCACTGCACCTGGCGCGGCGCGAATTTGATCCGAAGGATTTCGATCTGGAAGCGCTGGCCGCGGCGGCCGACGGATTCTCCGGGGCCGAGATCGAACAAGCCGTGGTATCGGCGCTGTATGCAGCGCATGCGGCCGACCAGCCGCTGGATGGAAAGCTGGTGCTGGAGGAAATCAACGCCACCCGGCCGCTGTCGGTGGTGATGCGCGAGCAGGTGACCGGGCTGCGCGAGTGGGCGGCGGGGCGGACGGTTCCGGCGGATTAACGGGCCGACGTTTCAAGATCAGCGGGCCAGACGCTGCGCCTCGCGTGCCGTTCACCTCTCATGCGAGCAATACCGTGATTGCTGCTCCGAGAATGAGCAGTACAGCTGCAGCCAGCAAGGCAGCCCAGAACGCACCCATGCGCTTTGGGTCGAGCCCATTTGGTGACGTATCCGTCAGGCTGTGGCGCAGCGCAAACAAGCCGGCAAGAAGCATGCCGCCGCCCAGAAGCAGATGATGGATGGTCCCGGTGCCCCAGCCCCTGATCAGTGAGTAGCCGCCGACCAGAAACAAAGGCAGCGCCCAGAGTCGGGAACGCCAATTGGTTGATTTATCCGTTATGTGAGACATGGGGCCAAACACCTTATGTCTTGAGTTTCCCCTAGCCTAAGAGCCGAGAGCCGAGAGCCCGGCGTAGCGAGGCGCGCTCGGCTTGAACGAACTGTTAGGCGGCAACCTTGCGTTCCCGAAGTCGAAACTGCAAGCGGCCCAGGATGGCTGCGCTGATGCCTAGTCCGGCACAAACCAAGCCAATTGAGGCGCCTGATTGGTGGGCGGGCATGCCACTCGCCATCGCGCTTGCGATACCAGCAAAAGCGCCGAGGGCTCCCGCACCCCAGCCAGCCCAACCCCAAAACCGTCCACGACGGTACCCGGTGGATGGCGCACTAGCCATGGGCGGTGCAAGATCTGACACCGACACATCCAGAGCAGCCGCGAGAGCCAGTCGGGTTTCAGCGGAGCCTGCTCCCTCAGCCTCGACTCTTTGAACTGTGCGCGTGCTTACGCCTGCGGCAGTAGCCAAGTGTTCTTGTGACCAGCACTTCTTTTCGCGGACGCTCCTGAGAGCAGACGCATCAATTTTCATCTGGGTGTCCATATAGTTCTCTTGGTGTGGTGATCGCTACCAAGAGTGGAGTCTGAAAGCTCCTGCCGCCACGACAGTAGCGCGCCAACCACCCGCCACCCCCCTGCCGTCGCCGCCTAACACCAGAATTAAGCCGTGCCGCGAAGCGCCATCGGCTTGGATGATTCGTTAGGCCGCACCGCGAACCCTTGTATAGGCTACTGCCCAACCCAAAAGGCCGCCGACGATCAGCCCCCAGTAGAGACCCGATGCAAGCCGCGTCCCGCTGCAATATGCCATGACGCCGCCAACGGCCGTACCCGCCAACAGGAACACGATTGCGATACAGCCTCTGCGTCGGTTGGCTATCTCCGTTGCCCTCATGCCATGAACTCGATGAGCGCGAACTTGCTGCTCATGTAGTTGGGGCTCAAGGATGGCATCAGCGACTATCTTGGCTTGATCTTTGTCCATTCGCGACTCTCTATCAGTGCGGCCTGACACCTATTCGAACCCAAAATTGGGTGCAATCCCGAGTATGCATCTCGATGGTGGCTGATGCCATTCAGACGAATACCGTTTTCGTTCAACGACTTCCTGATTTTCAGCGCCTCTCATGGCCGGGCGCCTGCCCGGTCATCCACCAACCTCGCAGACGCAGCGGCGCCTGTACTCATGGACATCAAACCGGCCAGGGAAGGCCAAGCCGGGCCAGGAGGATCAGCTGCATGGTTTGCTTGAAACCTAGAACCTCGCACCCTGCTTGGCGCCATGCCCGGTAGTAGCGTCGTACTCAAGCTCGCGGACCTTCACCTCTTCGATGATCGCCCTGCCCGTACGGTTCATTTCATCCACCAGCGCCGGGCACCCCGATGTGCCACTCATCGCCGACAGGCGCCTCTGGACTTCCCTGGCCGCGGCCGCCCCAAGATCGGCATGGCCGTCCTCGTGCGCCCTGAGCGCGGCGTTGTACCGTTCCCACTCGCGCTCAAGCTGCGCCGGCGCGCCGTCGGGCCTGGCCCACCTCGGCAGGGTCATGATGACGTCGAGGCTGGTCTCCACGGACATGACTTCGCATGAGGCGCCCCTGGGCCTGTACTGGAAATTCCAGCGGACATGCCACTTGGTGTAGCCATGGAACCGCCGGCCGTCCTCGCCGGCCGGCCCGTGCCGGTTCATTGCTTCGCGCAGCGCCTGCGCACTGCTTCCGTGAACGTCGTAGTACTCGATCTCCAGTGACTCCGACGCGCGGAGACCACCCGTGAACAGCACTGCGAACAGGAAGATTGCCACGGATTTCATGCTTCCCTTCTCCTCGGGTCACGGTTCGGGCGACCCGGTGTCCTTTTTTCCACCATCCGGCTCCTTGCGCGCGGAAGCGGCTAGGGCATGGTACTTGTCCCGGAACCGGTCCAGCTCGTCCTCTTCAAGTTCTTCGAGGTCCAGCAGGGCATTGTGCGCTCCCTGCGTGGCCCGGATCAGTTCGTCCAGTTTCACCTGCATGGCTTCCGTGTCCCGGTTCTGCGTGTTCTGGATCACGAACACCATCAGGAAGGTGACGATGGTGGTGCCGGTGTTGACCACCAGTTGCCACGTGTCACTGAAGCCGAATATCGGGCCGGTGACCGCCCAGACCACGATGGCGACCAGCGCCATGGTGAAAACCACGGGCCGGCCGCAGAAGCGCGACACGGCCTTCGAAAAGCGAAAGTACCAGGATGATTTGTTCATGACGGGCTCCTCGGCGCGACAGCGCGCGGGCCCATCCTCGCCGGGCAGCCGTCAGCGGCGGGCGATGATCGCCTGCCGTCACCGGCCGGGAAGGATCCTCACCATCCTGTCCATCAGGTGTTCAACGATGGCGTCCATGTCACCGCAGCGGCCCATGTGCACCGGCGAAGTCTGGATGATGGCGCTGCGTTTGGCGGTCAGCCAGTGGAAGCGGGCGCGCTGGGGCAGCAAGCCGATGGGGCCGGCGTCCGGCCCGCCTTCGCTGATGCGCTGGATGGCGCGGAGGTGGCGCCGGAGGGTGGCAATGTCCACGCGCGGATCGAGGGCGCGCAGGCGCGGCTCGTCCAGCTCCACGGCGGCCTTCAGGTACCCGGCCTGCTCGCAGGAAACGATCACGCCCACGTTCATGAACTCGCCGCGCTCCACCCGCGGGACCACGCGGATCACCGCATAGTCGTAGCTGTCAGGCGCGCGCACGTTCGGCCTCCTCGAGGAAAGCGTGCGGCAGGGCAAGGCGCTGCTGCAGGTAGCCGGTATAGGCATCGCGCTGCTGCTGCGGGCTGCCGAAGGCGTCCGGACCCTGCAGCCAAGCGTCGGGAACCAGCGCGACGATCTGCGCCAGCCGTTCCGGCGGCAGGCGTGCGCCGAGCGTTTCGTCCGCCTGCGCCAGCGCGGTTGCCCAGGGCAGCAGCACGTGGTCGCTGATGAACGGGAACGGCTTGCCGGCGCCCGAGGTGTCGCCGTCCCAGCCGTGGTGGAAGTACAGCGAGGCGCCGTGGTCGATCAGCTTCAGTTCGCCGTGCCAGATGAGCAGGTTGGGATTGCGCGCGGTGCGGTCGACGTTGCTGGTGAAGGCGTCGAGCCAGACGATCTCCGAGGCCAGCTGCGCGCAGGGCCGTTCCGCCACCGGGTCGAAGTTGGCCGCGCCCGGCAGGTAGTCCAGCGCCAGGTTGAGTCCGCCGCTGCCGCGGATCAGCTCCTGGATCTCCGGGTCGCCCTCGGTGCGGGCCAGTTCGGTGTCCAGCTCGACGAACACGATCTCGGGAACGGGCAGGCCCAGCGCCCGCGCGATCTCGCCGGAGACCAGCTCGGCCACCAGTGCCCGCGACCCCTGGCCGGCGCCGCGGAACTTCAGCACGTACATGCCGTCGTCGTCGGCCTCCACGATCGCGGGCATGGAGCCGCCCTCGCGCAGCGGGGTGACGTATCGGGTGGCGGAGATGGTGCGCAGCATCGCTGCAAGCATAGCGTCCACCGGCGGCGCTGGCGGGGGCCGCCCGGCCTTCCGCAACCTTCGACCTATGGCATCCGGGCCCTTCCTCGGCCAAGATCATTCAGGGGAAACCGTCTCGGGGAAGGGATCAGGATGATCGAACTGCGCAACGTCCGGCGCCGCTATGCGATGAGCGGGCAGACGGTGCATGCGCTGGCGGGGGTGGACCTGCGCATCGGCGCGGGCGAGTTCGTGGCCATCACCGGGCCGTCGGGCTCGGGCAAGTCCAGCCTGCTCAACATCCTCGGCTGCCTGGACCGGCCCAGCGAGGGCCAGTACCTGATCGAAGGCCGCGATGTGGCCAGCTTCGATGACGAAGACTCCAGCGACATGCGCAACCGGCGCATCGGCTTCGTGTTCCAGAGTTTCCACCTGCTGCCGCGGCTGAGCGTGCTGGAGAACGTGCTGCTGCCGCTGCGCTTCCACCGCGAGCCGCCCGCCGGGACCAGCGAGCGCGCCCTGTCCCTGCTGGACCGTGTGGGCCTGGCCGATCGCCGCGACCATCGTCCCAACGAGCTCTCCGGCGGGCAGATGCAGCGTGCGGCGATCGCCCGGGCGCTGCTGCTCAACCCCGCCCTGCTGCTGGCCGACGAGCCCACCGGCAACCTGGATTCAAAAAGCGCCGCCGACGTACTGGCGCTGATCGACGAGGTCCACGCCACCGGCCAGACCGTGATCATGGTGACCCACGACCAGGACATCGCCGGGCGCGCACCGCGCCAGGTGCGCCTGCACGACGGGCTGGTCGAATACGACGGAGTGCCCCGTGCGCCGGTGCATTGAGGCGCTTGCCGTGCTGGCGCTGGCCGCGTGCCTGCTGCCATCGGTCGCGCAGGCCCAGCGGGTGGTATTGACCGGCGAGGTGCAGGCGGTCGATGCGCAGCAGATCATCACCCCGTTCGCGGATACCTCGCCGGTGGTGATCCGCTATTTCGTGGCCGAGGGCGAGCCGGTCAAGGCCGGCGACGCGGTGCTGCGGATCGATCCGGGCCAGTCGGCCTCGCGGGTGCCCGAACTGGAGATCGAGATCGAACAGGCCCGGGCCCGGGTGGCCAAGAAGATCGCCGAACTGGAGGTCAAGGCGGTGGACGCGGAGCTGGCGCTGGTCGACGCCGAGGCCGAGCTGGCCGTGGCGAAGCTCGACGCCTCGATCCCGGCCGACCTGATCTCCGGCCTGGACTACGACCGCCACCAGGGCGAACTGGACCGCACCACCCGCGAGGTGGCGCTCAAGCAGCGCGAACTGGCCGCCGCGCACGATGCGGTGCAGCGGCGCGCCGCGGACGGCGAGCTGGAAGTGGAAAAGCTCACCGTGCAGCGCGACTACCACGCCGCCCTGGTCGAGACCGCGGAGATCCGCGCCGACCGCGACGGCACCGTGGTGCACGGCTTCACCAATTTCGGCACCGGTGGCCGCATCGATGAAGGCTCCTCGGTCATGCCCGGCAGCGTGGCCGGCGAAGTGGTGGGCGGCGGAGAAATGAGCGTGCAGGCATGGGCGCTTGAATCCGACCGCAGCGCGCTGCGCGCCGGCCAGGCGGTGGAGCTGGGCTTCGACGCCCTGCCCGGCCGCAGCGTGACGGGCACCATCACCGGGATCTCGGGCGCGCCGGAGCGGCGCCCGGAATGGGGCGAAGGCCGCTGGTTTGCGGTGGAGATCGATTTCAACGGCGAAGGCCTGCGCCTGCTGCCGGGCATGAGCGTACGCGTGGTGGCCGTGGCTGCCGCCACCGACGAAGAAGGCGCCGCGCCGTGAGGCTGCGCCCGGCAACGACACTGGCGCTGGCGGCGGTGCTGCTGGCGGTGGCCGCCCATGCGCAGTCGCCACGGACGCTGCGCATCGACGGCGAGGTCTACGCCCGCAGCACCGCGCCGCTGATGCCCCCGGCCATCGACCGGGTGTGGCGGTTCAACATCACCCAGCTTGCGCCCGACGGCTCGCCGGTGGAACAGGGCGACATGGTGGTGGCGTTCGACAGCAGCGAAGTGGTGCGCGAGCTGACCGGCAAGCAGAGCGAACTGGAAGCCAAGCGCCGCGAGCTGGAAAAGCTGGAGCTGGACCTGGCCGAGCGCACCCGCAGCGAAAGCCTGGCCACGGCCTCGGCGCGCGCGGAACTGGAAAAATCCCAGCGCAAGACCGAGCAGCCCGAGGAGCTGGTGGCCGCGCTTGAATACGGCAAGCTGATCGAGGAACGCCGCCGCGCCGAGCGCCGCGCCGCGCTGGCCGGACGCCGCGAAGTGCTGGCCGCCGAACAGCGCCGCCAGGAACGCAGGCTCACCGCCTCCGAGCTGGCCCAGCTGGAGGCCGACGTGGCCCGGCTGCAGGCATCGCTGGGTGCGCTGAACCTGCCGGCGCCACGGTCGGGGGTGATGATGCATCGCAGTAGCTGGAGCGGGGAGAAGTTCGACGTCGGCTCGCAGGTCTGGCTGGGCCAGACCGTGGCCGAGATCCCCGACGCCGATTCGCTGGCGGTGCGCGCAGAGCTGCCCGAGCGGGACCTGCTGCGGGTGGCGGTGGGTGCACCGGCGCGGGTGGTGGTGGAAGGCGGTGGCGGCACCGTGCACCGCGGCAAGGTGGCCGCGATCGGGCACGCGGTGCGCAGCAAATCACAGGTGCAGCCGATTCCGGTGCTGGACCTGGAGATCGCACTGGACGATCCGGCCGCGCGCCTGCGGCCGGGCCAGTCGGTGCGGGTGGAACTGGCCGCCGCAGCCACGGGAGCGGGCGAATGAAGCCTCTTCCGGCAACGCTCCTGCTTGCGCTGGCGCTCGCCGGCTGCGGGGAAGACGCCCTGCCCGCGGCCACCGAAACCGTGGCCGAAACCGACCTGGTGCTCAGCGTCCGCGGAGAAGGCGAGCTGCGTTCGGCCAAACCCACGCCGCTGACCGTGCCCGGCCGCAACTGGTCCTCGCGCCGGGTGGAGTGGATGCTCGACGAGGGCACCGCCGTGGAGGAAGGCGACGTGCTGGCCCGCTTCGGCGCGCCCGACAGCGAGCAGCAGCTTGCCCAGGCGCTGATCGACCTGCAGCGCAACGCGCTCACGCGCGCGACCAAGGAAGGCGAGCTGGATACGGCCATCGGCCGGGTCGACGTGGACCTGTCGCAGGTGGCGGTGCAGCTTGGCATCGCCCGCCGCTACGCCGACGCCGACCTGTCGGCGATCGCCCGCAACCAGGTGCTCGATGCGATCGAGGACGCGCGTTTCCTGGAAACCCGCCAAGACGTGCTGGAGTGGCAGCGCGACCAGTCCGACACCCGCGGCGGCGCCGAGCTGGCGGTGCTCGACGCCCAGCGCGACACCCACCAGGTCACGGCCCAGGCCCGCCAGGACGACCTGGACGCGCTGGAACTGCGCGCGCCCAACGACGGCGTGCTGCTGCTGACCGCGAACTGGTCCGGGGACAAGCCGGCGGTGGGCGCCAACCTGTTCGCCGGCACCGATTTCGGCAGCCTGCCCGACACCTCGACCATGGAGGTGGAGATCGTACTGCCACAGATCGAAGCCCAGGGCGTGCAGGTCGGCATGGCGGTGGAGCTGCATCCGGTCGGGCACCCGGAGCAAACGATCACCAGTGAACTGTCCTGGGTGGCCAGCGCCGCCACCACCCGCAGCCGCCAGGATCCCGTGCGCTACCTGGCCATGCGCGCGCCAGTGCCGGCCGAGCGCATTGCGCAGTTCGGCCTGGTGCCGGGGCAGCAGTTCGCCGCGCGGGTGTTCATGCTGCGCGAGCCGGCGCTGAGCGTGGCCAACGTGGCGGTACAGCAGCGCGGCGGACGCAGCCTGGTGCAGGTGCGTGACGGCCGCGGGTTCGAAGAGCGCGAGATCGAACTGGGCGTGCGCGGCACCGCCCGCTCGCAGGTGCTGTCGGGGCTGGATGCCGGCGACGTGGTGCTGCTTTCGCCCGGCGGCGATCCGGCCGAATTGCTGACACCGACCGAAGCGGACGGCGACGCCGGCCAATCCACCGCGGCCACCGCGGAGCAGGCCCCATGAACGCATTGATGTCGCGGCTGCCACCCATCTGGCGCGAGGCGGTCGAAGAACTGTGGCGCCGACGCCTGCGCACCCTGCTGACGCTGCTTGGGCTGATCTTCGGCGTGGGCGCGATCGTGGCCATGCAGGCGGTGGGCGAAGGCAGCCGGCGCGAGGCGCTGCGGCTGGTGGAAGGCCTGGGCCTGCACAACCTGATCGCCGAGGCCCGCCAGCAGGACGAGGCCACGCTCAAGGAAACCCGCCAGCGCAGCCTTGGCCTGACCGTTTCCGACGCCGAGGCGGCGCTGGCGGCGGTGCCGGGCGCGGAGCGCTGGGCGGCGGAGAAGCGCGTGCGCACCCATTCGGTGTTCAGCGACCACGGCGGCAGCGACGCCCAGGCCAGCGGGGTCAGCGCGGACTGGTTCAGCCTGTCCTCGCTGCCGGTGGCCGAAGGCCGCGCGCTTGGCGCCGAAGACGAGGACGCGCTGGCGGCGGTGGCGGTGCTCGGCCACCAGGCCGCGGCGGACCTGTTCCCCGCCGGCGACGCGGTGGGCGGGCTGGTCAAGGTCAACCACGCCTGGCTGGAAGTGGTGGGCGTGCTGGCCGACCGCGACCTGGGCCGCGACAGCTTCGAGGGCGTGCAGCTGGGCGGGGAGAGCAACCGGGTGTACCTGCCGCTGGCCAGCGCGCGGGCGCGGCTGCGCTTCCAGCCGCAGGAGGACGAGATCGACCGCTTCCTGCTGCGGCTGGACGATCCTTCGCGCCTGGCCGCGGGCGCCGGGGTGCTGGCCGGGGTGCTCGACCGCCGCCACGCCGGGGTCGCCGACTACCAGCTGGTGGTGCCGCAGCAGCTGTTCCAGCAGCACCAGCAGACCCAGCGCATCTTCCAGGTGGTGATGGGCGCGATCGCGGTGATCAGCCTGGTGGTGGGCGGGATCGGGATCATGAACATCATGCTGGCCAACGTGCTCGAGCGCCGGCGCGAGATCGGCCTGCTGCGCGCGCTGGGCGCGCGGCGGCGCGACGTGATCGCCCAGTTCCTGCGCGAGGCCACGGTGATCTGCATCAGCGGCGCGCTGCTGGGGCTGGCCTTCGGCGCGGTGCTGGCCTACCTGATCGCCGCGTTCGCCGGCTGGCAGGTGGCCTGGGCACCGATCCCGATCCTGCTCTCGGCCGCCTTCTGCGCCCTGGTCGGCCTGGCCTTCGGCGTCTATCCCGCCCGTCAGGCCGCCCAGCTCGACCCCATCGCCGCCCTGCGCCACGAATGACCGCGCCGCGCCTGCTTCGACCTGATCTGGCACGCTTGGATCACGTCGACACGCAAGGAGCGCCCGTCATGACCCGTTTCGCTTTGCTGTTGCTGGTGCTGTGTGCGCCAACTTCCGCAGCGCAGTCAACGGACCCGGGACGCATCCCGCCGGCGCCGGACTGTATCGACGCGCACGCGCTGCGCGATCTGCACCAGACTGATGAACGCACCCTGGCAATGCGGGCCGGAGATGGCACCCGCGCGGTGGTCACGCTCGGGGTTGACTGTCCCGCCATCGCGTCCGGCTCCGAGGTGACCACGCTCGGGTACGGGGGCTGGCTATGCGGCGCGCCGGGCGAGACGATTCACGCGGGATCCCAATCCTGCCCGGTTGCGGGTGTGCGGGTCGTGGACAACCGCGAATATGCCGATGTCCTGCGCCAAGCGCATCTGGATGCGATCAACACCCTCGATCCGGTGACGGTCAACGCACCCCGGCAGCATCGCTTCGCCGGCACCACCGACTACTGCCTGCGGGTGGACATCCTGCGTGGCTGGCAGGAAGACGCCGGCGGGCTGCGGGTGGAGGTATCGCCAAAGCGGGCTGGCGGCAATCGCTACTACAGAATCGAAACTCAAGGCGGCTGCGGCGACGTGCTCAACGCTGAAAACCTGAGGCTGGTCTCCGGGATGGGGCTGGGCATGGTGTGCGGAAATCCGGGAGACCGCGTGGTGTTTTCACGCGACCAGCCGCTTGCAGTCGGCAATGACCGCGGATTCTCGCGAGCCAGGATGCAGTCGTCCCTTGCCACGCAGTACGGCTGCCGGATCAATCGGCTGTACCCGATCAATGACTGAGCCGAAACCCCGAACGCCCGGGCCAACCGGCCCGGCACGTCAGCGGCGTGGCGGCTGCCAGCCGGCGGGCGGGTCGAGGGCGACGCCGGCTTCGGTGAGGATGCGTTCGATCAGGTCCTGCTCGGTACGCACCTGCGGGTCGGCCAGCAGGCGCACGAACTGCGGGGCACCATCGCGCGGCTGCTGCGACGAGATCCGGCCCCATTCAAGCATCTGCCAGTCCATCCGCCGGCCCAGGGCCTGCGCCTCGGCGCGCTCGGAGGCGTTGCCGGCCATGGTCTCGAGCATGCCGATGCCGAGCATGCGGCCCAGGCTGCTGTCGGAGTAGCCGACCAGTACCCGGGCAACATGGGCGCAGTCGGCGCCGCGCTCGGCGGTGGCGCGCAGCGCCCGGCCCTCGCAGGCCTCCGCCAGCTCCTGCAGCGACGGAATCGCCACCGCCGCCCACAGCGCCATCGCGCTGACGGCGGCATGCTCCTGGATCGGCACCGCCTCCTCGCCGAACAGCACCTCACGCTCGTTGGCACTCGGCGGATGCTGCACCAGCTTCGACTGGATCCAGCGCACCTGGTCGTACATGTGCAGGTCGAAGCGGGTGAGGTCGCGGGCGTTGGCCAACAGCGCGTCCACACCGTCATGCTGGAACAGCAGCGGGGCGATGTTGTCCGGCTCGGTCTGCGCCCAGCGCCGCGCGGCCTGTTCGCGCAGGGCCTGGGCGCCGTCACCGTCGCCCATCATCAGCATGGCGTTGGCAAGCACGTCCTGGCCGGCGCTGCCCGCGGCGGCCTGGCGCCATGCCCGGGCGTCGGCATCGCTGGCGGACGGCTGGTCCGGATCCGCGGTCGCCACATCCTGCAGCACCGCCGCCAACGCCAGGTCGCGCGTTTGGCCGCTGCCGGCAATGGCCACCGCGATGCGCTGCTGGTAATTGCGCCACACCCGCTCGGCGGCGATCGCCTGGGCGTCGAGCTGGTCCGCCTGGGCGGAACGCTGCTGCGCGTGCAGCGGTAGCGCGAGGGCAGCAAGGGCAAACGCAAGCACCAGGGCCAGTCTTCCAGTCATCCGAACTCCTCCATTCATGCCTAATACCCCGCCGCCTGGCCGTCCTTGCGCGATTCGCTGGCGCCGATCCAGCCACCCTGCGGATTGGCCTGGATGGCCTGGTAGCCGCCGTAAGGTCCATCGGCAAAGCGTACCGAATGCCCCTTGCGCATCAGCGCGCGTACGGTTTCATGCGGGAAGCCGGTTTCCAGCTCGATCCAGCCGCCGCCGGCCATGGGCGCGTTCTGTCCCACCGGCTCGGCCGATCCGTCGTGGTGGATGCGCGGCGCGTCGCCGGCCTCCTGCAGGTTCATGCCGAAGTCGATCATGTTGAGCAGGATCTGCACGTGCCCCTGCGGCTGCATCGCCCCGCCCATCACCCCGTACGACAGCCACGGCTGGCCATCCCTGGTCACGAAGGCGGGGATGATGGTGTGGAAGGGCCGCTTGCCCGGCGCGTAGGCGTTTGGATGGGCGGCGTCGCCAAGCACGAACTGCTCGCCGCGATCCTGCAGGATGAAGCCCAGCCCGGGCGGCGCCATGCCGCTGCCCATGCCGCGGTAGTTGGACTGGATCAGCGAGACCATCATCCCGTCGGCGTCGGCGGTGGTGAGATAGATGGTGTCGCCTTCATCCAGCTGCGCGGGGGTGCCCGGCTGCACCTGGCGGGCGGCACGCGCTTGCGAAATCAGTGCGCCGCGCTCGGCCGCATACTCCTTGGAAATCAGCCGCCCCACCGGGGCCGGATGGAAGTCCGGGTCGGCGTACCAGCGCGCGCGGTCGGCGAAGGCGAGCTTCTTGGCTTCCACCAGCAGGTGCACGTGCTCGGGGCTGCCGAAGCCGAAGGACTGCAGGTCGTAGGGTTCGAGCAGGTTGAGGATCTGCAGCGCGGCAATGCCCTGCCCGCTCGGCGGCAGCTCCCACACATCGAAGCCGCGGTAGTTGGTCGACACCGGATCGACCCAGTTGCCTTCGTGCGCGGCCAGGTCTTCGTAGCGCAGGAAACCGTCGTGCTCGCGGAAGTAGGCGTCGATGGTGCGGGCGATGTCGCCGGTATAGAACGCATCACGCCCGCCGTCGGCGATCTTCTGCAGGGTGTCGGCCAGGTTGGGGTTGCGCCAGGTCTCGCCGGTGCGCGGGGCACGGCCGTCGATGGTGAACTGTTCGGCAAAGCCCGGCCATTTCGAAAGCACCGGGACCGAACGCGCCCAGTAATGGGCAATCACCTCGTGCACCGGATGACCATCGCGCGCGTAGCGGATGGCCGGCGCCAGCACCTCGGCCATCGGCAGGCGGCCAAAACGCCCGTGCAGGGCGAACCAGCCATCCACCGCCCCCGGCACGGTGACCGGCAGCGGTCCGTGCGACGGGATCGACTCAAGCCCGCGGCGGCCGAACTCGCCCCTGGCCAGCGCCTGCGGCGAGCGCCCGGAGCCGTTGTAGCCGTGCAGCTCCTGCGTGCGCGGATCCCAGACGATTGCGAACAGGTCGCCGCCAATGCCGTTGCCGGTGGGCTCCATCAGCCCCAGCGCGGCGTTGGCGGCGATCGCCGCATCCACCGCCGACCCGCCGGCCTTCATCACGTCCAGGGCGACCTGGGTCGCAAGCGGGTGCGAGGTGGCGGCCATGGCGTGCGGCGCGTACACCTCGCTGCGGGTGGCGAAGGTCTCGCCGGTGATGCGGTCGGCGCCGAGGGCGCCGGTGGCGGAGGCGGCCAACAGCAGCCCGCCAAGGAGGGAACGGTTCATCAACGGCACTCCGGGAGCACGGCGGGCAACTGCGCAACAATAGCGCCGGTCCGCTCCAAAACCCAGCTGCGCCGGCGCCGCGACCTCGGGTTGGCCCTAGTTGTGGCGGGCGGCTGAATGCGGCCAGGATCATCTACTGGAAGCCTGTACCCGCGCGATCACGGAGCTGGACATGAGCGGCAACAACATCAATCCCGTCTACACCCCGCCGGTCACGCTGCCGCTCAACAATCCCGGGGACCTGGCGCAGCCGATGCAGAACCTGCTGCGTCCCGTCGGGTCCTACGTGCTCGACACTGCCTACCACCCGATCCAGTCCGCTTTCCAGTCGGCGCCCCAGGGCGGCAGCAACGGCCCCAGCGGCATCAGCGGCCCCTACGCGGTTCCCGACGGGCAGAGCCTGGGCCAGGTGGCCAGCGGCACCCAGGCACAGCCGTTCGACGTCACCATGTCGCAGCTCGCCACTGCGGTCTACGGCACCCGCGGCGATCCGCCCGAGGGCTGGTCGGCGGTCAGCGACGAGATGATCCGGGCCAGGATCACCGAAGAAGGCGCGCCTCCCGCTTCCGACCAGCAGGTTGCGACCTGGCGGCAGACGTTCCTGGGTGGCGGCGAGGTCACCAGCGCCCAGCAGTTCAAGGCCGAGATCTATACCGACGGCGAGGGCAACTTCGTGCTGTCCTACCGCGGCACGGCGGAGGGGGCGGCCGACTGGGGCAACAACTTCCGCCAGGGCACCGGCTTCGAGACCCACGACTTCGGCGACAAGTTCAGCGATACCGCGGTCAACACGGCGGTGGAGTTTGCCTCCCGCTTCGGCGGCGAGGACGGCAACATCGACAACCTCGCCATCACCGGCCATTCGCAGGGTGGCGGCCTGGCCTCGGTGGGCTCGGTGGCCTCGGGCATCCCGGCGGTCACCTTCGACGCCTCGGGCATCCATCCCAATACCCTGGAGCGCATGGGCTTCTCGCCCGAGACAGCGCGCGAGTTCGCCAACGAGGGCGGTATCCGCGCCTATTCACTGGACAGCGACGCCCTCAGCCAGGCCCAGGAGAGCTGGGTGACCGGGCTGATGGCGCCCGACGCACTGGGCACCCGGATCATCGTCGAGCCCGGCCCGGTCGCCGAGCACACGCTGGCCGGACGCGCGCTGGAGATCGAGTTCGAAAACCTCTCGCCCGCCGAACGCGCCGCCGCCAACCTGCTCATCGAAGCCGCCAGGGGCACCGACCTGCCGCTGGTCGGCCTGGCCGGGGACCTGACCTACGCCGCCCTGAGCCACAACCCCAACGTGCTGACCGCGGCGATGATCGAGCAGCAGCCGTGGCAGGCCGGCTACGAGAATCCCTCCGACTTCGGCCGCGACCTGCAGAACGCGATCCCCGACGCAGCCAAGGACGACTACGCGCTCAATACCCACGACCTCATCACCGACATCGGCGAGGTCGCCGATACCGACTTCGCCAACGGCGACTACGTACTCGGCGGCGTGCGCATCCTGGGCGACGTGGGCGAAGGCTTCTTCAACTCGGTCGGCGACACCGTCAGCGGCTTCGGCGAGCAGTGGGCCGGCGATGTGCGCGACCAGGCCGGCGAATGGGCCGACGGCCTGCGTGGCCAGGGCCCGCTGGGCATGGGCGACGCGGCCGCGGTCATGGTCGAAGGCTTCGGCGGCGCCGGGGCCTGGCTGCTGGAGAGCGGCAGCGGGGCCTTCGAATGGGCCGCCGACGGCGTCGGCAGCGGATTCGAATTCCTGGCCGATCGCGGCGGCGAAGCCGCGCAGTGGGCCGTGGACGGCTTCGTCTCCACGGTGGATGCGGCCGTGGACGGCGCCGGCTACGTGGTCGATGCCGTCGGCACCGGCGTGGACTACGCGATCGACGCCGCCACCACCGGCTGGAACGCCGGGGTGGAGGTCGCAGCCCAGGCCTGGGACGGCGCGGTCGACACCGTCTCCACCGGCTGGAACAACACCGTGGATGCGGTCTCCACCGGCTGGAACAACACCGTGGACACAGTTTCCAGCGGCGTTTCGTGGGTCAACGACAAGATGCCCTGGAACTGGTGAGGCATGACGGCGCGCTGAGCGCACCCGGGCGCCGCGTTCGTGTTGCGGCGGCTTGCCGCGCCACGCCACGCGCTGTGTAATCATCGGGCATGCGCCAGTTCGCGGCCATCGTCATCCTTTTCGTCCTCAGCTGCGCCCCGGGGTGCGCCCGCCCGCCCATGACCAACGAGCCGTTCGCCAGTTCCACCATCGCCCCCCTGGCCGACGCCGTTGCCAGCGACGACGCCGCCGAGGTCCGACGCCAGCTCCAGGCCGGTGCCGATCCACAGGTCCCGGGCAGCGACGGCGCCAACCTGCTGGTCTGGGCCATCGATCGAGGCCTCGCCGACAGCGTGCGCGCGCTGCTGGAGGGCGGCGCGGACCCCAACCACGCCGATGCCGACGGCAAGACCCCGGTCCACGCCGCCGCCTTCGCCGACGATCCCGGCCTGCTGCGCGCGGTGCTCGACCACGGCGGCGACGCCAACGTGCGCAATGCCGTGACCGGCTCCACCCCGCTGTCGGCAGCCATGCTCAACCGCAACCCGGAGCCGGTGCGGATCCTGCTCGACGCGGGCGCGGACCCGGACCTGGCCGATTCCAACCAGGATGCGCCGCTGCACGTGGCCGCGCGCACCAACAAGGGCGCAATGATCCTGTTGCTGCTCGAGCACGGCGCATCGCCACTGGCAACCAACTCCGGCGGCGCCAGCTTCCAGAAGCACTACTTCGGCTTCCGGCGCGAACTGCTCAACGAGCGCGCGCTGGCGGAGCGGCGCCAGGTGGTCAAATGGCTCAAGGCCAACAACGTGCCGCTGGAATCGGGCGTGGAAGCCGACTACTGACCCGCCTGCCCCCGACCTCGGGTTGGCCCCAGCTTTCTCCGCCCCGCGTGCCGCGCTAGGTTCAACACAAGCCTAGGGAGGGCGGAGTCATGAGCGTGCACCTGCATTCGTCGACGATTGCCGCGGAAGCGTACCGCCCGCCGCAGGGGCTGGATTCCCCGCAGCGGCTGCAGCCTGCCCCGGCGGAGCCGCCGACCATTACCGCCGAACCCTACCGTCCGGAGCCGTCCTGGCATCCGCAGCTCGCCGGCCTGCCCGGCGTGATGGGCGTCGGCGGCGGCAACGGCGTTTCCTTCGACGCCCAGGTCCGCGGCCAGGACGCCCAGGCCATCGATCTGGAGCTGATGCAGATCGCCGACGCTGTCTACGACCCGAACGTGGAGTCGGTTGGCAACTGGAGCCGGGTCAGCGACGCGGACCTGAGTAATGCAGGCATCGATCCCTCACTGCTTGAGAACCCGGACACCGGCTTCCGCGCCGGCATCTACAGCGACGGCGACGGCAACTACGTGCTGGCGTACGCCGGCTCCAACGAGGCCCAGGACTGGACCGGCGCCAACCTGCGCCAGGGCCTGGGCTGGCAGTCCGAGCAGTACGACCAGGCCGTGCAGCTCGCCCAGTTCGCCGACGAAGCGTACGGCGACGACCTGGTCATCACCGGCCACTCGCTGGGCGGCGGCCTCGCCGCCACCGCCTCGTTCGCCACCGGCAACACCGCGGTGACCTTCAACGCCTCCGGCGTGCACGACAACACCATCGAGAACCTCGGCCTGGACGTGGATGCCGCCAAGGCCGACGCCGAGGGCGGGCAGATCCGCCGTTACAACGTGGACGGCGACCCGCTGACCACGCTGCAGGAGGACACCTGGGGCCTGAACCACGCGATGCCGGACGCCCCGGGCCACGAGATCACCCTGGACAACCCGTACCCGCCGCTGGAAGGTCCTGAATTCACCTGGAACCCGGTCGAATACGCCAAGCGGGTGGCCGAGCATGGCCAGGACAAGCTGGAGCGGGCCGGCGAACTGCATAGCCAGCAGGGCGTGCTCGATGCCCTTGAGCAGCAACAGCCCTGGGAGGGTTGAGCCACGGCTGCCGATGACATCGGTCGCCCCCGCACTGCCGGCCTGTGTGAGAATCGGCCCATGCGCGCCGCCCTGTTGACCCTGCTGCTGATGCTGTCCGGCGCCGCCTGCAGCGGAGATGCCATGGACGCCAAGCAAGCCTTCCCCGACGACTCCCGCGCGGCCGAACTGGCCCAGGCCGCAGCCGACGGCGACGCCGAACGGGTGCGCGACCTGGTCCGCCAGGGCGCCGACCCCAGCGCCCGAGGCGAGCAGGGGGTGAACCTGCTGCAGCTGGCGATGCTGGCCCAGAGCAAACGCGGCCTGGAGGCGCTGCTGACCGCCGGCGCCGATCCCGATGCGCCCGGCCTGGGCGGCAGCACGGCGGTGCACGGCGCGGCGATCGCCGACGACCCGGAATACCTGGAGATCGTGCTGGCCGGCGGCGGCAGCCCCGACGCACGGCACGGCGAAACCGGCGAAACCCCGCTGGCCGGCGCCACCGGCCCGCGCACCGACGCCCAGTTCCGCATGCTGCTGGAAGCCGGCGCCGACCCGGGCGCGGCCGACCGCACCGGCAACACCCCGCTGCACAAGGCGGCGATGATCAACGCCGGCGCACACGTGCTGGCGCTGTTGGAGGCCGGCGCAAACCCGCAGGCGGCCAACACCCAGGGCGCGACCTTCCAGCGCTATTACTTCAAGACCCCGGCCGACCGCCTCAACGACCGCGCCCGCGCCGAGCGCGAGGCGGTCGTTGCCTGGCTGCGCGAACGCGACGTTCCACTCCAGACCCCGTAGGGCGGGCGGGATCGCCGGTTACGGCCAGGCCGGCGGATCCCCGGCCCAGGCCGCATGCACATCGGCCAGCACCGCGCGCTCGTCTTCGCGCCAGCCGGGCAGCAGCGCGGCCAGGTCCGGATTGGTCCAGCGCCCGGGCCAGGTGCGCACCGCGGCCGCGTACCAGTCCCTGGCCTCGTCGCGGCGCTCGAGCTGCCACAGCACCAGGGCGAAGGTGGGCGGCTGCCACTCCGGGTTCTGCGGCCGGTTGGTCGCCGCGGCCAGCCACTGTCCCAGCGCACCGGCGGCATCGCCGGCGCGATACAGGTCCCAGCCGTAGTTCCAGTGCACGGAATTGCGCAGCGCGCTCCGGCCCAGGCTGTCCAGGAGCTGGCCATACAGGGCCCGTCCGACCTCGCTGCGGCCGGATTCCATGGCGATGCGCGCAAGCTGCGCCTGCGCCTCGTCGGCGCCGCGCTCGTTGCGTTCGATCATCCGCAGCAACCGCTGCTGGGTGGCCTCGTCGTCACCTTCGATCGCGGTGATCGCGCGGATGGTGCGGACGTCTTCGTCGAAATAGAACTCGGCCGGCTTTGGCAGCGTCTGCGCGGACGCGACCGCCGGCAACAGCAGCAGCGCCAGGCTGGCGAGAAGGATGAAACGCATGTTGTCCCCTGTTTTCCGGATCCCCCGGCGCATTGTAACGACGACATGTCCAGGCCGCAGCCGGCCGCCCGCCGCCGGCTGGCGCCGCTGAAGGGTCCGAAGCGGGGGTATGGTGTGACCAGGTGGAGGACGCGGCATGAAGCTCAGGCGCCTGTATGACAACTGGAACCAGGTCCGCGCGGCCACCGGCACGCCCGGCAGCCGGCAGCGTCGGGCGTGGCGCGACGTCCTGGCCAGGCGCCCGGCCATCGCGTACTGGGGCGACTCCTGGTTCAGCACCCCGCTGTATCCCAACCTGCACTGGAACAGCTTTGTGCACATCGACGGCATGGCGATCCGCCTGGGGGGCCCCGGCCTGACCGCGGCCCGCATGTGTACCCCGCGGGCGTGCCGCAGCAATGCCGCGCGGCTGGATGCGTGCGAGTTCGATCTTTTGTGCGTGAGCGTGGGCGGCAACGACTGCCTGGGTCCGCGGCTGGCGCGGATCTTCGAGGGCGCCACGGCCATGGATGCCCCGGCGGCGTTCGCGCGGGTGCTGGAGCACGGCGTGCTGGAGCGCGTGCGCACCCGCTACCAGATCCTGCTTGAGGCCATGTCCGCGGTGGGCGGGGACTTCCGCGTGGTCGGGCACGGCTATGCGCCGCTGGCGATGGATGCGATCGGCCGGCGCGGCGCGGTGGACATCAAGAACCTGGGACTGGTGGCGCCGCTGGTGGGTCACGTCGGCCCGTGGCTGTGGCCGGCGGTGCGCGCCGTGTTCGAGGACGATCGCGGCGAGGCCGCCCGTTTCGCCCGGCTGCTGCTGATCGACGGATTCCGCGACCAGGTGCTGGCACCTTCGCGGACGCAGTTCTCCGGCCTGTTCTCCTACGCCGACTTCTCCGGCCTGGACGACACCGCGGACGGCGGCTTCTGGTACGACGAGATCCACCCCACCGCGGAAGGCTTCGCCACGCTGGCCAGCGGCTTCAACGCGATGCTGCGCGCCGCGCTGCCGCCGCGCAAGCGCGACGCGGTGGGCCTGGCCTGAGCCGCAGCGAGCATTTCGCTCCCGGCCTCGCGCGGGTTAGATTGGCTCCATCTCAGGGGGGAGAGCACACATGGATTCCAAGGCGGACGGCGAGCCGGCGCGCGCGGCGCTCCAGTGGCCGGAAATGCCGCGGCCAGCGGCCGCGACGACGCGCAAGCCGACGGCCACGCTTGCGCGGATACCCGCACCGCTGTACTTCAGCGCCTGCTTCGCCGTCGGCGCGGGCCTGCAGCACCTGCTCGGGCTGCCAGCGCCGCCCGCGTCCTGGGCCGGCCCCCTGCAGGCAATCGGCACCGTGCTTGCCAACGCCAGCCTGCTGCTGGTGTTCGCCAGCCTGGCGTTGTTCGCGCGCGCACGCACCACCCTGATGCCTGGCGGCAGCGCCTCGCGCCTGGTCACCGGCGGCCCGTTCCGCTTCAGCCGCAACCCGATGTACGTGAGCCTGGTACTGGCCTATGCCGGCATTGCCCTGATGCTGGACCTGCCCTGGGCGCTGGCGCTGCTGCCGGCGCCGGTGCTGGTGTTGCAGTACGTGCAGATCCCGTTCGAGGAGGCGCGCATGGCGCGGCTGTTCGGGCACGAATACCTGCGCTACCGGGACCGGATCCGGCGCTGGCTCTAGCCGGCGCGCTGCAGGAACCGCGATGCGGCCTGCTCCCACTGGCGCGGGCCACGGGCCTCCGACGAGGCCCTGGCCAGGCTGCCGTCCTCCCAGCCGGTGAACACCCGCGGGTCGATGTAAGCCCTGCGGCACACCGCCGGGGTATTGCGCAGCGCGCTGGCCACCTCGTCGATGACCCGGTTGCGGACCTCGGCCAACGCGCGCTCACCCGGCGCGCCGCCGCGCCCGGGTTCGGGCAGCGGCGTCGCTGCCAGGCACCGGAACGCATGCAGGGTCCCGCCCCAGGTGCGGAAATCCTTGGCGGTGAAGTCGCCGTCCATCGCCCGGCGCAGGTAGGCGTTGACGTCGGCCGAGCCCAGCGGTCGCACCCGGCCGGCGGCATCGCGGTACTGGAATAGCTGCTGCCCGGGCAGCTCCTGGCAGGCGCGGGCCAGACGGGCCAGGCGTGCATCATCGATCGCCACTTCATGCGGCTGGCCGCCCTTGCCGCGGAACCGAAGGCGCGCGCGGCCACCGCGCAGCTGCTGCAGGTGGCGGTCACGCAGGGTGGTCAGGCCGTAGGAGCGGTTGTCGCGCGCGTAGGCGTCGCTGCCGATCCGCACCAGCGTATCCATCATCAGCGAGACCACGATTGCCAACACCTTGTCGCGCGGCAGTCCGCGCCGGCCAAGGTCTCGACGCAGGCGGCGGCGCAGGCGCGGCAGCGCGCGGGCGAACGCGGGCAGCCGCGCGAACCGCGCTTCACCGCGCAACCGCTGCCAGTCCACGTGGTAGCGGTACTGCTTGCGCCCGCGCGCATCGCGGCCGGTGGCCTGCAGGTGGCCACGCGCGGTGATGCAGATCCACACCCCGGTCCAGGCCGGCGGGATCGCCAGCGAGCGGATGCGGGCAATGAGGGCGGCATCGCGCACCGTGGCCCCGTCCGGGCGCCGATAGCTGAAGCCGCGCCCGGCGCGGCGACGGGTGATGCCGGGGTCGGCATCGCTGACATACAGCAGGCCGGCGTCGACCGCCTCGGCTTCGGGATCGGCACCCTCCCCGCCGGCATCCGCTGTTGCAATGGGCTGTTTGCGCCTGACCATGCGGGCAGCATCACGGCGGCGCTGTCGACGTCGCGCATGCACCATTCCCGGCCGGGCGCCGGTGGGGACGCGTTCAGTTTCCGGCCACGGGTTTGACGCAAACCGAACGGGCGCCGCGGCAGTCTGGCAGCGTTCCCCCGACCGACCGGAGTGCACCATGCCCAGCCACACCCTGCCGCTGTTCGCCGCCGCGCTGACGCTCGCGCTTGCGGCCTGCTCGCCGCAGCCGACCGATCCCGCAGACCCGCCGGCAGGCGTGGCCGCGACCGATCCGGCCGACGACGCCACCATGCCACCCGCGGCCGGGGCGGCCGACGACGCCCTGCAGCCGGCGGCGCCCGGCATGGGCGATCCCTGCGACGCCAGCGCCGTGCAGTCGCTGATCGGCCAGGAAGCCACCGAGGAAGTCGTTGAACAGGCGCGCACCGACGCCGGTGCCGAAACCGCGCGCACCCTGCGTCCGGGCCAGGCGGTGACCATGGATTTCCGCGAAGGCCGGCTCAACGTCGACGTCGACGAGAACGGCACCATCACCAGCCTGCGCTGCGGCTGAAACCAGCTCAACCCACAGGAGAAACCCCATGTCGAACACCCGCACACTGCTTGCCGCCATTCCCGCGACTGCGCTGGCGCTGGCGCTCGCCGCCTGCTCCCCGCCGGAGGAATCGCCGCCGATGGATACGCCGGCGGACGTGGAAACCGCTCCCGCCGATGATCCGTGGACCCAGGCGGAAACCGACGACCCCACCCGGGTCGATCCGGTTGATCCGTGGGAACAGGATATGCCGCCGGAGGACGCGCCCCCGACGCTTGACCAGCCGCCGACGATGATCGAACCGACCACCGACCCCACCGACGAACAGGTTCCGCCGCCGGAGCCGGAGGACGCGGGCGACCCGGTCGACCCATGACCTGAACGATTCACGCGTATATCGTGCCGGCGCCCCTGGATGGGGCGCCGGTTTCGATTGCGTGCCCGGATTTCTGATAACTTCCGAATATCTCGCATTCACCCATGTGACGGGATGTTCAAGAGCAGCACTACCCCCGGTCGGATCCTCGTGGTCGACGACCAGCCCGGCAACCTGCGCGTAGTGGGCGCATTGCTTTCGCGCAACGGATACCAGGTGCTGGAGGCCTCCACGGGCCGGGATGCCCTGCGGATCGCGGCCGAACAGCTTCCCGACCTGATCTTGCTCGACGTGCTGATGCCGGACATGGACGGGTTCCAGGTGCTGGCCGAGATCAAGCGCGACGAGGCGCTGCTGCGGCTGCCGGTGGTGTGCCTGACCGCCGCGCGCGACCGCGAACAGCTGCTGCGCGCGTTCGACGCCGGGGCGGTGGATTACGTTACCAAGCCGTTCCTGCCCGAGGAACTGCTGGCGCGGGTCAACGCCCACCTGGGCCTGAAGCTGGCCCGCGACCGGCTGGAAAGGGTCGCGCGCGAGCGCCAGGAGCTGGTCAACCTGGTGGCCCACGACCTGAAGAACCCGTTGAGCAGCGTCCTGTTCGCGGTCGACATCCTGCGCAGCCACGGGGTCGCCGAACATCGCATCCCGCGCTACCTGGAGACCATCCACGACAGCGCCAGCGACGCCGTGGGCTACATCCGGCTGTATCTGGAAGCCCAGCGGGCCGCCCGCGAAGAAGCCGGCACCGAGCAGGCCGCCGCTTCCGTACACGAGGTGCTGCAGCTGCTGGAGAGCCGCTACGCCCTGCAGTTCGAGGACAGGGGGCGCCGGCTGCGGGTGGCCGCGCCGGAGCAGATGCAGGCCGCGATCGCCCCGCTGGTGCTGCGCCAGGTGATCGAGAACCTGGTCAGCAACGCACTCAAGTACGCCCCCGACAGTGACCTGGAGATCGACTGCCGCAACGGCGCACCCGGCTACCTGCAGCTGGTGGCGGAAGATCGCGGCCCGGGCATCGCCCCGGCCAGGCAGCGTGAGCTGTTCCAGCCCTTCACCCGCCTGCACGACGACCCCGGCCCGGCGGACGATGCCTCAAGCGGCCTGGGCCTGAGCCTGGCCCGGCAGATCATCGCCGACGCCGGTGGCCAGCTCTGGTACGAGGACCGGGAAGGCGGCGGCGCGCGGTTCATCGTCGAACTGCCTGCCGCCGCGACCTGAGCGGCCGTCCCGGTAACGCGCGGAAGCGCAGGTGGCCTCAGGCTTCGCCGCCGTCCGCGGGACCTTCAGCGCCCGGGCGGCGCGAGGTCGCGGTCCTGCGCGGCGCCTTCGAAGGCGCTGCGCGGCGCGCTTCGACCCGCCTGGCCTGGCCTTCGATCGCACCCTCGGCCTCGGCCGCCTTGCGGCGCCGGTGGTGGGCGTAGACCAGCAGCCCGGCCGCGGCGGCCAGCGCCGTCGCGGCGGCGGTGGCGGCCAGCACCGGGTGACGGCGCGTGGACCGGACAACGGCCTTGCCGCCGGCGCGCGTGGCGCCCACTGCAACACCGGCCTTGAACCACTTCTGGGCGTGGTCGGGCACGTTGCGGATGCCATCACCGACCTGTCCGGCGAGTTGCAGGGCCCTGCCCTGGAGGGAGTCGAATCTGCTCATCAATGGTTCCTGGGTCATGGTGCGGCGCGGTCGGCCGCATTGGCTGCAAGTATCAGTGCGCGGCCGTCGCCAGAACGTGAGCGCACGCCGTCCCGCGGCTGAATGATTCCACGTCTGCGCCACCGTGGACAGGACAGGCAGGCAGCGATCAACGCCGCGGTTGGGCGCGGTGGGTAGGCCGGGCGGTCCAGGGGTCCTCGGGCCAGGGGTGCTTGGGGTAGCGGCCCTTCATTTCCCTGCGCACCTCCGGCCAGGTCCGCTCCCAGAACCCGCGCAGGTCGCGGGTGACCTGCAGCGGCCGGCCGGCGGGCGAAAGCAGGTGCAGGGTCAGCGGCACCCGCCCGTCGGCGATGCGCGGGGTTTCGGCCAGGCCGAACAGCTCCTGCAGCTTCACCGCCAGCACCGGCTCCTGCCCGGCGGCGTATTCGATCCGCCGCTGCTGGCCCGACGGCACCGGGATGCGCTCGGGCGCCAGCGCGTCCAGCCGCTGGCCCAGCGACCAGTCCAGCAGGGACCGGAGCGCGCCTGAGAACCCGCCTGCGTCGAGCGCGTCCAGCCGGGTCTTGCCCGCAAACGCCGGCCGTAGCCAGTCATCCAGGCTGGCCAGCAGCGCCTGGTCGGACAGGTCCGGCAGGCCCAGCTCAGGCACCCATTCGCGCAGGCAGCGCACGCGCTCGCGCCACTGGCGCAGCGCCGGGGTCCACGGCAGCGCCTCCAGGCCGCGGTCGCGCACCGCCGCTACCAGGGCCGCGGCCGCGTGTTCCGGATCAATCCGACCACCGGGACGGCTGTCGAGCACGATCGCGTCGAACGCCTGCACCCGTTCGGACACCAGCGCGCCGCGGGCCTCTATCCAGCGCACCTGGTCACGGGCGACGAACCGATCGCCGAACGCCTTGCGCAGGTGCGCCTCGTCCACCGGCGCGCCGCGCAACACCAGCGCCAGGCGCGGATCGAAGCGCAGTTCGCTGGCCACCAGCCATGGCTCGCCGAACAGCGCGCTGTCGTCGGTCAGCCGGGCCATGCGGCCGTTGGCAAGCTGGTAGCGGTGCGGATCGGAGGGGTGCTGGCGGGCAATGCGGTCCGGGAAGGCCTGGGCGAGCAGGTCGCCAAGCGCATGTGCCGGCGCGTGCCCGGGTGGCGGCGCGTCGACGCGCAGGCGCCTGCGCCACTGGCGGGCGGCGGCGTCGATCGCGGCAAGCGGGCCGCGCCGCGCACCCGCGGCAGGGCGCCCGGCGCGGAATGCCGCCAGCGCCTGCCAGCGCGCGGCCACTGCGTCGCCGTGGCCGGGCATCGGATCGCGTGCTTCGATCAGCGCCACCAGGTCGCAGGCCAGCGCGCGCGCGGATGCGTCGCCGGCTGCCAGCAGCATCGCGGCAAGACGCGGGTCGGTACCCAGCGCCAGCATGCGCCGGCCGGTCGGCGTAATGGCGTTGCCTGCATCCAGCGCACCCAGCCCGCGCAACAGGTCGCGGGCGGACGCCAGCGCCCCCGAAGGCGGCGGATCAACGAAGCGCAGGTCGTCGCTGCCCCAGCCGGCCAGTTCCAGCGCCAGCCCGGCCAGCCCGGCCTGGGCGATTTCCGGCCTCCGCTGCGGCTCCAGCCGCTGCGATTGCGGCCACAGCCGGTAGGCCCAGCCTTCGGCCACGCGCCCCGCCCGGCCCGCGCGCTGGTCGGCCGAGGCCTGCGAAACAAGGACCACGTCCAACCGCGAGAAGCCGCTGCCCGGATCAAAGCGCGGCTCGCGCGTCAGGCCGCTGTCGACCACCGTGCGCACCCCGGGCAGGGTGACGCTGGATTCGGCCACGTTGGTCGCCAGCACCACGCGCCGGTCGCCATCGTCCGCCGGCCGCAGCACCCGCGACTGCTGCTCCACCGGCAGGTCCCCGTGCAATGCCAGCACCCGGGCATCGATTCCGGCCCCGCCCAACGCCGCTTCCACCCGCGCGATTTCACGTCGCCCCGGCAGGAACGCAAGTACGTCGCCCGGATGCGCTTGCAGCGCGTGCGCGACGGCGCGCACCATCTGCCGCTCCGGCGTTTCGTTGGCACGCGCGGGGAAGTGCGCGACGTCGACCGGGAACGCGCGCCCTTTGCTGGCCAGCCGCGGCGCGTCCAGCACGCCGGCCAGGTCCGCGCCGTCCAGCGTCGCCGACATCACCACGATGCGCAGGTCCTCGCGCAGTCCGGCCTGCACGTCCAGCGCCAGCGCCAAGCCCAGGTCCGCAGCCAGGTGGCGCTCGTGGAACTCGTCGAACAGCAGCGCGCCGATCCCTTCCAGCAGCGGATCGTCCTGGACCAAGCGGGTGAGGATGCCCTCGGTCACCACCTCGATCCGGGTCCGCGCCGAGGTCCGGTTCTCGAACCGGATCCGGTAGCCGACGGTTTCGCCCACCGCTTCGCCCAGCTGCGCGGCCATGTACGTGGCCGCGGCGCGCGCCGCCACCCGGCGCGGTTCCAGCATCACGATCCGGCGCCCGTCCAGCCAGCCGGCATCCAGCAGCGCCAACGGCACCCGTGTGGTCTTGCCCGCACCCGGCGGCGCCTCCAGTACCAGCCGCGGATGCCGCCCGAGCGAGGCAAGGATCCGCGGCAGCAGTTCGTCGATGGGCAGGGACTGGTCCGGCACGGGTAAAGGATAGGACGTCGGCGGCCTACAATATCCGCATGCAACTGATCGACATTGGCGCCAACCTCACCCACGACAGCTTCGACCACGACCGCGACGCGGTGATGCAGCGCGCGCGCGAGGCCGGCGTGGCGCGGATGATCGTCACCGGCGCCAGCCGCGAGCATTCGCCGAAGGCGCTGGAACTGGCCCGCGCCCATCCGGGCGTGCTCTATGCCACCGCCGGCGTGCATCCGCACCATGCGACCGAATACACGGCCGAGTGCGACGCCGAAATGCGCGCCCTGCACGCGCACCCGGAAGTGGTGGCGGTGGGCGAGACCGGCCTGGACTACTTCCGCGACTTCTCTCCGCGCCCGGCGCAGCGCAGCGCGTTCGAGCGCCAGCTCCAGATCGCCGTGGATTTGCGTGCCGAAGGCCGTGGCAAGCCGCTGTTCCTGCACCAGCGCGAGGCGCACGCGGACTTCATGGCGATCATGAAGCAGTTCGACGGCCAGCTCGGGCCGGCGGTGGTGCACTGCTTCACCGGCAGCCGCGAAGAGCTGTTCGATTACCTGGACCAGGACTGGTACATCGGCATCACCGGCTGGTTGTGCGACGAGCGCCGCGGCCGCCACCTGCGCGAGATCGTCGGCAATATCCCGGCCAACCGGCTGATGGTGGAAACCGATTCGCCCTACCTGCTGCCGCGCAGCCTGCAGCCGATGCCCAAGGACCGACGCAACGAGCCGATGTACCTGCCGCACATCGTCGAAGAACTCGCCCGCGACCGCGGCGAAGAGGCAGCGGCCACCGCTGCGGCGGCCACCGCCACCGCAGCCGCGTTCTTCCGACTGCCGGACGTCGCTGCCGGTTGACCGCGCGCAGTTGCGCTAGGGCAGCGACGACATCGGTCGCATCATCTCGCCCATCCGCTCCGCGTCCAGCTCAATCTCGCGCATGCTCGCGCAGCCGCGCTCGAGGTCGGCCGCCGGCTGCAGGGTGATCTTCTGCCGCGCCTGGCGGTACGCCCAGGTCCAGACCGCTTCGAACCGGTCCATGTCCACGCCTTCCTCGGCGATGGCGTCGCGCTGATCGTCCTGCATCTGCCGCAGCTGGGCGGCGTCGTGCTGGCCGCAGGCCTCGGCCAGGGCCTGCAGGGTGGCGCCCACCTGGGCGGCCAGCGCCCACGGTGCCATCCTGCCGTCGGGCTCCAGGCCGTCGGCCGGCATCTGCGCCGACACGTGCGGGAAGATCTCGTCCTCGATGCCGCCGGGTCGCGCCTGCGGCGGCGTTGCGGGCTCAGGCAGCGGCGGCGGCGGCTCGCCGGGGCCGCAGGCACCCAGCGCCAGGGCAAGCAGGGCCGCGATGGTCAGCGGCCAGGGGCCCGGCGGCGGCCACGAAGGACAGCGTGACATGGGACTCCCCTCCCTTGTGCGTTACGCCGAGCATACCTGCCGCCATCCGCTCGATCAGGGCTGCGGCATTCCCTCGGCGTACTGTTCGGACATCAGCTGCATTTCCTCCAGTTCCGCGCAGGCCTGGGCCCGCTGCTCGGCGGTGCCGGCATCGAATTCGCGCTTGGAGCTGGCGTGGGTCTGCCTCCACAGGGCCTCGAATGCCTTCATGTCGGCGCCAAGCGCTTCGAGCTCGCGCCGCGCGTCCGCGTCCATGTGCTCGAAACCGGCCTTGTCCTGGATACCGCAGCCTTCGGCCAGCGCCTGCAGGCTTCCGCCCATCTGCGCGGCAATGGTCCAGGGCTCGGGCACGCCGTACTCGTTCGTCGGGACCTGGGGCATCGCCACCGCGGGATCCGGAACCGGGTCGGCTTCGCCCGGCTGCGGCGGCGCCTGTCCGGCTTCCGGCTCCACGGCCGCGGGCGCGGGCGCCGATGCATCATCCGGCGCGCTGCCGCCGCATGCGGCAAGAGCCAGCGTCAGTGCCAGCGGGATGGCGAAACAGATCTGTCCTGAGTTGCGCATGGGTACTCCCTTTTTGTTCAAAGTCTGACCAGCTCGACCCGGCGGTTCTTCGCCCGGCCTTCGTCGGTGTCATTGTCGGCAACCGGCTGCGTCTGTCCGTAGCCCTTGGCTTCCAGGCGCGAGGCGTCGACACCCTGCCCGGTAAGCGCGGCCACCACGGCCTGCGCGCGCGCCTCGGACAGGCGCTGGTTGTGGGCGGCGTCACCCGTGGCGTCGGTGTGGCCGTCGATCGACAGGCGCAGCCCCGGGTCATCCGCCAGCAACGCCCGCACCTGATCCATCTGCGGCTGCGACTCCGGGAGGATATCGGCCTTGTCGACGGCGAAGTTGACCTCGATGGCAACGCGGCCATCCGCCTCCAGCTGCTGCTTCATTTCCGTTGCCGGCAGCAGGCTTGCGGTCGGCTCGAACGCAGCAGACTCGACCACCATCCATGCTCCACCCGCGGAAGTGCCCACGAAGTGCAACCAGATGTTGTGGTCGCTCCGGCGCACCAGCCAGGTGAAGGCTTCGTTGTTGAAGATGTCCCCCCGTCCGGGGGAATAATCCTGTCCGTCACTCCAGGCCTGGATGACGTCCCTGGGCGGCTGGGATTCGGCCACCTTGACCCCGCCCGCCTGCTGGACCTGGTGGTCCAGGTTGCGGACCACCTCAAGCTTCGACCAGCCCTTGCCGCGTTCGGCACCCACCTTGGATTCAAAGATGCGGCCCTCGACCCATTCCAGGCGATCGCCGGTCCACACCGCGACACGGTCGAACTCGCGCACCGGCTGCGGCCGGTTGGGGTTGCGATAGCCCTCGGGCAGGGTGAAGTACGGGAACTCACCGAGTGCAACGGTGGAGACCGGAACGGATTCGATGTCAAAGCCGTCGTCCTGCTCCACGGCCTCCGGCTCCGTTGCCTCCACCTCCTGCGCTGACGCCTCCTGCGCGTCAGTGCCAAAGTCGCCGCCCACTTCTTCTTCCGGCTCCGACACGGGCGCCGGCGCGGCCATGTCGGCCTGCTCGTCGCCTGGCGTCCCTCCGCATCCGACCGCAGCAACCGCGAACATTGCAAGAAACAGGCTGGTGCGCACGTCGATGTTGATTCCCTTCAAAGCGGTCTCCTCGGTCAATGGCCGGTCATCACGCCGGAGAAGCTGCGAACGTTAACAGAACACCGCTTCGGGAATCAGCTGCGCAGCCCCACGCCGCGCTTGAGCAGCCACAGCCCGAGCCCGCCCAGCAGCACCACGAAGGTCAGCATCAGCGCGTAGGCGACCCACAGCGGCACGTCGCCCTGGCCCAGCAGGCCGTAGCGGAACGCATTGACCATGTAGAAGATCGGGTTGGCGTAGGTCATCTTCTCGGCCCAGCCTGGCAACAGCGAGACCGAATAGAACACGCCGCCCAGGTAGGTCAGCGGGGTGAGGATGAAGATCGGCACGATCGCCACGTCGTCGAACTTCTTGGCGAACACCGCGTTGACGAAGCCGGCCAGCGAGAAGATCGTCGCCCCCAGCAGCACCGTGGTCAGGGTCACCCACGGATGCGGGATGCGCACGGTGGTGAACAGCATCGCGATGCACATCACGATCACGCCCACCATCAGCCCGCGTGCGACCGCGCCGGCCACGTAGCCGCCCAGGATCACCCATGGCGGCATCGGGCTGACCAGCAGCTCCTCCACGTGGCGGCCGAACTTGGCGCCGAAGAAGCTGGAGGAGATGTTGCCGTAGCTGTTCTGGATCACGCTCATCATCACCAGCCCGGGGACGATGAAGTCCATGTAGCTGATGCCGTCCATGGTCCCGATCCGCGCGCCGATCAGGCCGCCGAAGATCAGGAAGTACAGGGTCATGGTGATCGCCGGCGGTACCAGGGTCTGGCTCCAGATCCGCACGATGCGCATGATCTCGCGCCGGCTGACCGTGCCCAGCGCGACCAGGTTGCGGCGCAGGCTGCTCTCGGCCGCCGCGCTCATGCTGTCCGCTCCGGCGCCGGCGGCACGTCCGCACCCGGGCCGGGCGCGCCCTCGCCGGTCATGCGCACGAACAGTTCCTCCAGCCGGTTGGACTTGGTGCGCATCGAGCTCACCCGCACGCCGGCCTCGCCCAGCGCGGCGAAGATCCGGTTGAGGTCCATCGCGCGCGGCTTCTCCACATCCAGGGTGTGCGCGTCGGTGACCGACATCTCCACCCCGGGCACCTGCGGCAGCGTGGCCGGCAGTTCATCGGCGATGTCGAGCACGAAGCCCTCCACGTCCAGCTGGGCCAGCAGCCCGCGCATCGGGCCGTGCTCGACGATCCGCCCGTGGTCGATGATCGCCAGGTTGCGGCACAGGCTCTCGGCTTCTTCCAGGTAGTGGGTGGTCAGGATGATGGTGGTGCCGGCCTCATTGATCTCGCGCAGGGTGCGCCACATGCCGCGGCGGATCTCGATGTCCACGCCGGCGGTGGGCTCGTCCAGGATCAGCAGGCGCGGGCGGGTCATCATCGCCCGGGCGATCATCAGCCGCCGCTTCATTCCGCCCGACAGCGTGCGGCTCATCACCTCGGCCTTGTCCCACAGGTACGCGGCGCGCAGCTCGGCCTCGGCGCGCTCCAGCGCCTGGGCGCGCGGGATCCCGTAGAAGCCGGCGTAATTGACCAGGATGTCGAGCGGCCGCTCGAACATGTTGAAGTTGATTTCCTGCGGCACCAGGCCGATCAGGCGCATGGCGGCGTCGCGCTCTCGCGCCAGGTCCACGCCGAACACCGAAATCCCGCCGGAGGTCTTGTTGACCAGCGAGGAGATGATGCCGATCAGGGTGCTCTTGCCGGCTCCGTTGGGGCCGAGCAGGGCGTAGAAATCACCCGGCGCGACGTCGAGCGAGACGCCCTTGAGCGCCTCCACCCCGCCGGGATAGGTTTTGCGCAGATCCCGCACCGACAGGGCGGCCCGCGCGCCTTGGGAAACCTGGTTCATTACTTGCCATCCGGGCCGCAGGATTACGCGGCGAGCCTTCTAGTATAAAGAGGCGGCCGGGGGCCGGCGCAGGACTTAGCGTTGCACGTGCCCGACCAGGTCGCTTACCGGCCCACGATCGCAGCGTGTGCGCGCCGTCATGGAGGCGCCTCGGGGAGCATTTCGGATTCGTCGAACCCGGCACCGACCTGGAAGGTTTGCGTGGTGAGCCGCAATCCGCCGGTCCCCACCGGCTCCTGCTCCAGGGTGATGAACGAGAACAGGCTCCTCACGCTGTTGGTAAGCAGCCCCAAGTTCGAGGTGCGGAACCCCCATTCCTTGCCACCGGACCAATCGCAGGAGTCGATCCTGTCTACCGCGAAGTGCTCGCACGGCTGCCCCGCCACCAGGCGATCCTTCGCAGGCACGCGAGTAGCGTTTCTTGCCTGCAGTTCCAGGTCCTCCGACTCGTTGGCATCGTCCACCGGATGCCGCGGGAAGTAGTCCCGGTACAGCTGCGGCTCGGAAAAGGTCTCTCCCGTTGCCAGGTTCATCGCCTGGTGCGTATCCGGCGTGACGTAATGGTGCGCCCCGCTGGTAGACAGTGCGAACTGGCACAGGCCCGACTGATCCCTGCTTTCAGCATAGAACCGCCATTCTTCCAGGCGGAAGGCGAAGCGGTCGGAGCGGTACCAGCGCTGCAACCGGCCCGTGCCCAGCTTGGCCACCTCTTCGTCCGAAAGCTCACGGAGTGGCAAACCGCTTTCCCTGCACACATCCCGATTGAGCAGGTAGTTGTCGCGCACGAGGTTCCTGTCGTCGATGAGGAACTCCAGGCGCGAGTCGACGTAGATGGCAGGCATGGAGGTGACGGCCTCCCTGTCCTTGGCCGCCCCTCCCATGTCCCCCGGGCCGGCGGGGCCTTCTCCCGCGCATGCGGCGGTCAGTACGATCACTGCCGACGAAAGCAGGACCGCCAAGGACCTCGCCCTGGTGCGGAACACGCCCATGAACACCCCTGCATCACGGACCGCCCACGATCTGCTCGACGCCGACCGCGGCGGAAGCGTTACCAGCCGGAGTCGGCTTCCGACCCGAACCGCTTGAGCTCGTTGCACATGCGCTCGCGCTCGGCCGGGCTGGAGTTGCCATGTTCGGCCATCGCACGTTCATAGCCTGCGCGGTACGCATCTTCGAACTGCTCGGGCGTCCCCCCCATCTGGAGGAACATCTGCTGCTGCTGTTGCTTGAGAGCCGCAACATCGTCGTCAAGCCCGCATAGTTCGACGCCCGCTTCACCCGCGCCGCCAGTCTCGCCCAGCTGCGCCAGCATGGGGTTGCCCGCGGGCCCTGCAGCCTGGCCGGTGTTGCCGACGATCTGGGACACCTCACCGGCCTGGTTCATGGCGGCGTCGCTTTCAGCGCTGAAAACAGACAGCGACAGCAGGATCGCCGTGGATACCAGATATTTCATCGTCTTGACTCCTTGTTTTGTTGGACGTTGCAGCCCGCGGCAGGATTACCAGTCCCCGCTGCCCGCGGCCGCCTCGAATTCCCTGAATTCATCACACATGGCCTGGCGTTCGCCGGCGCTCGCGGACTGGTATATGGCGGCAGAAAACAGACCTCTCACGGAATCCCGGCTCCCTTCTACTCGTTGGATTTTTTTCCGGCGTGCAGCCGGCAGCAGGCTATCAGGGCACCGGTACCCATGTACCAACGCACTTCACGTTTATGGACACGACCCCGGAGAAGGGATCGATTCAGCGCCGGACCAATTCCACGCGACGATTTTGCGCACGGCCTTCCGCCGAGGTGTTGTCCGCCACCGGCGCGGTGTCACCGAACCCTTCCGCACTCAATCGCTCGCCGGCAATGCCGTGTTGCCGCAGCGCCTCCACCACGGCTTCCGCCCGCTCAAGGGATAGCGCCATGTTGCGTTCGGCGCTTCCCTGACTGTCGGCATGGCCGTTGATAGCCAGCGACAACTCCGGGTTCCGGCTGAGCAAGAGCGCAACCTGCTCCAGCTGCGGCACCGAATCGTCCTGGACGATCGCATCACCGCTTCCGAAGTTCAGGTGGATGAGGGCGCGCCCGTCCGCGTCGATCAGACGCTTGAGTTCCACCCCTGACAGCAGTCGGATGGTCGGATCGTAGTGCGCCGACTTGGCGATGATCCAGTTGGCGCCGCGCTCGTGCGAGGAGAAATGAACCCAGACGTCGCCGTCTGCACGGCGGATGATGTAGGTGCGTACCGGCTGGCTGTAAAAATGCCCCAGCCCTGCCCGGTACTTCATCCGCATGGCCTCATCGAGCCCATTCTGGCTGGCGGCATGGACCGGAATGCCCGGCACCTCGGACACCAGCACGGCTCCGACCCTGTCAAGCATCTCATCCATGTAGGTGCGCAGTTCGAGCTCGGAGAATGCCTCGCCAGCACCTGCGAAGATCGCCGCCTGGTGGACGCGTCCTTCCACCCAGTGGAAGGATTCGCCGGTCCAGAAAGGCACGCGTTCAAGGTCGAACGTCGAGGCGTCCGTAGTCCGGTATTCGTCGGGCAGGGCCAGAAAAGGGAATTCACCCAGGGTGACCGTCGACACAGGCAGGCCGGAGAGGTCAAAGCCATCGTCCTGTCCGTCATCCGCCGTGACGGCCTGCGACTCGGCCTCCTCCCCGGCCTGGGCGGGTGCGGCCGGTGTCGCCACCGGTGCGTCATCGGTCCCGCCGCAGCCGGCAACCACGAAGGCGGTCAGGACGACCAGCAGTCCGGTCGACGATATGGATTTTGCGAACAGCATCTTCAGCCGTGTCCTCGATAGGTGATTCGGGGGATGGCGCCCGGGCAGCCCGCGCCCCGGTCAGCGCCAGTCACCGGGAGCCGCGCCTGTCTGCCGGGCATCAGTTGCGTCCCAGCGCAGCAGGCAGTTCAAACATCGCATCGGGCAACTCTTGGCGTTGCACATCGGTCGCCCGCATCCGCCGTACCTGGCGATCACGCGTGCGGCCATCATAGCCAAGAACCAATCCACTGGCCGGGTCGATCCACATCTGTCCGCGGTCACTGCCTCCCGGCCCGGCGGCGCGCGCCCCGCTGTAGCGCATGCCCTGCGCCCTGATGCCGGCGATGTCCCGCTGGCCGATCGGTTGGCAGCGCGCGCGCATGCCCGCGCACATCGCTTGCGGATCAAGGACAAGCTCGCGATAGGCATCGACATTGACCGGCATCGCCCCGTCCTGTTCCTTGCCGATTGCCCAACCAATCCCGGTGTCGTTGTCCACGAGGAGGTAGGCATCCTCCGTCCCGGGGATGTCGAGGTCGACGCGGGTACGCTCGCTGCCGATGTACGCGGTCATGCCGTACACGGTGTCGGCAAGGCCGGTAGCGGGGCTCACGCCCTCGACGATCGCTTCGATTCGGAACGTCGGCGCGGGCGGGCCAGGCTCCTGTGCGTGCGGGGCCTGGGCCGATGCCATGCATGCAAACAGGGCCGCGCTTGCCGCCACGGCCGACCGGAAGATCTCTCGAAGCCGGGATCGGCGCCCCACGCGCCACGCACATCGGCTCACGTCCATGCACTCGCCCACCGTGCAAGACATAGGCCAGGTTTCCCGCAACGCACAGCGAGCGGAATCATTCCAGGCCAAGCCGCTCAAGCATGGCCACCACCCCTTGTTCGGTCTTGCCTTCGAACGTGGACGACTCTCCCTCCACGGTGCCTTCAACTCCGCTGCGCAGCTCCTGGTGGTGCACCACCGCGTCGTTGGCCGACAAGGCGCCGTCGACTTCGTGGTAGGCGTAAACGTAGTAGAGACGCCCGTTCATGCCCAATCCCACATGCATCAACGGCCACGACACGATGGTGAACAGGTTTGGTTCACCTTGCACGGTGTGCGTGAACGATGCTTCCAGGGTCGGCTCGCCGCCTTCATAGTGATATGTGTCCACCGGCTCCGCCGCACATCCGGAACCGTCGCGAAACCGGAGGACCTCGATCTCTTCGCCGCTGAAATCGTTCCCGTCCTGGACGCCAATGGCGTTCTCCACGCCGACGAAGCTCACGACCCCGTCCCCGAAACGCTCCTGGGCAACGACGGCACCGGGATGCAGCTGGCTGGAGCAGTCCTCGGCCGGCTCAGCCGGCTCAACCGCACAGCCAACCAGTGCTGCTGAGATGGCCATGCCCATCAGGCACGCGAGTCCCATCGCTCTTCCGCTCATCATTTCCTCCTCAGCAACTGCATGCGCCGCTGTCCTGGGCGAGTCCGAGCATGCACGCCACGTCATTGTAGCGATTCTGCCGGTCCCCGAAGCCGTTGGTGCCACCGTTTACCCGGCACGTTACCTGACAGACGCTGCCGCCATCAGCAACCCCGTTGGCATCCCTTCTGATCCACCAATGGAAGGCGGAGGCCATCGCATACTCGGGGTTCTCAACCAGCAGGTCGGGGTTATCCACGAAGGATTGCTCATCGTGCGGATTCATCTCGTTCCAGTGGTCCTGGAACGCCTGGTATTGCTCCCGGCCGGTCAGCTGGATCGGGCCACGCCCGCGGAACGCGTAGCCGTCTCCGCTGCTTTCGTCGCCATTGCCAAGGCGATCGGCATACACATAATTGCCAAGGTTCTCGGCGTTACGCGCGTAGGTATCCTCCTCGTCCCAGAGTTTGGGCCTGAGGCGACCGTTGGTGCAATCGTCTGTCCGGGAGTTGTAATTCCTCGGTCCGCCCCTGCACCCGAACACTTCGCGCATCCGCTCGGGACGGTAGTGGAGGCTCTCCGATCGCGTGGCGTCCAGGCCGCTTTCGTGCGCCATCTGGGATAGCAGGTGGGCCATCTGACTGGCGGATTCGACGCCATACATCCGGGCCAGGCGATTCATCGCCCCAAGAATCTCGCGGTTGTTCTCCGCATTACCCGGATTGACGGCATCAAGCATCTGCTGCGTGATGAAGGTGCAATTGTGGTCGTCGGCCCAGGCCTGCTGTCCCTCTTCGTTCATGAAGCACATGCCCGGGTTGGGGCACAGGGTTTTGGGCTCGCCGCAATCCGGGGCCTGGGCGGCCACCCGCGCAGGCGCGAGCGCCATGGCAGCCATCATGAAGGCAACGGCAATCATGCGTACCTGCATTTTCATCTCCTGGAGCAGTGCTCATCCATAAGGTTTCGACGCCATCAACGGTCCGCGGCGCCGAGGGCCTGCTCGATCGCGCTGCTGTAGTGGCCCTTGTGCAGCGTGACGCCGCCGGACGGGGAACGTGAAAACACCATGGGGGTGTAAGCGCCCAGTTCCTGGGCCTGCTGCAGGACAACGGGATTGACCGCTTCCCGCGTGGCCTGCCGCGGTGCCCGGGCACGTGACGCTTCCGGGCGCGACAGGCTTTCAAGCTGCGCTCCCATTGCCTGGAAAGGGGACTCCGCAGCCAGCAGCGCGTGTGCCACCGCAGCACTTTCGCGCCGGTAGTAGGCCACCGGGATCCAGCGTACCGCTGCACCCTGGTGTTCCTGCCGTATTTTGCGGTACAGGTTTGCACTGGCCGGGCAGAAGGGATCGAATATCACCTGCACATCGGCCGGGCCGGCCCCCGCCGGCTGGATCGCCCGGGCATCCTCCAGCTGACTCCAGACAGTCAGCGGAACCGTTTCCGCGGTTACCGGTATCTGTTGGCCATGGACGGACGCCGGAAACAACAGCGCCAACATCACCCAAATCAAGATCGTACGCATCGCTCAGTCCCCTGTGCACACGGGTGGTTCGGTAAACCCGGGCGGGTCTTGGGGGTCAGGTCCGGGGTCGCCTGGTCCACCCGGCCCCGGCCCCGGCCCCGGCCCCGGATCTGGATCTGGATCTGGGTCTGGTCCTGGCCCTGGTCCTGGTCCTGGGTTTGGTCCCGGGACCGGCCCTGGCCCCGGTCCTGATCCCCCTCCCGTAGCCAACGCGTCGCGGTTGTAGATGGGCGACTGCATGCGCACGATCGCGTGCGATTGCAGCGGGATGCGGAAATGCCGCGTTCCGCCCAGCCAGGCATGCTTCATCTCCACGTTGCCCGGGTCGAGCGGCCCGCTGCTCTTCACGAACTCCGATTCACCTCTCAAGACCCTGTCGACGAACGGCACGATCAGCGGAAAGTCGTAATCGACCTTGATCTTCAGAATGTTGGCGTCCTGGACGCTGACTTCACCGCCCCTGATTGCCGTGGAACGGAACGCCAGGTTGTCGTTCGGCAGCGCTGGATTGTTGTTGTACTGCGGCTCGTTGTATGCATCCCAGGCTTCCTGGGTAGGGCTGATGATCTCGATGTTCGCGTTCAGGATCATATCCATCTGCGCCTTGAGATACGCCGCCGCGGTGCCCGCTACTCCGGGCTCGGTTGCATACAAGGGCACGAGTCCCTTGGCCAAGGCAGCTTCCATTTCACCCATGTCGGCCCCGTAAACGGCCCCGGCGCGGGCAGCTTCCAGGGCCGCGTAGTCCAACGTGGTCTTGGCCCGGTAGACCAGGACCATCTGGAAAACCAGCAGGATGAAAAACAGGAACAGCGGGACCGCGACCAGGAACTCCGGTAGCGACTGTCCCTGCTGCCTGCGGGGACTGCAGTCAATGCGCCGCGTCATCATCGTCGTCCGCCTCCTCAAGGACGGGCGCCGGGCCCGTCATGGGACTTGCAGGGTCACTTCCCTGGTGACCCCCGCGGATCGCCCGATCCGCACTGTCCAGGATGCGCGCCACGCGCGCGCTCTCCTGTCCGACCTGGTCATCGGCGCCGGCGGTCGCCGCGACACGCTCGATGGCGCTGAGCGCCTGACGGTGTTGTGCGATCGCAAGGTTGTGCCACGCCCTGGGGTTGGCCGGCTCAAGGTCAAGCGAACGTTCGTAGGCGGCCGCAGCATTGCGCTCGTTCCCGATCCGGAACCAGGCGTTTCCCAGCCGATACCAGACATCCGCGTTTTCCTGGAGGCTCTGCGCAAGCTCCAGGTACTGCGCGACGGCCTCCTGGTAACGTCCCTGCTCGTAAGCGGCGTCCGCGGTCCGGGCAAGCTCAATCAGGTCCCTGCCCCGATCGATTGCACGGACTTCCTTGCTCGCGTTGCTGGCGCACCCGCTGGCCATCAGCAGCGCCGTGCAGATCCACCCCAGGACGACAGGAACGGCAGTCACCCCGCTTCGGTTTTCAGGCGGCGCCATTAGCCTCATCCCGGCACCCCTTCCGGACCTGGCGTCCAGGACAGGAGGTCTCCGTTCCTGATCCGGTGGCGGCGGATGGCGCCCTGCGCCAGCTCCAGCACGCTGCGCGAGCCGCGTTGCATTCGGAACCGCAGGGGAACCACCGCTTCCCGGCAACCCACGACGACGCCCCCATCATCGATGAACACGATGTCGATCGGGTAGGTCATGCCACAGGTATGGACGCTTCCACAGGGAGTAATCAGAAGACCCTCGCTGCCATCAGCCTGCAGCGGCGGCCGGAACAGCAGTCCGCGCAGCCGGGACCACCAGCTTTCGGCATGCCAGGCGTTCGCCACGAGGGTGGTGCCTTCCCGAGTGATCACTCCCTTCCTCACATCGTTCCAATCATTCCGTCCTCGACCATTTTCAGATAGATGAAGTAGGCAAGGACAATGAAGATAAGGGGAAAGAAAAACATCACCAGCGGCAGCATCATCTTGACCGGCGCCTCCAGGGCAAGCTTCTCAGCCCTGAGGAAGCGCTCCTCGCGCCGCTGTTCCGCCTGCGCGCGCAGCGTTTCGCCAAGGCTCGCCCCGACCCGGTCGGCCTGGATCAGCGCGCTGGTGAAGCTGGAAATCTGGGAGATGTCCATGCGATCGGCCATCTTCTTCAGGGCCTCTGCGCGCGGGAGGCCTGCCCGCAGGTCGCGCAGCATCCGCGAGAACTCCTGCGACAGCGGTCCAACCGGCCCCTTTTCCACGGACTTTTCGATGGCACCGGTGATGTTGAGGCCCGCTTCCACCGACATGGTGATGAAGTCCAGATAGACCGGCAGGTCCTTGATGACCCGCTTGTGGCGGGTCTTGCGCCGCTCGCTCAGCCAGAGCGTCGGATAGAACCAGCCGAGGATGCCACCCGCGACAAGGCAGAACAGCGCTGATCCGAAACTCAAGACATCCAGCACCACCGCAAACAACAGGAAGGTGGCGACCATTGCCCCGGCCGAAACGACCCTAAGGCCAGACAGCTGTTCCGGAGTCACCAGGTAATCCTGTCCCGCCGATTGCAGCGCGCGATGGGATTTTTCAAGACCCTCCGCCTTGAGCCGCGGGGCGATCACGTGCGTGGCCGCCATCACCAGCGGCCACATCAGCCTCAACCCGAACGGAAGCGGATCCTGGAAGCTGCGCTCTTCCTGGGGTACTTCATTCAACGCGCCACGAATGCCCAACACCATCAGCACGATGGTGGTCGTGATCAGCAGGACTATAAATATGAGAATCATATGTCTATCGTCATGATCTTCTTGCAGATCTTGTAGCCCAGGTATTCCAGGACGATGCAGACCGCAATGACCGAGTAACCGATCCAGGTGTTGAACATCGGCTCCATGGTGTCCGGGTACATCCAGGCCAGGTATCCCACCAGGCCTACCGGCAGCATTGCCATCACGATGCCCTGCAGCTTGCCCTGCGCGGTCAGCGACTTGACCTTGCCCTCCATGATCAAGCGCCTGCGCAGCGTGACGGCAACGGTCTTCAGGCTTTCGGCCAGGTTGCCGCCCACTTCGCGGGAAATCTGCACCGCAGATATGAACAACTGCATGTCGACCACGGGGACGCGCTTGGCGAGGTTGTCCAGGGCCTCCTCCTGCTTCACGCCCAGGTGCTGCTCGCGCAGGACGAGCGCCAGCTCCTGCGCCAGCGGCGGGTAGCCGTCGCGAACCACGCTTTCCAGCGCTGGCGTGAAGCCCAGCCCGGCCTTCATGCTGCCCGACATCATCATCAACGCGTCAGGCAGCTGGTTCTGGATCTTGTCGATGCGACGGGCTTTCAACCAGACATAGAGCTTCCTGGGGACAAGGGCGCTCAGGGCCAGGGCGACCAGCGCTGCAATCAGGTTGCCGCTGACGATCCAGACCAGCAGGGTGATCACGACCAGCAACACAGCGTTCATCATGAACAGCTTCGTCGGATCAACGAACAGGAACATGTCCGACATGTTGATGCGCGCCTGCTCCATGAAGCTTTCCCGGTAACGAACCAGGAACTGCCCCCCCGCGGAGACCGCATAGAGCCCTGCCAGGAAAATCGCAGCCCCGAAGCACAGGGCGATCAGCCAGATCGTTTCCATGATCAGTACGCCTCCTGTCCCTTGCGGAACATCGACAGCTTGACCTCGACCCCACGGTTGGACAGCTCTTCCATGAACTCCGGGATTGATCCGGTCGCGTCGAAGTCCCCGGCCACCTTTCCGCCAGCGCCACTGTAGGTGCGGACATTGAAACGGAAGATGTCCTGCAGCTGGATCACTCCGCTTTCCAGGCCCGTCACCTCGGAGATGTGGGTGACCTTCCTGGAACCACACGGAAAGCGCTTCTGGTGCACGATCAGGTCGATCGCCGAGCAGATCTGTTCGCGAACCACGGCCATCGGGAAGTCCATCCCGGCCATCAGGACCATGACTTCGATGCGCGAGATCGCGTCACGCGGTGAATTGGCATGGGCAGTCGTCAACGATCCCTCGTGACCGGTGTTCATGGCCTGCAGCATGTCCAAGGCCTCGCCGCCGCGACATTCGCCGACCACGATCCGGTCCGGACGCATGCGGAGCGAGTTCTTCACCAGGTCGCGGATCGACACCACACCCTTGCCTTCCAGGTTCGCGGGTCGGGCCTCCAGCGACACCAGGTTGGGCTGCACGAGCTTGAGTTCGGCGGCATCCTCGATCGTGACCACGCGCTCCCTTTCGGGAATGAAGTTCGAGAGGATGTTCAACAGGGTGGTCTTGCCGGAGCCCGTTCCGCCGGTCACGACCACGTTCTTCTTCTCGCGGACCGCGATTTCAAGGAATTCCAGCATCGATTCGTCAAGCGAACCGAACGTCAGCAGGTCTCGTCCCTCCAGCTTGCGCTTGGGAAATTTCCGGATGCTGATGCTGGGGCCGCGCAGGGCGATCGGAGGAATGATCGCGTTGACGCGGGAGCCGTCCTTCAGGCGGGCGTCCACCATGGGAGAGCTTTCGTCGATCCGCCGTCCCAGCGGCGCCACGATCCGTTCGATGGCCGACAGTACCGCGCGGTCGTCGGTAAAGGTGGTGTCGGACATGACGATCCGGCCGTCACGCTCGATGAAGATCTGGTCGGCCGAATTGACCATGATCTCGGTGACGCTCTCGTCATCCAGCAGCGTCTCCAGCGGACCCAGCCCAATAGCCTCGTCCAGGACCTGCTTGGCCAGCAAACGGCGATTGATGGACTTGGGAAGATCCTTGAACTCCCTGTCCATCGCCCACTCGATCAACTCCGCCGTCTTGCCCCGCAGCTCTTCGTCACTGAGCTTGTGGACATCCAGGCGGCGCAGGTCCATCTGCTTCACCAGGGCGGCGTGCACCCTGGCGCGCCAAACGGAGATCTCCGGCGGACCATCCTCTCGCCTGGCCAGCGCGGTCGAGGTCTCGGTCGGCGCCTGGCCGGTCGTTTCCGGCTCAGGCGTCGGCTCGGCGGATTTCGGCGGGGGCGGCGTGGCCGGCACTGGCCGGGGCACCGGGTCGTTCGCAGCACCTGCGGTGGAAGTGGTTCCCGCCTCGGCAAGGACGCGGATCCGGTAGTCGCCGATCTCCACGGTGTCCTGGTGGGTGATCGGCCCCGCCGGCTCCTTGATGGCCTTGCCGTTGATCTTGATCGCCGACCGGCCTCCCAGCGGCTTGATGAAGATGCCGTCCGGACTGGAATGGATGACGGCATGCCGGGCCGCGATGCTCCACCCCTGGAGCACGACAAGGTTGTCTTCCGCCCTGCCGACTCCACACTCGTTGTTCAGGCACTTGATGCGCCTGGTTTCCTTTCGACCGGTATCGACCAATACGCTAAACACGTTCTAAATACTTCCAGAGAAGAAGGAGCTTCCTACAGCCCGGCGCGGCTGGGCGCCGCACCGGGAAACGGGGTCAGTCGAAGATGTCGCCTCCGATGGTGTTCCGGAACTGCTCAAGCATCCGGTCCGATCGCTCGATCGCCTCGATGTTCCCCGGCGCACCGGGAGTCACGATCTGCGGAGTCACGAAGATCACCAGGTCGGTCCGGCCGGAGCGGAACCCTTCCGATCCGAACAGCCGGCCCAACACCGGCACGCGGCTCAACCACGGCAGCCCTTCCATGATCTTGGAACTGGTGATGTCCACCAGTCCGGACAGGACGATCGTCTCGCCGGCCTGCACGTTGAACTCGGTCTCGGTCTCGCGGGTCAGGAAGCCGGGAACGCCGAGCACGGTGATCGAGGGATCGATCTTGCTCACCTCCGTCTTGATCATCGCCATGATCTGCTGGTCCTGGTTGACCTGCGGCGTGATCTCCAGAACGATGCCGTACTCCTCCCATGTCACCGTGGTTTGTCCGAAACCACTGGAGACGGGGATCGGAATCCGCCCTCCCGCCAGGAACTTGGCCTCGCTCCCGCTCCGCGCGCTCAGCTGGGGCGATGCCAGCTCCCACGCCATTCCGTTGGTTTCCAGGATGTCGATCTGCGAACCGATGGTGCTTGCAATGCCGAAGTAGCCTTCGCCGGAGCGGATCGAGCCGGGCAGGTCATCGATGATGCTGGAAAAGCCGCTTCCATCGGAAAGGACCCGGTACCTAGAGTTCGTGAAGTCCTTGATGTAGCCGCCGGCCGGGCCGGCGATGGCGTCGTCCCAGCGGATACCCAGGTCCCGCAGCGCGTTGCGGTTGAACTCCATCACCCGCACATCCATCAGCACCATCGGCTGCATGTCCACGGGATCGGCGTTGGTCAGGTCGATGACCTCGTCGTAGAAGTCCTTGATCACGTCGATTCGCTGGGTCTCATGGGCGCCGAGCTCACCTGAAAGCACGAGCCTGCCGCCGATCTCGTTGATCCTGACGTTGCTGTCCGGACCCAGCATTTCGGCGATGGCGGTGGCCGCATCGGGCCGGAGGGCGCCGGAAATGCGGACCGACAGCGTCCGCTGGGAACCATCTTCAAACCAGAGGTGCAGCGTGGTCTGGCCGGATGATGAAGAGCCTGCGATCACGACGATCTGGTTCTTGTCGATGGTGGTGACCTCGACCAGGTTGCCGTTCCCCACGGCAACGCGCTCGAGATTGCGGTCCACGGTGAACACCTGCACCTGCCCGCCGTACATCTCAAGGCTGTCTGCAGGCAGTGCGCGTCGCGCCTGGGCCTGGGCCGCGGTGGCAAAAACACCTGCCAGCACCAGCGCCAGGATGAGATTCAATACTTGGTTTCCTACACGAGCCATGTGCTTAATTCCTGCCCCCGATGATGAAGTGAACGCTGCTTCCGCCTGCGGATTCGTACTCTGAAAGCAGCGCCTTTTCCGTCAGGCCGGAGAGTCCGAAGGGAGTGCGATCATCGAGGTTCCTGAGCACGACCCGCATTTTTCCCGTCTCCTGCGCGATCGTCAGCTGCTCGGCTTGCTGCGGCTCCAGTTCCAGCGTGACGCTGGAAAACCCCCCGGCGCCGGTTTCTCCCGGCAAGTTCTGGATGACCGAGCCCGTGGCGAGCACCAGGATGTTTTCAAGCAGGGGGACAACCCGATCGCCTTCGCTCTGTTGGCCGCCGGCAGATGACTGGTCTCCGGCCTGGTCGGGCGAGTACGTCATCAGGATATCGATGCGATCGCCCGGGCTGACCATCCCCGAGATGGAGTTGTTTTCATTCACGGAGAACGTGTAGCCGACGGCGCCGGGCCTCACAACGCTGGAAAACTGCTCATGCAACGCCACCAAGGCACCGGCGCTGACCGGCGCACCCTGCTTGAGCGGCTGCCGGGACACGCGACCGATATGCTCCTGGTACGTGGCCGGAAGAAGTGCATCCGCAGGTACGAAATCCACCGGCACGCTGCGGGTGGAAAGCACGCTTGTCTGGAGATGCTCTCCGGGCGCGATATCCCTGACCGGGACAACGACCTGCATCTCGGGACGGGCATCGGGCGTGGCGGCGGCACGTGCCTCTTCCGCCTTCTGCTGGATATAGCTGACGCTCAGCAGCGCTGCCAGCAGGCCGAAGCCGATTGCGCCCGCGATGAGCAGGACGTTCTTGTTCAATTTATTGAATGAAGCCACGAACCGAGTTCTCCCCTATGTGTCCCCGTGAGACCATGCAAAGGCCTGCCATTCCTGCGGGCAGGCAAACGAAAGCTCCCGAAGGAACCGTGATTCGACGCAGTTGCTACAGGCCCAGGCCGCCCAATGAAACCGTCGGATAGGTCATCGAGATTGCGTAGGTGAACCCCTTGAAAACGTTCTTGATCGCTTCGATCAGTTCGTTCCAGACATTGACGGGCACCAGCATGACGACCACGAACGAAATCACCACCAGCGCGTATTCGATCGTCGCCTGTCCCCGCTCCCTGACGGCCCCGAGCCGATGGTTGCGGTGGGACCTTGAATGATTCCGGCACATCTCACTTCCCCTCTTTACTCGATCACCGCCACGACCTGCGAGCCGACCTGTCCCCGCGCGAATACCAGCGTCGCCACCTGCTTCTGGCGTTCGAAGCCCGCGATGCACGTGTTTGAATAGCTCCTGCATGCCGTAGGATCCGACGAGATCCTCCAGCCCTGCATGCGCAGCTGGTGGTAGTAGAACTGGTGGTTCACGAACGGCGTACGTTCGTTTTCCACGGAAAGCATCCTGGATTCACGTGGCCCGTCCAGGTAGCGAACGTCGCTCATGACTTCGCTGCCTCCCGGAACGGGAAAGCCTTCGCCCGGCGTGAAGTCGACCTCTCCCTCGACCATCTCCAGCACCCCAACGATTCCCTCCGTACCGCCACCCAGGTTCTTCAGCTCGACCGTAATGAAGTGCTGGCCGGACGCATGCCCCAGGATGGTCTTTTCGGCGATTTCGTTCTCCACGTGCTGCTCGCCCCACAGGCCTTTGTAGAACTGCTTGACGTCGTCAAGTGGAAGCGTCGTTACGAAACGGCTGGCACGCATGTGCAAACCGTTGTAGTTCATGTGGCGTGTCACCCACTCGCCCTGGCTGTGCTCGGGCAGCGGCACCGAAGGCCAGGCAGCCGCGGACGCCGACGCCAGCAGGGCCACGCCCGCAAGCAGCACGCTCAGACCACCCTTCATGATCCGGGGTACTCCTGCAACCGGTCCTCGGGAACAACGTCCATCACATCCTGGGCGTAACCCACCCGCAAGCGCAGCGGAACCCCGAGGATCGGAATGCGGTCGAGTCCGCTGATGTTGTCCATCCAGTCGCCGATGAACGAGAAGTTGGTGGTGGGCACGAGGGTCCGGACCTGCTGGTATGCCGTTCTGGGTCGATCCCCACCGGTATTTTCGTTGATTCCGCTGCCCGCGGCGCCCCACGGGTCGGCCAGCAGCGTATGACTGGCCTGGAACCGGAGGTCGATGCTGTCGAACGGTGCCAGGCTCATCCAGTTCGCAGTCCCTGCAGTAACCGGCGAGCCGTCCGAGTAGCGCAGGTTCTGCGGGCTCAACTGGAGTCGCGCAGTCACCATCCCGTTGCGGCTGGGGGGGAATCCACCCGGAAGCCAATCGGGCAGCAGCCCGAGGAACTGGCCGGTCAGATCGGTCTGTTCCGCAAGCAGGTAATCGTCAAGCTGGATGTCCGCGGGCTCAACCAGCGGCTGGTCGGAGTGCGTGTTGAACATCGTTCCACGCAAGCGCCCGTCGTCGGCTGGTTCAACCGCGGTGGTGATCGGGTCGTCGGCGTGCCCGAAATGGCGGTCAACCAGGAGCGCCTGTTGCTGGCCTGCATCCAGGGTCTCCATCACGTAGTCCTCGACGGCCGTGGCCTGCCAGGCCGCGGCCCGTGCGGCCTGCTGGATCGTCTGCTGGATGTGGGCGTACTTGCCCAGCAGCGGGATCAGCAGGACCAGCGGCACCAGGATCACCGCACAGATCGCCATTTCGGTCAGCGCCTGCCCGCGCTGCCCGCTCGGACCTGTCATGCCCCGGCCACCCAAGCCTCTACCCCGCGTCATTGCGCGCCTCCGGGGATCATTTCCGATTCATCGATCCCGGTCCCGATATCAAAAGTCGTGGTGGTCAGCCTCAGGCCAGTACCGACCGCAGGCTCGTACTCCAGGGTAATCTGGCTGTTGAGGTCCCCAACGTGGTCCGGCAGCAGGTCCGCAGAAAGTGCCCGGAAGCCCCAATCGCGCCCGCCCGCCCATGCGCAGGCTTCAAAATTCATGAAGCTCCTGTGCCAGCAGGGCTGGCCTGCGACCGTCCGATCCCTGCCAGGCCTGCGGCTTTGGCGCAGCCCCTCGGCCTGGACAGGGGGGATTCCATCATTGTCGTCGATCGCCGCCCTCGCGAAGAATTCGGGTTCAGGCGGTCCGCTTGTACTGACGGCTCCGTCGGCATCGCTGTCCAGGTCAAGGGAGACCGTGCGCTCGGGCGTGTAGTGGGTGTGATGTCCCCTCACGCTCAGCAGGAAGGTACACCCACCACCACGGGTGTGGCCGGCATTTCCAAATCGCCACTCTTCCCAGCGGATTGCGACGCTGTCCGGCTTGAACCAGCGCTGCAATCGGCCTTCGCCGAGCTTCTCCACATCCTCGGACGAAAGTTCGCGTATGGGGATGCCTTCGGCAGGAGCCTCCCGTCGACAGCGTTCGATGTGTTGCAGGTAGGCATCGCGGATCCGGTTCTCGTGATTGGCCAGGATCTCGATCCGTTGATCCACGTAGATGGCGGGCATCGCCCGATCCCGGGCCGGCTCGCTCTGCTCGCCGACTCCCCCGGGAGCTTCAACCGGGCCCGCATCGCCCGAGCACGCACCCACCGCCACCGACAGGGCCAAGGGCACCAGTATCCTCACCAGCGGTCGGCGCACTGAAAGCTTCACGTTCATGGACATGGCGCTCAGGGACCCCCGATCAGCTGGTCGATGCCGATGACCGAGTAAAGGCTGAGCGGCGTATCGATCAACCGGGCCTGCCAGTACGGGCTGAAAAGGCTGCCCATCTCAAGCTGGTCATCCGCCGTCGGCGGGCCATTCCACTCGCGCGGAACCAGGCGCTGGAACAACCCGTCCCTGTCCCGCGGCCGATGGAAGTAGGTCTGCGCCGAGGCCAGCGCGGTAATGCGCTCACCCGGAATCGTTTCGGTCTCGAGGTGCAGCGGGCCGTCCACGCCGGCACTGCCCATTCCATCGATCGCTTCGCTGGTCCGCGCATCCTCGATGTCGCTGTACAGGTAGATGGTGAACACCGGCCCGGCGTTCTCGTCCGGCCTGCCATTCTCGTCGTCCGGCGGAACGGCCACTTGGGGTTTCACGTCGTAGTAGGGCTGTAGACCACCGTAATCACGATAGTAGGCATCGTCCCTTTGGGTGAAGTAGTTCACCTGGCCCCAAAGCCATGGCGTGTTGACCGAGGGGTACTGGTCGGCAAGCCGTGCGGTGCTGCCCGCTGAATCTCCGTACTGCGGATAGTCATGGGAGCCGTGAAAGTAAGAATACCAGCCAGGCCCCCCGTCGCTGGCGGCCTGGATCCCCGGCAGGAAGTCAGGCGAGCCGCTGCGCACGGCCTGAGCGCCTCCCCAGCCCAAGGGAAGCTCCAAGTCACTGAATGGGCGAGGCAACGAGATGCGCACGTCCATCGTGTCAAGACCCGCCCAGCGGTCGTAGTCCAACATGTCGGTGCCACCGAACGTGCCGCCGCGGATCGGCCCGAGCCGCACGTTCTGGCCGCGATCGGCCGTGAAGTAATCACGTGACCCCATGACCACGTTGCGGAACCGGTTCATGCCGTCGTGGTTGACGCCGGACTCGGTCGGACGCACGTGACGATCCAGCAGCGGCGACCTGAAACCCGGGACCTCGTGGCCGGTAGCGATCCGCAGCTGGTCAAGCAGCAGTGCATGGGAAGCCATACTCAGCTGTGCGGTGGAATCGTTCTGCGCAACCACTTCCTCCGCGATCCTCCAGCCGTCATACAACCCGACGTAGTCCAACACCACCTGGGTGGCGGTGGAATAGATCCCGTTGACCGAGCTCAGGAGCGAAACCATGCCGCCCTCGGCGCCCGGGATCGCGTTGTTCAGTGATGTACCCCGGAAGTAGAAGTTGCGGGCGGTGCCTACGACCCTTTCGGCTATCCCATAGGCTCGCGCCAATGCGGCGAAGAACCCACCGACGACGGGAATGACCGACAGGTAGGTGAAGGTGTTCTGACCAACCCGGGTGTGGGTGTGGAGCATGTTCAACCACGACCACATGCTGACCATCTGGGCGATGGCCACTTCGTTGCCAACGCGTGCGCGGTTCATGTAGGCGGCGAAGTTGTACGCCTTTGCCTGCTGCACCGCTACGCTGTAGGCGGCCGCATCGGCGGTGTTGGTCAACCTGACCTTCTTGTTGACGACCTGGCTGGTGTCAAACAGGAGGATCACGCCCAGGCAAAGTACGCCAATGGCAACCAGAAACAGAATGAGCGCCTGTCCACGCAAATTGCGTGGACCCGGCTTCCGGCTGCCTCGCATCCCTGTCAATCGCATTCCGAACCCTCTTGCGCAGCCACCGGCCCGGCGCCCGCCCGACGGCGGGCATGCCAGTCGTCATGCCCCCGCCGCTGTCGGGCCCACCAACCAGGCCCGCAAACTACTCCGCGCGACCTGATCGGAGCCCGGGCTTGCTGCCGAGCGAACCTGTCAGTTGCTCACTTCGTTGTCGTAGCTGCCCAAGTTGCGATCAACCTGGGCATCCCCCTTGGCGAGGTCGGCATCGGCCTGTGCGGCCTGGATCGACTCGGTGGCGCTTTGCCCGGAAAGCTCCTGGGCCATGCCACCGATCTGATTGCGCACGGTGCCACCAAACATGCTGACTACCGTGATCGAAGCGATCGCGATCAGCGCAACGATGATGATGTACTCCGTCATCCCCTGACCGCGCTGATTACGGCGACCAGACCCGGCATTCCTTACTCGACTCTTCATCTGCACTCCCCTGCATCGGTTGGTGGTGGCACGAAGCTTTCGCTGCACGCTTACCCAAACGCCCGCATCCCACCTGCCGGGCCCCAGTCCTGCCCGGCAAGCAGCCAGGCAGGCGTATCAGGGAGCACCGGGCAGGGAGCACCGGGCAGTTCAAGCGTTACTGGCTGACGTCGTTGTCGTAGCTGCCCAGGTTGCGCTCTTCGGCCGCATCGGCAGCCGCAGCATCCGCGGTGCCCTGAGCAGCCTGGATCGACTCGCTGGCGCTCTGGCCGGAAAGTTCCTGGGCCATGCCACCGATCTGGTTGCGCACGGTGCCGCCGAAGAAGCTGACGACCGTGATCGCGGCGATCGCGATCAGCGCAACGATGATGATGTACTCGGTCATGCCCTGACCAGCCTGCC
>JBQDAV010000006.1:93998-100403 GCA_052090405.1 Luteimonas sp.
ATCGCGATCAGCGCAACGATGATGATGTACTCGGTCATGCCCTGACCAGCCTGCCGCTTACCGAACCGACGCCCTTGGACCGGTGTTCCTGTGTTCCTCATGATCAAACTCCTTGGTAAAAATATAGTAGGTACCGGTGGCAGGAAAATTACTTCCCGCCTGCATGCTTGATGTACGGACCGTGGATTCCCTGCGCACCCTCGACAACAGCATGAAGGAAACAAATTCCGGAAACGAGACCGGACTCAAAGAAAACACGGCCGTAATACTCCTTGAAAATTCGAACAGGTTGCAACCCTAGGGTTGGCCCTAGATTGTGCGGTTGATCACACATGAGATAGAAGGCTCCGGTTTGGCTTAAGGAAACCTGTTCTCCTTTGGCCATGATGTAATGGCCGGCAGGCGGGGTGGGGAACCGCAAGCCTGCCAATGTCCCGGCAATAGTCCTGTAAACCACCCGCCCGATTCGACAGACACTCGCGTTCTGGATTGTCGGGTCAGGCGGACGTGATGCATGCTTGTTCAAGGGGCGGACCGTGATACCTGCTTCAAGACCACCACACTAGGGGAAGTTGATCCATGATCCATCGTTCTGTTGTCACCACACTGAAGCTGCCTGCAGCGTTCGCGATCGCTGCTTGCCTGGTCGCCTGCAGCACCCCGTCAGAGCTGCCCCGCGGAATGCAGACCTATAGCGATGCCAAAGAGGCCTACGTCGACATCCATCCAGCCACCGGCAGCACGGTAACCGGACGACTGCAGGTGGATCCTTTCGGCAACGGCATCCGCATCACGGGCCAGCTCGACGGCTTTCCCCAGCAAGGCGAATATGCCTTCCACATCAACGAGCACGCGACATGCCACGATGACGGAGCCGCCCCCGGGGGAATTTTCAATCCCTACGGATCACGGCATGGTCGCTATGCCCGGGGCGAGCACATGCTCGGGGACATGGACAACCTGGAGGTCGACGCTTCGCTCAGCGTGCACGTGAGCCGCAATATCCAGGGCGTGACCCTGGGGGGCGGACACTATGATGACGTGAGCAATCGCAGTTTCGTGATACACGAGCGGCCCGACGACTACACCTCGCAGCCCGACGGCAACGCCGGTCGCCCAATCGCATGTGGCGTGGTGCAGATTATCAACCCCCCGCCTCCCGCCGGATGACGCACTGACAGGGTTTGGGTGCCGTCACCCGCACTGGAACCCTGTCAGCCCTCGATGGCCGCCAGGATTTCAACGCACGCATGCTCGTCACGTTCCTGTGCCGCGGCGCTTTCCCGGGCATGCTCATACGCGAGCTGATAGTCGCTGTCAGCCGAGGAAGCCTCTCCGTTTACCATGCGGATCTGCCACTTGAGCCCTTCCAGGTAACCGGCAATCCGGGACTCGTCAATGCCGCACGACTGTGCGGCCCCGACGTTCTTGCCGATGATCTCGCCCCAGACCTGCCCCGGCGTGGCATCGGCGTCGGAAGTGGACAACGGATTCCATCGGGGCACGCCTTCCAGCTGCGGTGACATACCCGGAGGAAACGCTGGCGAAGGAGCTGCCGGCAGGCGCGGCCCGACGGGCCGTGGATCATCCGCAACGGCCGAACTGGCCGGGGTGGAAGGCGGAGGAGAACCCGCGTCCGGTTCTCCGCTGCCACAAGCCGTCAGTGCCAGCCCGATGAATACGAAACCGTACAGGCGGGCCGTGTTGTGGAGGAACGTTGCGGACATGGGTTCGGCCGGCCTTCTCAACAGGTCAAGGCATACATGGTGCCTTGACCTGCCCCTGCTACACCAGAGCCCCGCCCGGACCAGTGCGACGGCGTGAGGAACATCCAGGCCGATTATCGCTAGAATCCGCTGCTGCTCTCATTGTCCGCTTGCAGCTTCCCAGCAAACGGGTGTTTCGCCATTGCATTGACGGGTATTCGTGGCCATCCAGCATTTCCCCCTCAAACTTCTTGCGCGTCGCATGATCGCGCCCACCGTCGCCCACCTGGAGTTGGCGCGTGACGACGGCCAGCCGCTGGATTTCAATCCCGGCCAGTTCATCCAGGTGCACTTCGAATACGCCGACGGTACCCCGACCAGGCGCAGCTATTCGCTGGCCACGGTGCACGATCACGCCATCGGCCCCGGTGAGACGGTGGAGATCGCGGTCAGCTACGTGCCCGGCGGCGCGGCCACGGCGCTGTTCGAAGGCCTGGAGGTGGGCGATACGATCGACGTCAGCGGCCCGTTCGGGCGCTTCTGCCTGATGCCCAACGACGCCAACCGCCGCTACCTGCTGATCGGCACCGGCACCGGGGTCACCCCGTACCGGGCGATGCTGCCGCTGCTGGAGCAGCAGATGGCCCAGCGCGGCATCGAGGTGGTGCTGCTGTTCGGCGCGCGCACCCCGGACGAGCTGCTGTACGGCGACGAGTTCCGCGCGTTCGCCGACAGGCACCCGCGCTTCCGCTTCGTGCCCTGCTTCTCGCGCGAACTGCCCGAACCCGGCTCCATGCACGCCCACGAAGACGTGCGCCACGGCTACGTGCAGCAGTTCCTGGAAGAGTTCGCGCCCAGCGGCGACACCGACTTGGCCTACCTGTGCGGCAACCCTGACATGGTCGATGCCTGCTTCGCCGCGCTCAAGGAGCACGGCCTGGCAGTGCCGCAGATCCGCCGCGAGAAATACGTCAGCAGCAAGTGAGCGCGGTCGCCCGGCTGACTGTCAAGGAGGCTTGACACATATGCCGCGCGGGCGCATCCTGGATGTCAAGCTCCCTTGACACGAGATCGCCATGCGCCACGTCCACCGCCGCTACGCACGCGAATTCCTGCCGGCAATGGTCGCCTACGTGGTGGTCCTGATGCTGTCGACCTGGGCCCTGCATCACGTGGAGGCCGCCCCGCTACGGGTGCTGCTGGCGCTGGCCCCGGCGGTGCCTGTCGCGATGGCGGCGCGGGCGGTGCTGCGCTTCGTGCGCGACAGCGACGAGCTGCAGCGCCGGATCATGCTCGAGGCCGCCGCGCTGGCCGCGCTGGTGCTGACCATGGCCTGCTTCAGTCTGGGCCTGCTGGCCCTGGCCGGCACGCTGCAGCTGCACGTGGGCCTGGCGTTGACCATGGTCCTGCCGGCCTACTGCGGGTTGCACGGGCTGTTCGCATGCCTGGCCCAGCGCCACTACCGGTGAGGAACCGGGTCCGCGAACTGCGCGAGGCACGCGGCTGGTCGCAGGCGCGGCTGGGCGAGTGCCTGGAGGTTTCACGCCAGACCATCAACGCCATCGAAACCGGCAGGTACGATCCCAGCCTGCCGCTGGCCTTCCGCATCGCCCGCGAATTCGGCGAGCCGATTGAATCCATCTTCCTGTTTGACGAGGACGACACATGAAACCGAGATTGCACCCACTCTGGTTGCTGGCACTGGCAACACTGCTTGCCGCCTGCGATGCCGCTCCCGGAGAAGTGACAGGGCCGCGCTCCGACGCCAGCGGCAATCTGCATTACGGCGGGATCAGCTTCGAGTCCTGCTCGCTCGATACAGACGGCTCGGCCACGGTGGAGGCGCACTGCGCCGGCCTGCAGGTCGCGGAGAACCCCGGGGCACCGGACGGAAGGCAGATCGAGCTCGCGATCGCCCTGGTCCTTGCCGACGGCATGGCAGAAGCCGATCCGGTCTTCATGATCGCCGGTGGGCCGGGGCAGTCGGCGCTGGAAAGCTATCCAATGGTGCACGCCGCGTTCAAGGATGTGCTTCGCAGCCGCCACGTGCTCCTGGTCGACGCCCGCGGTACCGGCGGCTCGCACCCGCTGCACTGCAAGATGGACGAGGACGACCCGCTGTTCTCCGATCCGGAGGCCGAAACTCCGGAAGCAGCACGCGCCTTCGCCGAACGCTGCCGTGATGAACTGGAACAGGTCGCCGACCTGCGCTACTACACCACCGGCGAGCATGTCCACGACCTGGAGACGGTGCGCCGGACTTTGGGCGTGGAGCGGGTCAACCTGGTCGGCATCTCCTACGGTACGCGCGTTGCCCAAAAGTACGCGGCCGCCTATCCCGACCATGCCCGGGCCCTGGTGCTCGACTCGGTCGTCCCCAATCCGCTGGTGCTGGGCCAGGAGCACGCGCGCAACCTGGAGGATGCGTTGGAGACACAGTTCACACGCTGTCGGGAAAACGATGCGTGCTCGGCCAACCTGGGCGACCCGCGCCGTCAGCTCACGCTGGTGCGCGAGCGCCTGCAGGCCGGAGGAATCGGGCCGGTGCGCTACCGCGACCCGGTCGGCGGCCAGTGGCGCGAAGAGGTGCCACGCTTCGGCCACCTGGCCGGGCTGCTGCGCATGTACGCCTATCATCCGGCGATGTCGGCCACCCTTCCGCTGCTGCTGCACGAGGCCGCGCAGGAACGTTACGAAAGCCTGCTCGCGCAGTCGCGCATGCTGTCGCGCAATCTCGGTGATTCGATGGCGGTCGGCATGGGGCTGTCGGTGACCTGCAGCGAGGACGCGGATGATTTCGAACTGCTGGGCGGCAACGAGGACACGGTGCTCGGCGATGGCTTCCTGGAAATGCTCCAGGCGCAGTGCGCGGTGTGGCCCCGCGGCAGCCGGCCGCAGGATTTCCGCGCCCCGCTCACGGGGGACGTGCCGGTGCTGGCGGTCAGCGGCGAATTCGATCCGGTCACGCCCGCGCGCTACGGCGACGAGGTGGTGGAACACCTGCCCAATGGCCGCCACCTGATCCTCCCCGGACAGGGCCACAGTGTCCTGGGCACCGGCTGCATGCCCAAGCAGCTTGCGCAGTTCATCGAATCCACCGACGCGGCGTCTCTGGACGCCAGCTGCCTGCAGCGCCTTTCCGCGCAGCCCCCCTTTTCCGGCCCTTACGGATGGGAGCCCTGACATGATCCTGCTTGAAAACCTGCACAAGTCGTTCAAGACCAAGGGAGGCCCGGTGCATGCCGTCAGGGGCGTGGGCTTCGAGGCGCGCGACGGCGAGATCATCGGCCTGCTCGGCCCAAACGGCGCCGGCAAGACCACCACCTTGCGCATGCTCTACACCCTGATGTCACCGGACCAGGGCCGGATCCAGGTCGACGGCATGGACGTGGCGCGCGATCCGACCGCGGTGCGCAAGCGCCTGGGCGTGCTGCCCGACGCGCGCGGCGTCTACAAGCGCCTCACCGCGCGCGAGAACATCGCCTACTTCGGTCGCCTGCACGGGCTGGACGAGGCCACCATCGCCGCCCGCACCGATCGCATGGCCGACACGCTGAACATGCGCGACTTCCTTGACCGCCGCACCGAGGGTTTCTCGCAGGGCCAGCGGACCAAGACCGCCATCGCCCGCGCACTGGTGCACGACCCGCGCAACGTGATCCTGGACGAGCCGACCAACGGCCTGGACGTGATGACCACCCGCGGCCTGCGCGGCTTCCTGCACGAGCTGCGCGCGGAGGGCCACTGCGTGATCTTCTCCAGCCATATCATGCAGGAGGTGGCTGCGCTGTGTGATCGCATCGTGGTGATCGCACACGGCGAGGTGCGCGCCATCGGTACACCCGATCAACTGCGCGAGCAGACCGGGCTGGACGACCTGGAAGATGTGTTCGTCCGCCTGGCAGACCTGGAGGAAGCTGGGGCATGAAGACCGTCTGGACCGTTGCACGCAAGGAGCTGGTGGACCTGTTTCGCGACCGGCGCACGATGCTCATCAGCCTGCTGATGGGACCGGTGCTCGTCCCGTTGCTGGTGCTGGGGATGGGCGCGATGCTGGAAAGCCGGATGCGCACCCAGTTCGAGTCGACCCTTCAACTGCCGGTGGTCGGCGCCGAGCACGCGCCCAGCCTGGTCGCCTTCCTGAAAGGCCGCAACATCGACCCGCAGCCGGCGCCGGAGGATCCCGACGCCATGATCCGGGAACAGCAGGCTGATGTGATCCTGCGCATCGATCCGGAGTTCGGCGAGCGCTGGCGGAGCAGCCGGCCGGCCCGGGTGGAGTTGATCTACGACAGCTCGCGACAGGATTCCCAGATCCCGGTCTCGCGCCTGCAGATGGTACTGGCCGAATACAGCGGAACGGTGGGCGCGCTGCGCGGGATCAGCCGCGGCGTAAGCCCGGAATCGCAGTCCGCGGTACAGGTCGCCCGCCGCGACGTGGCCACGCCGGAATCGCGGCAGGGCAGGATGTTGATGTTCCTGCCCTACTTCCTGGTGTTCTTCAGTTTCCTGGGTGGTGCCCACCTGGCGATGGATGCAACCGCCGGCGAGCGCGAGCGGCAGTCGCTGGAACCGCTGCTTGCAACGCCTGCCGCGCGCGCGGCGATCATGAGCGGCAAGATCCTCGGCGCCTGCCTGTTCGGCGTCCTGAGCCTGTTGCTGATGCTGACGGCGTTCAAGCTCAGCCTCAACGTGGCAC
>JBQDAV010000007.1:0-86874 GCA_052090405.1 Luteimonas sp.
CCGTGTCGGGGGTTCGATTCCCTCCCTGGCCACCATCTCCACGTCCGAAGCCCGCTTCCAGGCGGGTTTTTGCATTCTGCGGCGCATACGGAAGCTGAACGCGGGAGCGGTGTTTTGCCCGCTGGTCACGCGTACAGGGGCATGATCCGGAGTTCGCCCGACGGCCGCAGACGGCAGGGAGTCCGACCATGATGAAGTCCATTCCGGCGCTGCTGGCATCGCTGGTGCTGGCCGCGTGCGCGAGTACCGGCATGAGCGACAGCGAGAAGCTTGCGCTGTACCAGGCCAACGCCGGCGAGCCGGTGCAGAGTTTCCGGTTCCTCGGCCGCCTCAACAGCTGGACCGCGCTCGGCGATTCGGCGGTTGCGGTCTGGACCCGTCCGCAGGAAGCGTGGCTGCTGGGTCTTTCCGGTGCCTGCCCGGACCTGCCTTACAGCCACTCGATCGCAGTCACCAGCAGCATGAACCGGGTGCACGTCGGCTTCGACAAGGTGCGGCCGCTCGGCGGGGGGCAGTCGATGACGATCCCCTGCCAGATCCGCGAGATCCGCCCGCTTGATGTCAGTGCGATCCGCGAGGCGGAGCGCGACATGCGCGAAGGCGGGGAAGTGGTGGATCAGCCGCGCGAGGAAGGCTCGTCGCCCGATTCGGGCACGTAGCCCGCGGGCTTTTCCGCGCCGCCTTCGAACAGGAACTTCTTCATCTCGCCTTCCAGGAAGGCGCGGTGCTTGGGGTCCAGCGGTGAGAGGCGGTTTTCGTTGATGAGCATGGTCTGGTGCGCCAGCCAGGTCGACCAGGCGCCCTTGCCGATGTTGTCGTAAACGCGTTTGCCCAGTTCGCCTGGCCAGGGCGCGAAGTCCAGGCCTTCGGCGTCGCGTTGTTCGTATTGGCAGAAAACTGTGCGCATGTTGGCAGGCCTCGGTATTCGGATGCCGCAATTGTAGAGCGGAGCCTGCTCCGCTGGTTTTCCCGGGGATTCATGGTCCGTGGCGGCAGGAAGGCTGGGCCCCGGCGGCGGGTCAGCAGGATTGCAGCAGCCGGCGGACCGGGGCGGGAATGCCCAGGGTGTCGAGCTCCGATTGTGCGAGCCAGCGCAGGTCTTGGCTGTCGCGTACGGCCGCGCGCAGGTCGACGCCGCGCCAGCGCAGCGGCCGCAGGGTCAGGCGGTAGTGGGTGAAGGCGTGGGCGACGGGATCGAGCGGTTCGCCGCGGCCGTAGTCATCGCGCAGGTGCGTATCGAACCAGGCGCGTGCTTCCTCGTCGGCTTCGGCCTCGGGCAGCGACCACAGCTGGGCCCAGACGCCGGTTGGCGGACGCCGTTGCAGCAGCACGCGGCCGGCATCGTCGTAAAGCAGCAGCACGACGGCTTCGCGCTGGGGCAGCGGCTTGCCCGGCTTGGGAGTGGGCAGCTCGGCCACGCGGCCCTGTGCCAGCGCGGCGCAGCCGTCGCTGACCGGGCACAGCAGGCAAGAGGGGTTGTGCCGCGTGCACAGGGTGGCGCCCAGGTCCATCTGCGCCTGCACGTAGTCGGCCATGCGCTCCCGCGGCAGGTGTGATTCCGCCAGCTGCCAAAGCCGCCGTTCGACCTTCGGCGTGCCGGGCCAGCCTTCAACGCCATGCCAGCGGCACAGCACGCGCTTGACGTTGCCGTCCAGGATCGGGTGGCGGTCGCCCCAGGCCTGGGCGAGGATCGCGCCGGCGGTGCTGCGGCCGATGCCGGGCAGGGCGATGAGGGCGTCCAGGTCGCGCGGCAGTTCGCCGTCGTGCAGTTCAACGCAGGCCTTTGCGGCGGCGTGCAGGTTGCGTGCGCGGGCGTAGTAGCCAAGGCCGGACCACAGGGCGAGCACCTGGTCCTGCGGCGCGGCGGCGAGTGCGGACAGGTCGGGCAGGGCAGTGACGAAGCGTTCGAAGTAGGGCACGACCACCCGCACCTGGGTCTGCTGCAGCATGATTTCCGACAGCCACACGCGATACGGAGTGCGCGGATGCTGCCAGGGCAGGTCGTGGCGGCCGCCGGTGTCGAACCAGGCAAGCAGGCGGGTGGCGAAGTCAGCGTTCGTCTTCAATGGTGACCTCCACGCCGTGCAGGCTGGCGCCGGCCACTTCCATGCGCGGGACGGTCACGCGGCCGTGGAGCGGCGGCAGCGGTGAACCGGTGGCGATGTCACCGATCCAGGAGCTGACCTGGGCAATGCGCAGGCGTCCTTCGAACTGCGCTTGGCCCCGTGCCAGCTGCAGTTCGAGCGGGTCGGAGAGGTTGCTGGCGCCGCGGTAGTTGATGTCGAAAGGCAGCGGCGCGTCGGAGTTGCCGATCGGCGGCGGCAGTGCGGGCCATGCTTCGGGCCACTGTTCGATCCGGCCGGCCAGATCGAACGCCAGCTGCTGGCCGATGCCGAGCTGGCCGCGCCCATGCAGGCGCGGAATCATGTCCTGTCCTCGCAGCGCGAGCGCAGCGGGCGCCAGTTCCAGTGTGCCGTCTGCAAACGCGCCTTCGCCCGCAAGCCCGAGCACAAACGGCTGCTCCGCGTCTGCGGAGACGTAGCGGGAGGCTGCGGACAGGCGCAGCCCATGCAGCCGGATACCGGCATCGCCTTCCTTGCCAAGCCGGGTGGACAGCACCAGCCGGCTGTGCAGGCGCCAGTCGTCGGCGCGCGGCGTTGCGGTGCCGGCAGCGCCGACCCCGGCGCCGGCGGCAGGCCGGGTCATCGCCACCTGCAGGTCGAACGGCACCTGCATCGTGGCCGTCTGGTAGCGGCCACGCACGCCGCCAGCCAGGCGCGCGTCCGGTGCGAAGTGGGGCAGGTCGATGGCGATGTCCTGCAGCGACCAGTCACCGCCGTCGAGGCGGCCGCGATCCACGCGCAGGCCTTCGCGCAGGGTTGGCAGCGGGTCTTCGCCGGGGGGGCGCTGCGACCACCAGTGGATGAACGGTTCAAGCTGCACGCGCGGCGCGTCGAGTTCGATCCGGGTCACGGTGAGGTCGGCGCCGCGGGCACGCAGCGTGGACCACGGCACCGCCACCAGCACCCGCTCGGCCTGCATCATCGCTGCCTGCGAACCCGGTGCGCGGGCGCTGGCTCCGCGTACCACCAGCTGCGGTCCGCCAAGCAGGCTGTAGTCGAATTCGTCGGCGCTGATTTCCAGCTCCAACGCCTGGCCGGCCATCTCCAGCACCCGCGGGCCAAGCGCCTGCGGGCGCATCGCCCAGCGCAGCGCAAGCGCGGCGACCAGCAGCACCGCCACGACCACGATCAACGCGATCGCTGGCCGGCGCTTCACCCGCCCCGGGCCTGTCCCAGTGCCTCGGGCAGCAGCGCGTCGACGAAGGCTTCGGCGTCGAACACGCGCAGGTCTTCCGCCCGCTCGCCGATGCCAGCGTAGCGGATCGGAATGCCGAACTCGCGTGCCAGCGCGAACACCACGCCGCCCTTGGCGGTGCCGTCGAGCTTGGTCACCACCAGCCCGGTGACGGTGGCGGCGGCGTTGAACTGGCGTACCTGCGAGACCGCGTTCTGGCCGGTGGTGCCGTCCACCACCATCAGCACCTCGTGTGGCGCGGCCGGGTCGACCTTGCCCAGCACGCGGCGGATCTTGCCCAGTTCGGCCATCAGGCCCTGCTGGGTGTGCAGGCGGCCGGCGGTGTCGGCGATCAACACGTCGGTGCCGCGCGCCTTCGCCGACTGCAGCGCGTCGAAGGCGACCGAGGCGGCATCGGCGTTCTGTCCCTGGGCAACGACCGGCACGTCGTTGCGCTCGCCCCAGGCCTGGAGCTGGGCCACGGCGGCGGCGCGGAAGGTGTCGCCGGCGGCCAGCATCAGGCCCTGGCCTTCGTCCTTGTAGCGCCGCGCCAGCTTGCCGATGGTGGTGGTCTTGCCGACGCCGTTCACGCCCACGGTGAGGATGACGAAGGGTTTCGCGGAGGGGTCGATTTCAAGCGGGCGCGCGACCGGCTGCAGCAGCGCGACCATTTCGCTGCGCAGTCCGGCCAGCAGGGCGGCGGCGTCGGCGAATTCGCGCGCGTTCATCCGCTTGCGCATGGCTTCCACCAGCCCGGTGGTGGCGGCAACGCCGACGTCGGCCATCAGCAGCGCGGTCTCGATTTCGTCGAGCAGGTCGTCGTCGAGTCGAGGATTGCTTGAGAACAGCCCGCCGAGGCTGCGGGCGAAGCCGCTGCCGCCCAGACGCTCGCGCCAGCCCTTCTTGCCGGGTGCAGCGGCGGGTGCCTGCGAAGGGGCAGGCTCCGGGGCAGGGGGCGCAGGTGCTGGCGCCGGTTCCGGTTCCGGAGGAGCAACAGGCGCAGGGACAGCCGGTTCCGGCTCCGGCGGAGCAAACGGCGTGGGGACGGCCGGAGCCGGAGCCGCAGGTGCCTCGGCGGCCGGCGCGGCTTCGGCCGCCGGTTCCTCCACGGAAGCAGGAGCCGCGGTCTGGTGGCTCTCGGGGAAGGCAGCCGCCAGTTCCTCGATGCTCAAGCGGCGCTTGCTGCTGTCCGGTTTGTCCGGATCGGGTTTGTCGCGTCGGAACCAGCTCGCCATTGCGACCGGGCATCCTGGATGGGTGAGAATGGCGGCATGTTATCACCCGCCCCCATGCCGGCCGTCCCGGAAACCGCATGAAAAACGTCCCCGGAAAGGTGCGCATCATCGGCGGGCGCTGGCGGGGCACCCGCCTGGCGGTGCCCGCTGCACCCGGCCTGCGGCCGACCTCGGATCGTGCCCGCGAGACCCTGTTCAACTGGCTGCAGCCGGCGCTGCCGGGCGCGCGGGTGCTGGACCTGTTCGCCGGCAGCGGTGCGCTCGGGCTGGAAGCGCTTTCGCGCGGGGCAGCCGAGGCGTTGCTGGTGGAACGCGATCCCGCGCTGGCGCGCGCGCTGGAGGAAAGCCTGCAGCGGCTGGATGCCGGCAGTGGCGCACGGGTCGTGCGCGCCGATGCGGTCGGCCTGCTTGCCGTGCCGCTGCACGGGCGTTTCGACATCGTGTTCGTCGACCCGCCGTTCGACGCCGCGCTGTGGCAGCCCGCGCTCGCCGCGCTCGGGCCGTGGCTTGCCGACGACGCCTGGCTGTACCTGGAATCGCCGCCCCAGGCGCGGATCGAGCCGGCCCCGGACTGGCTTGCACACCGCGAATCGCGCAGCCGCGAAGCAAGGCATGCGCTGTACCGGCGCGCCCCCGGCCGCGGTTCAGCCTGACGTGGACGCTGCTACACTTGCCGACAACCGATTCGTCGATTCAGGCAGGCCTTCCCGACATGAGCGTGGCGCGCAACCGCATCGCGGTCTATCCCGGAACCTTCGATCCGATCACGAACGGCCATATCGACCTGATCCACCGGGCCTCGCCGCTGTTCGAGAAGATCATCGTGGGTATCGCGGAGAGCCCGGCAAAGGGCCCCACGCTGGACCTGGACCTGCGCCTGGATCTGGCGCGCATGGCCCTGCAGGGGGACCGGAACGTCGAGGTCATGGGTTTCGACTGCCTGCTGGCGGATTTCGTGCGCCAGGTTGGCGCAGGCGTGCTGCTGCGCGGCCTGCGCGCGGTGTCGGATTTCGAATACGAGTTCCAGATGGCGAGCATGAACAGGCACCTGATCCCGGAAGTGGAAACCCTGTTCCTGACACCCGCCGAACAATACGGTTTCATATCCTCGTCGCTGGTCCGCGAGATCTCGCGCCTGGGCGGCGACGTGTCCGCCTTCGTACCGGCGGCGGTGGCCGAGGCGCTGCAGGCCGAATGGCAGCGCAACCACCCATCCAACTGAATATCCTGAAACCCCGAGGGGAACGCTGAAATGAAGATCATGACCCGACTCCTGCTGTGCGCCTGTCTTGCCCTGCCGCTGGCTGCCTGCCAGGACGAGGCGGACACGCAGGAGACCGTCCGCGCGCCGGTCACCGCTCCGCAGACGGACGATCGCGACGCGTGGCGCGCATACCTGAACGACGTCGTCGGTCGCAACATGGAGGGCATCTTCAACCAGCCCTACGTGTACCTGGTGCCGACCGATGACGGCGAGGAAGACTTCGCGGCCGAGTACGAGCGCCTGGCCGAGCGCGCCGAGACCGACCTGGCCCGTGGCATCGTCCGCGGAAACCTGCTGGCCTACGCCGGGCACGAATCCAGCAGCGTCGCCGACATGGTGCTGCGCGCGTTCGAGAACGTGCCGGACGGCAGCATGGAAGGCGTGCGCGTGCTGTTCATCGGCGACGCGGCCGACAACGCGCGGGTGGAACAGGCCGTTTCCCCGGCCGGGGTCGAATACATTTTCATCGAGAAGTAGGCTGGGCCAACCCACCTGCGTCGCGGCAGCCCCGGCCGGCAACGTCCGGGGCTGCCACTGAATGCCCCCATGTCGCTTAAGATCAACGAGCTTTGTGTCAACTGCGACGTCTGCGAGCCGGTCTGTCCGAACAGGGCGATCTCGCAGGGCGAAACCATCTATGTGATCGATTCCGCGCTGTGCACGGAGTGCGTCGGCCATTTCGACGAGCCGCAGTGCCTGGAAGTGTGTCCGGTGGAGTGCATCGACCCGGACCCGGACAATCCCGAAACCGGGCCCCAGCTCCTGGCCAAGCTGCGCAGGCTGCAGGAGCAGGGCGCGGCCCCCGCCGACGCGGCGTGACCCGCGATCGGTCCGCACCTTTGGAGCAAGCATGAAGTTCTGGTCCGGTTTGATCCTCGCCACGGCCCTGGTGGCCGTTTCCGCCTGCGACCGGGCTCCAGCCGCCGCATCCGCGCAGGCCGGCGAACAACCGCCGGCCGGCGAACAACCGCCGGCCGGCGAACAGCGCGCCGGGGCCACGCCGCCTGGCGTTGCGATCGCCTCGGCGCATTCGCTGGCCACCGATGCCGGGCTGGAGATCATTCGCGAAGGCGGCAATGCCTTCGACGCGGCCATCGCGGTGTCCGCGGCGCTGTCGGTGGTGGAGCCGATCAGTTCGGGCATCGGCGGCGGCGGCTTCTTCCTGCTGCACCAGGCCGATGGCGAGCGCGACGTGTTCCTCGATGCGCGCGAAACCTCGCCCGCGGCGGTGACGTCGGAGCACTACCTGACAGAGGACGGCGAGTTCGACCGCGACCGCGCCACCAACGGGGCCTGGGCCGCGGGTATCCCGGGGCTGCCGGCGGCGTTCGTGCACCTGGCCAACGAGTACGGCCAGCTGTCGCTGGCGGAGTCGCTGGCACCGGCGATCCGCCTGGCCGACGAGGGTTTCCCGGTTTACGGACGCATGGTCCGCGGCTACGAGCGGCGCGCCGAGGTGATGGAGCGCTACCCGGGCACCCGCGACACCTTCCTGATCGACGGTCGCGCAATGCGCGAGGGCGACACCTTCCGCCAGCCGGACCTGGCCCGCACCCTGGAGCGGCTGGCCGCCGACGGCTTCGACGGCTTCTACCGCGGCCAGACCGCGGAGCTGCTGGTCGACGGCGTGCGCGCCGAGGGCGGCGAGTGGACCGCCGAAGACCTGGCATCGTACAAAGTGGTCGAGCGCGAGCCGCTGCGCGTGGACTACAACGAATGGGAGATCGTGACCGCGCCGCCGCCGTCGTCGGGCGGCGTGGCGCTGGCGCAGATGCTGCAGATCCTGGAGGGCTGGGACCTGGAGGAGATCGACCCCGCGCTGCGCGCGCACCTGACGGTCGAGTCCATGCGCCGGGCCTTCCGCGACCGTACCTTCTATCTGGGCGATCCGGATTTCGTCGATATCCCGATCCAGACCCTGACCAGCCGCGACTACGCCGCCGGCCTGCGCGCCACCATCCATCCCGGCCGCGCCACGCCCAGCGACATGCTGTCGGGCATGCCGACCCCGCTGGAGGACGAGGAGACCACCCACTTCTCGATCATCGACGCCGAGGGCAATCGCGTGGCCGCGACCCAGACCGTGAACCTGCTGTTCGGCTCCGGACTGGTGCCGCCGGGCACCGGCGTGCTGCTCAACAACGAGATGGACGACTTCGCGCTGGTGCCTGGCGAAGCGAACGCGTTCGGGGTGACCGGCTTCGACGCCAACGCGCCGGAACCGGGCAAACGCATGCTCAGCTCGATGACCCCGACCTTCATGGTGTCCGACGACCGCATCACCGTGCTCGGCACGCCGGGCGGCACCCGCATCATCACCATGGTGCTGCTGGGGATCCTGGGCTACGACGCCGGCCTGGACGCGCAGGAAGTCGCCGCGTTGCCGCGCTTCCACCATCAGTGGACGCCGGACCGCATTTCCGCCGAGGGCGGCGCGTTCTCGCCGGAAGTGGTTGCCCGGCTGCGCGAGATGGGCCACGAGGTGGACTCCCCGGACGAGGAAGACGAGATGCGCCGTGCCCAGGGCCGCACCTCCAGCCACAGCTGGGGCAACCTGCAGACGGTTGCCTGGGACCTTGGCGACAACACTCTGGAAGGCGGCACCGACCCGCGCAACGACGTCGGTTCCGCCGAAGTGGTGGCGGAACCGTGAAGTTCTGGTCGATCGAAGGCAACAGCCAGAAGCTCGACGGCGGGGCGATGTTCGGGAACGCGCCGCGGGCCATGTGGACCCGCTGGATGCAGCCGGACGAGTTGAACCGCATCCCGCTGGCCTGCCGCGCGCTGCTGGTGCAGCCGTTGAACGGAAAGACGGTGTTGTTCGAGACCGGCGTGGGTGCGTTCTTCGAACCGAAGTATCGCGACCGCTACGGCGTGGTGGAGGAGCGCCACGTGCTGCTCGACTCGCTGCGCGATGCAGGCTTTTCGCACGAGGACATCGACGTGGTGGTGCTCTCGCACCTGCACTTCGACCATGCCGGTGGCCTGCTGCGTGAATACCGCGAGGGCCAGCCGCATGAGCTGCTGTTCCCCAACGCCATCTTCCTCACCAGCCGCCCGCACTGGGAGCGCGCCCGCAGTCCGCACGCGCGCGACCGCGCCAGCTTCGTTCCCGAATTGCCCGGCCTGCTGGAGGCCAGCGGGCGGCTGCAGTTTGTCGACGGCGACCGCTCCGACGTGCTGGGCGACGCCGTCAGCTTCAGCTACAGCGACGGCCACACGCCGGGCATGATGCTGGCCGAGATCCACGGACCCGAGGTGGTGGACGGCAAGCCGCACGGCGGCATCGCCTTCTGCGCCGACCTGGTCCCCGGGCGGCCGTGGATGCACGCGCCGATCACCATGGGCTACGACCGCAGCCCGGAGCTGCTGATCGACGAGAAGCGCGCGTTCCTGGCTGACAAGCTGGAGCGCAACGTGCACCTGTTCCTGACCCACGACCCGGACGTCGCCCTGGTCCAGGTTACCCGCGACGACCGTGGCCGCTACGCCCCCGCCCACGAAACCGCGACGCTCAAGGCCCGCTCGCTGTAGGACGAACCTCGGCCCGCCTGGCGGTCAGGTCAGCCGCTCGGCGTGCCGAAGATCTTGTCGCCGGCGTCGCCCAGGCCGGGCAGGATGTAGCCGCGTTCGTCCAGGCGATCGTCGACCGAGGCGGTGTAGATCTCGATGTCCGGGTGCGCGGCTTCCACCGCGCGCAGCCCCTCCGGTGCCGCCACCAGGAACAGCCCCTTGATCCGCGTCGCCCCGGCGGCCTTGAGCATGTCGATCGTGGCGATGAGGGTGCCGCCGGTGGCCAGCATCGGGTCCAGGACCAGTGCGGTGCGGTCGGCCATGTTGTCGACCAGCTTCTCGTAGTAGGTGTGCGCGGCCAGGGTGTGCTCGTCGCGCGCCAGGCCCACCACGCTGACCTTGGCCGCGGGGATCAACTCCAGCACGCCCGGCAGCATCCCGATCCCGGCCCGCAGGATCGGCACCAGGGTCACCTTGCGGCCCTTGATCCGGCGCACCTTCACCGGCCCGGCCCAGCCCTGGACCAGTGCGTCCTCGGTTTCCAGGTCCGCCGTGGCCTCGTAGGTCAGCAGGGTGGCGACTTCTGCCGACAGTTCACGGAATGTCTTGGTGCTGTTGTCGGCACGGCGCATCAGGCCGAGCTTGTGCTGCATCAGCGGATGGCGGACTTCAACGATCTTCATGGCGTGCAGGGTAAAGGCGGTAAACCGACAGTGCAAAAGAAGGGCCGGGATAACCGGCCCTTCCTGTGTAGCGAATGGCTTGCAGGGATCAGAAGTCGTAGCGCACGCCGGCCAGCCACGAGCGGCCGAAGCCCTCCATCTCCAGCACCCGGTTGCGCTGGCCCTGGTAGCGGACCTGGCGGGTATCGGTGATGTTGTTGACCTCGCCGAAGATGCTGATGCCGTTGCCGAACCGGTAGCTGGTGGTGAAATCCAGGCTCGAACGACCGTCCCAGAGGATGTTGAGGTCCGGGCTGGTGATGTTGAATTCCTGGATGAACTCGGAGCGGTGGTTCCAGGCCAGGCGCGCGTTGAAGCCCGACTTCTCATAGGTCAGCGCCAGGTTGTAGTTGTGGCGCGAGGTGCCGGGCAGCTCGGTCTCGCCCAGGCCGAACGGCAGCTCGGCCTTGGACTTGGCCCAGGTGTAGTTGGCGTACACGCCCAGGCCGTTCCACGCGCCGGGCAGCATGTCGAAGGTCTGCTGCCAGGCCAGCTCCAGGCCGTAGATGCTGCCCTTGTCGCCGTTCTCCGGGCGGGTGATCTCCTGGCGGACATCCCGTACTTCACCGTCGTCCATCACCACGTCTTCCCACACCACGGTGCTGCTGGCCACGAACAGCGGATCGTTGATGCGCTTGTAGAAGGCCGCCGCGGAGACCAGGCCCAGCGGGCGCAGGTAGCGCTCGAACGAGACATCCAGGTTGTGCGCGTAGGCTGCCTTCACGTTCGGATTGCCGACGTCGATGTCGTCCCAGTCGCGCTCGCCGCGGACCCGGTAGGGCGCGGTGTGCATGAAATCGGGGCGATTCAGGCCGGTCGAATACGAGGCGCGCAGGATCGTGTCCTGGTCGAACTCGTAGCGCAGGTGCACGCTGGGCAGGAAGTGGCCGTAGCTGCGGCTGGCGTACTGCGGGACGGCCTCTTCGGTTTCGTCGTTGAACTCGGCCGCGCTGCCCTCCAGTTCGGTGCGCTCGTAGCGCGCGCCGGCCAGCAGGGTCAGCTTGTCCCAGGTCGCGTCCAGGCGCACGTAGGTGGCGTAGATGTCCTCGGAGGCGGTGTAGTCGGCGGTGATCGAATCTTCGACCAGACGCCCGTGGTTGTCGCTGCCGATCAGCGGGCCGGCGTAATTGCTGAAGATATCGCGGCAGAAGCGGCGCCCGGTCAGGAAGTAATCGAAGTTGTTCGACCAGCTGTCGCACAGCATGTCCGCGTAACCGATGCCCAGCGCATTGAAATCGTCCTCTTCGCCGTTGCGATGGCGCTCCTCGTTGTAGAGCTTCTCACGCTGGCGCGCGCGCAGGCCGAAGCTGATGTCGCCCATCTCGCCGAGGAAGTTCTGCTCCCGGCTCAGGTCGACGCGGAAGCTGTTCTCCTTCTCCTCGCTGTATTCGTAGCGGTCGTTGAGGCGGCGGAACTGGTACCAGTCCTCGGGCAGGTTGACGCCGCTGGCGGGAGCGTCGGCCACGTCCAGGATGTTCCACACCGGGAAGTCCGGGTTGCCGTAGTCATAGGCCATGCGCGGGCGGACTTCCGAGCGGAAGACGTACTGCATGCGTGGGCTGGTGACCTTGTCGGCCTTGCTCTGCGCGGCCTGCCAGTCCAGTTTCCAGTTGTCGCCCACCCAGTGCTCGCCGCCCAGGTTGTAGGTGCGGATCGACTTGTCGTAGGTGCGCTCGCGCAGCTCCTTGTCAAAGGTGGCGCGACCGGCCACGCCGGTGACCTCGTCCGAGCCGGCCTCATGGTCCTCCAGCTCGATCGCCAGGGCGTCGCGGTACTCGCGGTCCTTGAAGTTGGAGTCCGAGGCGATGAAGTACAACAGGTTGTCCGGGTTGATGCGGAAATCGAAACGGCCGGTCAGGCCGGTCCGGGTGCGGGTGCCCTCGTAGTCCTTGATCTCGATCTCCGCCGGCATGATCTGGCCGTCGAAGTCGTCGAACACCGCCTCCACGTTGTCGGTGAACCGCTCCTGCTTGCTGCGCGAGGCGGAGATGAGCACGCCGATGTTCCTGTCGGCGCCGAAGGCGTTGCCGATGGTGGCGTTGTAGCGTTCGTTGTCGCCGCTGCCGAGCTGGAAGGCACCCTGGGCAGCCGACGCGCGCAGGGTCAGGCCGTCGCGGTCCAGCGCGCTCTGGGTGCGGATGTTGATGTTGCCGGCGATGGCGTCGGCGTCCATGTCCGGGGTCAGCGCCTTGGTCACCTCCAGCGCTGCGATCACATCGGCCGGGATGGTGTCCAGCTCCACGCCGCGGCTCTCCGCGTCCGGGTTGGCCAGGTTCACGCCGTCGATGGTGACGGTGGTGAATTCCTTGGGTGCGCCGCGCACGGTCACGTAGCGGCCCTCGCCCTGGTCGCGCTCGATCGACACGCCGGGGATGCGCTGGGTGGACTCGGCGATGTTGTTGTCCGGGAACTGGCCCAGCAGGTCGGCCGACACCACGTTGACGTAGTTGGTCGAGGCGCGCTGCTGGTTGAGGGCCAGCGCGTTCGCGTCGCGGGTGGCGCGCACTTCCACGACGCCCAGCGTGGTGGCGTCGGCCTCGTTGACGGTGCTGTACAGGCTCACGTCAACCTGCGCCCCGGCGCCCGCGGGCACCACGACCTCGGTGTCCACGCTGTGGTAGCCGAGGTAGTCCACGGTCAGCTGGTAGGTTCCCGGCGAGACGCCACTGATGCGGAACCCGCCGTTGCCTTCGGTCGTGGTGACCTGGCGACCGTCGATGGAGATGATTGCACCGTCGAGCGATGCGCCCACGGTGGATTCCCTGACCTGGCCGACGATGGTGCCGGCGGAAACAGCTTCGCCGGCGACGATGCCCGACTGGGGTTCGGCCGACGCGTGGGGGGCGAAGCTCAGGGCGAGCGCGGTGGCGATGGCGGACGCGATCAGGGATCGATTGGTCATGACGGGGCCTGCATGCGGGCGAAAAGAAAGACGCGACTGGTTGCAGTCGCGTTGGCCCGGCATTCTGGGTCTGCCGCATTGCGGCAAAGTGACTGATTTGCTGCAGTTGGCGGACATCCCCACGGGGCGTGGCTGCCTTCCCCGGGCGTCACGAAGTCGCCATGTGAGGGAGCGATACTGTTTCGCTCGATCCGCAGCCTGGCGTTCCCATGCCCAACCGCCGCCCCGCCTTTCATCTCTCCGCGCTTGCGCTGATCGCCACCTCGTTGCTGGCGGTTGCCCACGCGCAGCGTGCGCCCGATCCCAACACGCTGGTGCCGGCGGGGGTGGAGCGTTATGCGCCGTCCGGCTTCCCGGACCGGATCGTGGCCACGCCGGCGCAGGACGCCTCGCGCGGGTTCGCTGTCGCCTGGCGCACCGGCGCGCAGGTCGAATCGCCGTGGCTGGAAATCGCGGTGGCCGGGGATTCCCCCGACCTTGGGGAACACGCGCGGCGCATTCGTGCCGCCACCCGGCCGCTGGATACCGAAAACGGCCTGGCCCACCACCACCGCGTCGACGTCGATGCGTTGGAGCCGGGCACGCTGTACGCCTACCGGGTGCAGGGCGCGGACACCTGGAGTCCGTGGATGCAGCTGCGCACCGGTGGAGCAGCCGACGAGCCGCTGACCCTGCTGTACTTCGGTGACACCCAGAACCAGAACGCCAGCCTGACCACGCGGGTGACCCTGGAAGCGCTGCGCCACGCACCGGACGCGCGCCTGGCGGTGTTCACTGGCGACCAGGTCAGCGGCGGCGACGGCGAGGACGACAATGAGTGGGGCGAGTGGTTCGACGCGGTTGCCCCGGTGCCGGCGATGATGCTGACCGCCGCGGCAACCGGGAACCACGAATTCTTCGAGGAGTTCGAAGACACGCCGCGCGAGCGCCGCGTGCTGGCCGAGCCGTGGAAGGTGAACTTCGCCCATCCGGGCAACGGCGCCCCGGGCGAGGTGACCACGCACACCACCTACTGGTTCGACATGCAGGGCGTGCGGGTGGTGGTCCTGGATGGCACCTCGGTGCTGGACCTGGAGACCGGCCCGGCGCAGGCGCGCTGGCTCGACGGCGTGCTGTCAGACAACCCCCGCCGCTGGACCATTGCCATGGTCCACCAGCCGATGTACTCCCCGCGGGAGGGGCGCGACAACGCGCTGCTGCGCGAGCACCTGCTACCCGTGCTGGAGCGCCACGCGGTGGACCTGGTGCTGCAGGGCCACGACCACACCTATGGCCGCCGCGCGGGCGAGGCCGGCGCGGCGACACCGCAGTACCTGGTCTCGGTGGCCGGCGCCAAGCAGTACCGGCTTTCCGAAGTGGCGCGCGACACCATGGATCCGGTGGCGGAGGACACCCAGCTGTTCCAGGTGATCCGCCTGGACGCCGGCAGCCTGCACTACGAAGCACGCACCGCAACCGGGCGCCTGTATGACGCGTTCCAGCTGCACATCGAGCCCGACGGAAGCCGCCGGCTGGTGGAGATCGAGGCCGGTCGCATCGACCCGCGCAGCTGTGGACGCGCGGCTACCCTCAAGGGCCGCGCCGACCGTTGCTGGGAATGATGGCCTGCTGTCGCTCCGGCGCGGCCGGGAGGGCATGGGTGCTGGCATTGGCCGCGCTGGCGCTGGCCGGTTTCGCCACTGCCGGTGAGCGCACGGCGCTGCTGGACCTCCCCCAGCCCGAAACTGCCCCGGCCCAAGCCCTGCTGGCAGTCGAGATCCCCGCCGGCAGCTTTACCAAGTACGAAATCGGCGAGGACGGCCATGTGCATGTCGACCGGTTCCTGTCGATGCCCGTGGCCTATCCGGCCAACTACGGCTCGATGCCGGGCACCCGCGCCGGCGACGGCGACCGGCTTGATGCCCTGGTGTTGACCCGCGCGCCGCTGCATCCGGGCGTGCTGATCCGGTTCCGCCCCATCGGCGTGCTGCGGATGACGGACGGCGGAGACGACGATGCCAAGATCGTCGGCGTGCCGGCCGATGGCGTGGATCCGCACTATGCCGGCGTGCACGACATCGCCGACCTGGCGCCGATGCAACGGCGGCAGATCGAGGCCTTCTTCCGTATCTACAAGGACCTGCCGGGCGACGCCGACGCCAACCCGGTCCGGCTGCAGGGCTTCGGCGACGCCGCCGAAGCCCGTGCCCTCATCCGCCACGCGATGTCCCCATAGGACATCGCGGCGGCGGTGGAACGGAGGATCAGCCTGCGCGGCGCGGGCCTTCCTTGATGACCCGGCGGACCATGTCGACCAGCAGGTCGAGCTCGGCCTCGTCCATTTCAAAGCGCGGGGTGAAGCGCAGCGAGTTCTCGCCGCCGTGGATCACGCCCAGGCCGTTCTCGCGCAGCCACTCCTCGCTGGAACCGGCGCCGTAACCCTTGAACTCCGGCGACAGTTCGCACGAGAACAGCAGACCGGTGCCCTGGACCTTGGTGATCAGCCCGCCCAGTTCTGCCTTCAGTGCCTCCAGCTTTTCCACGGCCTGGCGGCCGCGCTGCTGGATGTTGGCGCGGACTTCCGGGGTCACCGCACCCAGCACCGCGCAGCCCACGTCGGCCGCGCGCGGATTGGCGGTCATGGTGTTGCCGTAGGTGCCGCGCTTGTAGACGCCGGCCGCGCGCTCGCCCATCGCCAGCACCGACAGCGGGTACTGGCCGGCGTTGAGCGCCTTGGAGTAGGTCTCGAGGTCCGGCGCTTCCTGGTCCTCGAAGCCGGGGTAGTCGACGATCGACAGCGCACCGGTGGCGCGCAGGCCGGCCTGGATGGAATCGATCAGCAGCAGCGAGCCGTGTGCCTTCGTCAGCTCGCGCGCGACGGCGTAGTACGCCGGCGGCACGCTGCGGCCGGGATCGCCTTCGCCCATCACCGGCTCCAGGAACATCGCCTCGATGAACCAGCCGTTGGCGTCGGCATCGGCGAAGGCCTGCTTCAGCGCGTCCACATCGTACGGCGCGATCACCAGCACGCTGTCCTCGTTGCGGTAGCTGGCCAGTGCGCCCTCGTAGGCCTTGCGGGTGGAGTTGGAGTACAGCCCCGGGGCCTCGGTGCGGCCGTGGAAACCGCCCTTGACCACCAGGCGCTTGACCGTGCGGCCGGCGTGGCGGCCGCCCTCGTCGGTCATGTTCTTGGCGTTGGTGTCGGCAATGCGCGCGGCCAGCGAGACGGATTCGGAACCGGAGTTGAGGCACATGAAGGCCTCGTACGGGCAGCCGCCGCGGGTGTGGCCGATCTCCGCGCGCAGGGCGCGGTCCAGCTGCATCTGCGACAGGCTCGGGGTCATGATGTTGGCCATCGCCTGCGGCTTGGCCATCGCGTCGATCACCGCCTGCGGGGCGTGGCCGAAGCCGAGCATGCCGTAGCCGCCGGTGTCGTAGAGCACCGCGCCCTTGAGGGTCACGATCCACGCGCCCCGGGCGGTCAGGGCGACGTAGGGGTTGACGCCGTCCTGGGGATAGAAGTTGACGAAGCCGGCCTGGACCTTTTCGACCTGTGCGTCCTCGTCAAGGTCCAGCAGTTCGGCGTGGTTGGCGCGCACCTGGGCATAGGCTTCGGCGGCGGCGTCGATGGCCTGGACCAGATCCGGATGACCGGCGGCGAAGCGCTCGATGGTGGCGTCGTCCAGGCCGGGGGTGCGGCGGGCGCCGGAGTGGGCGCGGAGCGGGGAAAGCTTGTCGATCACGGACATGGCGTGGTCCTCATGGTTGAAAATCGGGGATGCGCCGCAGCTGCGGCGCGGTGCGGCGGGGCGTCGGCGGACGCCCTCGCGGGCACGCAACCCCTCTATTCTCCGAAAATAAATCGTCGTTTGAAAGGTATGAATTGATCGGATTGGTGCATAATTTCGTCGTAACGACGAACCGGAGCCGCCGCCGTGAAACTCACGCCCGCCGATGAGCAGCTGCTGTCGCTGCTGCGCGAGGACGCCCGCCTGTCGACGGCGGAGATCGCCCGCCGGCTGAAGCTGTCGCGGACCACGGTGCACAGCCGGATCGAACGGCTGGAGCGGCGCGGGGTGATCGAGGGTTACACGGTGCGCGTGGCCGACGACTACGAACGCGCCCAGATCCGCGCGCATATCCTGATCGCGGTGCTGCCGCGGCAGATGGCCTCGGTGGTGGCCGCGCTGCGCGCGATACCGGAGGTGCGCACGCTGCATTCGGTCAGCGGCGCCTCGGACCTGGTGGCGCTGGGCGCGGCGCCGACGGTCGGCGAGATGGACGTGCTGACGGACCGGATCGGCGCCATCGATGGCGTGGAGCGCACCACTTCCTCCATCATCCTCTCCACCAAATTTTCGCGCTGACACTTGAAAAAGTCCGACTTCCATTACCACCTGCCCCCCGAGCTGATCGCGCAGGAGCCGTTGCCGGAGCGCTCGGCCAGCCGGCTGCTGCTGGTGCCGCCCGGCGAGGCGTCGTTCGACGACCGCCACGTGCGTGATCTCCCGGAACTGCTGCAGCCCGGCGACCTGCTGGTGTTCAACGACACCCGGGTGATCCCGGCGCGGCTGTTCGGGCGCAAGCAGAGCGGGGGCAGGGTGGAGATCCTGATCGAGCGGCTGCTGCCGGGCAGCCAGGCGCGGGTGCAGCTGGGGGCGAGCAAGGCATCGAAGCCGGGCACGGTGATCGAGCTGGATGCCGGCGGCAGCGCGACGGTGCTTGAACGCGATGGCGGCTTCTACCTGCTGCGATTCGAGGTGCCGGAGCCGCTGGAATCCTGGCTGCTGCACGCCGGACGGATGCCGCTGCCGCCTTACATCCAGCGCGCCCCGGGCGAGGATGACGCCGAGCGCTACCAGACCGTGTTCGCGCGCGAGGCGGGTGCGGTGGCCGCGCCCACGGCCGGGCTGCATTTCGACGAGACGTTGCTGCAGGCGCTGCGCGGGCGCGGCGTGCAGTTCGGCCACGTGACCCTGCACGTGGGCGCGGGCACGTTCCTGCCGATGCGGGTGGATGACGTGCACGAACACCGCATGCACAGCGAATGGCTGAACGTGGGCGCGGGGCTGGTGGCGCAGATCCGGCGCACCCGCGAAGCCGGCGGGCGGGTGATCGCGGTGGGCACCACGGTGGTGCGGGCGCTGGAAAGCGCGATGGTGGACGGCGTGCTGCGGCCATTCTCCGGTGAAACCCGGATCTTCATCTTTCCCGGCTACCGCATCCGCAGCGTCGATGCGCTGGTGACCAACTTCCACCTGCCCGAGTCGACCCTGCTGATGCTGGTCTCCGCGTTTGCCGGCAAGCAGCGGGTGATGGACGCCTACGCGCACGCGATCGGGCGGCGCTACCGGTTCTTCTCGTACGGTGACGCGATGCTGCTGTTTCCCGGGTAATTCTGCAAATGATTACAATTCCCATCTTCGCTCCAGCCACTTCCTGAAGAGGGGCCTGTCAGAGCTGCCACCCGTTGAATGGAGATTCCCATGCAAACGACTCCCCGTACGCCGCGCGCAGCCGGGCTGCTCTGGGCAGCCTGCGCCGCGCTGCTCCTCGCCGCCTGTGGACAGCAGGATCCCGCCGCCGGCGCGGATGCCGGCGCCGCCCCGGAAGCCGCCGCTGGCCCGGGTGAGGTCAACCTGTACACCACCCGCGAGCCGGGCCTGATCCAGCCGCTGCTGGATGCGTTCACCCGGGACAGCGGCATCCAGGTCAACACCATGTTCCTCAGGGACGGCCTGATGGAGCGCCTGGGCGCGGAAGGCGCGCGTTCGCCGGCCGACGTGCTGATGACGGTGGATACCGGCAACCTGTTGGACGTGGTCAACGCCGGTTACACCCAGGCAGTGGATTCGGACGTGCTGGAATCGGCGATCCCGGCCCACCTGCGCGGCGGGGACGGCCACTGGTTCACTCTGTCGCTGCGCGACCGCGTGCTCTACGCCGACAAGGACCTGGAGCTGGACGGCTTCGCCTATGAGGACCTGGCCGACCCGCAGTGGAAGGGCAGGGTCTGCATCCGCTCGGGCCAGCACCCCTACAACACCAGCCTGTTCGCGGCCATGATCGCCCATGCCGGCGCCGAGGCCACTGAAGAGTGGCTGCGCGGGGTCAAGGACAACCTGGCCCGCAATGCCGCCGGCGGCGACCGTGATGTGGCCCGCGACATCCTCGCCGGCATCTGCGACATCGGCATCGCCAACGCGTACTACGTGGGACGGATGAAGAACGCCGAAGAAGGCAGCGAGCAGCGCCAGTGGGGCGATGCCATCCAGGTAGTGCGGCCGGTGTTCGCCAGCGCCGATGGCGGCGGTACCCACGTCAATATCAGCGGCGCCGCGGTCGCGGCCCATTCGCCCAACCGCGACAACGCGATCGAGCTGCTGGAGTACCTGGTGTCCGACGAGGCCCAGGGCATGTACGCCATGGCCAACTACGAGTATCCGGTGAAGGCGGGCGTGGAACTGGACCCGGTGGTGGCGAGCTTCGGTGAGATGAACATCGATCCGCTGCCGCTGACCGAAGTCGCGCGTCACCGCAGGCAGGCGAGCGAGCTGGCCGACAAGGTCGGTTTCGACAACTGATGCCTGCACGCCGGGCCGGCGCGGTAGCGCGATGACGTCGGCGATTGCTCGCCGGGTGCAGCCAATATCCAGGCTGCGCCCGGACCTCTGGCAGCCGCTGGCAACGCTGGTTGCGGCGGCGATGCTGCTGCCGCTGCTGACCCTGGGCTGGAGCGCACTGCAGGGCAGCGATGGGCTGTGGTCGCACATCGCGGTGCACGTGCTGCCACGCTCGGCGCTCAACACGATGCTGCTGCTGGGCGGGGTGGGGCTGCTGGTGGTCGCGATCGGCACCGGCGCCGCCTGGCTGGTGACCGCCTACGACTTCCCGGGCCGGCGGATGCTGTCCTGGGCCCTGCTGCTGCCGCTGGCGGTGCCGACCTACATCGTTGCATTCGCCTACCTGGACCTGCTGCATCCGCTGGGCCCGGTGCAGGGGGCGGTGCGCGCGCTGCTGGGCTACGACAGTCCGCGCGAGTTCCGCCTGCCGGACATCCGTTCGCTCGCCGGCTGCATCGTGCTGCTGGGCTTCGTGCTCTATCCCTACGTGTACCTGACCACCCGGGCCATGTTCATGACCCAGGCGGCCAGCCTGCTGGAGGCGGCGCGTTCGCTGGGTGCCTCGCCGGTGCGGGTGTTCACGCGGGTGGCGTTGCCCATGGCGCGCCCGGCGATCGCGATCGGCGCGGTGCTGGCGCTGCTGGAGACGCTCAACGACATCGGTGCGTCCGAGTTCCTCGGCGTGCAGACGCTGACCGTGGCCGTCTACACCACCTGGGTGACCCGCAGCGACCTGCCGGGGGCTTCGCAGATCGCGCTGGCGATGCTGGCGATCGTGGTGCTGCTGATCGTGATCGAGCGCTATGGCCGCCGGCGCCAGCGCTACGCCTCCACCCAGCGCCCGCGGCCGATGCGGCCCGTGCGCCTGCGTGGTGCGGCGGGGGGGCTGGCGCTGGCGTTGGGGCTGGCGCCGGTGCTGGTCGGCTTCGTGGTGCCGGCGGCGCACCTGGCCTGGGAGACGTTCGAACGATTGGGCAATGGCGGGTTTTCGCCCCAGCTGCTGGCGAGCGCGCGCAACACTTTGCTGGTTGCATTGGCCGCGACGGTGGCGACCGTTGCAGCGGGCCTGGCCGTGGCCTGGGCGCTGCGCCTGGCCCAAGGGCGCAGGCGCGCGCGGCTGGCGGCGTTGAACCTGCGCGTGGCCAGCCTGGGCTATGCGGTGCCGGGCACGGTGCTGGCGATCGGCCTGCTGGTGCCGCTGGCCTGGTTCGATGACGGGGCCAACGTGGTGATCGGTGCGTTCGGCGGCGCCCCGCAGATGGTGCTGATGGGATCGGCGACGGCGCTGGTGATCGCCTACATGCTGCGCTTCCTGGCGATTTCCGCCGGCGGGATCGAGGCCGGGCTGACCCGGGTGCCGCGGTCGCTCGACCAGGCTGCGGCCAGCCTTGGCCATTCGCCGGTGGCGACGCTGCGCAGGGTGCACCTGCCGCTGCTGCGCCCGGCGATGGCCGCCGCCGCGTTGCTGGTATTCGTCGATACCATGAAAGAATTGCCGGCCACGCTGCTGCTGCGGCCGTTGAATTTCGAAACCCTGGCGACCTGGCTCTATGCCGAGGCTTCGCGCGGGACCTATGAGGAAGGCGCGGTGGCGGCGTTGATGATCGTGCTGGTGGGCCTGCTGCCGGTGGTGCTGTTGGCGCGCACCGGGCTGCGTTACGGACAGGAGCGGATGGAGTGAGTGCACAACCCGTGCTGCGGCTGGATGGAATCCGGGTCGGGTACCCGGCGCCGGGCGGCGTCAAGGTGGTGGTCGATGGCCTGTCCCTGGAGCTGCAGGCCGGCGGGATCGGCTGCCTGCTGGGCGCGTCGGGCTGCGGCAAGACCACGGTGTTGCGGGCGATCGCGGGTTTCGAGCCGCTGCTGGCCGGCAGCCTGGAGCTGCAGGGCAAACGCATTGCCGACGCCGGGACCGGGCTGCCTCCGGAGCAGCGACGGGTCGGGATGATGTTCCAGGACTATGCCCTGTTCCCGCATTTGGACGTGGCCGCAAACGTCGGCTTCGGGCTGCAGGGCGGGTCCCGCGCGCACCGGGCCGGGCGGGTGCGCGAGCTGCTGGCGCTGGTGGGGCTGGAGCGCTCGGCCGGGGCGTTCCCGCACGAGCTGTCGGGCGGGCAGCAGCAGCGGGTGGCGCTGGCCCGCGCGCTGGCGCCGGAGCCGGCGCTGCTGCTGCTGGACGAGCCGTTTTCCAACCTGGACATCGACACCCGCCAGCGCCTGGCCGGTGAGCTGCGGACGCTGCTCAAGGCCACCGGCACCACGGTGCTGATGGTCACCCACGACCAGTCCGAGGCCTTCGCCATGGCCGATCGGATCGGGGTGATGGAGCGCGGCCGGATCCTGCAGTGGGATTCGGCCCAGGCGCTGTACCGGCGGCCGGTGGACCGCTTCGTGGCCGACTTCATCGGCCGCGGCAGCCTGGTGCCTGCCGCGGCGCTGGGCCTGGACGGCTCCGGGGACGTGTTGCTGCGGCCCGAATCGCTGGTCTGTGATCCCGGCGGCGGGATCCGCGGCGTGCTGGTCGCGGTGGGGTTCCGCGGGCCGCACCATCTGGGCAGCGTGCGCCTGGCCGGCGGCGAGGTGGTGGAAGTGGACCTGTGCGATGAACACGCCGGACCGGTTGGATCGGAGGTCGGGCTGCGCCTGGTCGATTCACCGCTTGCGTTCCCTGAAGGCGCGCCGGCGGCGGAGGCTGTGTCGCGATGACTTCCCTGATGTCACGAATGCAGTTCGAGCTGCTGGCCAGCGATGGCGCCGCGCGCCGCGGCCGGCTGACGTTTCCACGTGGCACGGTGGAAACCCCCGCCTTCATGCCGGTGGGCACCTACGGCACGGTCAAGGGCGTGCTGCCCGACCAGCTTCGCGCGCTGGGCGCACAGGTCATCCTCGGCAACACCTTCCACCTGTTCCTGCGGCCCGGGCTGGAGGTGATCCAGGCCCACGGCGGCCTGCACGGCTTCGCCCGCTGGGACGGGCCGATCCTGACCGATTCGGGTGGCTTCCAGGTGTTCTCGCTGGCGCACCGGCGCAAGATCACCGAGCAGGGCGTGACGTTCCAGGCGCCGACCGACGGCAGCACCGTGTTCCTGGGCCCCGAGGAGAGCATGCGGATCCAGAAGGCGCTGGATTCGGACGTGGTGATGATCTTCGACGAATGCCCGCCGGTGCACGTTGACGGCAAGCCGGTGGACCGGCGGGTGATCGAGCGCTCCATGGAGCTGTCGCTGCGCTGGGCGGAGCGCTCCAGGCGCGCCCACGAAGGCAACGACGCGGCGCTGTTCGGCATCGTCCAGGGCGGCGTGCACCCGGATCTGCGCAGCCGTTCCGCCGCAGGCCTGGTGGAGATCGGCTTCGACGGCTACGCCATCGGCGGGCTGGCGGTGGGCGAGACCGAGGACGAGCGCAACGCCATGCTCGACCACACCTGTCCGCAGCTGCCGGGCGAGCGCCCGCGGTATCTCATGGGAGTGGGGCGGCCGGAGGACCTGGTGGAGGCGGTGGCGCGCGGGGTGGACATGTTCGACTGCGTGATGCCGACCCGTAATGCCCGCAATGGCCACTACTTCACCGCCACCGGCACCGTGCGTATCCGCAACGCCAAATACGAGCACGACCTGCGGCCCATCGAGGAGGGCTGCGGCTGTCCGGCCTGCGCCGGCGGCTACAGCCGCGCCTACCTGCGCCACCTGGTCCGCTGCAACGAAATGCTGGGGCCGATCCTGGGCACGCTGCACAACCTCTGGTACTACCAGCAGCTGATGGCCGGGATGCGCGAGGCGATCGCCGCGGGAACCTTCGGCGCCTTCCGCGAGTCCTTCTACGCAGCCCGTACCCCGTAGGGCCGGGCCGCTCCGCCGGATCGGACGCGGCCCCCGGAACGGGGCCGCAAGCGCGAACCGCCGCCGGCATGGCATAATTCCCGGCTGTTTTCCTTCTTCTGGACCTCCCGATGAACCTGCTCGATTTCCTCATCGCCCCCGCCCACGCCGCGGCGGCCGCTCCCGCCGGGGGCAGCATGCTGCAGGCGCTGATGTTCCCGCTGCTGCTGATCGCGATCATGTACTTCCTGCTGATCCGGCCGCAGATGAAGCGCAACAAGGAACACCGGGCGATGCTCGACAAGCTGTCGGTGGGCGACGAGGTCATCGCCGGCGGTGGCATCGCCGGCACCGTGCGTGCGATCGGCGACAGCTTCGTGACCGTGGAAATTGCCGACCGGGTGGAGATCCGCGTGCAGAAGGGCGCGATCGGCAACGTGCTGCCAAAGGGCACCCTCAAGTCCGCCTGATCCAGGGCGTCCGCTTCCCAACCAAACCAGGCGCCGGCCGAAACGGCCTGCGCACAGGGCCTCGCAATGCTGGAATTTCCCCGCTGGAAACACGTCCTGATCGTGCTGGTGGCGCTGTTTGGCCTCCTGTATGCGCTGCCGAACATGTACCCGCAGGATCCGTCGGTGCAGGTGACCGCCAGCCGCGGCAACCAGGTCACCCAGGCCCTGGGTGATCGCGTCCGCAACCAGCTTGACGAGGCCGGGGTCGAGGTCAAGTCGATCGACGTGGACGCGGCCAACGGCAACATGATGGTGCGCCTGCCGGACCTGGACGCGCAGACCCAGGCCTCCGACCTGCTGCGCGAGAACCTGGGGCAGGACTACAGCGTGGCCCTGAACCTGGCCTCCACCGTGCCCGACTGGCTGACCGGGTTCGGCGCCAGCCCGATGGTGCTGGGCCTGGACCTGCAGGGCGGGGTGCACTTCGTGATGCAGGTGGACCAGGCGGCGGCGCTGGAGCGCCGGCTGGAGTCGTATGCGGAGGGAATCCGCGCCACCCTGCGTGACAACCGGATCCGCTACACCTCGGTCGAACGCAGCGGCGACGATTCCATCCAGGCGGTGCTTTCGGACGAGGCCGACATCAGCCAGGCGATGCAGCTGATGGCGGTCGACCAGCCCACGCTCAACCGCAGCGTCAGCGGCAACCGCATTACCACCCGGGTGCCCGAATCGGAGCTGGGCCAGATCGCCAGGGACGCGATCGACCAGAACATCACCACCCTGCGCAACCGCGTGGACGAGGTCGGCGTGGCCGAGCCGGTGATCCAGCGCCAGGGCGACGACCGGGTCGTGGTGCAGCTGCCCGGCGTGCAGGACACCGCCGAGGCCAAGCGCATGATCGGCGCCACCGCCACCCTCGCGTACTACGCGGTGCTGGACGGCGACGCCTACGAGGCCGCGCGCACCGGCGTGGTGCCGCCGGAAGGGCGGATCTACTACACCCGCGAACCGGGCCTGGACGGCAACCCGATGCCGTACATCCTCAGCCGGCGGGTGATCGCCACGGGCGAGGAGATGGTGAACGCGCAGTCCACCTACGACCAGAACGGCCTGCCCGCGGTCAGCGTGACCCTGAACGCCACCGCCGGCAAGCGCATGTTCGATTTCACCAGCATGAACGTCGGCCGGCCGATGGCGGTGGTGTACATCGAGCGCGTGCCGCAGGTGCGGATGGTGGATGGGGAGGAGGTGCGCACCTTCCGCGACAGCGAGGAAATCATCAGCGTCGCCAACATCCAGGGCGTCTTCAGCCGTGAGTTCCAGACCACCGGGCTGGAGAAGCAGGAGGCCGACGACCTGGCGCGCATGCTGCGCTCGGGCTCGCTGGCCGCGCCGATGGACTTCATCGAGGAGCGCATCGTCGGTCCCAGCCTGGGCGCGGAGAACGTCGCCCGGGGCATCACCGCGGTGGGGTTCGCGTTCCTGTTCACCCTGTTCTTCTTCATGCTGTACTACCGCATGTTCGGCCTGGTCACCAGCGTGGCGCTGATGCTCAACCTGGTGCTGGTGGTGGCGGTGATGTCGATCTTCGGCGCCACCATGACCCTGCCGGGCTTCGCCGGGCTGGCGCTGTCCATCGGCCTGTCGGTGGACGCCAACGTGCTGATCAACGAGCGAATACGCGAGGAGCTGCGCAACGGCATGCCGCCCAAGTCGGCGATCGCGACCGGCTACGACAAGGCTTCGAGTTCGATCCTGGATGCCAACATCACCGGCATCCTGGCGGGCGTGGCGCTGTACGCCTTCGGCACCGGCCCGCTGCGCGGCTTCGCGATCACCCTGGTGGTGGGCATCACCGCGTCGATGTTCACCGCCCTGGTGGTGACGCGCGGGATCGTGACGCTGATCTACGCGCGCCGCAAGAAGCTCAAGACGCTGGCCATCTGACGAGGGAACCGGACACATGAAAATATTCCCGCTGACGCTGCTGCCGGCACAGCCCAACATCGACTTCATGCGCATTCGCTGGGTCACGATGATCGTGGGCCTGGTGGTGTTCATCGCTTCGGTCGGTGCAATCGCGACGCAGGGTTTCAACCTTGCGCTCGACTTTACCGGCGGCACCTCGGTGACGTTGCGCTTCGCCCAGCCGCCGGACGTGGACGAGGTACGCGAGACGCTTGCTGCCGGCGGCCAGGAAAACGCCCAGGTGCAGACCTTCGGCAGCGGCGCGGACCTGCTGGTGCGGCTGCGCGCGGAGGAGGAGCAGCTCACCGTCGACCAGAACGCGGAGCTCGTGGAAGAAGTGGTGGCTTTGGTCCAGACGGCCGAAAACCCGGTGACCGTAATCAGCAGCGAGGCGATCGGCTCCCAGGTTTCCGAAGAGCTGACGGAGAAGGCGGCCTACGCGGTGATCTTCGTGCTGGTGGGCTTCCTGATCTACATCGGCTTCCGCTTCGAGTGGAAGTTCGCGGTGGTGGCCAGCGCGACCACGCTCTTCGACGTGCTCGCGGTGGCCGGGTTCTGGGCGCTGACCGGGCGCGAGTTCGACCTGACGGTGCTGGCGGGCCTGCTGGCGGTGATGGGCTTCTCGATCAACGATACGGTGGTGGTGTTCGACCGCGTGCGCGAGAACTTCCGCAGCATGCGCGCCGATCCGCTGACGGTGTTCAACGCGTCGATCAACCAGACGCTGTCGCGCACGATCATCACCTCGGTGGTGTTCCTGCTGTCGGTGTCGGCGCTGTACTTCTACGGCGGCGGTTCGCTGGAGGGGCTGGCGCTGGCCCAGATGATCGGCGCGGTGATCGGCACGCTGTCCTCGATCCTGCTGGCCTGTCCGATGCTGACCGTGGGCTTCCTGACCGTCACCAAGCAGGATTTGCTGCCCAAGGCCAAGGACGAAGCGGCGCTGGCGCGGCGTCCCTGACCTGACCAAAGGTCTCTTCGACGTTCACGGGAAGGGTCGTGCATCGCACGGCCCTTTTTGTTTGGGTGCTCGCGACTGGCTGGTGGGCGCTTCGCCTTGTTTCGTCGGCGCCTGACGGGCCCCGCCGCGGCCGGGAGGCCTTTGCGCTCCATGTCTCCCGGCGTCGGCCTGCGGCCGCCACCTCCTCCTTTACTTACGCGCAAAGGCCTCCCGGCCACGGCAGGGCTCGGCTTCGGGCTGCTGCGGCAGCGGAGCAAGCTCCGCTCTACAGGATTCCGCCAGCGGCCAACCATCACGGCGCCCGCCAACCACCGGAGGTTGTAGAGCCGAGCTTGCTCGGCTGCGGTACCTCTCGACCCACCGCGTACTCCGAGGCGGTGGGTGGGGGTGCCCTTTAGTCGTAAGTAAAGGAGGAGGCGGCGGCCGCAGGCCGCCGCCGGGGGACATGGAGACTAAAGGGCACCCCCACCCGGCGCCCTTGCGTCGTACCAGCGTGGATCAGTCCTGAACCACGGAAGCCAAGCCGGTAAACGCCGCCGCGTAGCCCGAGGAGGCGATGGTCCGCTGCAGCGGCTCGGTGATGCGTACGTTGCCGGCCAGGATCTGGCGGCTGGCCGTGCCGCGGGCGTCCATGGGGCCGGTGGCAGCGTTCTTGAAGTCGGCGACGCGCCCGCCGGCCTCGCGCACCAGCAGCACGCCGGCGGCGATGTCCCAGGGCTTCACCCCCGCCTCGAAATACGCGTCCACCCGCCCGCAGGCCACGTAGGCCAGGTCCAGCGCGGCCGAGCCCGTGCGGCGGACGTCCTCGGCGTCGCGCAGCAGCTCGCGGATGCATTCGAGCTGGGCGCCGGCGCGGGCGCGTTCGCGCGGGGCGAAGCCCGTGGCCAGCATGGCGCCGGTGAGGTCGCGGCGCTCGCCGATCCGGATCCGGCGTTCATTGAGCTGTGCGCCGCCGCCGCGGCTGGCGGTGAACAGCTCGTTGCGCAGCGGGTCGTAGATCACCCCGTGCAGCGGTTCGCCGTCCTCCACCAGCGCGATCGACACGCACCAGTGCGGGAAACCGCGCAGGTAGTTGCTGGTCCCGTCGAGCGGATCGATCACCCAGGTAAGGCGGCTGGCGCCGCGGTTGCCCTTCATCGCGCCGCCTTCCTCGCCGAGGATGGCGTACTCGGGATTGGCCCGGCGCAGCTCCTTGATCACCTCCGCCTCGGCCATGCCGTCGACTTCGCTGGCGTAGTCGTGGCGATCCTTTTCCACCACGTTGAGCGCGTCCAGCTTGTGCATGTGCCGCAGCAACACGTTGCCTCCGGCGCGGGCCGCCTTGATCATGACGTTGACGGCAGGTTTCAGCATCGCGGCGGGCTCCGGGTGCGGGGGGAATCGGCGGGGAAAAAGAACGTGCCAGCGCGAAGGCTGGCCAGGACAGTTTAACATCCGCCCATGGCCAACGACCCCAACGAATACCAACCGCCGGCGCCCGGCCCGGGCCTCGCCGGCCGGATCCGCGTGGTCCTGGTGGGCACCCAGCACCCGGGCAACATCGGCGCCGCGGCGCGGGCGATGCGGACCATGGGCCTGGATCGGCTGGCGCTGGTGGCGCCGCGTCACTTCCCGCACGCGGAGGCTGCGGCCATGGCCGCCAGCGCCGGTGGGGTGCTGGAGCGCGCCACGGTGCACGCCGAGCTGGCCGAAGCGGTCTCCGATTGCCGCCTGGTGCTGGGCTGCACCGCCCGCGACCGGCGCATCGCGATGCCGCAGCTCGCCCCGCGTGAGGCGGCGGCGCGGGTGGTGGAGGGCGCGGCGGCTTCCGCCGAGGTGGCGCTGGTGTTCGGGCGCGAGCGCACCGGGCTGGAGAATTCGGAGCTGCAGCTTTGCCACTGCGCCGTGCATATCCCGTCCGATCCGGACTGCAGTTCGCTGAACCTGGCCGCCGCGGTGCAGGTGCTGGCCTATGAGCTGAGGCTGGCCCTGCTGGAGGCCGGCGACGCCGCGCAGGCACCGGCCGGCGGGGGCGACCTGCTGGCCAGCCACGCCGAGGTGGAGGGGTTCTTCGCCCAGCTGCATGACACCCTGGACCAGATCGATTTCCACAAGGGCCGCAATCCGGAAGCGGCGATGCGCAAGCTGCGTCGGATCTTCCTGCGCACGGATCTGCGCGCAGGCGAGGTGCGGCTGCTGCGCGGGGTGCTGGCCGACGCCCAGCGCATGGCCCGGCTGGCGGGTCGCTGAGTCGCGCGCACTGTCCGGCCGGGCGCGTTTTGGGCTAGTCTCGTTTCCGGATTCCCAGGCAGGTGAAAACCGCTTGAGCGCTGCCTCCCGCCGCTTCCTCCGCCTGCTGTCCGGCGTGTTCGCCGCGCTGCTGGCGGTGCTGCCGGTCGCCGCCGAGGACGGGGTGCTGGTGCTGGGGCGGATCAGCGACGACCCGGCCCGGCACCACGCGCAGCTCAAGCCGCTGCTCGACTACGTGGTGCCGCGGATGGCAGACGTCGGCATCCGGGAGGGCAGGATCCTGATGGCCCAGGATGCGCAGCAGATGACGAGCTACCTGCGTCGCGGCCGGGTCGACTGGGTCACCGAGACCTCGGCCGCCTCCATGCTGCTGGCGCAGCGCGCCGGCGCGCAGCCGCTGCTGGTCACCGAGCGCAGCGGCGTGAGCCGCTACCGGACCGTGTTCTTCGTGCGCCGGGACAGCAATCTCCAGGCGCTGGAGGACCTGCGCGGGCACAGCGTGGCGTTCCAGAACCGCTCCTCCACCAGCGCCTATTTCGTTCCCGCCACCGAGCTGTTGGACCGGGGGCTGCCAATGGAGATCCTGCTCTCGCCGATGGACCAGCCGTCGCCGGAATCGGTGGGCTACCTGTTCGCAGGCTCGGAGGCGAACATCACCACCTGGGTGCACAAGCGGCTGGTCGACGCCGGCGCGATGAGCAACCTGGATTGGGACAACCCGCGCGCCACGCCGCCCTCCTGCCGCGATGACCTGGTGCTGGTGCATGAAACCCCGGATTACCCGCGTGCGCTGGAGATCACCCGCGAGGGCATGGACCACCGGGTCCGTGAACGCCTGCGCCAGGTGCTGTTGCAGGCCGCCGGCGACCCGGAGGCAGCCGATGCGCTGCAGTATTTCTTCCGCACCACCCGGTTCCTGCCGGTCGACGGGGAGGCCGCGGAGCAGCTTGATTACCTGCGCAAAGCGGTGACCCGGGTCACCGCCGAGATCGAATGAGGATGCGCTACGGTCTGCAGGCCAGGGTGCTCACCGCGTTGCTGGCGACGCTGTTGATCACGCTCGTCGTGGTGGGCCTGGTGCTGCAGCGGCAGGAAGCGATGCGCGAGGACATGCTGGTCCGCGCCCGCGATGCCATGCACGGTCTGGTGTATTCGCGCCTGCGCAGCCACGGCGAAGCCCAGGTGGAGCGGCTGGCCGAAAACCTGGCCAACCCGCTGTATTACTTCGACCTGGAGGCGATCGGCCGGACCATCGACGATATCCGGCGCCAGGGCCACGTGGATTACGTGGTGGTGTATTCGGCCACGGGCGAGGTGATCCATGACGGCTCGCGCGAGATCGCCACCTTCGGGCAGGGCATGGATGACGCCATGGCCGCCGAAGTGGTTGCGGCGGAGTCGGTGCGGGGGCAGGCGGAGGGCGACATATTCGACGTGGCGGCGCCGATCCGCATCGGTGACCAGCGCCTGGGCGGGGTGCGGGTGGGCTATTCGCTGGCCGTGGTGCGCCAGGACGAAGAGATCGCCACTGGGAACCTGCGCGCGGCGCTGGAGGAGATCGCCGGTCGCCACCGGGCCTGGATCGCCGCGATGCTCTCGCTGCTGGTGGTGCTGGTGGCGACGATGGCGCTGCTGGCGCATCGCACCCTGGTGCGGCCGGTCCGCAGGCTGGCGGAGGCCGCGCGTGAAATCGAGGCCGGCAACTTCGCCGCCAGGGTGCCGGACAGCCGGCGCAGCGACGAGATCGGCGACCTGATGCGTGGTTTCCGGCGCATGGGCGAAAGCATCTCCCGCCACGATCGCGACATCCGCCGCATGGCCTATACCGACGCGCTGACCGGCCTGCGCAACCGGCCGGCGTTCCGGGAGACGCTGGACGAGCGCCTGCTGCGCTCGAACGGGGCCGCGGGCAACCTGGCGCTGCTGTTCGCCGACATCGACAACTTCAAGCGGGTCAACGACACCCTCGGCCACGACGCCGGTGACGAGGTGCTTGTGCAGTTCGCCGAGCGCATCCGCGAGGTGGTGGAACGGCATGCCGGGTCCGCGACGCTGGCCCGCTTTGGCGGCGACGAGTTCGTGATCCTGCAGCCGATCGCCGAGGGTGAAGACGCGCGCGGGGTCGCCGGGCACCTGGCCGGGATCCTGGTGGAGGAGATGCGCCGGCCGATCGTGGTCGAGGGGCGGCAGGTGTTCCTGGGCATCTCCATAGGCGTGACGCTGTTCCCCGACGACGCGCCCAGCGCCGCGCTGCTGATGAAGAACGGCGACATCGCGATGTACCAGGCCAAGGTGGCCGGCAAGAACTGCCATCGTTTCTACAGCCGGGCGATGGACCAGGCGGTGGAGCGGCGGGTGCGGATGGAACAGGACCTGCGCGGAGCCTGGGAGCGCGGCGAACTGAGCGTGGTCTACCAGCCGCTGTTCCGGATGTCGGACACCCGGCTGGTGGGTGCCGAGGCGCTGCTGCGCTGGCGCCATCCCACCCAGGGCATGGTGGCGCCCTCGGTGTTCATCGAGGTGGCCGAGCAGAGCGGGCTGATCGAGACGCTGGGGCCGGCGGTGCTGCTGGCCGCCTGCCAGGAAGCAGCGGGCTGGCAGGAACGGGCGGGGCCCGGCGGCGTGTTCGTTTCGGTCAACGTGTCGCCGCGCCAGTTCCGCAGCGGCGACCTTGCGCAGCAGGTGGAGGAGGTGCTGGGCGATACCTCGCTTGCGCCCGGATTGCTGCACCTGGAGTTGACCGAGACCGCGGTGTTTGGCGACGAGCTGCGCGCCAACCACCCGCTGGCGCGGCTGCGCGCGGCCGGGGTGAAGGTGTGGCTGGATGATTTCGGCACCGGTTTCTCCGGGCTGAGCCACCTGCGCCGGATCCCGATCGACGGGGTCAAGATCGACCGCAGCTTCATCGCCGACGTGCTGCGCGACCCCGACGACCTGGCGCTGACCAGTGCCATCATCGCCATGGCCCATTCGCTGGGCATGACGGTGGTCGCCGAGGGGGTGGAGAGGGAGGGACAGTACGAGCTGCTGCGCGAGCGCGGCTGCGACCTCGCCCAGGGCTACTGGCTGGGGCACCCGGTGAGCGGCGAGGAACTGCGGCTGCTGATTTGACGCCGCGCCCTACAGGAGCACGGAAATCCAGTGGGCGGCAGCGGCGGCGAGGGCTCCGCTGGCAACGCCGAACACCCCGACGGCGATGATTCCCGCGACCCAGCACAGCAGCATCAGCGCGCCGTCGCGCTCGAGCAGGGCCAGGGCGTAGGCCAGCATCAGCAGGCCGAACAGGTAGTTGGTGAACGGGATCGGCAGCGCCAGCAGGACCCCCAGCAGCACCACCAGCAGGCCGGTGAACATGGCCGCGACCCGATGGTCGAGCACCTGCGACATGCGCGGGCGGATGCGTCGTTCGATCCGCGCCAGCAGCGGCGAGATCCGGCGCTCGAAGCCGACCAGGGTGTGCCGGTAGGGCCCGCGCCGGGCCAGGAAGCGGGGCAGCCACGGCCGGCGCATGCCGATCAGCAGCTGCGCTCCGACAATGACCGTCAGCGGCCCGCTGATCGCGCCGGCCAGCCCGGGGACGGGGATGAAGGCGGGGATCGCGGCGATGAACAGCAGCATGCCGAACACGCGCTTGCCCAGGCCCGCGAGCAGGTCGTCCAGGCGCAGCTGCTCGTCCGGGTCGCCTACGGTGAAGGCGGCCAGCAGCGCCCGCGTACCGGCTTCAGTCCGGTGCCCGGGGTCGTCGCCGATCCCGGCGCCGGGATCGGGATCGCGCGGATCATTCGGCATCGTCGATGACGGGTTCGGGCAGCTTCTGCAGCAGCAGCTTGTCGATGCGCGGCCCGTCCAGGTCCACCACCTCGATCCGCCAGCCTTCCCATTCGAACCACTCGCCGGTGTTGGGGATGCGGCCGAAGTGCGCGATCACCATGCCCGCGGCGGTGTGGAAGTCGTGCTCTTCCTCGTCCGGAAGCTTTGCGCCGCCCAGCAGCTCGCGCACGGTGTCGGTGGTCAGGGTGCCGTCGACCAGCATCGAGCCGTCGTCGCGGGTGACCACCAGCGGGGTGGCATCGCTGCCTTCGCCGCTGCTGGTGCGACCGATCACCGCCTCCAGCAGGTCGTTGATGGTGATCAGGCCGGTGATGTCGCCGTACTCGTCGACCACCAGCGCCAGCGACTGTTTTTCCTGGCGGAATATCTCCAGCAGTTTCAGCGCCGGGGTGGACTCGGACACGAACAGCGCCTCGCGCAGGTGCCGGAACAGGTCGAAGCCGGAGTGGTCGATGCGGTCGAGCAGGGATTTGACCTCCAGGATCCCGATCACATCGGCGTCCGAATCGCGGTACACCGGGTAGCGCGAGAACGGCGTGGCACGCATCGCCGCCAGGTTCGCCTGGAAACCTTCGTCCGCGTCCAGCCACGCGATGCGGGTGCGCGGGGTCATCAGGCTTTCCGCGCTGCGGTCGCCCAGATGCAGCACCCGGTTCATCATGTTGCGCTCGTCGTCGTCGATCACGCCCTGCTCGTGGCCTTCGATGACCAGCAGGCGGATTTCCTCTTCGCTGACCTTGGCCGCCTCGGTGTCCGACAGGCGCAGCAGCCGCAGCGCGCCGTGCACGCTGGAGCTGAGCAGCCATACCGCTGGCTTGGCGACGCGCGAGATCCCGTGCATCGGCAATGCCACCACCGAGGCCAGCCGCTCCGGTGCCAGCAGCGCCAGGCGTTTGGGCAGCAGTTCGCCGAACACGATGGTCAGGTAGGTGATCAGGCCCACCGCCAGCACCACGCCGATGGTGGCGGCCCAGCTTGCCTCCACCAGCGGCATGGTCGCGCCCAGCGCCGGCATCGCCTGCAGCAGGGTGTCGCCGATCGAGCGGCCGATGGCCTGGCCGCCGAACATGCCGGTGAGGATGCCGATCAGGGTGATCCCCACCTGCACCGTGGACAGGAAGCGCTCTGGCTGGTTGGCCAGCTCCAGCGCCTTGCGCGCCGCGCGGCTTTCGCCGGCCCGCTGCTTGAGGCGCGATTTGCGCGAAGTGACGACCGACATCTCCGACAGCGCGAAGAACGCGTTGCAGGCGATGAGCACCAGCACGATCAGGAATTCCAGCATCAGCGGGATTCCCGGGTCGGGGCGGGGCGGGGCGGAGTGGGCAAACCGGCGGCGGGGGAGGCGGAACGGGGCGGCGGTCTGGAGTCTTCGTCCATGGGGCGTCGATGGCGCAGCAGCGCGGCCCAGAATCATAGCAGCCACGGCGTCGCCGACGCCCGGATCGGCGCGCGGGACGGCACCACCCGGGTGGCGTCATGTGACGGGCGCGCGAAACCGTCTCAAAACCGTCATAATTCGCGCCCGGAAGCGCCCGGCCACCTGCCCCGGGCTTCGAAAGGTCCCCCGATGCTCTCACTGCAAACCATCTTTGGCCGCGGCAACCAGTTCTATTCCCTGCTCGAGGACGCGGCGGTCGCCGCCGAGGATGCGGCCAAGGCGCTGCACCAGATGCTCAAGGAAGCGGACCGCGAGCCGGCCCTGGATGCGTTCCGCCTGGCGCGTACGCGCACCCGCGAGGCGTCCAACCTGATCAGCCAGGAGCTGGTGGACAGCTTCATCACTCCGATGGAGCGCGAGGACATCGAGGCGCTGGGCTCGGCGCTGTACCGGATCCCCAAGCAGATCGAGAAGTTCGCCGACCGCTACTCGCTGGCGGTACAGAACCTGGAGCACATCGATTTCGCGCCGCGCGCGGCGATGCTCGAACAGGCCTCCGGCGTGGTGGTCAAGATGGTGCGGGTGCTGCCGAAGATGAAGCTGGAGCCGATGAAGGCGCTCAACGACGAGCTGCGCGCGATCGAGAACGAGGCCGACCGGCTGATGCTGGAGCTGTACGGCGACATCTACTCGGGCAAGCTCGATCCGCTGCACATGTTCCTGCTCAAGGAGTTCTTCGAGATCCTGGAAAAAGCCATCGACCGCTGCCGCGAAGCGGGCGTAGTGGCTTACGAAATCGTGCTGAAGAATTCGTAAGGGTCTATCGGGATGCTGACCCTTGTCCTGATCGTGGTGTTCACCGCGCTGGTGTTCGAGTACATCAACGGGTTCCACGACACCGCCAACTCGATCGCCACGGTGGTCGCCACCAAGGTGCTTTCGCCGATGCAGGCGGTGGGCCTGGCGGCGTTCATGAACCTGCTTGGCGCGCTGGCCGGCACCGCGGTGGCCCAGACCATCGCCTCGGGCCTGATCGACGCCGGCGTGGTGGAGGTGGGTTCGCAGCTGATCCTGTGCGCGTTGATGGGCGGGATCGTCTGGAACCTGATCACCTGGTGGTTCGGGCTGCCGTCCTCGTCCTCGCACGCGCTGATCGGCGGCCTGATCGGCGCCGCGCTGGCGGCGGTGCAGATGGATTTCAACGTGGTGATCTGGTCCGAGCCGGCCGAGCCGGTATGGCGCAGCGCCGGCGTGCTGTGGAAGGTGATCATCCCGATGGTGGGCTCGCCGGTGCTCGGTTTCACCGCCGGCTTCCTGATGATGGGGGTGTTGTTCTTCTGCATCGCCATGCTGGCCCGCGCCGGCGGGGTGTTCCGGCGCATGGTGCGGCCGCGCTGGGTCAACGGCTTCTTCGGCAAGAGCCAGATCGTGTCCGCCGCCAGCATGGGTTTTGCCCATGGAATGAACGATGCCCAGAAGACGATGGGCATCGTTGCCCTGACGCTGGTTAGCGCCGAGGCCGCCGGCACCCTGGACAACCTGCCGTGGGCGCTGGGCTTCCTGCACCCGTCGGAAGAGGCGCTGACCGAGGGCGGTATCGACCTGTGGATCAAGATCACCTGCGCGCTGGTGATGGCGGCCGGCACCGCGGCCGGCGGCTGGCGGATCATCAAGACCCTGGGCCACAAGCTGGTCAAGTTGCACCCGATCCACGGTTTCGCCGCCGAGACCAGCGCCGCCTCGGTGATCCTGGGCGCCTCGGCGCTGGGTATCCCGGTTTCCACCACCCACAACATCTCCTCGGCGATCATGGGCGTGGGCACCGCCAAGCGCTTCAACGCGATCAAGTGGGGGGTGGTGAACAAGATGGTCTGGGCGTGGATCCTGACCATCCCGATGTCCGGCGGCATGGCCTACGGCATGTTCCGGATGCTGCAGGCGCTGGGCTGGGTCTAGGCCTACAGCAGGTCGCCGTCGGCGGACAGGGCGCGCTCGAGGCGGTCGCCCATGCCGCCGATCTCCAGCACCAGCCGGCTCAGCTCGGCGGCGTCGATGCTGTCGTAGGGACGGTTCTCGCACAGCTGAAGGTAAGGCACGCCATCCAGTTCGCCCAGCGCCAGGTAGCCGACCCGGCTCTGCCAGTTGAAAGCCAGCGCGCGGCGGGCATCGACCCCGGTGAGCGGGGCGATCATGGTGCTGGTGCGCAGGTAGCTGCGGCCGTCGTCGTCCTGCAGCTCGGCCAGGAAGATCGCCTGGTGCCGGCGGCCCTCGTCCAGCGACAGCTCCACGCAGACCACGTACGGCTCGTTCATGGTGACGCGGAAGTCCGCGGCACGCAGGTGGCTGCGGATCTGCTCGAAGTTCTGCATGGCGGCGCTGTCCGGTGCGGTCCCGGGGCTATCCTAGCGCGATGGAAGCAGAGGCTGCCCGGGCGCGGATCCTGGCCGCGGTGCGCGCGATCCCGCGCGGCCAGGTGGCCGGCTACGGTGAGGTCGCGCGCCGCGCCGGATTGCCGGGGCGTGCACGCCTGGTGGCCCGGGTCCTGTCCGGCAACGGCGACCCCGCGCTGCCGTGGCACCGGGTGCTGCGCAGCGATGGCAGGATTGCGCTGGAGCCGGGCAGCGACGGCTGGCGCGAGCAGGCGCAGCGGCTGCGCGCGGAGGGCGTGGAAGTGGTCGACGGCCGGGTGCGCCGGCCCATGCCCGGTCCCGGGGCGGGCATGGACGCCCTGCTGTGGGGGCCGGGCCCGGAAGGGACCGCTTCCGCCGCTGGCCAGGGGCGGCGCCGGAAAAAATGAACCGTGGCGGTCCCGGCCGACCGACAGCCCCGGCCGGGACCGTTATCATGGCCAGTCACTCCAGGAGCCCGGATGTTCTCCAATCTTCCACCCGTCACCAAGGCGCTGCTGATCGCCAACGGCGTCGCCTTCCTGCTGCAGCTCCTGGCCGGGAACCAGCTGTTCTATCCCTTCATGCTGTGGCCGCTGGGCAGCGCCGAGGCCGGCGGGCTGGCGTTCCTGCCCTGGCAACTGGTCAGCTACGGCTTCCTGCACGCGGACATGTTCCACCTGTTGTTCAACATGCTGGTGCTGTTCATGTTCGGGGCGCCCCTGGAGCACACCTGGGGCCAGCGCCGGTTCCTGACCTATTTCCTGGTCTGCGTGGTCGGCGCCGGGCTGTGCCAGCTGGTGGTGGTGTCGTGGTCGCTGGCGCAGGGCGGGTTGCCGTATCCCACGCTGGGCGCCTCGGGCGGTGTGTTCGGGGTGTTGCTGGCGTTTGGCATGCTGTTCCCCAACCACCGGGTGATGCTGCTGATCCCGCCGATCCCGATGAAGGCGCGCACCCTGGTGATCGCGCTGGGCGTGATCGAGCTGGTCATGGGCATCAGCGGCACGCGTTCGGGCGTGGCCCACTTCGCCCACCTGGGCGGGATGCTGTTTGGCTGGCTGCTGATCCAGCAGTGGCGCGGCCGGCCGCCCTTCAGCAGGCGGCCGGGCGGCGGCGGGAACGTGCGCAGGTTTTGACGATACCCGGCCGGCGCAGCGCGCCGGCAGTGGGTGTCAGCGCCAGATCCTGACCTGATCCTCTTCCGGGCGCTGCATTTGCGCGTCCGGCTTGCAGTCGAACGCGGCGCCGAAGGCCGGCATGTTGGCCAGCGGGCCGTTTGCGCGCCACTTGCCCGGCGTGCGGACCTGGCTGGCCGCGGCCACGGCCGCCGCATCCGGCGACAGCTGCTGGCGCCACAGCGATGCCCACGCCTGGAAGAACGCCTGCGAGGCCTCTTCCGACGGTTCCGGGTTGGCGCCTTCCAGCGCGTCCAGGGCCAGTTCCAGGCCGGCCAGGTCGGCGGCGTTGGCGTCGCGGTTGCGTGTGCCGTCGACCATGGCGTCATCGGTGCCGGGGAAGGCATAGGCGTGGTACTGGGTGGCCAGGCCGTGGGCGCGTTCGTTCCAGGCGATCTCGTCGGCTTCGGTCCACCAGTCGCGCAGGCTGCCGCCGGCGTCGACGTAGCGGCCGAGGATGTCGACGCTGCGGCCCAGCTCGTGGCCGACCAGGGCGCCGAAGCTGCCGTAGTGGGCGACGGGGTCGGCCGCCACGTCCAGTACCGGCGGCTGCAGCACCGCGGCGGAGACGATCAGGCGGTTGTGGGCGACGTCATAGGCCAGCGCCGGCTGCTGCGGCAGCACGTCCCAGCGGCGGGTGGCGTTGGCCTGGCCGATCCGGCGCATCTCCTGGGCGTGGCGCCAGGTCGATGCGATCAGCATGTTGGCGCCAAAGCTGTCGCGACCCATCGGCTGCAGGCTGAAGTCCAGGTCCTGGACCGGCGCGCCGACTTCGATCCGCAGCGCCTGCAGCTTGCGGGTGGCTTCGGCCCGGGTCGCCTCGTCCATCCATTCATTGCGTTCCAGCGCACCCAGCAGGGCGTCGCGCACCTGGCCGGCGATCAGCTCGGCGCGGGCGCGGGTGGCATCGGGCAGGTGCGCGGACACGTACTCGCGGGCCAGCATCGGTCCGGCGGCCTTGTTGATTGCCGCCAGCACCTGGTCCGGGCGCGCCGCGGGTGCGGTCTCGCCGCGCAGCACCCGGCCGTGGAACTCGAATTCGGCATCGCGGAACGCCTGCGACAGGTACGGGGCCATGGCGTTGCCGACGTGGAAGCGCAGGTACGACTGCCACTGCGCGGCCGGCGCGTTCGCCACCAGGTGGTCAAGCAGGGCGAACAGTTCCGGGTTGGCCAGCGAGACGGTTTCGCTGTCCACTTCCTGCGCTTCCAGGAACTGGTCCAGCCGCAGCTGGCGGTACTGCCGGCGCAGGCCGTTGGTGGGCACCGGGGCGTAGTTGTTGCGCGGGTCGCGCATGTGCTCCAACTCGTGCCAATAGGCGGCGATCTGGGTTTCCAGGTCGATGACCGCACCGGTCTGCGCCTCCAGCTCGTCTTCGGCAACGCCGGTCAGCGCCAGGATATTGCGCACGTAGTCGCGGTAGCGTTCCAGCAGCGACTGGGTATCGGCGTCCTCGCGGCTGTAGAAGTCGGGGCCGGGAAGGCCCAGGCCGCCCTGGCTGAAATAGCCGATGTGCCGGTCCAGGTCGTCCAGGTCGACGTCGGCGTTGAATCCGAACGCCACCGGGATGCCGACCTGGTGCAGGGCGGCGATGGTGGGGGCGATGTCGCGCGCGCGGCGGATGCCGTCGATGCGCGAGAGCAGGGTGGCGATGGGCTGCGCGCCGTCGGCCTCCACCGCCGCCTCGTCCAGGCCGCTGGCCCAGAAGTTGCCCAGCAGCTGCTGGATCTCGTTCTCCGGCGCGTTCATCGCCGAATCCAGCAGCTGTCGCTGCTGGCGCTGGGCCAGGTCCCGCAATTCCTGGAGCGCCGACGTCGAGGCGATTCCCGGGCCGGGCAGTGCGTTCGCCTGCAGCCAGTCGTGGTTGGCGAAGGTGTAGAAATCGGTGCAGGCCGCGGGCGCTTCGGACGCGCCGCTGCGCTGGGCGCTGGCATCGGCGGCCAGGCCGGCCAGCAGGACCGCGGTGGCGGCCAGGGCAAGGGGACGGGCGAAGACGGAAGAAGGGTTGATCGGCATTGCAGCTCCGTTGCGGCGGTTGGCGCCGGGGTCCGGGAGCGCGGCAGTTTAGCAAGCACGACGGCGGCCGGGCAGTCGCCGCGGCCGCCGGAACGTTCAGTCGTCCTGTTGCAGGGTGACCCGCTTGCGGTTGTCGCCCGAGGCGCGGTCGATCAGCTTGTTGTAGGGGTCGATGCCGGCCTCGTAGGGCAGCTCGTCGACCACGATCTCCAGCGTGGTCTCGGCCTCGGTGATGCGGTGCTTGCGCAGGTACAGCACCTGTTCGTCCGATTCCGCGGCGCCGGGCGCCCGCGCGAACACGCCGATGTCGACCTCCATGTCCACCGGCTCCGGGGTTTCCCCGCCGGTGCCGTCGGTGACCAGCTTCTCGGCGTGCACCTTCAGCGTAACCGCGTATTTGCCATCCTCGCGCTGGCGGGCGTCGGCCGAGACCACCCGCTGGTCCCAGAACACGATGCGTTCGAACAGGTCGCCGATGAAGGCGTGGTGGCTGGGATCCGTGCCCTCGTACAGCAGGTCGAGGAAGTCGCGGGTGGTCGGGTAGGGCGGGCCCTGGAACGCCCACTGGTCCAGGAACCGCGCCAGCACCGCGTTCAACGCGTCCTCGCCGATCGCGTCGCGCAGGGCGTAGAACACCAGCGAACCCTTGTTGTAGTGGATGTACTGCTGGTTCTCGTTGAGCGCCAGCGGCAGCTCTTCCACCCGCTCGGTGGAGCGCATCATCAGGTACTGGTCCAGCTCGTACTTGAGGAACCGGCGCATCTGCAGTTCCCCGTACTCCTGCTCCATCACCATCAGCGCCGAATACTGCGCCAGCGATTCGGACAGCATGGTGGCGCCCTGCACGTTGGCGCCTACCACCTGGTGCGCCCACCACTGGTGCGCGGCCTCGTGCGCGGTGACGTAGAACACGTAGTCGATGTCGTCGGGATCGCGCAGGTCGGCGATGTAGCCGATCGCCTCCGAGTACGGGATGGTGCCGGCGAAGGCCTGGGCGAAGCGCTGGTAGCCGGGGAACTCCAGGATCCGGAACTGGCGGAACTGGTACGGCGAGAACTCGCGGCTGAAGTACTCCAGCGACTTCTGCGTGGCCTCGATCATCCGCTCCACGTTCCAGTGGTGGGCGGGGTGGTGGTAGACCTCGATCGCCACGTCGTTCCAGCGGTCGCGCTGCACGTCCCAGTCGGCCGAGAGCCAGGAAAAGAACGGCAGCAGTTCCGATTCGGACTTGTAGTGGAAGTAGCGGCGGCCGTCCTCGGTCCATTCGCGCTGCAGATAGCCGGGTGCGAGCGCGATCTGGTCGGCGGAGGTGGAGACGATGGTCTCGAAGTCCACCCAGTCGCCGCTGTCGGTGAGGTAGTTGGCGCCGCGCCCGGCCGCGTCGTCGATCGGGTTCATCCGCGGCAGTTCCGGCAGGTCGTGCTTGCGCCGTTCGTTGCGGTCCTGCAGCTGGCGGTTCTCGTCATAGCCGAACTGCGGCAAGGCAGCGTAGTTGTTGAAGAACGTGCCGTTGCCTACCACCGCGGTGCCGCCGCCATTGAGCGGGAATCCGTGCGGCTGGCTGAGCAGCTCGAACTCGAAGTCCATCGACGCGCCCGGCGCGAGCGGCTGCTCCAGCCGGTAGATGGTGTAGCCGTGGACCTCATCGGCTTCGACCACGCTGTGCGCGCCGAACTCCAGCCGTTCGACCTCGACATCCGGGTCCAGGCTCACGTGCAGGTCGGAGATCGGCTGGCCGGTGCGGTTCTCCAGCCGGTAGCTGCCGCGGATGGCGACGTGGCGCCGGTCCGGGAAGATGTCCACGTCCGCGCGGATGCTGGCGATGCGCGGCTTGGGTATGTCCTTGTACTGGCGGTACGTCTTTTCGTAATCGGCCTGGCGCTCGCGGGCCTCGTCGCCGGGTACGTATTCGTTGAGCACGTTGGTGTTGTAGAAGATCCAGCCGCCCGCGCCCAGGGCCGCAAGCGCGGCGCCGGCCAGCGTGGCCAGGGCAGGGCCGCGCAGCCGTGAGCGCGCCTGGCGCAACCGGTCGCGCCAGCCCAAGGAGGTGCCGCGCGGCCAGAACAGCGCCGCGACCGCCAGCAGGGCCACCGCGATCGCCGTCCAGTAGCCGCGGAACCACAGGTGCGGGCCGATGAAGTGCCCGTAGCCGTTCATGTCCGAATACGGGATCGGGCTGGCCGAAGGGTACCGGTACAGGGCGTGGTCGAAGTCCAGCATGCCCATGGCGAAGCTGGCCACCAGGTACACGATCATCAGCAAGTAGCCCAGGAACCGGTTGCCGCTGATGACCTGCAGGAACAGCGCAAGCGCCGCCATCAGCAGGAACGGGATCGCCGCCAGCGCAAGGCCGCGCAGGTACAGGCCGGGTTCGATGGCGGTATATCCGAGCGCGAGCTGGTAGCCGATGGTGAACAGCGCGCCGGCGACCAGGAACACCGCCACGATCCCGGCCAGCGCGGTCAGCCGGGAGGCCAGCGGGATCCAGTCGGGCGTGGCATAGGCGTCGGTGGCCTCGGCCACGCGCAGGCCGCGTTCGCGCCAGACCAGCTCGCCGGCGTAGAAGATGACCACGATCACCAGGAACAGGCTCAGGCTGCTGTCGATCGACGACAGCATCGTGCGGGTGACCGGGTACAGGTCGGTGCCGAACATCATGCCGGTGAACTGAAGCGTGGTGAACACCAGCAGCAGCCCCAGCAGCAGCATGATGATGAACGGTGCGCCGCCCAGCGAAGCGCGCAGGTGGAACCAGCTCTGGCTGCGGTACTGCGCCCAGCGGGCGGCGGCGTTGCCGCGCAGCTCCACGGCCGGCAGCCGGACGCTCGGCGCGGTGACCGGCGCGTGGGCCGTGGGCCCGGCGTCGCCCGCCCCGCCACGGCGGCGCCGGCGCAGCCTCAGCCCTTCGCGATCGGCGCGGAACAGGGTGAACGAGGCCCCCAGCATCAGCGCGGTCACGCCCAGCCAGATGGCCCGGTTGGCCAGCAATGGCCCGGTCAGCTCAGGCAGCAGGGTGTTGTACTGCTCGCTGGACCAGTAGCGGATGTGCTCGGTGATCGCCGCGCCGCCGGACGGGTCGATGAGCGCGGCGATCCAGCGCGTGTCCAGGTCCTGGGCCAGCAGGTCGGACATCGTCCACAGCACGATGAAGGCGATCACGCCGATGTAGGTGTAGAGCATCGAGCGGGTCAGCGTGGCCAGCAGGAACAGCAGCGCCGACAGGAACAGCAGGTTGGGGATCACCAGCACCGCGAACGACCAGCCATAGGCTGCCCAAGGCGTCGGCCCCAGCCGCTCCGCGTCCAGCCACGGCATTTGGCTGCCGAACCACAGGCCGAAGGCGATCGCGAGCATGATGCCCAGGCTGGCCAGGAATCCGCCGCCGAAGCGCCCGAGCAGGTAGTCGCGCTTCTTCATCGGCGTGGCGAAGAACATTTCCGCCGAGCGCAGCTCGAAGTCGCGCAGGGCGATGCCGGCGACGAAGATCGTGGTCAGCAGCACGCTGATCACGCTGAAGCCACCGAGCAGGGTGATCACCACCGCAGGGGCATTGCGCAGGATGTTGCCCACGCCGCCGCCGAAGCTGACGTTGTCCGAGGCCATGGAGGTGAATCCGATCGCGGCGAAGGCCAGGGCGACGATCCAGAACACGCCGCTGCGCAGCAACAGGCGCCGCTCGAAGGCAAGCAGGTGGCGGAGCATGGCTCAGGCCTCCTGCGCGACGGGGGCCGCGGCGCGCCGCAGCTCGCCGAAGTAGACGTCCTCCAGGTCCGGCGGCACCGCGCTGAAGCCCTCGCCCGGCGCGCCATCGCTGAGCACGTGGATCACCGGCGTGCCCGCCACCAGGCGGGTGGACAGCACCGCGTGCGCGGCCATGTGCTCGTCCAGTGCGCCCTTGTCCACGGATTTCTTCCACACCCGGCCGTCCAGCGAGCGGATCGCCTCGCGCGGCTCGCCGGCCAGGCGCACCTGGCCCTGGGCGATGATGGCCATGCGCGGGCACAGGTCGGTCACGTCCTCGACGATGTGGGTGGACAGGATCACCACCGTGTTCTCGCCGATCTCGGCCAGCAGGTTGAGGAAGCGGTTGCGCTCCTCCGGGTCCAGGCCCGCAGTGGGCTCGTCGACGATGATCAGCGAAGGCTGGCCGATCAGCGCCTGGGCGATGCCGAAGCGCTGGCGCATGCCGCCGGAGAAGGTGCCCAGCTTGCGCTTGCGCACCTCCCACAGGTTGACCTGGCGCAACAGCGCTTCGACCAGCTCACGGCGCTCCCTGCGCCGCGACACGCCCTTGAGGATGGCGAAGTGGTCGAGCATGGCCTCGGCGCCGACCTTCGGATACACGCCGAATTCCTGCGGCAGGTACCCCAGCCGGCGCCGCGCCTGGGTCGGCTCGGCCAGTATGTCCAGCCCATCCAGCTGGATGCTGCCGGCGTCGGGCGCCTGCAGCGTGGCGATGGTGCGCATGAGGGTGGACTTGCCGGCCCCGTTCGGGCCCAGCAGCCCGAACATGCCCCGGGGGATGTCCAGGCTGACCCCGCGCAGTGCCTGCACGCCGTTGTCGTAGGTCTTGGACAGCTCGCGGATCTTCAGCATCTGTGCGGCTCCTTCGCTCTCCCCGTCGTTGCAGCCTATCGTGACAGGGTGGCCCGCGCCGCCGGACGTGTCGGATGTCACGGTGCCCCAAGGCATGAAACGCGGGCCGCGGCGTCCGTGCCGGGCCCGCGGTTGCGGCTACCAGATGTCGATGCGGTCCTCGCCATCGCGGACCATCGGGTCGTCCGGCTCGCAGCTGAAGGCCTCGGCGAAGGCCGGCAGGTTCGACGGCGCGCCGGCGGCGCGGAAGCCGGCCGGGGCGTGCGAATCGGTCGCCAGCCGCACCTTCAGCTCTTCGTCGGTGAAGTTGCGGCGCCAGACGGTGGCCCAGTTGAGGTAGAAGCGCTGGTCCTGGGTGAGGCCGTCGATCATCGGGTCTTCCTTGCCCTCGCGCACGCGCTGCAGGGCGTCATGGGAGACCGCCAGGCCGCCCAGGTCGGCGATGTTCTCGCCCAGGGTCAGCTTGCCGTCGACGAACTGCCCGGGCGCGGCCTCGTAGGCGTTGAACTGTTCGACCAGCTGGCCGGTGAGCTCGCTGAAGCCGGCCGCATCGGCCTCGGTCCACCAGTTCTCGAAGTTGCCCTGCGGATCGAAGCGGCTGCCCTGGTCGTCGTAGCCGTGGATCATCTCGTGGCCGATCACCGCGCCGATGCCGCCGTAGTTGAGCGCGTCGTCGGCTTCAGGATCGAAGAAGGGCGGCTGCAGGATCGCGGCCGGGAACACGATCTCGTTGCGCTGCGGGTTGTAGTAGGCGTTGACCGTCTGCGGCGGCATGAACCACTCGTCCGGGTCGACCGGCTGGCCGATCTTGTCCAGGTTCCAGCGGTAGTTGAAGGCGTTGGCGGCGAGCACGTTGCCGATGTAGCTGTCGCGGCCGGTTTCCAGTCCGCTCCAGTCGCGCCAGGTGTCCGGATAGCCGATCTTCGGATCGAACGTGGCCCACTTCTCCATGGCCTTGGCCTTGGTCTCCTCGCTCATCCAGTCCAGGTTTTCGATCCGCACCTTGAGCGCGTCGGACAGGTTTCCGACCAGCTCGTCCATGCGCGCCTTGGATTCGGCCGGGAACGCGACTTCGACGTACATCTGCCCCAGGGTCTCGCCGACCTGGCGGTTGATGGTGCCCAGGGCGCGCTTCCACTCCGGCTCCATCTCCTGCTGGCCGCGCAGGATCTTGTCGTAGAAGTCGTAGTTGGCCTGGACGAAGTCCGAGGACAGGTATGGCGAGGCGTCGTCCACGCGGTGGAAGCGCAGGTAGGCCTTCCAGGTGTCCACCGGCACGTCGGCCAGCATTGCGTCGACCTCGGCGTGGAAGTCGGGCATCGCCAGCGAGAACATCTCCGGCGTCGCCACGTCCTGGGACTGGAAGAACTCGGTCCACGGGAAGTTGGGCGTCAGCGCGTCCGCGTCGGCCATGCTGACCGGGTTGTAGAACAGCTCCGCATCGCGGGCCATTTCCACGCGCGACTTCGACTTGTCGGCCAGCCGGGTCTCGAAGGCGACCACGTCCTCCGCCTTTGCCGCGGCGTCTTCGGCGCCAATGCCCGACAGCTCCAGCACCCGCGCCACGTGCTCCTCGTAGGCGGCCAGCTTGTCGGCGTGGGCGTCGTCGAAGTAGTAGGTCTTGTCGGGCAGGCCCAGGCCGCCCTGCGCGGCGTAGGCGATGTTGACGGTCGAGTCCTTGAAGTCCGGCGAGGCGCCGAAGGAGAACAGCACGTTGTGGCCGTCCGCGGCGCTGGCGCGCAGGTAGTCGGCGACCGACTCGGGGGTGTCGAGCGCCTCGATGGCGTCGATCACGCCCTGGATCGGGGTGATGCCCTGCGCGTCGATCCCGGCGCGGTCCGTGCCGGTGGCCCAGAAGTCGCCGACGATCTTCTCCACGCCGGAAGCGGCGTCGTCCGCGGCGGCCTGCTCGGCCAGCTGGCGCTGCACCGCCAGGGTGCGTTCGGTCAGCATCTCGAACGAGCCCCAGGAGGTGCGGTCGCCGGGGATGTCGTTGGCCGCCAGCCAGCTGCCGTTGGCATAGGCGTTGAAGTCGTGGCAGGCGTTGACTGTGGTGTCCAGGTCGCTGGCCTGGAACCGGTTGACCGGCGGCAGGGCGCTTTCGTCCAGGGTGAGCCCGGGCGAGCCGGCGTCAGTGGCGCTGCCGGCGTCGCCGGACGGGGTGGGGGATTCGCCGCCGCATGCGGCCAGGGCAAGGGCGATGGACAGGCTCAGCAGTACGATCCTGGGTTGCTTGGCATTCATGGAAGACACTCCGCCGCGTGGGCTTGTAGTGGACAGGGAAGCGGCCCGCAACGGGCAACCCGGCTACTTTACGCCCCGGCACGGGCGGCCGGGGATGCGGAAAGTCATGCCCGGCAGGCGACAGCGCACCTCGTTTGCCGTAAGATCGCCGCATCTGCAACACGGCTGCCCCTGCTTTCGAGCAGTGACGATCCTGGTATGCCGGCCAGGGCTCCCGCCCCGGCTTCCTATCCCGCACGTCCCTTTCGTCGCGCAGACACGGCCCGGAACAACCGGCAGCCGTCACCCCTTTTGCCTGCAGCGCGGTTTGGATAGCTCCGGGCAAGCCACGGTCGATATCGGCCAGGCGGCAGGTGCCGCCCCACGCCGCGGCCGTTTTCCGGAGTAGGACAACAATGACGTTTGAAACCCTCGGGCTTTCGCCCGCGCTGCTGCGCGCGCTTTCCGATACCAGCTACACCACGCCCACGCCGATCCAGGCCCAGGCCATCCCCGCCGGGCTTGACGGCCGTGACGTGCTGGGCGCGGCCCAGACCGGCACCGGCAAGACCGCCGCCTTCGGCCTGCCGCTGCTGCAGCGGCTGGCGAAGGAGACGCCGCCCAAGGGCCCGCGCAAGCCGCGCGCGCTGGTGCTGGTGCCCACCCGCGAGCTGGCGGTGCAGGTGGCCGACAGCATCAAGGCCTATGGCCGCCACATGCGGCTCAACGTGACCATGATCTTCGGCGGCGTCGGCATGCAGCCGCAGATCGACAACCTGCGCCGCGGCGTGGACATCCTGGTCGCCTGCCCGGGCCGGCTGCTGGACCATCTTGATTCCGGCCATGCCAAGCTCGACGCGATCGAGATGCTGGTCCTGGACGAAGCCGACCGCATGCTCGACATGGGCTTTTTGCCGTCGATCAAGCGGGTCCTGTCGCGGGTGCCCAAGCAGCGCCAGACGATGCTGTTCTCGGCCACCTTCGAGCCGCGCATCCGTGGCCTGGCGATGGAGTTCCTCAACAACCCGGTGGAAGTACAGGTGGCGGCGCAGAACACCATCGCCGAAACCATCGTGCACCGCGTGCATCCGGTGGACTCGGCGCGCAAGCGTGACCTGCTGGTCGAGATTCTCGCCAAACGCCACACCGACCGGGTGCTGGTGTTCGGCCGTACCAAGCACGGCTGCAACCGGCTTGCCGAACAGCTCGGCCAGTCGGGGCTGCCGTCGGTGGCGATCCACGGCAACAAGAGCCAGGCGCAGCGGCAGAAGGCGCTGGACGCGTTCAAGGCCGGCCGGGCGCGGATCCTGGTGGCCACCGACGTCGCCGCGCGCGGGCTGGACATCCCGGACCTGCCGCTGGTGATCAACCACGACCTGCCGATGGTGGCCGAGGACTACGTGCACCGGATCGGCCGCACCGGTCGCAATGGCGCGCAGGGCGAGGCGCTGTCGCTGGTGGCTCCGGAGGAGGGCGGGCTGCTGCGCGACATCCAGCGCATGCTCAAGGCCGAGATCACGATGGAGACGGTGGACGGCTTCGAGCCGAGCCAGCCGCTGCGCATGGATGCCAAGCCGGTCCAGGGGCGTGGCGGTCGCGGCGGTGGCCAGAAGCCGGGCGGGCAGCGTCCGCAGCGCAAGCCGGGCAACCGTGGCCACGGCAAGCCGCAGCCGCGCGGCGCCAGCACCCACGCCGGGCCCAAGCAGCACCGCGGCGGAGGCCGCCGCCGGCGCAGCGCCTGACCGGCGCGATCAATCAGGGCCGGGGTTGGATCAGGGCTGGGGTTCGCGCACCAGGCGGAAGCCGACGTCGTCGTAGCCGCGCCCGGTCTGCCTCGGGCCCGACTGCTCCCGGCGCCAGCTCTGCCCGCCCACCGCGCGGGCCTGGCAGTCGCCGTTGCAGTCCAGCAGCCATTCGGCGACCGGCGTGGCCCCCGCCTGGGCGGAGAAGGCGCGTGCTTCGCTGGCCGTTGGCAACCGGTAGCGCGCGTCGTTGCGCTGGCTCAGCCAGCGCGCATAGGCGTCCGCATCGTCCCACGAGACGCAGACCGCGGCGTCGGTGCCGGACTGCTCGAAGCCTGGAGAACGCCAGTCGCGGGGTGAAAACACCCGCAGCAGCGAGGCGCGTTCGCGACACAGGGCAGGTTCGCGGCCGGTGGCATCGGCGAAGCGCGCGTACTCGTCGCGACTGATCGGGCGCCGGGTCAGCGCATAGCCGCCATCCCCCGTGTGGCGCACGGTCATCTGGCCCGGATCCCCGGCGACGACATCGCCGATGGCGGGGATCGCGCGTGCCTGCCTGCGCAGTCGTTCCAGGGTTGCGGAATCGATGCCAAGGGCCTCGGCCGGTGCCAGGCTGCGCAGCGCCGCTTCACGGTCCAGCCGGTTTGCGGCTTCCTCCACGCGCGCGCCGATCGCTGCGGCGAGGCTGCTGCGCACCTGTGCCAGTTCGGCTTCGGCGGCCGGCTCGACCAGCGTCGCGATCCGTGCGGCGCGCTCCAGGGCGGCGCCGGCGCCTTCTGCGTCGTCGGCTCCCAGGCGCCGCACCGCGTGCTGCCCCAGCGCGGTGACCAGCGCCGCCGCTGCGGCGGGCAGCTCAAGATGCCCCGGATCGACCTGCGCCGCGGTGACCAGGCTGTCGTAGGCGTTGTCGCCTTCCGGGGTGGTCAGCCGCCGCGCCTGCGTCTGCCGCTGTGCATCGGCAATCAGGCGCCCGGCCTCCGACTGCGGCGCGGCTGGATCCACCTGGGCTTCCGCAGTCGCCGTCGCCGTCGCCGGACCACCCAGCGCCGGGCGCGACCCCGCATCCGCGCTGGCGCGGAAGAACCGCTCGCCCTGGGCTTGGGGATCGACGGGCTGCAGCGCGAGCCCGACCGCACCGGCCACGGCCAGGCCGGCGACGATCCATGCGTAGACGGGCACCCGGTGCAGTCGCCCGCCGAGCGCGCGTAGCCAGCGTCCTGCGGCCAGCTGCCGGCGCGCGCCGGGCCGCGGCACCTTTTCCATTGCCTGCAGCATGTCGTCGGCGTCGTGGAAACGTTTGAGCGGGCCCTTGGCCAGCGCCCGGTCCATGAAGCGCTGCCAGTGGCGCAGCTCCTGCGGCAGGCGCGGTATCGGGTCGCGGGCGTGCATGACGGCCATCGCCAGCGCGTCCTGCGCCTGGTAGGGCAGCTCGCCGGCCAGCATTTCCCAGGCCAGCACGCCAACGCTGTACAGGTCCGCGCGCGGGTCGACCTCCTCGCCACGCGCCTGTTCCGGCGCCATGTAGGCAGTGCTGCCGACCGCCAGGCCGGCGCTGGTCACGCGGCTGCCGTAGCCGCGGCGCAGGGCGATGCCGAAGTCCGCCAGCAGCGGCTTGCCGGCGGCGTCGAAAAGCACGTTCTCGGCCTTGACGTCGCGGTGGATCACGCCGCGGCCGTGGGCATAGGACAGCGCCGACAGCAGGCCCCGCAGGACCTCGCGCACGGCGACCTCGTCGCCGCGGAAGTCGCGCTGGCGCAGGTGGCCATGCGACAAGTAGGGCATGGCGTAATAGGGCAGGCCGTCGTCGGTGCGGCCGATGTGGTGGATGCCGACGATGTGCGGATGGTCCAGGCGGCCGACGGTGCGGATCTCGTTCTCGAACCGGCGCCGGCTGACCTCGTCCTCCAGCGCGTCCGGGCGCATCACCTTCAGCGCGACCTGGCGGCCCAGGGCTTCCTGTTCGGCCAGGTAGACGACCGACGTGCCGCCCTCGGCGATCACGCGCAGCGGCCGGTAGCCGGCGATGGCCGGCATCGGCGTGGCGTTTCGTGGCGATGGCTGCATTGTCATCCGGATCCCCTGTTGCACCCGCAAGCATAAGATGCCCGGATCGCATCGTGGTGTGAAATGACCTACCGTTGCGGCCAGCAAAGCTGGTCGCAGTGGCTGGCCGACAGGGGAGGCACGGGAATGCGTCGATGGCTGCTGCGGATCGGAGTCGCGCTGCTGGCGCTGGTGGTGACGCTGGCAGCGGTGTGGGGAGCCTCGCGGCTGCTTGGCCCCACCTCCGAACAGCGCCGTGCGGTGGACGTGTTTGAGCAGCTGCCGCCGCCGCAGGGCAGCAATGCCTTCCCCGCGCTGTGGCTGCTGCAGTGGGACGTTCCCGAGGCGGAGCAGGCGGCGATCGCCGCAGAGGATGCGGAACGCTTCCGGGCGCTGCCTGCGCCGGGCGATCCGGCGCGCACGGCGGCGCTGGAGGACTTCCGCAGCGCTGCGGCCGGGCGCTACCCGGACCTGGAGGACACGCTGGCCTCCGAACCGGCCTCCTGCAATTTTCGCGAAGCCGGGTGTTTGGAACATGTGCGTGCAGACCGTGATGCGCACGTCGCCCGCCTGCAGCGGGCGAACCGGCTGGCGGAACGTGTGGAGGCGGTTGCCGATCACGACTACTACCGGAATTTGCTGCCGTCGGCGATGGATATGCCGTTCCCGAAGCTGCAGCTGATGATGCTGGCCAAGACCCGTCATGCGCTGCAGTTCGTGGACGGTGACATCGACGCGGCCCTGGCCGGCACATGCCGCGCGCTGGGCGGCTGGCGGCGGCTTGCCGGCGATTCGGATTCGGTGCTGATCGCGATGTTCTCGGTGGCCGGTATCGAAGGCCACGGAACGCTGCTCGCGGAGATGCTTGCCGAGGTGCCGCCTGGTCACCCGCTGCCCTCCGCATGTGCCACGGCCCTGGCGAGGCTCCAGCCGGACGAACTGTCGCTGTGCCCGGCCATGCGCGGCGAATGGGAGTACGGCCTGTCGGCCCTGGACATGATGGAGGCCGGGGAGGGGTGGTCCGCGTGGATGACCCGGTCGCTGCTTCTGGACCGGGAAGCAACCGTCGCGCTGTCGGCCAGAAACCTGGCGTGGTCGTGCGGCGAAGAAGCGGAACAGGCGGTGGCGGAAGACCGTCCGATGCGTGCTCCGGAGCAGGATGGCGGACTGTGGCGATTCGAATGCGTGGCCAACGTGGTGGGCTGCATCCTGATGGAGATCGCCAGACCGGCGTATGCCGATTACGGCATGCGCCTGCAGGATGCCGGGGCGCAGATCAAGGTCCTGCGCACGCTCGGGTGGCTGCGCGAACGTTCCGCCGCCGGAGACGCGCGAAGCGCGCGCGAACTGCTTGCGGAGCTGCCCGAGGGGCTGCGCGGCCCCGGGCGTGCGGTTGAGGTCGACGCGGACGGCGGGCACCTGCGCATTGAACTGTTCGACACCCGGCGCGAGAGCCACTGGCGTATTCCGCTTCCGCCCGATCTGCAGGTACAGCCAGCCGCGCCGTGAGCGGTCAGCAGGCTACGCCCGCGGGGTCCGGCTCAGCGTCCGGGCTTGTGCCGCGCGTAGACCTGCTTGCGTACCCGCGCAACGACGTCGCCTTCGGCGTCGGTGATTTCGATCTGGAACCAGTGCAGGTACTTGCTCCCGTCAGCGGTGGCCGCGCGGATCGCTTCCACCGTCGCGTCATCCAGCTCGAAGCGCGCATGCACGGTGCCGCGACCGGGCTTGAGGAATTCGATCTCGCCGGCCTGGTCCCAGACGTAGTGGTTACCGCCCAGGCGCTCCTTGACCAGGATCATCCAGAACGGATCAGCCATCGCAAACAGGCTGCCGCCGAAATGGGTGCCCACGTAGTTGCGGTTCCACGGCCGCATGCGCAGCTCCACGCGCGCGCTGCGCCAGTCATCGGCGATGTCGGCGACGTGGATGCCGGAGAACAGGAACGGCGGCCACAGGTTCATGCCCCGGCGCAGCGTGGATGGCTTCATCGTGCGGCTCAGAACAGCAGCGAGGACATCTTCCTGCGGTAGCGGCCAACCAGCGCCGGGTCCTCCACGACCCGGAAGGCATCGATCAGCGCCTTGCGCGGCAGGCCGTCGTCATGGTCGCGGTCGCGCCGGAGCATTTCGATGAACTGCTCCAGGCCCGCCTCGGCGTCGCCGGCGACGATCCGATGCACCCCGAGCAGGTGGCGCGCGCGCAGGTCCGACGGATCGGCGGCGATGGCCGCTTCCAATTGCTCAGGCGATGGCGCGTCCGCCAGCACGGCGGCGAAGCCCAGGCGCGCGCGCGCCTGCACGGTGCGGTCGTCGGTGGCCAGGTTGGCGGGCAGGGCGTCGAGCAGCTTGCCGGCCTCGTCGGTGGCGCCGGTGCGCAGCAGGGCCAGGGCGAGGTCGAGCTTGAGCTCCTCGGTGTCCGGCTCGGCTTCCACCTGCGCGCGCAGCCGAGCCACTTCGGCGTGCGGATCGGGGGCGGCCGCGGGCGCCGGTGCGGCTTCGGCGGCCGGCTCCACGCCTTCCAGCGCCGGCGCGGCGGGTTCGATGCCGTTGCGCTTGAGGAACTCGCGCGCCTCGCCCTCGGTGATGGCGCTGGAGAAGCCGTCCACCGGCTGCCCGCCGGTCAGCAGGAACACGGTCGGGATCGAGCGGATCTGGAACGCGGCGGCGAGCTGCTGCTCGGCGTCCACGTCCACCTTGGCCAGCACGAAGGCTCCGTTGTACTCGCCCGCCAGCTTTTCCAGGATCGGCCCCAGGGTCTTGCAGGGGCCGCACCATTCGGCCCAGAAATCGATCAGCACCGGGGTCTGCGTCGATTTCTGCAGCACCTCGGCCTCGAAGTTGGCGGCGGTGGCGTCGAAGACGTGGGGGGAGGAGGTGGCAGGCTGGTTCATGCGGGGCTTCCTGTTCTGATTCCACCAGCATGGTGGCCGGCGGCCGGGAATCCAAGTCGCCGGCATGGAATGGTGTACATCCGCGCCTGGCCCGGTAGATTGCCGGACGGTCCAGCAAAGGAGCGATGCGTGGAGCAGGCGAGCCGCCAGAGCGGTGGAAAATGAGCAGATGGCAGGTGCTTTGCGGCGGGATGGGCGCCGGCGCATGCGCGGCCGCCGCCGTGGTTGGCGGCATGCGACTGGAGGATTATTCGCACGTGCTGCATCCGCTGGCGCTGCCTGGTGCCGGTGGCGTTCCCGGTGCGCTGGCCTTCAACATGGCCGGGTTCATCGTGCCGGGCGCGCTGGCGGCGGTGGTGGCTCTGGGGCTGTACCGGGTGCTTCCGGCGGCGGCCGGGTGGCTGCCGCGGATCGGGGCGCGGATGCTGCTGCTGTCGGCGCTGGCGTTCGCCGCGCAGGGCGTGTTTCCGCTCGACCTGCAGGACCTGGACGGGCCGGGCAGCGGGCCACATGCGAGCGCTTGGCTGGTGTGGTGGATTGCGTTCGTTGCCGGTGCGCCGCTGCTCGCAGTTGGCTTGCGGCGCGTTCGTGCCGTCACGATCGCGGTGGTGTGCGTGCTGCTGGCGATGATGCTCATCCCGCCGACGCTGCTGGACCCGCCGCTGGCCCAGCGCATCGCGCTTGCGGCGTGGCTCGCCTGGCTGGTTCTTGCACCGTGGCAGGCCAGCCGGACGCCGGTAGGAGCGGGCGAAGCCGCGTGAACCCGATTGCGTTACGTGGGCGGTCCGGTGGGGTAGCCCTTGGCGGGACACGCACGTAAATACGTCCATGTAGGCTTATCGGCGCCGTCCATGGCGCCGATAGTCCCGCCAAGGGCTACCCCACCGGACCCTCACCCATCACGGGTCATTCAGTACCGCGGCAAGTTCCTGCCAGAGTCGCGGGGTGGGATCAGCCATGGCGCAGCTTGAGCAGGAGGATCGTCGCGGCCAGGGCGAAGGTGGTGATGTTGGCCAGGATCATCGGCCACGAACCCAGCGCCAGGCCGTAGGCGAACCAGAAGCCGATGCCGATGGTGAAGATCACGTACATCCCCAGCGAGATGCCGCTGGTGTCCCGACTGCGGATGGTCTTGACCGCCTGCGGCACGAACGCGATCGAGGTCAGGATCGCCGCCGCATAGCCCAGCCACTCGATGCTCATCGCGTGTCCGGCTGCTTGTACACGACGCCGTCTCTCATCACGAAGCGCACGTCCATCACCGCCTGGATGTCCTGCAGCGGATCGCCGGCCAGGGCGATGACGTCCGCGCGCATGCCGGGCGCGATGCGGCCCTGGTCGTCCACGCCCAGCACCGTCGCCGCGTGGATGGTGGCCGTCTGCAGCGCCTCGGCCGCGGGCATGCCGGCCTCGACCATGTAGATGAACTCGCGCGCGTTGTCGCCGTGCGGGCCCACGCCCATGTCGGTGCCGAAGGCGATCGGCACCCCGGCCCGGTAGGCGCGGGCGAAGGTGTCCTGGATCTTCGCGCCGATGGCGGCGGCCTTGGGCCGGACGATCTCGGGGAAGTAGCCGTCTTCGCGCGCCTTGTCGGCGACGAAGCGGCCGGCGTGGATGGTCGGCACGTACCAGGTGCCGCGCTCGCGCATCAGCGCCATCACCTCGTCGCTCATGTGGGTGCCGTGCTCGATGCTGGTCACCCCGGCCTCGACCGCGCGCCGCATGCCTTCCTCGCCGTGCGCGTGCGCGGCCACGCTGTAGCCGTAGTCGCGCGCCGTCTCGACCACCGAGCGGATCTCGTCCCCGGTGAACTGCGGCGCGTCGCCAGAGCGGGCGTAGCTGAGCACGCCGCCGGTGGCGGTGATCTTGATCACGTCGCTGCCTTCCTTGTAGCGCTGGCGCACCGCCTGGCGGGCGTCGTCGACGGAGTTGATCACGCCCTCGGTGGGGCCGGGCGGCCCGACCAGGTGCGAGAGCATCGAGTTGTAGCCGTTGGAGGGGTCGGCGTGGCCGCCGGTGGTGGCGATCGACTTGCCGGCGGCGAAGATGCGCGGCCCCTCCACCAGCCCCTGATTGATCGCGTCCCGCAGGTGAGGAGCGACCTCGCCGCCCAGGTCGCGCACGCTGGTGAAGCCGGCCATCAGCGTCTTCCCGGCGTAGCCAACCGCCCGGAATGCGTAATCCACCGGGTCCATGCGGAAGCCTTCCGAATAGCTCTGCGGGCTGGACTGGCTGCCCAGATGCACGTGCAGGTCGGTCCAGCCGGGCATGCAGGTGTGGGCGGTGAGATCAATGCGTGCCGCGTCCGGCAGCGCGGCCGCGGCGCCGGCGGTGACGCTTTCGATCCGGCCTTCGCGCACCACGATCGCGTGCGGGCCGAACATGCGGCCGCTGCTGCTGTCGAACAGGCTGCCGCATTCAAGCACCGTGGCATCGGCGGCGTGGGCGGCCGGGAGGGCGAGCAGGGCGGCAAGCGCCGCGAAGGCGGCGGGCAGCAGGCTGGGCATGGCGGCGGGGTCCCCGTGGTGGTCCCGCCCATTGAACCACGGTGGCGCGCTGCAATCCGGCCCGCCAAGGCGTAACCTGCGCACCCGCCCGCCGCAGCGCCCCGACCCGAGCACGCAGTTGAACCCAGCACGCACCTTCCTCGACCTCATCCGCGGCGTCCTGATCGGCGTGGTCGAGATCATCCCCGGCGTCAGCGGCGGCACCATCGCGCTGATCATCGGCGTCTACGAGACCCTGATCGAATCGATGGGGGAATTCGTGCACGGCGTGGTCGCGCTGGTGTTGGGCCCCCTGCGTGGGCGCGGCACCGGCCAGGCGCGCGGGCACTTCGGCCGGGTCCGCTGGGACGTGCTGATTCCGCTGGGGATCGGCATGCTGCTGGCGCTGGTGGTGGCGGCGCGCATCGTCGCGCCGCTGGTGGAGCAGTACCCGCAGGCGGCGCGGGCGTTCTTCGCCGGGCTGATCCTGGTGTCGCTGCGGGTGCCGTACCGGATGGTCGGTGGCCGCTGGCGCGGCTACGAATGGTTCCTGGCCGTGGCCGGCGCGGCGCTGGCGTTCTGGCTCACCGGGCTGCCGGTGCCGGCGGGCGAGGGCGGGGCGGCGCCGCTGTGGCTGGTGGGGCTGGCGGCCGCGGTGGCGATCTGCGCGCTGGTCCTGCCGGGCCTGTCGGGGTCGTTCCTGCTGCTGCTGTTCGGGCTCTACGTGCCGACGCTGGAGGCGCTGAACCGGCTTGATTTCGCCTACATCGGCACCTTCATCCTCGGCGCGGGGCTGGGGCTGGCGGTGTTCGTGCAGATCCTGCGCTGGCTGCTGGCCACGCACCGGCGCATCACCCTGTCGCTGATGACCGGGATAATGGCCGGCTCGCTGCGGGCGCTGTGGCCCTGGCAGGGGCCGGACCGGGAGCTGATGGCGCCGTCCGGGCAGGTGGGCATGCTGCTGGGCTGGTTCGCGCTCGGGGTCGTGATCGTGCTGCTGATGCTGGTCGCCGAGCGGATGGCGCTGCGGCGCAGGTACTCCGTGGCGCGCAGGCCCCCGGCCGGCTGAGGCCGGGGGCTCGTTCCAATGGCGGGGGATTGTGCGCTGCGGTAGGCTTCATGGCCCTCACCCCCAGCCATCGATGCCCGTGCCCGAGTCCACCGCTTCCCACGCTTCCGACCCCTCCGGCTACAGGCCCGCCGACGTCGAATCCGACGCCCAGGGGTTCTGGGACCGGACCCGCGCCTTCGAGGTGGTGGAGGACCCGGCCAAACCGTCCTTCTACTGCCTGGCGATGCTGCCGTATCCGTCCGGGGCGCTGCACATGGGCCACGTGCGCAACTACACCATCGGCGACGTGATCAGCCGCTACCAGCGGATGACCGGCAAGAACGTGCTGCAGCCGATGGGCTGGGACGCGTTCGGCCTGCCGGCCGAGAACGCGGCGATCAGGAACCGCACCGCGCCGGCCAAGTGGACCTACGCCAACATCGAGCACATGCGTGGCCAGCTCAAGGCGCTGGGCTACGCGATCGACTGGAGCCGCGAGTTCGCCACCTGTTCGCCGGACTACTACGTGCACGAGCAGCGCATGTTCGTACGGCTGATGAAGAAGGGCCTGGCCTACCGGAAGAACGCGGTGGTGAACTGGGACCCGGTCGACCAGACCGTGCTGGCCAACGAACAGGTCATCGACGGCAAGGGCTGGCGCTCCGGCGCGACGGTGGAGAAGCGCGAGATCCCGCAGTGGTTCCTGAAGATCACCGACTACGCGCAGGAGCTGCTGGACGGGCTGGACACGCTGGATGGCTGGCCGGAATCGGTCAAGACCATGCAGCGCAACTGGATCGGGCGCAGCGAGGGGCTGGAATTTGCTTTCCGGGTCGACGGCGAGGATGAGCCGCTGGAGGTCTACACCACCCGCCCCGACACGCTGATGGGGGTGACCTTCATTTCCATCGCCGCCGAACACCCGCTGGCGATCAAGGCCGCGCAGGACAATCCGGAGCTGGCGGACTTCATCGACGAGCTCAGGCGGGGCGGGGTGGCCGAAGCCGACCTGGAGACCCAGGAAAAGCGCGGCATGGCGACCGGGCAGTGGGCGATCCACCCGGTCACCGGCGAGGACGTGCCGGTCTATGTGGCCAACTTCGTGCTGATGGGCTACGGCACCGGCGCGGTGATGGCGGTGCCGGCGCACGACCAGCGCGACTGGGAGTTCGCCAAGGCCTACGGGCTGCCGGTGCGGCCGGTGGTGGTGCCGGCGGCGGTGCACGACGCGCTGCGTGAACTGGTGCACGACGTGGACGTGGATGCCGATCCGTTCCAGGCCGCGCTGGCAGGCACGACGGTCGACGCGTACGAGACTTCGGCCGCGGTCGCCGTGGTGCGCGAATACCTGGAGCGGGTGGAGCAGGAGGGTGCGTACCTGGAACGCGGCACCCTGATCAACTCCGCCGAGTACAACGGCATGGACTTCGACGCCGCGTTCGCCGCGCTGGCAAAGCGCTTCGAGGATGAAGGCATCGGCCGGCGCCGGGTCAATTTCCGCCTGCGCGACTGGGGCGTGAGCCGCCAGCGCTACTGGGGCTGTCCGATCCCGGTGGTCTACTGCAATGCCTGCGGCGCGGTGCCGGTGCCCGAGGACCAGCTGCCGGTGGTGCTGCCCGAGGATGTCGAGGACGCGTTCGCCTCCGGCACGGTGCAGTCGCCGATCAAGGCCGACCCCGAGTGGCGCAAGACCAGCTGCCCGCAGTGCAGCGGCCCGGCCGAGCGCGAGACCGACACTTTCGACACTTTCATGGAGTCGAGCTGGTACTACGCCCGCTACACCTCGCCCGGCGCGGACGACATGGTCGATGCTCGCGCCAATTACTGGACCCCGGTGGACCAGTACATCGGCGGCGTGGAGCACGCGATCCTGCACCTGCTGTACTTCCGCTTCTACCACCGGCTGTTGCGCGACCAGGGGCTGGTGGACAGCGACGAGCCGGCCCGGCGCCTGCTCACCCAGGGCATGGTGATCGCCGACACCTACTTCCGCGAGGGCCTCGACGGTTCGAAGGAGTGGTTCAACCCGGCCGAGGTCGAGGTCACCCGCGACGGCAAGGGCAAGGTCACCGCGGCGACGCTGAAGGCCGACGGCCGGCCGGTCGGGATCGGCGGCGTGGAGAAGATGTCCAAGTCGAAGAACAACGGCGTCGACCCGCAGGCGATGATCGACAGGTACGGTGCCGACACCGTGCGCCTGTTCTCGATGTTCGCCTCCCCGCCGGAGCTGTCGCTGGAGTGGAGCGAGGCGGGCGTGGAGGGCATGTCGCGGTTCCTGCGCCGGCTGTGGACCCGGGTGCAACGGCACGTGGCGGCCGGCCCGGCGCCGGGCGGAGCGCGGCCCGAAAGCGGGGCGCTGGACGAGGCGGGCAGCGCGCTGCGCCGGCATCTGCACCAGGTCATCCAGAAGGTCGGCGACGACTACGGCCGCCGCTACAGCTTCAACACCGCGATCGCCTCGGTGATGGAACTGCTCAACCACGTGGCGAAGTTCGACGGCGATTCGCCCGCGGCCCACGGGCTGCGCCAGGAGGCGTTCGAGGCGATCACGCTGCTGCTCAACCCGATCACGCCGCACTCCAGCCATGCCCTGTGGCAGCTGCTGGGACACCCGGAAACCATTCTGGAGGACGTGCCGTTCCCGGCCGCCGACCCGGAGGCGCTGCAAAGCGACAGCGTGACCCTGGCGGTGCAGGTCAACGGCAAGCTGCGCGGGACCATACAGGCGCCGGCGGACGCAGGGCGCGATGCGATCGAGCGCCAGGCGCTGGCCGAGCCCAACGCGCAGAAGTTCATCGGCGAAGGCCAGGTGCGCAAGGTGATCGTGGTGCCGGGCAAGATCGTCAACATCGTGGTGGCCGGCTGAACCGGGTGCGCGGCGCGGGCCCGGCCGACACGCCGGTTCACGCGCCGGTTGGTAACCTTGTCGCCCGCCGAACCCTGGTCCAGACTGCGCCCATGATCCGAGCCGCGACCGCCATCGTCCTTGCCCTGCTGCTTGCCGGCTGCGGCTTCCACCTGCGCAGCGCGCTGAGCCTGCCGCCGGACCTGGGGCCGGTCCAGGTCGAAGGGCAGGGGCGGTACAGTCAGTTGGCGGATGCGTTGCTGCTGTCGCTGCAGCGCGCCGGGGCGACCGTGGTCGAGGGCAGGGGATCGGACGAGGAGATCGCAAGGCTGCGGATCCTGTCCGAGCGCTGGGCCAGCACCCCGATCAGCATCGACGCGCGCGGCCGCGCCCAGGAGTACACGCTGCGCTACGCGGTGGTGTTCGAGCTGGTCGACGCCGACGGCGAGGACGTGGTGCCGCAGCAGGCGGTGGAACTGGCGCGTGACTACGTGCGCAGCCCGAGCGACCTGACCGGCGCCGACAGCGAGCGCGAACTGCTCAGCCGCGAGATGCAGCGCGACATGGTGGCCTCGATCGTGCGTCGCATCGACGGCGCTTCGCGCCAGCGTTGAGCGCAGTGCAGCCCGCGGCCGGTCGCAGGAATCGGGCATGGAACTGAAGCCGGACAAACTGGTACAGCAGTTGCAGGCGGGAACCCTGCATCCGGCCTACCTGATCGCCGGCCCCGAGCCGCTGCGGGTGCTGGAGGCGGCCGACGCGGTGCGCGTCCAGGCGCGGGCCCAGGGCTACGCGGAGCGGGAAGTGTTCGACGTGGACGGACGCGGCTTCGACTGGTCGGAGCTGGAAGCGACCCTGCGCGCGCCCAGCCTGTTCGCTTCTAGGCGGGTGGTCGAGGTGCGCCTGCCCAGCGCCAAGCCGGGCAAGGACGGCGCCGCCGTCATCACCGGTTTCTGCGAGCAGCCGCCCGACGACGTCCTGCTGCTGGTCACCGGCGGCGAGTGGAGCAAAAAGCACGGCGGCAAGTGGAGCGAGGCGATCGGCCGGATCGGCTGCGTGGTGGTCGCCTGGGCGATCAAGCCGCATGAGATGTCCGGTTGGATCGAACAGCGCCTGCGCAGCCGCGGCATCAGCGCCGACCGCGATGCCGTGGAGCTGCTGTCCGAGCGGGTGGAGGGCAACCTGCTGGCGGCGGCGCAGGAAGTCGACAAGCTGGCGCTGCTTGCCGACGACAGCCGGCTGGACGCGGCCAGAATGCAGGCGCTGGTGGCCGACGCGGCCCGTTTCGATGTGTTCCGGCTCATCGACGGCGCCCTGAACGGCGAGCCCGCGCAGGTGTCGCGGATGCTGGCCGGGCTGCGCGCCGAGGGCCTGGTGGTGCCGGCGCTGATGGGCATGGTGGTGATGGAGCTGCAGCGCGCCGCCGCGCTGGCGCGGGTGCAGTCCCGGGGCGGCAACCTGGCCGCCGAGTTCCGCGCCCAGCGGGTGTGGCAGGCCAAGGAGGCAGTGTTCCGGCGTGCGTTGCAACGGCACGGTGCCGGCCGCTGGGAGCAGTTCCTGGCCGAGGCCGGGCGCATCGACCGGATGTCCAAGGGCCGCGCGGCGGGTGACCCCTGGCAGGCGCTGGAACGGCTGTTGCTGGCGGTGGCGGAAAAGCGCGCGCTGCCAATGCTGGCGTGACGGTCGCCGCGGCCCTGGTGGTGCTCTACGGCGGGACCTTCGATCCCGTGCACAACGGCCACCTCGCCATCGCGCGTGCCGCGCACCAGGCGCTGGGCAGCGTGGTCCGGATGATGCCAGCGGCCGACCCGCCGCACCGGCCGCCGCCCGGCGCCAGCGCCGCCCAGCGGGCGGACATGCTCGACCGTGCGGTCGCCGGGAAACCGGGGCTGTGCGTGGACCGGCGCGAGCTGGAGCGCGACGGACCCAGCTACACCGTGCTCACGCTGCGCGAGCTGCGTGAGGCGGACCCGGACGTGCCGGTGGCGCTGCTGCTTGGCGCCGACAGCTTCCTGGGCCTGGCGGAATGGCGCGAGTGGCGCGCGCTGTTCGACATGGTGCATTTCGTGGTGGCCGAGCGCCCCGGCGGCGACTGGCGCCCGGACGCGCTCCCCGGGCCGCTTGCCGCGCAGGTGCGCGGGCGCCGGGTCGACGATCCCGCAGCACTGGCGGCTGCGCCGGCCGGCCGGGTGCTGGGCCTGGACCAGCCCCTGCACGACGTTTCCGCCACTGGCCTGCGCGCCCGGATCGCCGACGGCCGCCCCTGGCGGCACCTGGTGCCGGAGGCGGTGGCCGGATACATCGGGCGCCACGGCCTGTATCGCAAAAGTGGCCACGACGCGGCCGCGACCACGTCTTCGCTATAATCGCGCAAAACCCCACGAGCGATCCTTTTGAGCAACCCTGCCCAAGTCATCAAGACCCGCCTCCCCGACCCGCCGCCGGCCCCCGACGTGCTGCTCAAGCAGGTCCACGCCGCCCTCGAGACGCTCAAGGCGAAGGAAACGGTCGAGATCGACGTACGCGGCAAGACCAGCGTGTGCGATTACATGGTGGTGTCCTCGGGCACCTCCAGCCGGCACGTGAAGTCGATTGCTGACGAGGTGATCAAGCATGCCAAGGGCCTGGGCGTGCAGCCGCTGGGCGTGGAGGGCGAGCGCGAAGCCGAGTGGGTGCTGGTGGACCTGGGCGACGTGGTGGTGCACGTGATGCTGCCGCGGGTGCGCGAGTTCTATGCGCTTGAACGGCTGTGGACGGTTGGCGACCAGCCGCCGGACGACGACGGCGCCGCCAGCGGCGATGACGCGCCGCGCTGACCCTGCGGACCGCGCGGCCGCCGCGCGCCCGGAATCTTCCCGTCGATGAAGGCACGCCTTGTCGCCGTGGGCGAGCGCGCTCCGGCCTGGGTGGCCGAGGGGTTCGCCGAATACCGCAAGCGGCTCTCGCACTGGCTGCCGCTTGAACTGGTGGAAGTCACCCCTGGGCTGCGCGGCAAGGGTCGGGATCCGGCCCGCGCCATCCATGATGAAGGCCAGCGAGTGCTGGCGGCGCTGCCGCGCGACGTGCAGGTGGTGGCGCTGGACGGTCGCGGCCGCGAGTGGGATTCGCAGGCGCTTTCACGGCGGCTGGAACACTGGCGCGGGCAGGGGCGGGACCTCGCCTTCCTGGTCGGCGGGCCCGAAGGCCACGCCGACCAGGTCCTGGACCGCGCCGACGAGCGCTGGTCGCTCGGCCCGCTGACCCTGCCGCACATGCTGGTGCGGCTGCTGGTGGCCGAGCAGCTCTATCGCGCCGCGGCGATGCTGGCCAACCACCCCTACCACCGCGCGTAGCGGCAACTCAGCTGCGGTCGAGGTGGAAGTCGATCGGGACGATGCCGATCGCCTGCACCGCCTGGCCGCCCTGCATGGCGGGACGGAAGCTCCACTCGCGCAGCACGTGCCTGCGGGCGGCGGCGTCGAGCACCCGGTGGCCGCTGCTGCCGTGGACGCGCACTTCGATCGGGCGGCCGTCCACGCCGACCAGCACTTCCAGCAGCACCGTGCCCTGCAGGTTGCCGCGGATCGCCGCGCCCGGGTACGGCGGTGGAGTGGCGTGCGCGTATTCCAGGTGCATGCCGGACTGCACCGGACCCGGCTCGATGCCGGCGCCGGCCGTGGCGCCCGGCTGCAATTCGATCACCGGCGGCGCGGGAATTTCGCCCTGGGCGATGACCACGGGTTCGATCGCCGCCGGCGCCGGCCGCGGCTCAACCACCGGCCGGCGCTGCACCGGCGGCACAGGGCGCGGCTGGACGACTTCGACCTCGACCGGCGGTGGCGGGGGGGGCGGTGGGGCGTCCTCGATCCAGCGGATCGGGATGGGCGGCCCGTCGGCGGGTACCAGGGTGCCCTGGCTGACCGGCACCAGCAGGAGCAGCAGGGCAACGACGTTGAGGACCAGGGTGCCGCTGATCCCGACGATCCGGACCGGGTCGGGATGCGGACGGGAAAAGCGGGCGGATGACTGCAGGCGGGACGATGCGTGGGCGTGTTGCGGGACCATGATCCACCTCCTTGGGTTGTCGGCAGTGACAACGCGCGGGCGGCGGATGCGGGGTCAAGCAGGCAACCATCCGGCGACCGCTTCGACTGCAGCTTCAATCTACCTCATTCGTCGTCGGCCGGGTCCGGCCCGTCTTCCGGGTCGCGGTCCAGGCCGCCATCGTCGGGATCGTCCGGCGGGCGCTTGCCGATGTTGCGGGCATCGTCCTTGTCGCGCGGCTTGCGTTCGGCGTAGCCGGACTTGTCGTCGTCGCGGCCGGCGGGGGTGCTTTTCCTGTCTTTGTTCGTCATGGCGTTGCCGCGCTCAGCGGCCGAGTTCGAAGACCACGTCCAGATTGACCGACAGCGTGCTTTCACCGGGTGAAACCGGGCTCGCCTCGGCGCTGGCGCTCATCGCCCGCATCCCCATCATCGGCATCGGCGGAGGCATGAACCCGCCGCCCTCGCTGATGCTGATGATGCGGTCCACCCGCATGCCGAGCGCTTCGGCATACAGTTCGGCGCGGGCGCGGGCCGCTTCCAGTGCCGCGCGGCGGGCCTCGTCGTAGGCTTCGTCGGGCTCGCCGATCTCGAAGTTGGGGCCATGCACCTGGTTGGCGCCGCTGGCGACCAGGGCATCGATCACCTCGCCCAGGTTGGAGATGTCGCGGACCTTCAGGTTCACGGTGTTGCGGGCCTGGTAGCCGCTGATGCTGCGCGGCTGGTCGTCGCCGCGGCTGTACTGCGGGGAGACGTTGAGGCCGCTGGTGCGGATGTCGCGTTCGGCGATGCCGGCATCCCGGATCGCGGCCATCAACTGGTTCATCTGCTCGGCGTTGGCGCGCAGGGCGGCGTTGGCGTCGGCGGCCTCGGTGACCACGCCAGCGGACAGGGTGGCCACGTCGGGCACGCGCTGGGCCTCGCCGCGGGCAGAGACGGACAGCAGGGTGCCGTCACTGCCGGCGATCCTGGCCGGCGTTGCGGACTGGGCATGCGCGGCCGCGGCCGGGAGGGCGACGGCGGCGGCGAGGAGGATGGCGGACAGGGCGTTGCGGGGCATTGGCGGCTCCTTTTTTTGCGGTTTCAGGGTCGGTGCAATCCGGTGAACGGCCCGTGAGCCGTAACGGGGTTGAATCCGGGTGTGGCCCGGCGCCGCCGGCCCTGGCGGTTATCCTTGTCCGGATGTTGTACCTGGCCTCCAAATCACCGCGCCGCCGCGAACTTCTCGCCCGCCTGGGCGTGCCTTTTGCCGTGCTCGGGGTGGACATCCCCGAAGTGCGCGCGCCGGGCGAGGCGCCGGGCGACTACGTGGCCAGGGTGGCGGGGGAAAAAGCCGCTGCCGGCCTGGCCCGGCTTCCGGACCCGGAAGGGGCGGTCGTGATCGGTGCCGATACCGAGGTGGTGCTGGACGAGGAGGTGTTCGGCAAGCCCCGCGACGGGGCCGACGCTGCGGCGATGCTGGCACGCCTGTCCGGGCGCGTGCACCAGGTAATGTCGGCGGTGTCGATGCGCTCGGCCGGACGCCACCTGCAGGCGCTATTGGTGTCGGAAGTGGAATTCGGGCGATTGTCGCAGGCGCAGGTCGACGCTTACGTGGCAGGCGGCGAGCCGATGGGCAAGGCCGGCGGCTATGCGATCCAGGGCGGCGCGGAGATGTTCGTGGCGCGGCTGTCGGGAAGCTTTTCGGGGGTGATGGGGCTGCCGCTGCACGAGACAACGCGGCTGCTGCGCGAGTTCGGTATCCAGGCGCTGCCGACGGCCGCAATGGAGGCGGGGTAAAAGGATGAGCGAAGAGATTCTGGTCAACGTCACCCCGCGCGAGACCCGCGTGGCGGTGGTCGAGAACGGCATGCTGCAGGAACTGCACATCGAACGCGGCTGGAGCCGCGGGGTGGTGGGCAACATCTACAAGGGCAAGGTGCAGCGGGTGATGCCGGGCATGCAGGCGGCGTTCGTGGACATCGGCCTGGACCGGGCGGCGTTCCTGCATGCCAACGACGTGATGCGCTCGCTGCCGGCCCCGGAAATCGAGGTCGAGACGGGCCCGTTGCAGGTCCCCCCGATCGCCGAGCTGCTGCGCGACGGCCAGGAAGTGGTGGTGCAGGTGGTCAAGGAGCCGATCGGCACCAAGGGCGCGCGCGTGACCACGCAGATCAGCATTCCCTCGCGCTACCTGGTGCTGCTGCCGCACTCGACCGTGATCGGGGTGTCGGTGCGGATCGAGGACGAGGAGGAGCGCGCGCGGCTGAAGGCGATCGTGTCCGGGCTGTCGGCCGCAGGCCGCGGCCACGGCTACATCGTGCGCACCAATGCCGAGGGCCAGCCCGCCGATGCGCTGGACGAGGACACCGCCTACCTGGCGCGCGTCTGGGAGCTGGTGGAGAAGCGCTCGGGCGAGGTGCGGGTGGGAAGCTGCATCTACGAGGACCTGACCCTGCCCATGCGCGCGGTGCGCGACCTGATGCGCCGCGACGTGGAGAAGGTGAAGGTGGATTCGCGCGAGACCCTGGACAGCCTGCGCAGCTTCGCCGCGCAGTACGTGCCGGGCCTGGCGGAGAAGATCGAGCACTACGGCGGCGAACGCCCGATCTTCGACCTGTACGGGGTGGAGGACGAGATCAGCCACGCCCTGGAGAAGGAGGTGCCACTCAAGTCCGGTGGCTACCTGGTGCTGGACCAGACCGAGGCCATGACCACGGTCGACGTCAATACCGGTTCATTCCTGGGCCAGCGCAACCTGGAGGAAACCGTCTACCGCACCAACCTGGAGGCGGCGCAGGCGGTGGCGCGGCAGCTTCGCCTGCGCAACCTGGGCGGGATCATCATCATCGACTTCATCGACATGGTTGATCCCGAGCATCGTCGCCAGGTGCTGCGCACGCTGGAGAAGTCCCTGGCGCGCGACCATGCCAAGACCACGGTCTATGACTTCTCGCCGCTGGGCCTGGTGGAGATGACCCGCAAGCGCACGGTGGAAAGCCTGCAGCGCCAGCTCAGCGAGGCCTGCGGCGCCTGCGGCGGACGCGGCATGCTCAAGACCGCCGAGACCGTGACCTACGAGGTGTTCCGCGAGATCACCCGCGCGGTGCGCCAGTTCGATGCCGAGCACCTGCTGGTGATCGCCTCGCCGCCGGTGGTGGCGCGGATCACCGAGGAGGAATCGGTGGCGGTGGCCGAGCTGGAGGAGTTTTTGGGCAAGTCGATCCGCTTCCAGGCCGACGAGCAGTACCCGCAGGAGCAGTTCGATGTGGTGCTGCTCTGACGTGGTGACCGGATCCGCGCGATGAGTGCACCTCCCCGTACCGGCCTGCGCGCAACGCGGCGGGCGCTCTGGTATGCGCTGGCGGTGGTGCTGGTGATGATGGCGCTGGGCGCGGTGGCGGCCAGCCGCCTGCTGCCCATGCTCGAGCGCAACCCGGAGCGGGTGGAGGCCTGGCTTGGCGAACGGGTCGGACACCCGGTGGCGTTTGATTCGCTGGATACGGACTGGACCCGGCGCGGGCCGCTGCTGCGCCTGGACGGGCTGCGCATCGGCCGCGGCGAGGATGCCATCACGATCGGCGAAGCCGAGGTGCTGGTGGCGCAGTACGCGGGCCTGCTCCCGGGGCGTTCGCTGACCGAGCTGCGGCTGCGTAACCTGGACCTGACGCTGGAACGCGACGACGATGGCCGCTGGCACGCGCGGGGCCTGCCGGGGCAGGACGGCGGAGGGGACCCGTTCTCGGCGCTGGAGCGCCTGGGCGAGCTGCAGGTGATCGGCGGCAGCTTGACCATCGATGCGCCGGCACTGGGTTTGCATGCGGCCATCCCGCGCATCGACGTCCGCCTGCGGGTCAACGGCGACCGCGTGCGCGCGGCGGCGCGCGCCTGGATGGAGCAGGAAGACGCGCCGCTGCTTGCGGCCGCGCGCTTCGACCGCGACAGCGGCGACGGCGAACTGTATGCGGGGCTTGATGGCGTGGGCCTGGATGCCTGGGCACCGCTGCTGCGCGTGGCCGGGGTCGCCATCGACGATGGCCGGGGACAGGCGCAGGCCTGGGTGGAGGTGCGCGATTCGCGGATCGAGAGCCTGGCCGCGCGCCTGGACCTGCAGGGCGTGGACCTGCGCGGCGCCGGGGCCGGCGGGGCCGCGCCCGGGCGGGTCGGCTTCGACTACCTGCAGGGTGACTTCGAATGGACCTCGGTGGAGGATGGCTGGCGCCTGGACGTCCCGCGCCTGCAGGCCGCCAGCGGCGAAGAAGCGTGGCGCACCGAACACCTGGCGATGCGGATCGGCAGCCATTACGCGCTCGTCGCGGACCGCATCGAGGCCGCACCGCTGCTGGCCGTGCTGGCGCTCAGTGACCGGGTCACGCCCGCCGTGGGTGCATGGCTGGGCGGATCCGGTGCCAACGCGGTGCTGGAGGACGTCGAGCTGGCGGGCACGCGCGGCGGCCGGATGCAGGTGCGGGCACGGGTTGAATCGGTGGCATTCGGTCCCGTGGGCGACCGGCCGGGGCTGGAAGGCCTGCGCGGCGAATTGACCGGCGACGCGCACGGGCTGGTATTCGCCTTCGATCCGCAGGCGCCGCTGCGGTTCGACTGGCCGAGCGGTTTCGGGGTGGTGCATGAAGTGCTGCTGGCGGGTGAGGTCTCGGCGTGGGCGGTCGACGACGGCTGGCAGGTGCAGTCCGCGGCGCTGCGCCTGGACGGCGATGGCTATGGCGCCGACGTGCGCGGCGGGCTGCTGTTCCAGGGCGACGGCAGCCGGCCGCGTATCGACATGGCCGCGCGCCTGGACGAGGCCCGGACGCCGGTGGCCAAGGGCTTCTGGGTCCGCTACCTGATGCCCGGGCAGGCGGTCCAGTGGCTGGACATGGCCCTGGTGGACGGCCGCATCCTCAACGGCCGGGCCGTGGTGTCCGGCGACCTGGACGACTGGCCGTTCGATGCCGCATCCGGTCCTGCGGCGCCGGGCCTGTTCCATGCCGAAGCGGAGCTGGCCGACGCCACGCTCAGGTTCCAGCCCGATTGGCCGGCGGCGGAGCAGCTGCAGGGCCGGCTGCGTTTCATCGCCAACGGGTTCGATTTCCGCGGCCGGGGCGAGATTGCCGGGGTGCCGGTGGAGCAGCTGGAAGCGGGCATTGCCGACTTCGATCGCAGCGAGCTGGCGGTCACCACCAGTACTGCGGCCGATGCCGGGCGGGTGATCGGGATGCTGCAGCAAAGCCCGCTGTCGGTCGACGCCCTGCAGGGGCTGCAGGCCGGGGGCGAGATGGAAGGAAACTTCGCCATGCTGCTGCCGCTGCATGGCAACGGCAACGGCCCGAGGATCGAAGGCGCGGCGCGGCTGTCCGGGGTGCAGGCGGCGATCCCGGAGTGGGAGCTGGCGCTGGAGGAACTGCGCGGGGAACTTGCATACGACGAGCACGGTTTCGCCGGCCGGTCACTGAACGCCTGGTTTGAAGGTCGCCCGGGCCTGCTGTCGCTGCGTGCGGGCGAGGGGCACGTGGCGGCGCCGGCGCATGCGTTCGAGGGCGAACTGCGTGCGGGACTGGACGCCGCGGACCTGCTGGTGCGGGCACCGCAGCTTGATTGGCTGCGGCCGCACCTGGACGGGCGCTCCAGATGGACGGTGGGCGTGGCCGTACCCAGGGCCACCGGTGACGAGGCTGCCGGGGCCGCCCTGCTGTCACTGCACTCGGACCTGGTTGGGACGGCGCTCGACCTGCCGCCGCCACTGCGCAAGCCGGCGGCGGAGGCACTGCCGGCCCGCGTCCGGATCCCGCTGCCGCTGGGCGAAGGCGACGTGGCCGTGCGGCTGGGTCAGCGGCTGTCGCTGCGCGCGCGCGACGGGGACGGTGAAGCGGCGGTGCGCGTGATGCTGGGCGGCGCGGCCGCCGCCGCTCCCATGGCCGGGCTGGTTGTAGAGGGCCGGACCCCGGAGTTGGCCGCGCTGGAGTGGGCCGGGCTGGTGGCTGCCGGCACCAGCGCCGATTCCGATGCCGAACCCGGCGCCAGCATCGACGTCATCGGTGTGGATGCAGGCGTTGGCGGGCCCCAGGCTGCCCTGGCGCTGCGTGAAATCGACCTGCAGGTCGACCAGCTGCTGCTGGCGGGCGGCGGCTTCGGCAGCGTCCACGTCGGCAGCGTGCCCGAAGACGACGGCACCCGGCTGCAGTTCGAGGGCGAGGCGCTTGCCGGACACCTGATCCTGCCCGACGCCGCGCAGGCGACATTGGCCGGACACTTTGAGCGCCTGCATTGGCATCGCCAGAAGAAGGTGCCAGCCGTGGCCGACGCACCGGCCGCGGATGCGCCGGAAGAGCCCGGCCAGGGTCCGGACCCGGCCCTGATCCAGCCGATCCGGCTTTCGGTCGGTGACCTGCGCCTGGACCAGGCGCGGCTGGGTAACGCCACCCTGGCCTCCAGCCGGATCGATGGGGGGATACGCATTGACCAGTTCGAGACCCAGTCGCCCGTCCATCACGTGGTCATCAGCGGTGACTGGACCGGACGCGGGGCCCAAGCGCGCACGCAGATGGAAATGCGGGTGGCCAGCGCCGACTTCGGGAGCCTGCTGGAGGGCCTGGGCTACCACGGACACGTGAGCGGCGGCGACGGACAGGTGCAGATGACGGCCGCCTGGCCGGGGAGCCCGACCGGTTTCAGCGCCGAGAAGGTCGGCGGCGAACTGGGGCTGTCCCTGCGAGACGGCCAGCTGGTCGAGGTGGAGCCGGGTGCCGGGCGCCTGCTGGGGCTGTTGAGCATCGCCGAGCTGCCGCGCCGGCTGTCGCTGGATTTCCGCGACTTCTTCAACCGCGGCTTCGCCTTCAACCGGATCGAAGGCGACATCCAGGTCGTCTCCGGCCAGGCGGGCAGCGACAACCTGGTGATGGACGGACCGGCGGCCACGATCCACATTGCCGGCCAGGCAGACCTGCGCGCACGCACCTACGACCAGACCATCGAGGTGCTGCCCAAGTCCGGCAACGTGCTGACCGCGGTGGGCGCGATCGCCGGCGGACCGGTCGGGGCCGCGGTGGGGGCGGTCGCCAATGCGGTGCTGCGCAAGCCGCTCAGCGAGCTGGGTTCCACCACTTACCGGGTCACCGGGCCATGGCAGGAGCCGCAGGTCGAGGTGGTCCGCCGCGAGCCGCCGCAGGTGGCCGGGGACGAACCAGGGCTGCCGCAGCCCGAGGGTGGTCTTCCGTGAACGCGGCTGCCATGGTGGCCGCTCCGGGCCGGCCTTGCCCTTTTCCCCATCGCCTCCATCAATGAACCCATGACCGATACCGCCGAACCGCTCGCCATCGCCCGCACCCGCCTGCTGCGGCCCGCCGGACTCGACGAGGGCGCGCTGGAGCGCGCGTTCGGCGCGTTGATGGGGCCGGGCATCGACTTCGGCGACCTGTATTTCCAGCACAGCCGGCGCGAGAGCTGGTCGATGGAGGACGGGATCGTCAAGGACGGTGCGCACTCGATCGAACAGGGCGTGGGCGTGCGCGCGATCTCCGGTGAGAAGACCGGCTTCGCTTATTCCGACGAGATCGACGCGGCCGCGCTGCTGGCCGCTTCCGGCTCGGCGCGGGCGATCGCGCGCGCCGGTGACGCGCACGCGCCGCGGGCGCTGGTGGCCGGTGCCGGCGGCGCGCTGTACCGGCCGGAGGATCCGATCGACGCGCTTGGCAGCGAAACCAAAGTCGAGGCGCTGCGCCGGGTGGACCAGTTGCTGCGCGCCGCCGATCCGCGGGTGCACCAGGTGATGGTCAGCCTGAGCGGGGCGGTGGACACCATCCTGGTGGCGCGCTCGGACGGGGTGCTGGCCGGCGACGTGCGGCCGCTGGTGCGGATGAACATCCAGGTGATCGTGGAGCAGGACGGGCGCCGCGAGTCAGGCTACGCCGGCTTTGGCGGGCGCCATTCCTACGCCGAACTGCTGGCCGACGACCGCCCCGAACGCTTCGCCCGCGAGGCCCTGCGCCAGGCGCTGGTGAACCTGGAGGCGGTGGACGCGCCGGCCGGTGTGATGCCGGTGGTGCTGGGCGCGGGCTGGCCGGGCGTGCTGCTGCACGAGGCGGTCGGCCACGGGCTGGAGGGCGACTTCAACCGCAAGGGCACCAGCACCTACGCCGGACGGATGGGCCAGCGCGTGGCGGCGCCGGGCGTCACCATCGTCGACGACGGCACCCTGGCCGCGCGCCGCGGCTCGCTCAATGTCGACGACGAGGGCACGCCCACCCGGTGCAATACCCTGATCGAGGATGGCGTGCTGGTGGGCTACATGCAGGACACCCACAACGCGCGGCTGATGGGCGCCGAGCCCACCGGCAACGGTCGTCGCGAATCGTTCGCGCACCTGGTGATGCCGCGCATGACCAACACCTACATGCTGGCCGGCCGCAATACCCGCGAGGAAATGATCCGCTCGGTGAAGAAGGGCCTATACGCGGTCAACTTCGGCGGCGGCCAGGTCGACATCACCAACGGCAAGTACGTGTTTTCCGCCACCGAGGCGTACCTGATCGAGGACGGGAAAGTGACCGCGCCGGTCAAGGGCGCGACCCTGATCGGCAACGGCCCGGAGACCATGCAGCGGGTGACCATGGTCGGCGACGACTTCGCCCTCGATGACGGCGTCGGCGTGTGCGGCAAGGACGGACAGAGCGTGCCGGTCGGGGTCGGCCAGCCTTCGCTGCTGATCGACCGGTTGACCGTGGGCGGGACGAAGGCCTGAAGTCCGCGGCCGCCTATTCGCCGTCTTCGTCCGCAGCCTGTTCGCCGGCGGTTTCGCGCAGTACCCGGAACAGCTCGCGGAAGGCGTGCGGGGGCTTGCCCTTCTTCCGCTCCGCGTGGACGTTGCGCACCAGCTGGCGAAGCTGCTGGCGATCGGCCTGCGGGTGTTCGTCCAGCAGCGCCCCCAGGGCCTCGTCGCCGTCTTCGAGCAGGCGCTCGCGCCAGGCTTCGATCCGGTGCAGCAGGGCGGTTTCCTGGCGCGCCGCCTCGCCGCCGGCGTCCAGCGCGTCGCGGATCGCGTGCAGGGTCTCGTCGTCCTCGCGCCGCATCTGCTTGGCCAGGAACTGCAGCTGGCGCTTGCGCGCGATGTGCGAGGTGATCTTCTGCGTTTCCAGGATGTGCGGCAGCAGGTCGTCGGGGATCGGCAGTTTGCCGAGCTGCGTGGGCGACAGCGCCACCAGCTTCTCGCCCAGCGCCCGTACCTCCAGCGCTTCGCGCCGCTGCTGGCTGCGGCTGGGGCCGAGGTATTCGCCGGTGTCTTCGTCGATGCCGCGCATCGTCACTCCTGGTTCGGTCGGGTCCGCCGCGGCCGCCGGAGCAGCCTGATGGGCGAGAATGCAACCCGCCAACGGACTCAGGAAGGATAAGCCATTGAACACCCCGACCCCCGTCAATGCCGCGCCTGATGACAGTCGCGAGCGCCTCGCACACCTGGAGTCGCTGGCCGCGCGCCTGCTCGACGCCTGTCGCGCAGCGGGCGCCGACCAGGCCGAGGTGAGCTGCTCGGAGGAGCGCGGGCTGAACGTGGGCGTGCGCATGGGCGACGTGGAAACGGTGGAAGCCACCCGCGACCGCGGCATTGGCGTGACCGTGTACTTCGACCACCGAAAGGGCAGCGCCAGCACCGCCGACCTGCGCGAACAGAGCCTGGCGGCGACGGTGGAGCAGGCCTGTGCGATCGCAAGGTTCACGGAAGCCGATCCCGCCGCGGGGCTGGCCGACGCCGAACGCATGGCCACGGCGCCGCGCGATCTCGACGTCTGGCACCCGTGGGCGCTGGAAGCCGACCGCGCGGTGGAGCTGGCGCTGGCCTGTGAAGCGGCCGGTCGCGAAGCCGACGGCCGCATCACCAACTCCGACGGCGCCGCCGTGGGCAGCGGCCAGTCGCTGGGGGTGTACGCCAACAGCCACGGCTTCACCGGCACCTCCCGCGACACCATGCACAGCATCTCCTGCGCGCTGATCGCCGGCCGCGGCGAGGCCATGCAGCGCGAGGGCTGGTACAGCATCGGGCTGGCCGAGGCCGACCTGGAGCCGGCCGCCGCGATTGGCCGCCGGGCGGCGGAGCGCGCCGCCGCCCGGCTTGATTCGCGGCCCCTGGCGACCGGCGAATACCCGGTGCTGTTCGACGCAGAGGTGGCGCGTTCGCTGTTCGGCCACCTGGTCGGGGCGGTGTCGGGCGGCGCGCTGTACCGGCGCGCCAGCTTCCTGCTCGACAGCGTCGGCGAGCAGCTTTTCCCGGACTGGCTCTCGATCCACGAGCAGCCACACCTGCCACACGGCCTGCGTTCGGCCTGGTTCGACGCCGAGGGCGTGGCCACGCGCGATTCGGCGCTGGTCGAGGCTGGCGTGCTGCAGCGCTACGTGCTGGGCAGCTATTCGGCGCGCCGGCTGGGCCTTCAGAGCACCGGCAACGCCGGCGGCGTGCGCAACCTGCAGGTGGCGGCGAACGCGGGCGGTCGCGACGAACTGCTGCGCTCGATGGGTCGCGGCCTGCTGGTCACCGACCTGATGGGGCAGGGCGTGAACACCGTGACCGGCGACTACTCGCGCGGCGCCGGCGGATTCTGGATCGAGGACGGGGAAATCGCGTTCCCCGTGGAGGGCATCACCATCGCCGGAAATCTGCGGCAGATGTTCCGCGCAATCGAGGCAGTGGGCAGCGACGTCGACCCGCGCTCGCACCTGCAGACGGGCTCGATGCTGCTTGGCTCCATGACGGTCGCCGGCAGTCAATGACGTTATGCTTGGGCAAGGGGCAAACCGGCCCCCGTTTAGGAGGGGAGCATGAACGAACCGAATGAAAGCGCGCCGCCGCCACCGCCGCCGCCAGCGACCGACCCGCCGGATTCGCCGGGCGGAATCAACTCCGATGAGCGGCAGTGGGCGATGTTCGCGCACCTGTCCGCGCTGGCCGGCCTGGTGACGGGTGGCCTTGGCTGCTTCCTCGGGCCGCTGGTGATCTGGCTGGTGAAGCGCGAAACCATGCCCTTCGTCGACGACCAGGGCAAGGAAGCGCTCAACTTCAACATCACCGTATTCGGGGTCTCGGTGATCCTGTGGGTGCTGGGGACGATCCTGCTGGTGATCCTGATCGGATTCCTGTTCTACCTGGCCGCGTTCGCGGTCGGCATCTACTGGCTGGTGATGACGATCATCGCTGGCATCAAGGCGAACGAGGGCGTGGCATACCGCTACCCCCTCACCCTGCGCCTGGTGAAGTAGCGCGCCCCCGCGTGGCGGCAAGCTGCCGCCACGCGGTGTTTGCACGCGGCGGGCCGGCGGGGCTCAGCGCCTGCGTGCCATGTGCCGGTCCAGCCGGTCCATGCGCTCGTCCAGCGGTGGGATAGAGCTGGGCCAGGCGCGCCGGCCGCTCGCCGAACGAGGCCATCTTCTGCAGCACCGAGTAGAACGCCAGCGGATCGAAGCCGGCCCGCTCCAGGTACACGCCGGCCGCGTGGTCGGCGCGGTACTCGGCTTCGCGATCCAGCCCGGTGAGCAGCACCGCGGCGCCGTACTGGTCGACGTAGTCCTTCGCGTATGAAGCCGCGCCCGGTGCGTTCACCTGCGACAGCACCACGTCCTTGCCGGCCTCGCGTACCTGCTGCCTGCGGATCACCTCGAAGTGGTCGCGCTGCACCACGTGGCCGAGCTCGTGGGCGATCACCGCAGCCAGTTCGGCGTCGTCGGCCAGCAGTTCGTACAGGCCTCGGGTCAGCATCACGTAGCCGCCGGGAGCGGCGAAGGCGTTGATCTCGCCATCGTCGATCACCGCGAAGCTCCACGGCAGGTCCGGCCGCGAGGTCTGCGAGGCCAGCCAGCGGCCGACCAGGTTGACGCGCCGCTGGGCGCTTTCGTCATTCCACAGGGGCGCCACGCCCAGGACGCGGCCGGTCACGGCCGGGCCGAGCGCACGCTCTTCGCCGGCGATCTCCTGGTCGGATTTGCCCAGCGCGCGATCGGCCACGCGCGCGACCTGGCGGCCGCCGAGCGCGTCGCCGCCAATCCTGGACAGCAGTCCACGCGCGGAGGACAGCGCGCTGCGCTTGTCCGACTGGGTGGCCTGGACGCCGGAGGTGTCCAGTTCGGCAGCTTCTTCCGCCCACGCCACGCTGCGTGCCTGCCAACTCTGGGCGCGCGCGTGCGCGGCGGCGGTGGACGCGTCCACGCGGTTGCCTTCCATCCGTGCCAGCGCGGCGGCGTCGTGGCGGCCGGCGGCAAGGTCGCTGGCGTCGATGCCGCGCACCGTCGCGGTCTCGGTCACCCGCCCGCGGCCTGCGTTGCCCTGCAGCAGCGCGCGGCGGCTGGCGTCGGGGGTTTCGTCGCCGGCGTAGGCCATGCGCACCTCGTTGACCCGGACGTATCCGCTGCGCCCGTCTTCAAGCGCGAGCTGGTACCACAGGCCCTGCTGGCCGCTGATGTCTACGCGGGCGTCGCGGCGGAGCGTGGTGATCGCCGGCGCGCTGAAATCGGGAGCCTGGCGGACATCCACCGAGCGTTTGTGGACCACGGCGGGCATGCCTGCGGCGAGTGCGGCGCCGGCCGCGATCGCGCCGGCCAGCAACACCAGGCTCAGGCTACGGATCGTGTTTCGCATGGATCGTTCTCCTTGGGTGCGCAAGATGGGGATGGCAGGGAGTTGGCGGCGGCCAGCGGCCGCTGTTCGAGCCGGTCGAGGTCCTGGCCCAGCAGGGCGCGCAGCCGCAGGCGGCGACCGTGGTTGCCGCGCTCCGCGCCGTCGTTGATGTTGGTGGTGGCGATGCAGACCATGACCCGGCCGCCTCCGTCCAGGCGCCCGCCGCTGGCGTTGAGCATGGCGTACAGCGCATCCAGGTCGCGCTTCGCCTGTGCGCGCACCTGCGCCTGGGTGCCGGCCTTCCACGTCAACAACATGAGGTCGTCCAGGATTGGCTGCATCCAATGTTTGCGCTCGACCACGCCCTCGATCATCACCACGTCGCGGTCGGAGCAGACCAGCTTGTGCAGGATGCGGCGATACTCGCGGCGGCGGCGCTTGACCAGCAGCGGCGGCAGCGCGGGGTGCGGTTCGAACCGCAGTCGCGCGAGCAGGAGCCAGGGATGGGCCTGCGGATCGTACGCGGGCAGGTAGTCGATGTTGCCGGTGGCGCGACCGCGCTGCACGGCGGCGTAGCCGCGGCACAGGCCGAAGCACAGCGCGCCGTAGCCGAGGCTTGCGAAGATGTCGATGAACCAGCCGAAGAAGGTCAGCCCGGCGAACGCGACGGCGAGCAGCACCAGGTTGAGGGCCACGAACACCGGGTCGACGTCCCGGTGTGGTTCGCCGCGCCAGAACACGAAGCACGACAGCAGGACCAGGACGCTGGCCAGCGCGTACTTGAGCCAGCCCGGCGGCATCCGGATCCAGCTGCCGGAAACCAGTGCCTCGACCGCCTCGGCCAGGATCTCCACGCCGGGCATCGCCATGTCCACCGGCGTCGGCTTGGCGTCGTTGATGCCGGCCGCGGTGTGGCCGACGACGGCCAGCGTGCCGTCGAGCGGCGGCAGCGACTGGCCACAGATCGCGCTGCCTTCGATGAGGTCGACGGCGCTGGCGAAGGGCAGGTGGGAACGCTCGCGCCAGTTGATCCGCAGGTCGCCCCCGCGAGCGGCAACCGCCGCGCGCACGTCGGCACCGCCCACGTGCGCCAGGCGCAGTGCCAGCGCAGGCATCGCCCACCCGCCGGAAGCTTCGTACAGGCGCACGTCGCGCAGCACGCCGTCGCGGCCGCGCTGGATGTTGACCAGCCCGGAGTGGCGGGCCATGGCATCGCCGTAGGGCTGGATCATCGCCACGCCGGGGCCGGGTGCGGCCGCGTCCTGGTCAAGGCGGAAAGCGCCCGACACCTGGCCGGCGTGCAGGGCGGCTGATTCGTCGAAGTCGGAGTGCAGGCGGGTGGCGGCGAAGATGAAGCGGCCGCCGCCCGCGGCGGCAACGGCGTCAAGCAGCGCATCGCCGGCTGGATCGCCTTGGGCGCGGTCGGCGAACAGGATGTCGATACCCGCGGCGCGCACCCCGGCGCGGTCGAGGGCGTCGAGCAGGTCGGCGTGGCGCTCCCGGCTCCACGGCCAGCCGCCTTCGCCGCGGGCGCGGTAGTACTCGATCGAGCAGTCGTCGATTTCGATGACCACGGTGCGCCCGGTGGGGACTGGTTCGATCGGGCGCCAGCCAATGACCTGGTCAAACACCGCGTCCTCGGCGTCGGCGAGCGAGCGTCCGTGCTGCCAGTCCCAAGCCAGCGCGCCGACCATGACCAGCGCCAGCAGCGGGTAGAAAGCGAACCCCATCCGCTGCGAACACCACGCCAGCGGCCGCCGGTAGCCGCGCTCGACCACGGCCCACGCGTCCATGAAGCGGACGCCGGCGGCTGCCACGGCCGAATTGATGCTGCTCGCCAGCCAGTTCCTGAATTTCCCAGACACGCCTGTCCCTGGTTCCTGTGTTAGCAGTGCTTATCCAGTGGATAAACGCGAAACGGCGGCGTGGACGGACAGGCTCTGGCGGCAGTGAGCTTTCCTATGCGTTGGCGTCGCGTGCCTCGCGCCATCTGGCAAGACGCTCGTGCGCCTCGCGGGTGTACCGGTCCTGTTCGCCCCGGGCCTGCTTCAGCGCCGTGTATCCCGCATTCAACAACGGCTCGGCGGCATCGAGATTGCCCTGTTTGGTCAGTGCTGCGCCCAACAGGCTTTGCGCGTCGGCCACTTGCCAATGATCGCCGGGAAGGTTTTTCAGGCGGATGCGCAGGGCCTCACGCAGCCTCTCCTCGGCGGCGCTTGCCTTGCCCGCCAGAAGATACATCTCGCCCAGGTTGCGGATCATGTCGGCGGTCCAGCGGTGCTCCGCTCCCATGCTCTCGCTGCAGATGGCGATAGCCTCGAGGTACAGCGGCTCGGCCCGGGCGTAATCCTGTTGTTTGCGGTAAAGGCCGGCCAGGCTGTTGAGGTTGGTGGCGATGTGCGGGTGTCCTGGTTCCAGTGTCGCGCGCCGCATGGCAAGCGCATCAAGGTACAGCGACTCGGCTTCGTCGTAGCGCTCCTGGCCGGTCAGCACGTTGGCGAGCTGGGTCATGCTGAGCGCGACCGCGCGGTGTTCGTCGCCAAACAGCTTGCGATTCATCGCCACCGCTTCCCGTAGCGGCGGCTCGGCCTCCTTGAAGCGTTGCCGCTTGCTCAGCAGTACGCCAAGGTTGTTCAGCGTGGTGGCGAGGTCGGGATGGATCGGGCCCCGCTCACGTTGCTGCGCCAGTACCTGGCGGTACAGTTTCTCGGCCTCGTCGAAGTCGCCCTTCCCGACCAGCAGCACGGCCAGGTTGTTGCGGCTGCCCAGCAGGGCTTCGGGGGTGGCACCAGGGGTGTTGCTTGCGGTGGCAAGCGCCGCGCGGTGCAATTCCTCGGCCTCTTCGTGCTTGCCCTGGCGCGCCAGCGACCAGCCAAGATCATTCTGGGCTGAAGTCACCAGCATCGGATCGGGCCGGGGTTGCTCCAGGCGTCGTGCCAGCACCTCGCGCAGCAGTGTCTCCGCCTCGTCGTTCTTCCCGCGCTCCATCGCCAGCGTCGCCATGGCCTGCATCGTGTCCAGCGCTTCGGGATGGTCCGGGCCGTGCCGGTTGCGCTGCAGGTCCAGCGCCCGGGTCAGGGCGGTGTCGGCCTTGTCGTATTTTCCAAGGCTCGTGTAGACGGTGCCGATGATTGCTTCCATCCGTGCGCGCACGTCGGGCTGGTTGGCCAGTTCCGCATTGATCCTGTTCGAGGCCTGGTCCAGCACCTCGCGGACGCTGATTTCCTCGCCCCGGGCCTGCTCCGGATTGGCCGATTCCAACATGCTGACCAGCAGCTCGCTGACCTGCTGCGCCTTGGCGGCTTCGGTGCGCGCCAGGTTGCGTTCATGGGTGATGCGGCCCAGGTGCAGCGAGCCCAGTGCGATGCTGGCCGCCAGGACGACCACTGTCGCCGCGACGCCGTAACGGTACCGGCGCAGGAACACGCCGGCGTGGTATGCAGCGGTGCCCTGCCTGGCGGTGACTGCTTCGCCATCAAGGTGGCGCCTTATGTCGTCGGCCAGCTGCCCGACCGATGCGTAGCGATGTTCCGGCTCCGGCTGGATCGCCTTGAGCACGATGCTGTCGAGGTCGCCGCGCAGCCGGCGTGCGAGGTTGCGGGGCGTACTGGCGCGGCAGGCCGCGGTGCCGACATCCATGCGGCTTGCCGTCCTGCTGGGCCGGGCAGGCGAGCCTTCCAGGATCGCGCGCTGCATCTCCTCGGCCGTGGATATGCCGGCACCGAACGGGTGCGTACCGGTCAGCAACTCGTGCAGCAGCAGGCCCAACGCATACACGTCCGATGACGTCGTGGCCTTCTCGCCGCGCAGCTGCTCGGGCGCCGCGTAGCGCGGCGTCAGCAACCGCTCGCCGTACTCGGTCGTCGCGCGGGCGGCCATGGCGTGTGCGGGAAGGGGCGCAGCGGAACTGCCGGGCGGGCGTGGTGGCCGGGTCTCCTGGCCGTTGCCAGACCCACCTTCCATGACGCGTGCGATTCCGAAGTCCAGCAGCTTGATCGAGGGTTGCCCGTCGTCGCCTTCCTGGACCATGACGTTGCCGGGCTTCAGGTCCCGGTGGATGACCAGGTTGCGATGGGCGTGCGCAACGGCAGCACATACCTCGCGGAACAGCGCCAGCCGCGCGCTGGTGTCCATCCGCTCGTGGTCGGCATGGTCGGTGATCTGCCTGCCCCGGATGTACTCCATGATGAAGTAGGGGCGGCCGTCGGGAAGGCTGTCGCCATCGAGCAGGTGGGCGATGCCGGGGTGGTTGAGCTGGGCAAGGATCCGGCGCTCCTCGCGGAAGCGCTCAAGCATCCTCTCGTTGACGCTGTCGCCCACCACCTTGATGGCCACGGTCTGTTCGAACTGGCCGTCGCTGCGTTCGCCCAAGTACACCGTCCCCATGCCGCCGCGGCCGATTTCACCGACGATGCGGTAGACGCCGATCTGTTCGGGGGGCGCGTCGACCCCGGCCAGGGTGGCCCCGAGGTCATCGAAATACCGGTTAGCTTCTGCATCCAGCGCAAGCAGGCGCTCGAGTTCCGCCTTCAGACCGGGGTCGCCGGCGCAGGCCTTTTCGATCCAGTCGGCCCTTGCATGCTGCGGCACTTCGGACAGGTCGGCCAGCAGCTCCTTGGCGCGCAACCAGTGTTCGCCGTTGATTGGCTGCTTCGGATCTTCAGGGGCGGTCATCGTGATCCCCGGGGTTCATGCCACGGGACGGGTCAGGTCGGCACGCAGCTCGCCGTACAGCCAGGCGCGTGCCGCGGCCCAGTCACGGCTGACGGTGCGGCGGGTCACGCCAAGTGCTTCCGCTGTCTCCTCCGCGCTCAGGCCCCCGAACACGCGGCATTCAACCACCTGCGCCGCGCGCGGGTCGGCATCTTTCAGGCGGTGGAGCGCCTCGTCCAGGGCCAGCAGTTCCTCGCTGCGCTGCTGCGGGATCAGCAGCGCTTCGTCCAGCGGCAGGTCCGCGGCGCCGTTGCCTCGTTTCTGCGAGGCCTGGCGTTGCGCATAGCTGATCAGCAGGTGTCGCATCGCGCGCGCGGCCACGGCCAGGAAATGCGAGCGGTTCTCATAGGCGCTGCCGGTGCCGATGAGCTTCATGTAGGCCTCGTGCACCAGCGCGGTGGCATTGAGGGTTTCGTTGCCCCGCCACCGTGCGCGCTGCTGGCGGGCGATGCGGTGCAGCGACTCGTAGACACGCGTGAACAACTGGTGGTGCGCATCCGCGCCCAGGGTTTCACCGCGGCCCAGCGCGTTGAGCAGGCGTGTGACTTCGCCGTCAGCCGGAGCGGGCGGCGCTGGCATTCCCTGCGATTGATCCCCTTGCATCGCTGCAGCGTAGATGCGTCCGGAAGCGAACGCAAACCCGATGTCCCGCATCGCGCGGCTTTCCGGTACTGGAAGGGCGAGAGGGGGGACGCAGTCTCCCGTGCCTTCGAAAATACCTGGAGAAACGCAGATGAATCGTGCCAACGAACGGCCTCAGGCCACCACGCTACGTGCCAACCGCAACAAGCTGGCCCTGGCGGTCGCCGGGTTGCTTGCCTTGGGCATGTCCTCCGGTGCCCACGCCGCCAGCGTGGAGTGCACCGACACCACCGGCGCCCCGGCCGGTGCGGCCGGCTCCAACTCCGTGGCCTGCGGCGATGAAGCCGTGGCGGGCGCGTTGGCCGTGGCCGTTGGCAGGAGGGCCAATGCAGGTGACGAGGCGGTTGCGATCGGCCAGGATGTCAACGCGGCTGGCCTGGCCAGCGTGAGTATCGGTGAAGGCGCCAGCGCCGCCGACCAGCAGTCCGTCGCACTGGGCGCCTTCGCCTATGCCCGCACCACCGACTCGGTCGCCATTGGCAGCCGTTCGGTCTCCACTTACTTCCAGAGTGTTTCCTTCGGCCACGCCGCCGGTGATCCGCGACCGGGCGGTGGTACTTATGCAACCGACCTCAACCGGCGCCTGATGCACGTCGCCGCCGGAGTCGACGACACCGATGCGGTCAACGTTGCCCAGCTCAACGCTTCCGTGGCCGCCGCGGGTGGCTCGCCGTATTTCGCCGCTGACGACAGCTCGGACACCACGCCGGCCTACGCGATCGGCGGCAGCACCGCGGTGGGCGTGAGCAGCGCCGCCGACGGCGAGAGCACGGCGATCGGCTTCGACAGCGCGGCCAAGAGCGAAAGCGTCGCCGTGGGTCATGGCGCGGACGCCGGAGCCCCGCAGGCCAGCGCTCTCGGGCATGGTGCGCAGGCCGCCGGCGAGGGTGCCACGGCGCTGGGCTTCAGCGCGTCTGCAGCCGGCGCAGGTGGGATTGCCATCGGCAACCACGGCGTCGCCAGTGGTGACAGCACTACGGCGGTCGGCGGCTGGACGGACACCAACGGCGACGGCATCGTCGATGCGGACGAGATCACGTCCGCGCGTAACCCGCTCACGAGCGCCTTTGGCAGCGGAGCGCAGGCCCTCAATTTCAGGGCGACCGCGCTGGGTGCGTTAAGCCAGGCTAGCGGCGCGGGTGCTTTGGCAGCCGGGGTCAGCAGCTCGGCCACTGGGTCGTTCAGTGCCGCCGTCGGGACTTCGGCCTCCGCTACGCAGTCCAATAGCACGGCACTCGGCACCACCGCCCTCGCCGATGGCGAATTCTCCACGGCGCTCGGCGCCCGCAGCCAGGCCATGGGCAAGTCCGCCACCGCCGTGGGGAGCTGGGAAGACAGGGACGGCGACAACATCATCGATGCCGATGAAGTGACCTTGGCATCGGGTACGAACAGCAGCGCCTTCGGCAGCGGCGCGCAGGCGACCGCCGACGACACGATTGCCAGCGGCACGGGCAGTCGTGCCGATGTCGTTGGCAGCAGCGCCTACGGCGTCGGCAGCGTGGCGACAAGCTCGGGACTGGCCGGTGGCAGCAGTGCGTTTGGCGCACGAAGCCAGGCCATGGGCCAAGCAAGTACTGCGCTGGGTGCCGGGAGCATCGCCAACAAGGACTTCAGCCTTGCGGTTGGGGGCTTTGCGTTGGCCGATGGGGACTGGGCCATCGCTACCGGCGCACGCGCCAACGCCTCAGGTGAGGGATCGGTCGCGTTGGGTTCTGACGCCCAGGTGACCAGTGACGGCAGTGTGGCGCTGGGCATGTCATCGGTTGCCGGTAGCGCCGATACCGTGTCCTTCGGCCACGCGGCGAGTGACCTGGATTTCACCGGCACCGCCTACGGCAGCGACCTCAATCGCCGTCTGGTCCATGTCGCCGATGGCATCGATGCCACCGACGCGGTCAACGTCGGCCAGCTGGATGCGGCGATTGCCGGCGTCTCTGGCGGAGGCGGCGGCACGACCAATGGCGTGGCCTATGACGGCACCGCGCAGAGCGACGTGACCCTGGCCGGCGCCTCGGGTACGGCCATCCACAACCTGGCCGATGGCGTCGCTGCGGACGATGCGGTCAACAGGGGCCAGATGGACGCCGGTGACGCAGCGACGCTGGCCGGCGCGCAGGGGTACGCCGATACCGGCGATGCGGCCACGCTCTCCAGTGCGCAGGGCTACGCCGACACGGGCGATGCGGCCACGCTGGCGAGCGCGCAGGCGTACATCGATGCGCAGGTGATCTCGGCTGGCAGCATCACGGAAATCCAGGTCCAGAACATCGCCGACACCGGCGACGCGGCCACTCTGGCCAGTGCCCAGGACTATGCCGACACGGGCGATGCGGCCACGCTGTCCACTGCCCAGGGCTATGCCGATACGGGCGATGCCGCCACGCTGTCCAGCGCGCAGGGCTATGCCGATACTGGCGATGCGGCCACGCTGGTCAGTGCTCAGGGCTATGCCGATACTGGCGATGCCGACACGCTGGTGACCGCCCAGGACTACGCCGATGCCGGCGACACCAGCACGCTGCAGTCGGCCAACGACTACACCGACCAGCGGTTCGCCTCCTGGGACCAGGGCATGACCGAGTTCCGCCACGCTGTCGACCAGCGGTTTGGCGAACAGGATCTGCGCATGAGCCGCATCGGTGCCATGGGTACGGCGATGGCCCAGCTGAGTTCCAACACCAGCGGTCTGTCCGGTGTCAACCGCGTCGGCGCCGGCTTCGGCCGATATGGCGGCCAGAGCGCACTGTCCGTGGGCTACTCGCGCAGTCTTTCCAACAACCGCGCCAGTGTCTCGATCGGCGCCGCGTTTTCCGGCAGTGAAAGCACCGCGGGTGTTGGCGTCGGATACAGCTGGTAACGCCTGCGATTGATCCCATAGCACCCGGGAAGCGTAGATGCGTGAGGCGAAGGAAAACCCCTATGTCCCGCATCTCACGGCTTTCCGGTACTGGAAGGGCGAGAGGGGGGACGCAGTCTCCCGTGTCCATCAAAAACACCTGGAGAAACGCAGATGAATCGTGCCAACAATCGGCCTCGCGCCACCGCGTTCCGCGCCAACGGCAACAAACTCGCCATGGCAGTCCTGCTGGCATTGGGGACGCCCATGGCGGCGCAGGCCGCGGCGATGTATTGCGTCGACGCGGCCGGCAACGTCGTCGCGCCCGTGCCGGCGCCTGGGATCAATGCCGTGGTGTGCGGAGATGGCGCCGAGGCATCCGGTGATCGTGCGGTTGCCGTGGGCGACCGGGCCAAGGCGAACGGGGACGGTGCAACTGCCGTGGGCCTCTTGGCTGATGCCAGCGGCGATCACTCGATCGCACTCGGCCGCCAGTCCCTGGCATCCGGTGCGGGGGCGGTAGCGGTTGGATTCGACGCCGAGGCAACCGCATCAAACGCGGCTGCCTTCGGCCAAGGTGCACAAGCCACTGGCCAATATAGTGCCGCCCTGGGTCCCGAGAGCTTTGCGATCGGCGACAGGAGCGCGGCCGTGGGGGTCGGTTCGGTTGCCGTCGAAGACAACGTGGTCTCGTTCGGCCACTCTGCCGGCGACCCGATCGGCGGCGGTGCCTATCCCAGCGACCTCAACCGCCGCCTGATCCACGTCGCCGACGGCATCGACGCCACCGACGCGGTCAATGTCGGTCAGTTGGAGGCAGTCACTGCATCTACCGCGTATTTCAGCGCGAATCCCTCGTTCTCGGAGACGGCGCCGGCAGCCGCCCTCGGCACCCTGACCACTGCAGCCGGCGTGGGCGCCGGCGCGGTGCAGCAGTACTCCAGCGCTTTCGGTTACAAGGCTACTGCCGACTACCAGAGCACGGCGATCGGTGCCGGCAGCTCGGCGCGGACCAACAGCGTCGCGATCGGTGGCGGCTGGGATGACACCAACGGCAACGGGAGCATCGACAACGATGAAGTTGCGTACGCCAGCAGCACCCATTCGACCGCGATCGGTAGCAAGTCGCAGGCCACCAACGAGAACGCGACCGCAGTTGGCGCTCACAGCGTGGCCAGTGGCCTCGGCGGCACGGCCATGGGTGGCTGGGTCGACCTGAACAGCGATGGCATCGTTGACGCCAACGAAATCACCACAGCAGCCGGCGACAACTCCAGCGCGTTTGGCACGGGCGCGCAGGCGACTGGCCCCGCTAGCGTGGCGATCGGTACCGAGAGCAACGCATTGGCTGCGGGTGTGGCCGTCGGTAGCCAGAGCACCGCCGCGAATTCAGCGACTGCCGTCGGACGCGTGGCCAATGCATATGGCAGCCAAAGCACTGCAATCGGCTACAGAAGCCGCGCCAGCACGTACGGAACAGCAATCGGCAATAGCAGTGAGGCTGCAATCTCGGGCACGGCCACCGGCAGCTGGGCAGTGGCCACCGGGGAGCGAAGCACCGCCACAGGCGCCAACAGCAGGGCCACTGGCATAGCCAGTACCGCCACCGGCTACTCGACGTGGGCCACGGGGGCGAACAGCACCGCAACCGGGGGTTATAGCGACCTCAATGGCGATGGTGCGAATAGCCCGGCCGAACGCACCCGGGCCACCGGCGAAGCCTCCAGCGCTTTCGGCAGTTTTGCGGGGGCCGAGGGCGACAACAGTGTAGCGGTCGGCGTGGCCAGCCTCGCCACCGGCAGCAGCAGCATCGCGGTCGGCGGCGGCTGGAACGACGCCAACAGTGACGGAGTCATCGATGCGGACGAGGTCACCTCGGCCACGCATGCGGGAGCCAGTGCATTCGGCAGCATGGCCCAGGCCAGCGGGCAGAATTCAACGGCAATTGGCCGGATGAGCGACGCGTCGGGCATGTTCGCGACCGCGCTTGGCCACAACAGCACCGCGATACAGTATGGCGTTGCGATCGGCGGCAGTGCTGACGCCGCGGAAAACGGCGTCGCGGTGGGTTATTCCAGCGATGCCGCCGCCCAGGGTACGGCTGTGGGCGTTGGCGCCTTCACCAGCGACTATGGCACCGGCATCGGCTGGGGCGCCCGCGTCAATGCTGCAAACGGCGTGGCCCTTGGCTATCGCTCGCAGGTATCCTCGTCCGCGATCGGCGGCGTGGTACTGGGTGGATTTTCGGTTGCGACCGGGGAGAACAGCGTTGCGCTGGGCTCCAACTCGGTGGCTGCCGAGGATGGCGTAGTTTCGATGGGCCATGCTGCAGGCGATCTTGATCCGAGCGGTTCCAACTGGGCTACCGACCTGACCCGCCGCGTGATCCACGTAGCCGAAGGCATCGATGCCACCGACGCGGTCAACGTCGGCCAGCTGGATGCGGCGATTGCCG
>JBQDAV010000008.1:0-9364 GCA_052090405.1 Luteimonas sp.
CATTGGCAATAGGTGGAAAAAAGCCCAGCGGACTTCTTCAGCTTTGTGAAAGATGCCGCGGTGCCGGTGCAGGTGCCGTGAAGAACGAAGCAGGAAAATCAGAACCGGATCTTGCCGGCAAGGATGTCCTTGAACATCACCCAGTCCCCGATGAAGGAATAGACGGGGTGTTTGAAGGTCGCCGGCCGGTTCTTCTCGAAGAAGAAGTGCCCCACCCAGGCAAACCCGTAGCCACAGAACAATGCACCCAGCAGCCACCACGCGTTGGCCTGCCAGATCGCCAGCGCCACCAGCACCAGCACGCCACAGCTGCCGATGAAGTGCAGCCGCCGCGAGGTGCGGTTGCCGTGCTCGCTCAGGTAGAACGGATAGAACTCGCGGAAGCTGGTGAATCGGCTCATTGGTCGGCCCCTTCCCCCTGTTTGACGCGGGCCCAGTATGCCTCATGGGCCGCCAGCGGCAGCTCCGGCAGCGACGTCCCATCGGCCCGCGCGAGCGCTTCCATCGCCCGGAACCGGCTCTCGAACTTGCGGTTGGCCCGGCGCAGCGCCGAACCCACGTCGACCTGCGCATGCCGGGCCAGGTTCGCGGCCACGAACAGCAGGTCGCCGATCTCGTCCTCCAGCCGGTCCCGCGCCGCTACATCGCCTGGCTCCGCCGCCAGCGCCTCGAACTCCGCCCGCACCTCGCCGATCTCCTCGTGCAGCTTGTCGATCACCGGCGCCGGCCCCGGCCAGTCGAAGCCCGTGCGCGCCGCCCGCGCCTGCAGCTTCACCGCCCGCATCCATTCCGGCATCCCCCGCGACACTCCCGCCAGCGCCGAATCATCGACCTCCCCGCGGGCTTCGCGCTCGCGCCGCTTGTGCTCCTCCCAGTCGCGCGTCTGCGCCGCGGCATCGGCCACCTCCGCATCGCCGAACACGTGTGGATGCCGGCTGACCATCTTGTCGCAGATCGCCGCCACCACGTCCCCGAACGCGAAGCGCCCTTCCTCCTCCGCCATGCGCGCATGGAACACCACCTGCAGCAGCAGATCGCCCAGCTCGCCGCGCAGATCGTCCATGTCGCCGCGGTCGATCGCATCGGCCACCTCATAGGCCTCCTCGACTGTGTACGGCGCGATGCTGGCGAAGTCCTGTTCCAGGTCCCATGGACAACCGCCATCGGGATCGCGCAGGCGGGCCATGATGTCGATCAGGCGCTGGATGTCGCGGGATTCAGGCATGGCGGTGTCTGTTTTGTGGGATCCGGAATGAGAGAGGTTGAAGGTGGTCGCCGTGATCTATGGGGGCCGGTGGGACAGCCCTTGGCGGGACTGTCGGCGCCATGGACGGCGCCGACAAGCCTCCATGGATGGATTCACGGCGTGTCCCGCCAAGGGCTGTCCCACCGGCCCGCCGGCGCGGCATCGCCCGGGTTACAGCCATTCCTGCCACGGCAATGATGGATCACCGAGCGCAATGAAGTCGCCGTTGAGGATGGTCTGGCGCTGGTTGTAACGGAACGGCCGGCCCTTCGGATCGACGACGATGCCGCCGGCGCCCTCCAGGATCGCCTGCCCGGCAGCCGTGTCCCATTCACTGGTCGGCCCGAACCGCGGATACACGTCCATCCGGCCTTCCGCCAGCCAGCAGAACTTGAGCGAAGATCCAAGCGCAACCGGCTCGATGTCGCCGATCCTTTCCATCAGCGCCCCGGTGCGGCCGTCGCGGTGCGAGCGGCTGGCCGCCACCCGCAGCGGGCCATCGTCGCCCTGCCGGCCCGCTTGCAACGCACGCTCGTGCACGCCATCGCGCATCCAGGCGCCACGACCCGGCGCACCGAACCAAAGCGTGCCGGTCACCGGCTGCTGGATCACCCCGAACGTTGCCACCCCGTCCTCGATCAACGCGATGTTGACGCTGAACTCGCCGTTGCGCTTGACGAACTCGCGGGTGCCGTCCAGCGGGTCCACCAGCCACAGCTTCGACCAGCGCAGCCGCTGCACCGCCGCCACCTCGTCCGCGCACTCTTCGGAAAGCACCGCGATGTCCGGCGTCAACGCGCGCAGGCCGTCGACGATGACGTGGTGCGCGGCCATGTCCGCCGCGGTCACCGGGGAGGCATCCTGCTTGCGCTGGACCTCGAACGCACCCGCATACACCTCCAGGATCGCCGCGGCCGCCTGGCGGGCGATGTCGATCACCCCTTCGCGGACGGCTTCACTGACCGGCATGGTGGCGCAGGTACTCGCGGGCGACGAACAGCGCGGCGATCGAACGTCCTTCGGAAAAATCCTCCTGGAGCACCAGCTCGTGCAGCGCGTCCAGCTTCCAGGGCACTACTTCCAGTTCCTCCGGCTCGTCGCCGGGCAGGCGCTCGGGGTACAGCCCACGGGCCAGGACCAGATGGGTCTGGTGGCTCATGTAAGTGGGCGCCAGGGTCAGCTGGCGCAGCACCTGCACATCGCGCGCACCGTAGCCGGCCTCTTCCTTCAGCTCGCGGTTGGCGGCTTCTTCCGGCGTTTCGCCGGCATCGATGCGGCCCTTGACCAGCCCCAGCTCGTAGCGGTGCAGGCCGGCGGCGTATTCGCGCACCAGCAGCACCGTTTCGTCATCGAGCATGGGGACCACCGCCACCGCGCCATGGCCGCGCCCGTGCACGCGCTCATAGCGGCGGCGCTCGCCGTTGCTGAACTCCAGATCCAGCCGCTCCATGCGGTAGGGCCCGGCATCATGCTCGGTAACCGAGTGGATGATCGGCAGGCGGCGGCTCATGGACGAGGACCGGTGCCCGCCGCTGCGACCGCGCGGGCGATAATGGGGGAATGAACGAGAGAAATCACGATCAAGCCATTCTAGCCGACGCCAACGACTGGCGTTCCCGCGACCTGGACGTGCTGTGGCATCCCTGCACCCAGATGCGCGAACACAATCTCGATGGCGCGGCGGCGGACGGCCGCCGCGGCGACACCCTGCCGTTGCTGCCCGTGGCGCGCGGCGACGGCGCCTGGCTGGTCGGCCCGGACGGCCGCCGCACCCTGGACGCGGTGTCGAGCTGGTGGGTGAACATCTTCGGCCACGCCGAGCCGCGCATCGCCGAAGCGATCGGCCGCCAGGCGCGGACCCTCGAGCACGTGATCCTGGCCGGCTGCTCGCACCTGCCGGCGGTGGAGCTGGCCGAGCGGCTGCTGGCCATCGCGCCGCGCCAGGCCGGTCGCGACCCGCTGGCCAAGGTGTTCTATGCCGACAACGGCTCGGCCGGGATCGAAGTGGCGCTGAAGATGGCGTTCCAGTGGTTCGGCAACCGCGGCGACGAGCCGCGGCGCACGAAGTTCGTCGCGCTGGAGAACGGCTACCACGGCGAGACCATCGGCGCGCTGTCGGTGGGTGACATCCCGCTGTACAGGCGGGTGTACGCGCCGCTGCTGATCGAAGCGCTGTTCGCGCCCTCCCCCGACGCCTACATGGCCTGCGACGCAGGCGACGCCGCGGCCCGGGCCGAAGAAGCCGGCGACGCGCTGGCGCGGCTGTTCGATGAACACCCGGGTGAGATCTGCGCGCTGGTGCTGGAGCCGCTGGTGCAGTGCGCCGGCGGCATGCGCATGTACCACCCGGTGTACCTCAAGCGCGCGCGCGAGCTGTGCGACGTGCACGGGGCGTTCCTGATCGCCGACGAAATCGCAGTCGGCTTCGGCCGCACCGGCACCATGTTCGCCTGCGAGCAGGCCGGCATCCAGCCGGACCTGATGTGCCTGTCCAAGGGCCTGACCGGCGGCTTCCTGCCGCTGGCGGCGGTGCTGGCCACGCAGTCGATCTACGACGGCTTCCTGGACGAATCGCGCGAGCGCGCCTTCCTGCACTCGCACAGCTACACCGGCAACCCGCTGGCCTGCGCCGCCGCACTGGCGACCCTGGACATTTTCGAATCCGACGACGTGCTGGCGCGCAACCGCGTGACCGCCGAGAAGATGGCCGCCCTGGCCGCGCCGCTGGCCGACCATCCGCACGTGGCCGAGGTGCGCCAGACCGGAATGATCCTGGCGATCGAACTGGCGGAGAACGGCGACCCCCGCACCCCGTTCGACCCCGCCCGCCGCATCGGCCTGCACGCCTACCGCGCCGCCGTGGATCGCGGCGTCCTGCTGCGCCCGCTCGGCGACATCCTGTACTGGATGCCGCCCTACTGCATCACCGACGACGAGCTGCAGCTGCTGGCCGACGTCACCCGGGCCGCCATCGACGAGGCCACGACAAAGGCGGATCAGCCATGCGACTGACTCGTGCCTACATCGACGCGCCGCTCGCGCCCGGAGCCCGGATCGCACTGCCGGAGACGGCCGCGCAGCACCTGCTGCGGGTGCTGAGGCTGCGCGAAGGCGATGCCTGCGTGCTGTTCAACGGCGACGGCCACGACTATGACGCGCGCATCGTGAGCGCGGGCAAGCGCGGCGGCGAAGCGGAGGTCCTCGCCGCGCGCCCGGTCGACAACGAATCCCCGCTGCGGATCACCCTGGTCCAGGGCATCGCCCGCGGTGAGAAGATGGACCTCATCCTGCAGAAGTCGACCGAGCTGGGCGTGGCCGCTTTCCTTCCGGCCAGCAGCCAGCGCAGCGAGGTGAAGCTGGACGCGGAAAGGGCGGAAAAGCGCCTGGCGCACTGGCGCACCGTGGTCGCTTCGGCCTGTGAGCAGAGCGGCCGCGCGCGGTTACCGGACGTGGCGCCGCCGGCATCGCTGGAAGCAGCGGTGGCGGCGCTGGCGGACAATGGTCCGCGCCTGCTGCTCGACCCCTTCGCGGACGCCACCACCGCCACGCTCGAACCGCCCGCGGGCACATCCATCACCGTCGCGGTCGGCCCCGAAGGCGGATGGTCGCCGCGCGACCGCGGGACGCTGCAGTCCAACGGCTTCACCGGCATCCGCCTGGGTCCCCGCGTGCTGCGCACCGAAACCGCCGGCCTGGCTGCGATCGCAGCGCTGCAGGCCCGCTTCGGCGACCTCTGAAACACCCCGGCCGGGGCTTCCTCCTACGCCATGTGCTCCAGCGCGGTTTCGATCTGGCCGGCAATGGCGTCCAGGTTGGGTACCAGGGCGCGATCCTCGTTGAGCAACACGCTGGCCAGGACCACGTCGGGCTGGGCTTCGCCATTGACGGACTCGGCGACCAATGCCGAACGCGAGACGGTGACCAGGCGCGGGAAGCCCTGGGTGAGCAGGGCGAAATACGGCAGGCGCGGGTTGCCGTGCAGGGCCTTGAGCACCGCGACCTTGCTGCCCAGGCCGCCGACTTCGTTGGGTGCGGTGCCGGTCAGGCGCGCCCACGCCACCAGTGGAAGCTGCCAGCCGCGCCAGCGGATCCGGCCGAGGATCCATCCGGGCGCCTCGTCCACCGGCTCGGGTTCAGCGTAGGACAGCACCTCGGACACGGTGGCGTTGGGCAACAGCAGGCGCCCGCCCTCGATCTGGATCAGCACTCCGCGGATGTCATCAGGGGTGCCGCCGCTGGATGCGTCGTTGTTGAAGTCTTGCTGATTCACTGGTCCGGGTCCTCGAGATCGGCGCCGGCCGGTCGACCGGTCGGTGGCCAGCGCTCCAGCAGCTCCGCGGCGATCTGCGCGGGAGTGGCCGCGTTGCCCCCGCGCTCGAGCAGGCGGGTGGTGGCGGCGGGATCGAAATTGTCTTCGGGGGACTGGCCGAACACCAGCGCGCCGGCCCCGGCCCTGGACATCGCCTCGTCCACCAGCGCGGGATCGCCGCCGCTGAGGAACAGGACCGCGCTGTCGTCGGCCGGAAGCGCGCCCGGCAGCTTCTGCGCGGCAGCCCCGTCCTGGATGAAACGCAGCCGGCCCTTGTCCCTGGCCACGTCCAGCCCGGGCGGCAGGAAATACACGTGGCCCGGCTCGATGGTGGCGGCCTCCTCAGCCAGGGTGGCGGTCAGCGGAGTCGCCCTGCCCATCTGCCGGACCAGGCGGTCATAGCGGCCGCCGTCCAGGCGCAGGCGCACCAGCAGCGGCCTCGGGAAGCCGATCTCCAGCCCCGCCAGGAGCTGGCGTACCGCGTCGGGCCCGCCCAGGCCGGCCTCGACCACCACCGCGCCGCGCTCGGGGCCATGGCCATAGCTGTCCACGTCCACCAGGCTGAGCCCGGCGATACGCTCCTCCAGCGCCTCGATCCCCGGAGCGGTCGCATCCGGCTCCGCGGCGGCGTCCGCAATCTCCGGAACGGAGTTTTCGGGCGCTGGCACCGCATCAACCACTGCGCCAGCGGATACGTCGGGAACGGAAAGCCCGGGGAGGGTCGCATCGACTCCGGCCTGCGCGTCGGGATCGGCGTCGTCGGCCTCGGCTTCGGCGTCCCCGGACAACTTCTCCAGCCAGGCCTCCAGGCCTTCGTCGGCCGGAACCGCATCGGCGTTTTCCTGGGCTTCGTCTTCGATCGACAGGAACGCTTCCTCGGATACCTCGCGCGCCTGCGCCGGCAGCGGTCCGGGCACGGGCTGCCAGTTTTCCTCCGGCTCCGCGCCGGGGGGCAGCACGTCGTCATGGCGGTTCAGCTTGGCGCGCAGGTGGCGGATCCAGCGCGCGGCGTCCCAGCCGGAGCGGTTCGCGGCCAGCTCGGCCTCGTCGTAGATCACCGCGATGCCGGGATCCGACAGCAGCTGCGTCCACCGGTCCAGGGCGTCTTCGATGGCCGGCTCCAGCGCCACCAGCACCGCGTGCGGGGCGGCGGCAATGACCTCGTCCACCGAACCCGACGCGGGATCGGCCTGCGCCACCAGTTCAGCGCCGGCTTCGCGCAGTGCCTGTTCCAGCTGCTCGCGCGCCTGTCCTTCGCGCACCAGCAGCGCGATCCGGGTGCGCTGGTCAGTCATCCGCGTGTGCCAGGTCGAGCAGGTCGAACACGTTGTGGATCAACTCGTTCTCCTGGTAGGGCTTGCCCAGGTAGCGTTCCACGCCGATCTCGAACGCGCGCTGGCGATGCTTTTCGCCGGTCCGCGAGGTGATCATCACGATCGGCACCTCGCGCAGGCGGGCGTCGGCCTTCATGTGCGTGGCCAGCTCGTAGCCGTCCATACGCGGCATCTCGATATCCAGCAGCATCAGGTCCGGCACGCGCTCTTCCATGCGTTCGATCGCATCGATGCCGTCCCGGGCAGTGACCACCTCGAAGTTGTGGCGTTCCAGGACGCGGCCGGTGATCTTGCGCATGGTGACCGAGTCGTCGACCACCATCACCAGCGGCACCTGGCGCTTCTCCTCCTCCGCTGTCGACGGAACCTCCTGCGACAGCGCGGTATGGCGGCGCACCAGCGGCGCCACGTCCAGGATCACCCGCACGCTGCCGTCACCCATGATGGTGGCGCCGAAAATGCCGGGCACCGAAGCAACCTGCGGGCCGACCGGCTTCACCACGATCTCGCGGTTGCCCTGGATCTGGTCGACCGCCACCGCCGCGCGCAACTCGCCCGCGCCGATCAGCAGCAGCGGCATCTGCAGATGACCCTCGGCGCGCGCCGGCGCGTGGTTCACCAGCCGCCCGAGATCGTGCAACGCGTATTGTTCGCCACCGTACTCGTACACGGCTCCCGGCTCGGCCAGCGCCTCGCGGGAGATCCGGCCCACGCCGCGCACCGATGCAATCGGCACCGCGAAGCTGGTTTCACCAATCTGCACGAAGACCGCCTGGGTCACCGCCAGGGTCTGCGGCAGGCGCAGCGTAAACGCGGTGCCTTCGCCCTGGCGGGTGGCGGTTTCCAGGGTGCCACCAAGCTGGCGCACTTCGCTGGCCACCACGTCCATGCCCACGCCGCGGCCGGCCAGGCGGCTGACCTCGTCGGTGGTGGTGAAGCCGGGCTCGAAGATCAGCGCATCCAGGGCGCCGTCGGAGAGCACCGCGCCGGCGGCCAGCAGGCCGCGTTCCTCGGCGCGGCGGCGGATGCCGGCCCGGTCCAGGCCGCGGCCATCGTCGGACACCACCATCACCACTTCCGAACCCTCGCGGCGCACCGCGATGCGGACCACGCCTTCCTCCGGCTTCTGCGCCTCGCGGCGCGCCTCGGGCGCTTCCAGGCCGTGTACCACCGCATTGCGCAGCATGTGCTCCAGCGGCGCGGTCATGCGTTCGAGCACGTTGCGGTCCAGCTCGCCCTGGGCGCCATCCAGGCGCAGCTGCACCTGCTTGCCGGTCTCGCCAGCGGCCTGGCGCACCACCCGCCGCAGGCGCGGCAGCAGGGCGTCGAAGGGCACCATGCGGGTGCGCATCAGCCCTTCCTGCAGATCCAAGCTCACTCGCGACTGCTGGGTCAGCAGGGTCTCGTACTGCCGGGTCAGGTCGTCCATCGTGCCCTGCAGGCTGGTCATGTCGGCGGCCGACTCGGCCAGCGCGCGCGAGAGCTGCTGCAGGGTGGAGAAGCGGTCCAGTTCCAGCGGATCGAAGGTGGCGTCCGGGGTGTCGGACTCGCGCTGGTAGCGGGCGATGATCTGCGCTTCGGTCTCGCTGTCCAGGCGTCGGAGCTGATCGCGCAGGCGCGTGTTGGTCTGCTCCATCTCCTTCATGGCGCCACGGAAGCCGCCGAGCTGCTGCTCCAGGCGGGCGCGGTAGATCGCGACCTCGCCCGCGTAGTTGACCAGCCGGTCGAGCAGGTCGGCGCGGATGCGGACCTGCTCCTGCGGCGCGCGCACCGAGATGTCGTCCTCTGCGGCTTCCGGCCTGTCGGAAATGGGTTCGGACAGCGGGTCAAGCGCCTTCTTTTGCACCACCGGTACCGCGGCTTCTTCCACGCGCGGCGCCTGCGCGCCGCCTGCCGCGCGGGCAACGAACTCGGCGATAAGCGCCTGCGAAGACGCGATCGCGCGGCGTTCGCCGACCCTGGTGACCATCACATGCAAGCGGTCGTAGCCACGCTGGATCAGGTCGACGCCGTCGCGATCGAGTTCGCTGCGGGCCTCAGCCACTGCCTCCAGCAGCGACTCCATCGAGTGGCCCAGCTCGCCGATCGCCATCAGGCCGGCCATGCGCGCGCCGCCCTTGATGGTGTGCAGGTCGCGCTGCAACCCGACCACGCACTCACGGTCGCCCGGCTGCTCGCGAAGCTGGGCCAGCAGGCCGTCCGAGTGGTCGAGCAGGTCGCCGGCCTCCTCGACGAAGATATCGATCAATTCGGCGTCCAGACCGGTAAGATCCAGGGCCTCGTCGGGGTCCTCGCCGGTGGCAGCCGGCTGCGGCTGCGGAGATGTTGCTGCGTCGGTTCCGGCCGCCGCTTCCGCCGCCTCTTCCAGAGCCTGTGCCGCCAGGCGCCCGGCCTCTTCGGCCGCGATGCGTTCGGCTGCTTCCGCCGCGATGCGTTCGGCCTCAATCCGTTCGGCCTCAATCCGTTCGGCCTCAA
>JBQDAV010000008.1:9464-78244 GCA_052090405.1 Luteimonas sp.
TCCGTTCGGCCTCGATCCGTTCGGCCTCGATCCGTTCGGCCTCGATCCGTTCGGCCTCGATCCGTTCGGCTTCGATCCGTTCGGCTTCGATCCGTTCGGCTTCGATCCGTTCGGCTTCGATCCGCTCGGCTTCGACCCGCTCGGCTTCAATCCGTTCGGCCTCGGCCTTCTCGGTCGCAAGCCGCTCGGCTTCTGCCTCTTGCGCTGCGATACGCTCGGCCTCGACCCGTTCGGCCTCAAGCACGTCCGCTTCGATGCGGGCGATCTCCCCGGTCGCATCGGCGTCGGGCACCTCCAGGTCCTCGAACGGGGACCGCCTGGGTTCGGGCAGCGCGTCGCGCAGCGTCGACCAGCGCGCGGCAAGCGCATCACATTCGGGCACCCCCGGGCTGTCGGACTTCAATCCGTCGATCGAGGCGCGAACCAGGGAGGCAAGCTCGCCCATCGCCTCCACGGCTTCCCCATCCGCGCCGTCGCCGGCGGCCAGCAGGCGCCGTACCCATGATTCGGCCGGCCCCAGCGCGCCTGTGACGGCCGGGACCTCGGCCATCGCAAACGCGCCATTCATGGTGTGGACCGCGCGCAGGAGGGCGTCGTCCGCGACGGCGGGACCGCCGGCCCGGGCGGCTTCCAGCCAATCATCGACCGCCACCAAATGGCCGGTGACCTCGGCGTCCAGGATCTCCAGCAACAGCTCGTCCACCTGCGCCGGCACCATGGCCGGAGCCGTGGTGACGACCGCGTCCTTTTCAACCTGCGCCGGAACATCGTCCGCCTCACCGGCCGGGCTGGTCCGCAGCGGCGCCTGCGGCATGGTTTCGTCGCCGCCGGCGATGCGCTCGGCATCCGCTTCCAGCGTCGCAAGGTCGACCTCAAGTCCGCCCTCGCCCTTCAGTGCCGCCTGCAGCATCGGCAGGGAATAGAACGCGTGGTCGACCACGGCGACGACTGCCGGGCTGGGCGTGCGCGCGCCCTCCAGGACCCGGTTGAGCAGGCTCTCGATCTTCCGGCTGAACTCGCTCAGGGTACGCGCGCCGACCAGGTGGCCGCTGCCCTTGAGGGTGTGGAACACGCGCCGGATGGGCCGCAGGCGCTCCATGTTTTCCGGATCCTCGCGCCACGGCGGCAACAGGACATCGAGGTTGTCGATTTCCTCGGCGAACTCTTCCAGGAAGACCTCGCGGATCTCGTCGTCGATCTCGTCCCCGGTGGCTTCGAAGCCTCCGCTGGCGCCCACCGGCGCGGGCGCGACGGCTTCCACCACCTCCGCCTGCGCATCAGTACCGGCGTCATCGCCGGCCGGCTCGGCCGGCGCACGATCGATGAACGCGGCGACGGTCGCGGCGGTATCTTCCGTGCCGGCTGACACTTCTCCGACCGGCTCCTGCGGGGGCTGTACCCCGAGCGCTTCGACCGGCGACGCCGGTTCGTCCCCCGTCTCGGCGGGCAGCGGCCAGTAGCCCAGCTCCTCAAGACTGCTGCGGGCGATGTCGAGGATGTCCTGGCGGCTGCCGCGGTGCTCGCGCAGCGCTTCCAGGAAGTACTCCAGGCTGGCCAGGGTGTCGGCCAGGGTGTCGAGCTGGCGTCCGTTCGGCACCCGCCTGCGGCCCAGCAGTTCGGTCTCGGTGAAGCGGCGTACGCCGGTGAGAAAATCAGCCGGCTGCTGCAGCTCGAGCATGCGCAGCGCACCGCCCACCTCCGCCAGCAGCCGCGGCACCTCGGCCAGCTCCTCATGGTCCCAGCTGGTCTCGACGAAGGCGACGAAGGCCTGGCGTGCATCGGAGAAGTTGGCGATCGCCTCGCGGGCGATGACTTCGGTGGCCCTGCGCGATTCGCTGGCCAGCGGATCCTGCTCCTGGTCGGCGTCGCCGTCGCCCAGGCGCGCGACCTGCTCGTCCAGCGAGGCATCGACGTAGAGCAGCGAGCCGGCGATGTCGAGCAGCACATCCTCGCTGGCAGGACGGTCGCCGCGGACGACCGCGTCCACCGCATCGCGCTGCTCCAGCACCACGGTGCGCGCTACGCCCAGGCCAAGCATGCCAAGCGTGTCGGCGACACGGCCCAGTACCTCCACCTGCGGCTCCAGGCCGGCGGCGGCCCCCTCGCCGGTGCGCAAGTGCAGGTCCAGCGCGTCCTTGACCCGCAGCAGGTCTTCCTTCACCGCCGCGGCAACGGTATCGAGCAGCGCGCGGTTGCGCCCGCTCAGGCTGCCCTGGGCGTGGCTGAGCTCGGCTTCGCTTGGCGCGGCGCGCTCCAGTTCGAAGGTGCTGCGCAACTCCTGCAGCGCCGGATGGTCGCCGTCGCTGCCGGCAACGTGGAACAGCACCTGGCGGGTGGCCTCCAGGGCGACGTCCGCGCTGGCGAGCACGTCGTCATCCACCAGGCGCCGCCTGGCTTCGCGGACCACGGTGGCCAGCGCCTGCCGCAGTCCGGAGCCGGCGTCGATGGCGCCGTCGGCGACCGCGTGCATGGCCCGTTGCGCAACCCACAGCATGCGCTGCAGGGCTTCGTCGCGGGCGTGCGGCAACAGCGCTTCCAGCGCGGCGGCGAAGCCCGCGGCATCGCCTGGAGCCCCGCCCTCGGGCCAGGCGGTCATGTGTGCGCCCAGCACCTGGACATGGTCGGCGACCGTCCGGTCCGACGCCGCTTCCTGTGACGCGGGCAATCCCGCCGGCAACGGTCGCTGCAGGTCGGGCGTGAACAGTACGCTTTCGCTCAGCCCCGCAGCGCCGCGCGCGGCCCGCAGCTCGTTGAGCAGCGGCATCAGCACGATCGGGATGTCCTTGTGCCCGCCCTGCAGCCGCTCCAGGTAGTCGGGCAGCAGCACGACGCCGCGCATCAGGGTGGCGCAGGCGGCGTTGCGATCGGCCGTTTCGTCTTTCTGCAGGGCCTGGGCCAGGCGCTCCATCTCCTCGGCCACCATCGCCGGCGCATACAGTTCGACCATGCGCAGGGTGCCTTGCACCTGGTGCAGGTAGCCGGCGCAGAAACGCATCCGGCTGGTATCGGCCGGATCCTCGACGAAGGCCTCGATCTCCTGCCGCACCTGGGCCAGGGTTTCGTCGAGCTCCGGCTTGACCCAGCCCAGCGCGGTGTAGTCGATCGCGTCGCGAAGCGCCATCGTCATCGTGCGCTCCCTTGCGGGTGCACGCGGGTGCTGCATTGGCTGCCGATGCGGATCATGTCCGTCCCTGTCTCCGCGGTCAGGCCGGCAGCTTGAAGTCGGCGACCGAACGGCGCAGGTCGGCGGCGAGCTGGGCCAGGTTGCCGATGGATTCGGCGGTCTGGTTCGCGCCCTGCGAGGTCTGCGCGGTGATCGACTGGATGGTCTCCATCGTTTCGGTGATGTTGGAGGCCGCCGCGGACTGCTGCTGGGCGGCGCTGGAGATGCCCTGAATCAGGTCGGCCAGGCTGGTCGACACGCTTTCGATCTCGCCCAGCGCGGTACCGGCGTCCTCGGCCAGGCGCGCGCCGGCCACCACCTCGGAGGTGGTCTGCTCCATCGAGCTGACCGCTTCGTTGGTATCGGTCTGAATCGTTTCGACCAGGGTCTCGATGCGCTTGGTCGCGTTGGATGCGCGCTCGGCCAGCCGCTGTACCTCGTCCGCCACCACCGCGAAGCCGCGGCCCGCCTCGCCCGCCGATGCGGCCTGGATGGCCGCGTTCAGCGCCAGGATGTTGGTCTGCTCGGAGATGTCGTTGATGAGTTCAACGATGGAGCCGATCTCCTGCGAGCTCTCGCCCAGGCGCTTGATGCGCTTGGAGGTCTCCTGGATCTGGTCGCGGATCGAATCCATGCCGGCGATCGTCTCGCGTACCACGCCCGCGCCCTTGGTTGCGATCTGCACCGAGCGCTGGGCCACGTCGGCCGACTCGGCGGAGTTCTTCGACACCTGGTCGATGCTGGCCGCGATCTCGGTGATGCGACTGGAGGCGGAGGTGATCTCGCGCGCCTGGTGCTCGGCGGCCTCGGCCAGGTGCATGGCGGTGGCCTGGGTTTCCTGGGCGCTTGAAGACACCTGCACCGAGGTGTCGTTGATGGTCTGCACCAGGTTGCGCAGCTGCTCGACCGCGAAGTTGATCGAGTCGGCGATGGCGCCGGTCATGTCCTCGGTGACCGTGGCCTTCACGGTCAGGTCGCCTTCGGCCAGCGAGCCCATTTCATCCAGCAGGCGCATGATCGCCTCCTGGTTGCGGTTATTGAGCTCCATGGTGGTTTCATAGCGCTCGCGCTGGGCGCGGTTGAGGCTGAACACCAGGCCGACGATGGCGGCCAGGGCCAGGGCGCCGAACAGGATGCTGATCCACACGTTGCCCAGGATGCTGGTATCGGCCATGGAGCCGAATGCGGTAAACGCCTGGAACAGGCTCTCGCTGTTGGCCAGCAGGCCGTCGGAGCCGCCAGTGATGGCCGCCGCCGCGGCCTGCGCGCCGGCCAGGCCCGGGGCCGCTTCCATGATCGAATCCAACGCCGGGCGGATCTCCGCCCACAGCTCGTCCACGCCCTCCAGTGCACCCAGCGCGCTGGCATTGCTCAGTGCCTGCACGTTGAGGTTCTCGTCGCCCTCGCGCAGGCCCACGCGCACCTGCTCGAACAGGCTCACACGCCGCTGCAGCGTGTCGGCCGCGCCGGCCGCGGCCTCGCCACCGGCCTGGATCTCGGTCACGAAGCGCACCATGTCGCCGGTCAGCACCACTTCGCGCAGGGCCATGTAGACCTGCGAGGACGGCGAGCCGGTGTTGGACATCGCGCGCACCAGCTCGTCCAGCTGTGCCTGCAGGCCCGGCACGCCCTGGGTGAAGCGGTCGGCGTCGCCGGCCAGCGCCAATACCGTCTCCTGGCTGTCGATCACCTGCTGCGCGTTCTGCTGGATCGGGGCCCAGGTCTGGGCCACGGCCTGGATCGGCCCGGACACGCCGCCGGTGTCACCGAAGTTGCCCTGCAGGCTGGCGATGTCCTCGTCGATCTGCGTCTTGGTGGCACGGAACGCCTGGTAGGCCGCGCTGTCGCCGGCCACCGCCTCCCGGCCCTGGATCGCCAGACGCTGCGAATTCACCTGCAGGTTCGAGGCCGCGGCACTTGCACCGCCAAGCTGCGCCGCCTTCCAGATCGCATAGCCGGTGTTGGCGCCGAAGATCAGCAACGCCACCGCCAGCACGGTCAGCCAGAAGTTGGTGCCAAGGTTGCGGCCCTTGCCGGCGACGCTGTCGGTATCAGTGCTCATGGTCTTGCCCCTGTTGCGATTGCGATGCGGCTATGCCGCGGCCTGTCTGAATTCGGGCGTACGCGACAGCCGGTCGAGGCTGAAGATCCCCCACGCGTTCTCATCCACGTGGTAGGCGCGCTCGATGAAGTGCGCGTACCGCCCTTCCGCCAGCACTTCAGCCGGCGCCATCTGTTCTTCCTGGAAGCTGCGCTGGCCGAACATCTCGTCGATGGTCACCGCCACGTTGCCGCCGGGCTGGCGCACGATCAGCACCCGCTGGTCCTCGTGCAGCACGGTGCGCTCGCCTTCCAGGAACTGCTTGAGGTCGACAATGGGCAGCAGGTTGCCGCGGATGTTGGCCACGCCCAGCATCCATGGTTGCGCGCCCGGGACCGGCGTGACCTGCGGCATCGGCAGCACTTCCAGCACCTCGTCGAAGCCCGACGCCAGGCGCCGGCTGCCGATGCGGTAGCCCACGCCGCGCCACAGGCCGGGCGCATCGAGCTGCTCCGGCAATCCCGCCTCGTGCGCCAGCGAGCGGCGTTCGAAATCAAGCAGGATCGCAAACGGATCGGCCGGGCCGGTATTGGCGCGGGCAGTGATCACGTGGTGCTGCCGAGCAGCTCGTCGATGCTGCCGATCAGGTCCGACTCGCTCGGCGGCTTGACCAGGTAGCCGCGGGCGCCCTGGCGCATGCCCCAGGCGCGGTCGGTCTCCATGCCCTTGGTGCTCACGATCACCACCGGGATATGGCCGGTGTCGGCATCGCGCGACAGCGCGCGCGTGGCCTGGAAGCCGTTCATGCCGGGCAGCACGACATCCATGATCACCAGGTCGGGAAGCTCGCGCTTGCAGGCCACGATGCCGTCTTCGGCACTGCCCGAGGCAATCACCTCGTGGCCGTTGCGCTCAAGCAGCTGGGTCAGCACCGCCGTATCGGTCGGCGAGTCTTCGATCAACAGGATTCGTGCCATGGGTGTGCCTGCCCCCCGGTCAGGCGGTGACGTGCTTGCGAATGGCGTCGAGGAGCTCCTCGCGCGTGAATGGCTTGGTGACGTACTGCTCGGAACCGACGATGCGCCCCCGCGCCTTGTCGAACAACCCGTCCTTGGACGAGAGCATGATCACCGGCGTGGACTTGAACAACTGGTTGTTCTTGATCAGCGCGCAGGTCTGGTAGCCGTCCAGGCGCGGCATCATGATGTCGACGAAGATGATCCGTGGCTGCTGGTCGGCGATCTTCGCCAGTGCCTCGAAACCGTCCACGGCGGTGGTGACCTCCGCACCCTCCCGCTTGAGCAGCGTTTCGGCGGTGCGGCGGATCGTCTTCGAATCATCGATCACCATGACCCGCAAGCCATCGAGGCTGCCGGCAGGTTTTGCTTCTGCAGTCATCAAATTTTTCCCCAGGCGCGACGGCTCGCAAACCCGCGTCGCTGCAATCCGTCATATATCCCAATCGACGACCGCACTGTCAAGGACGAAACGCAGATTATCCCGAATCCGTGAGCCCCGCACGCCCCTGTTTTTCAAGCGCCTGCTGCTAACATCGCGCCACCCCAGTCACCGCGAGCACGCCGCCGCCATGCCACTCGACGTCATCGTTGTCATGGACCCGATCGGGTCGATCAAGGTCGCCAAGGACTCGACGTTCGCCATGCTGCTCGCTGCCCAGCGGCGCGGCCATCGCCTGCACTACGTGTTGCCCGGCGGACTGTCGCTGACGGATGGCGTCGCCCATGGACGCATGGCGTCGCTTTCGGTGCGCGACGACCCCTCGGATTGGCATGAATTGGGACCGGAGTCACGCCGCGCATTCGGCCCCGGCGATGTCATCCTAATGCGCCGCGATCCACCGGTGGACGCCGAATACATCTACGACACCCAGATCCTCGGCCTGGCCCAGGCCGCCGGGGCCCGGGTGATGAACGACCCGCGCGGGCTGCGTGACCTGAACGAGAAGCTGGCCGCGCTGGAGTTCCCGCAGTGCTGTCCGCCGACCCTGGTCTCGCGCAGCGCGACGGAGCTGAAGGCGTTCGTAGCCGAACACGGCGACACCGTGCTCAAGCCGCTGGACGGCATGGGCGGACGCTCGATCTTCCGCACCCGCCCCGGCGATCCGAACCTGGCGGTGATCCTGGAGACGCTCACCGCCGACGGCCGGCGCAGCGCAATGGCGCAGCGCTACCTGCCGGAGATCGTCGACGGCGACAAGCGCATCCTGCTGATCCAGGGCGAGCCGGTGCCGTACAGCCTGGCGCGAATCCCGCAGGGCGACGACTTCCGCGGCAACCTCGCCGTCGGTGGCCGCGGCGAGGGCCGCCCGCTGAGCGAGCGCGACCGCTGGATCGCCGCCCAGGTCGGGCCGGAGATGAAGCGCCGCGGCATGGTGTTCGTCGGCCTGGACGTGATCGGTGACTGGCTGACCGAGGTCAACGTCACCAGTCCCACCTGCATCCGCGAACTGGATGCCGAATTCGGCCTGGACATCGCCGGCGACCTGTTCGCGGCGATCGAGGCCGGCGGGTGATCCGGCGGCAATGAGTATCGCGATCGCGCCACCGGGGCCGCAGGTCGGCGACCAGCAGCGCCTGGGCGCGACCCTGGTGCTGTCGCTGCTGCTGCACGGCATGCTCGTGCTCGGGCTGGGCTTCGGCATGGGCGAGTCCGCGCCGGTGACGCCGACGCTGGACGTGATCCTGACCGAAACCAGCAGCCCGCTGACCCAGGGCCAGGCCGATTTCCTGGCCCAGGCCACCAACCAGGGCGGCGGCGAGCACGATCAGAGCCGTCGCCCGCGCGAATCACAGATCGGACTGGCGCCGCAGGATGAGCCCGGGGTCGCGCCCGAACCGCTGCGCGCGCAGTCGCCCAACGCGCAGCCGCCGCCGCAGGAGCGGATCGTCAGCAGCCACCTGGGCGAACAGGCCGTGCCCATCCCCGACCCCACGCCGCAGGCCGACGCCAGCCAGTTGCCGCAGGGCGAGCAACGGATCGAACGCGACATGGAGATGGCCCGGCTGGCGGCCGAGATCCACCTGCGCTCGGAGCAGTACGCCAAGCGGCCCAAGCGCAAGTTCGTCTCCGCCAGCACCCAGGAATACGCCTACGCCGCCTACCTGCGGCAGTGGGTGGACCGGGTGGAGCGGATCGGCAACCTCAACTACCCCGACGAAGCCCGGCGCCGGCAGCTGGCGGGCGAGCTGGTAATCAGCGTGGCGATCCGCCGCGACGGCTCGGTGGAGAACGCGCAGGTCATCCGTTCCAGCGGCATCCACCTGCTCGACGACGCCGCGCTGCGCATCGCCCAGCTGGCCGAGCCCTATCCCCCGCTGCCGCACACCGAGGAAAACATCGACATCCTCCACGTCACCCGCACCTGGCAGTTCCTCCCCGCCGGCACCCTGGTCGACGGCTGATCAGAGCCGCTTCCAGACAGGGCCTTCGCCGCGGCGCCAGTACACGCCCATGGCGCGGCCGTAGAACGCGTCGACCGGAACCAGGCCGAAGTGGCGGCCGTCATGGCTGCCACCGCGGTGGTCGCCCAGCACCAGCCCCATGCCGTCGGGCACTTCGAACAGGGCCACGTCCGGGCCCCCGCCGTGGCGCAGGTCCAACGGCACGCTGCGGCCGGGGAACAGCTCCACCGCGCGCAACGGTCCCGAAGCGAGCGCTTCGCCGTTGATGCGCAGCCGGCCGTCGGCCACCTCCACCGTGTCGCCGCCCACCGCCACCAGTCGCTTGATCAACCGGGTGCCGTCCTGCGGCGAGGAGAACACCACCACTTCGCCGGGTACCGGGTCGCGCACCTGCACCAGGTCGCGGGTGGTGAACGGCAGCCGCCAGCCATAGGCGCGCATGTCCACCGCCACCCGGTCGCCGGGCTGCAGGGTTGGCTGCATCGAACCGCTGGGGACGTGGTAGTGGTTGGCGAACGAGGAGCGCGCCACCAGCATCAGCAGGACCAGCGCCAGCAGCGGCAGGACCTCCGCGCGGGTCCATGCCAGCGCCCTGCGGCCGCGGGAAGGTTGGGGACTGGCCTGCTGCATCGGGCGCTCCTTCGCAGGAAGCGGTCGCCTCAGCGGGCGGCGCGCAGGGCCTGCTGCTGTGCCAGGGTCAGCGCGACGTTGTCGCGCAGGTAGGCCGGTTCGACCCGTTCGGGCGCGACAAGTTCACCGCGCGCCCAGGCCTGTGCCGCCAGCCGGGCAACGTCGCCTGCATGCGGCAATGCGGCTGCATCCACGCCGGCGAGCTGCGGGCCCAGGTGCACCCGCAAAGCTCCCTCCCCGGCGTCGAAGCCGGTGCCCACACCCCGCCATTTGCTGTCCTCGACCCCGGGCAACACGACGGCATCGGGCGCGCACACCGATTCCGGACCCAGCGCGTGGACGCTGTCGCCGCTGCGCTCGAAGGCCCCGGCGTAAACCTCCCCCATGCGCGCATCGATCGCCGCCAGCACCTGCCCGGGTTCTTCGGCGCGCATCGCCAGCACCGCCAGCGTGGACACCGGCAGCATCGGCAGGTCCAGCGCCAGCGCGATCCCCTGCGCAAGCGCGATGCCCAGGCGCACGCCGGTGAACGCGCCGGGCCCGCGCCCGACCGCGACCGCGTCCAGCTGCGAACGCGCCAGGCCGGCCTCTGCCAGCAGCGCCTGCGCCCACGGCAGCACCAGCTCCGCGTGACGACGCGGCGCGATTTCAAAGCGCTCCAGCAGCTCGCCGTCGTGCCAGACCGCAACCGAGCAGGCCTCGGTGGAGGTTTCCAATGCAAGCAGGTTCATGCGCGGCAGGTGACACCAGGCGGCGGGCGGGACAGGATACGGACGCGCGGCGCGGGCTGCACGGGCGCCACCGTGGGCGCCGGGCCGGTCAGTCGCCCGATCCGCCGGCTGATCCGTCGTCCACCACCGACGGTTGGAAGGCCGGAACCTCCTCCAGTCCGTTGCGGATCTCGCCGAACTGGACCGCGCCCGTGGGGCTCTGCAGGCACGGCGTGCTGAACATGCCCACCACGTAGGTGTTCGGCCCCTTGTTGAGGCCCGAGTCCAGCATGTAGTTGTTGCCGGTGCCCGGCTCGGTGGCCGCCAGGTTCACGCCGCCGTTGTCGAGGCGGCGGAAGCGTGTGATCTCCCAGCCGGCCTCCTGCCAGCGCGAGTGGACGTCCTCCAGGATCTGCCCGGCATCGTCGTTGTGCGCCGCGCCGCGCACCCCGACCCAGATGTAGTAGACGTCGTCGCGCTCCTTGCCCTCCGCCCCCTCGGGAATCTCGCAGCGGTTCACCCGCACCGTGAACTTCTCCCGGGCCAGCGGCAGGCTGGAAAAAAACGCCTCGACCTGCGGCGCGATCTCGCGCGCTGCCTGCAAACTGTTCTTGGTCTCCATGGCGCCTACCTCTACTCCATCCACCGGAACCTGACAAGCGGCGGCGGCCGCCAGCAGCAGCGCGGCGGCCGTGGCCATCGCCGGTCGCCGCGACCATTCCCGAATCGACATCAATGGCATCGTGGAACCCACCGGAAACGGGCCGCCTGGATGCCTCAGCGGAACTCCCGGGTGGTCACCATCTGATCATTGCCGGTCACGATGTAGCCCTGGTTGCGCAGCGACTCGCTGTCGGCGGTCCAGTAGCCCGAATGGCCGGAAGCACCGTCGTTGGAGATCCGGGTTCCGCCAAAGCCCTCGTTCACCGGGTTGGTGCCGTGGATCCAGCCGGGGGTGAAGCGGATGGGGTCGTCGTCGGCCATCGCCGTCCACAGGCTGCCGTTGTCGACGCTCAGCTCGTCGGCGCTGTCCACGCCCATGCCCGGGCTGCCGGCCACGATGACGCTGTCCGCCCCGAGGCCGCCGGTGCCGTCACGGTCCGCGTGCCCGACCACGGTCGAACCGTAGGAGTGGCCGATCACGGTCAGGTTCGCACCCTCTGCCCCCTCGTGTGATGCGCGCAGTCCGTGGGTGAACTCCCGCAGCGCCGGCGCGCCGTCACTTGCCGGGCCGGCGCCGCTTGCGGCCGGGATGTTGTTGGGCGCGTCATAGCCCAGCCAGACGATGGTCGAGGTGGAGGCCTCGTCGTCGATCAGCTCGGACTGCGCCTTCAGGTCGTCCATTCGGTCGATGTTGCCGCCGATATCCGCGACCGTGGACCCGGTGCCGGGGACGAACACCGCAACGTTGTCGGCGGTGTCCGGGTTGCTGATCGCGACGATGGCCATCGCGTCGGTGCCGCCGTCCTGCGGCGTATAGCCGAGCAGATAGAGGTGCTGGGAAGGATCCGTCGCCCCGCCACGGGAGCCGTCGATCCGGTTCAGCAGGTCCTGCGCGCCCTGGTCGCCATCCGCCGCCTGCTGGCGCAGGACCGCCATGTTCGCTTCGTGCCTGACCTCGGACGGCATGCCGTCCATCGCCCCGATCTCGGTGCCGTAGGTCGCCAGGTAGTTCGACTGCTCCTGCGGCGACAGGCCGTTCCACCACTCCGCGTTCAATGCCGCGTCCTGCTGCGGGGAGAGCCCCCCGGCCGGACACATGACCGGCTGTTCGCGCGTGCCTATGCAGCGGTCACCCGGCGGCGGCTGGGCGGGGCAGGCATTGGGGTCCGGCAAGCCGGGAAGGGTCGTCTGGGTGGAACCAACGGGCGGACTCATGGCGGACACTCCAACCCTCGCGTGGACGTTACCGCGAAGGTGGCACGAAACCTGGCGCGCCGGAACTAGGGCAAACCCTTGTCAGGATCCGTAGTGGCGCCGCCGAAGAACGCCTGCACCTGCCCCACCTCGCGGGTCGCCGCGAACGGCGGCATCGAATCCAGGAACACCCGCCCGTAGCTCTTGCCGGTCAGGCGCGGATCGCACAGCACCAGCACGCCGCGATCGCGCTCACTGCGGATCAGCCGGCCCACGCCCTGCTTGAGCGCGATCACCGCCTGCGGCAGCTGCTCGTCCCGGAACGGATTGCCACCGGCGCGGCGGATCGCGTCCAACCGCGCCTCGAACACCGGATCATCCGGCGCGGCGAAGGGCAACTTGTCGATCACCACCACGCTCAGCGCATCGCCGGCCACGTCCACGCCCTCGCGGAAGCTGGCCGCGCCCAGCAGCACGCCGTTGCCCGATTCACGGAAGCGCTGCAGCAGCACGTGCCGCGGCGCTTCCCCCTGCACGAACAGCGGCCACGGCCCGTCACGCAGCAGCGCCGCGGTTTCGCGCAGCGCGCGGTGCGAGGCGAACAGCAGGAAGGCGCGGCCGCCGGAGGCGTGCAGCACCGGCAGCACGGCGTCCAGCACCCTGGCGCTGTAGTCGCGCGCCGCCGGCGCCGGCAATCCCGGCGGCAGGTAGCACAGCGCCTGCCGCGGCCAATCGAACGGGCTGGGCGCGAGCAGCGTGCGCGGCTCATCCAGCCCCAGCCGCGCGCCGATATGGTCGAAGCGCCCGTCCACCGCCAGCGTCGCCGAGGTGAACACCCACGCCGCACGAGACGCTTCCCGGTGCGCGCGCAGCGGACCGGCCACGTCCAGCGGCGTGCGCTGCAGGCGGAAGCCCCGTGGCGACAGTTCGTACCAGCGCACGTCATCGTCGGCCGGCAAGCCGGCCTCCGAAACGGGATCAGGCTCGTCCTGCAGGCCCGCATCCGCATCAGCCTGCTGGCCGCGCCAGCGGGCGAGGCGCCCGATGGAGTCGACGGCGCGGGCATGGCAGGCGTCCAGCCCGGTCGATGCTTCGCGCAGGGGATCAAGCGCCCGCGCCAGCTCCGACAGGCGGGTATCCAGGTCGTCGAAGCCGCGCTCGACCTCCGTGTTGCCGGCCAGCCGCGCCAGCGTCCCGCGCAGCGGCAGCGGCTCCATCTGCGCGCGCAGCGCGCGCACGGATTGCTCCAGCGCCTGCGCTGGCGCCTGCAGCACCGCCAGCGCGCCCGGCACGTCCTTGCATTCGATCAGCGCCTCGCGCGCCAGTTCCACCAGCGGCCGCGCGCTCAGGGCCTCGCCGAAGAACTGCGCGGCCAGCTCCGGGAGCTGGTGCGCCTCGTCGACCACGAACGCCTGCGCACCCGGCAGGATTTCGCCGAAACCCTCCTGCTTGAGGGCCAGGTCGGCCAGCAGCAGATGATGGTTGACCACCACCAGGTCGGCGGATTGGGCACGCTGCCGGGCCTGGACCACGAAACACTCGTTCCAGAACGGGCACTCGGTACCCAGGCAGTTGTCGACCGTGGAGGTAACCGCGGGGATCAGCGGCGAACCTTCGGGCAGCGCCTCCAGTTCGGCCAGGTCGCCCATGCGGGTGCGGCCCGCCCAGGCGACTATCCGCTGGAACAGCGCCTGATCGCGGCCGGACAGGCGCGGCTCGCCCTTGGCCAGTTCAAGCCGGTGGTGGCACAGGTAGTTGGCCCGCCCCTTGAGCAGCGCGGTACTCAGGCCGGTCCCAAGCGCATCGCGCACCGCCGGCAGGTCGCGATGGTAGAGCTGGTCCTGCAGCGCGCGGGTGCCGGTGGACACGATGGTCTTGAGTCCCGACAGCAGCGCCGGCACCAGGTAGGCGAAGGTCTTTCCGGTGCCGGTGCCGGCCTCGGCCAGCAGGCTGTCGCGGTGTTCAAAGGCCTCGGCCACCGCGGTCGACAGTTCCTGCTGCGAGGGTCGCGGCACGAAGCCGGGCAGCGCACCGGCAAGCGGGCCATCCCCGCCCAGCGCCTGGCGGACGGCATCCGCCAGCGGCGGCGCTTCGACCTCGACCGCGCTCACGCCGCCACCGAAGCCGGGAAACCTTCCCCGCAGAGCCGCGCCATCGCTCAGTACCGTTCCGGGCCAGCCACCCGGCATCCCTGGATCTGCGTGCGCGCTGACGCGACGCCGGCAGCGTCGCCCTCGCGCAGCCGGATCTGTTCCAGCGTGGCCCAGTGGCGACGGCACAGCGGACCCACCTGCGCCCCAAGCGCGTAGGCACGCTCGGCCAGCTGGGCGGCCAGCGCGAAGTCCTGCTGCAGCACGGCCAGCTCGGCGCGCTCCTGCAGCAGTGCCGGATCGCCCTCCACCACCGCCAGCGCCTGGTCGAGCGCGCGCACGGCACCGGCGACGTCGCCGGCCGCCTGCAGCCGCGCCGCTTCATCGCGCAGGTCCTCGACCCGCGGATCGCGCAGCGGCTGCACCGCCAGCTCACCTTCGGCTTCGCCCGCTGCCGCGCGGATCGCGGCCACCATCGCCTTCGGAGTGGCCGCCGGATGTGCGGAACGGGACGCGGGTGCGGTACAGCCCGCCACGAGCAGCGACAGGGCAACAGCGGCAACGGGCAACAAACGGGGCATCGGGATCATGGCTGGTCGGGAACGGGTTCGGGGGAAGCGGGGGGCGGGTCGGCCGGCGGCTCGGGCTCGGGCTCATCCAGGCCGAACCAGCTCCGCCAGCCGCGCCGCGCCGGCCGCCGCGGCGCGCTCGCCGCGGGTGCGCCGGCTTGGGCGGACGCGGCTTCCGCAGGTTCGGGCTCGCCGTAGTCACAGGGCTGCCGGGCCGGCGCGAAGCCGGGTACGAAAGCATACCTGCGCGCACCCGGGCAGCCGGCGTCCACGCTGTGCCCGCCGGCGATCCAGCGCCAGTCCAGGCCACCGTCGCCAATCTCCAGCGGCGCGCTGGGCAGGCGCGCGAACATGTCCGACCACACCCGCATCGCACCGGTGGCGCCGTACAGCCCGGTGGACTCGTTGCGGTCGTTGCCCATCCACACCACTGCCAGGTGATCGCCGGTCCAGCCGGCAAACCAGCTGTCGCGGCCGTCGTTGCTGGTGCCGGTCTTGCCGGCCGCGTTCAGGTGTCCCAGGCCGTCGTCGACCAGCCGCCGCGCGGTGCCGGAGGTGACCGCGCGCTGCAGGGCCAGGGTGACCAGCCGCACCGCCACCGCATCGCCGGCCTGGGCCTCGGTCACGCTTTCGTCGTAGCGGCTGACAGTCCTGCCATCGGCGTCGATCACCCCGCGCACCATGCGCAAGGCCTGGAACTCGCCGCCCGATGCAAGGAACTGGTAGAGCTGCGCCATCGCGTACGGGCTCTGGTCGAGCGAGCCCAGGATCAGCGACGGGTTCGGCTCGGCCTCCACCCCGGCCAGGGTGCCGATCAGCTCGGCCAGCCGGCGTGGGTCGATCTGCATGCCCAACCGCACCGTGGCCTGGTTGTAGGAGCGGGCCAGCGCATCCATCAGCGATACCGTGCCGTGGCTGCGGTTGTCTGCGTTGGCCGGGGTCCAGCGCTGGCCGTTGGGCAGCACCACGCTCACCGGCGAGTCGTCGATCGGGCTCGCCAGCGACCATTCGCCCGGCATGGCCAGCGCCAGCAGGTACACGAACGGCTTGAGCAGCGAGCCCACCGGGCGCTGCGCGTCGATCGCGCGGTTGAAGCCGTGCTGGGCCGGGTTGCGGTTGCCGACCACCGCCAGCACCTCGCCATCGTGCACGTCGGTCAGCACCAGCCCCGCCTGCAGTTCCGGCCGGTCGTCGCTGGCAAGCGCTTCGATCGTGCGCCGCACCGCCCCCTCGGCGTAGCCCTGGGCCGAGGGCGACATCGATGTCATCACGCTCAGCCCGGCGCCCTGCAGCTCGTTGGCCGGATATTCCGAGGCAAGCTGCTGGCGCACCAGGTCCACGTAGGCCGGGAAGCGGTTCGCCGCCACGCTGCCCGGGCGGTCGCTCACGCCCAGCGGCGCGGCCAGCGCGCGCTGGTATCCGGCCTCGTCGATCAGGCCGGTGGAATGCATCTGCGCCAGGGCGAAGTCGCGTCGCTCACGTGCGCGCTCGGGGTGCCGGCGTGGGTCGTAGTAGGACGGCCCGCGGATCATGCCCACCAGCAGCGCGACATGTTCGGTCTCCAGATCCTCCAGCCGGCGGCCGAACCAGAATTCGGCGCCGGCGGCCATGCCGCGGATCGCCTGGTTGCCGCGCTGGCCCACGTAGACCTGGTTCAGGTAGGCCTCCATGATCTGGCCCTTGTCGTAGCGCAACTCGATCAGCAGCGCGTAGATGATCTCGTTGAACTTGCGCGACCAGGTCTGCTCGCGGCCGATCCCGAGCAGGCCCGAACGGGCGAGCTGCTGGGTCAGGGTGCTGCCGCCTTGGCGGGTCGAACGGGTGCGCAGGTTGACCCAGGCCGCGCGCATCATGCCGCTCAGGTCGATGCCGTGGTGGCGGGCGAAGTCGCGGTCCTCCACCGCCTGCAGCGCGTCGGTGAGCAGCACCGGCACCTCTTCCACCCGCACCAGCCGGCGCTCTTCCTGGCGGGCGCCGTACAGGGTGGCGATCCGGGCCGGGTCCAGGCGCACCTGTTCCAGCGCCTGGTCGCCGCCCGCCTCGCGCAGGCGCGAGACGCGGCCGCCGGAAAGCCGCATCTCGACCTGCCTGGGCGTCACCTCGCCATCGACGTCCTGGAAGCCATGGCTGGAAATGCGCCAGCTGCCGTCGTCCTGTTCGGCCCAGGTACCGGGCCGGCTGCCATCGGCCTCGCGGTAGCCGGCCGCCTGCAGCTCGTGGCGCAGGGTCTGGGCGTCCAGCACCAGCCCCGGCGAAAGCTGCAGCGGGCGCGCATACACCCGGGTCGGCTCCTGCCAGCGCAGCGCTTCGAACTGCTGTTCCAGCTGCTGGTTCAGGTACAGGGTGTAGGGGACCAGGAAGCCGAGCCCCAGGCCGACCAGCGCCAGGCCCCAGATCAGCAATCGCCGCTGCCAGGGACTGCGCGGGCCGCGCGGGTGATCGTCGTCTTCGTCGTATTCGATTCGGGCCATGGACACCGGGCGGCGACGGCTTGCCGCGGAATGCGACAATGGCCGTATTCGTGAGTCTAGCGCAGCGACGCCGCTGCCCGGGCCGCGGATATCGCCGACCATTCAGACAGCGAGCAACGTGGCTTGGTGTTTTCCGCTTTCTCCTATCACCGGCGCCGCCTGGGCGCCCGCCTGCATCGCATGCGTCTTGCCCTGCACGCGCGCGGCTGGCGCGGACTGCTCGCGCGGGTGGCCCGGCCCGAGGTCTCCGTTGCCGGCCCCGGCAGCGAAGCCCGGCCAATGGCCGCCGCGCCCTGGGCATTCGCCGACGGCATCGCCGCTGGACGCCGCATTCTGCTGATCGACGTGACCACGCCGCGTCCGGACCGCGATTCCGGCTCGCTGCGCGCGTTCAATCTGATGCGCGTGCTGCGCGGCGAGGGCTTCCGGGTCGACTTCCTGCCCGACGACGGCGCCGATGCCGGCCCCTACACCCGGGCGCTGCGCGACATCGGCGTGCAGGTGCACTGCGGCCCCGACGTGGGTTCCAGACAGCGCTGGTTCGCCCGCCACGCGCGGGAGTACGACGCGGTCGTGGTCAGCCGGTACCACCTGGCTGAGTTCCTGGTCCCGTTGCTGCGACGGCTCGCACCGGAACTGCCGGTGGTGCTCGACACCGTCGACCTGCACCACCTGCGCGAACAGCGCGAGGCCGGACTGCGCAACGACCGCACCCTGCACCGGCTGGCCGCGGCCACCCGCCGCCGCGAACTGCGCGCGATCGGCGAAGCCGACGTGGCCTGGGTGGTGAGCCCGGCGGAAGCCACTCTGCTGCGGCAGGAACTGCCGCAGGCCCGGGTCGAAATATTGCCCAACCTGCACGAGGTCGAGCCCGAGCCCGCCCCGTTCCAGGCACGCACCGGGCTGTTGTTCGTCGGTGGGGCAGGGCATCCGCCCAACGTGGACGCCGCGCGCTGGCTGCTGGAGGACATCTGGCCGCGCGTGCGCGAGCAGCTGCCCGACTGCACCTTGCACATCGTCGGCGAAGGCATGCCCGCGGCACTGGCCGACGCCACCCCCGCCCCGGCCGGCGTCATCCTGCATGGCCATGTCCCCGACCTGGCGCCGCTGCTCGCCGGCACGCGGGTGGGCCTGGCGCCGCTGCGCTTCGGTGCCGGGGTCAAGGGCAAGATCAACCTGTGCATGGCGGCGGGGATGCCGGTGGTCGCGACCACCTGCGCGGCCGAGGGCATGCACCTGCGCGACCGGCACGACATCCTGGTCGCGGACGAGGCTCCGGATTTCGCCGGGGCGATCGTGGCGCTGTACGACGACCAGGCGCTGTGGACGCGGCTGGCGCAGGGCAGCCTGGACAACGTGCGCCGACACTTCTCATTCGACGCCGCCCGCGCCACCATCGCCGCCACCTTTCCGCCGCCGGTCACCTGATGCGACTGTTGCTGATCGCCTACGAGTTCCCGCCAAGCCCGTCGCCGCAGTCGCTGCGCTGGGCTTACCTGGCGCGCGAGCTGCACGCACTTGGCCATGAGGTGCACGTGCTCACCGCCGACCTGGGCGGCCACACGCCGGGCCTGCCTGCCCTGCCCGACGGCCTGCACGTACACCGCAGCTTCGCCGGGCCGCTGCGGGGCCTGTTGGCATTGCTGCGCAAGCACAGGCGCTGGGTGGAGGGCGCGTCCGCCACGAAACCCTCCACCGGTGACGCCGCGCCAACCCTGCAGCCGATCCGTCCAATGCGCAGCTGGAGGCAGCGGATCTCCGAGGCCGTGCAGGCGGGAGCGGCCTTCCTGACCTACCCTGACATCCGTGGCGAGTGGCGCCCGTGGGGCCGCCGCGCACTGCGTCGCCTGATCGACAGTGTCGATCCCGACCTGGTCATCAGCTCGCACGAGCCAGCCACCACGCTGGAACTCGGACTGCTGGCCCAGCGCCGGGGCTTGCCCTGGGTGGCCGACCTCGGCGACCCGGTCCTGGCTGGCTACACCCCGCCGCGCTTCCACGCCCGCGCGCATCGCATCGAGCGGGAAGTCTGCGAGCGCGCCGACCTGGTCACCGTCACCAACCCCGGCGCGGCGGAACTGCTCGAGCAGCGCCACGGGCGCGACGACCGGATCGAGGTGGTCACCCAGGGCTTCGACGGCACGCACGCGGGGACATCGCCAGATGGCTGCGGCACGGACGAGGCCGGCATGTTCGATTCCCGTCGGCTGGAACTGCTGTACACCGGAAGCTTCTACCGGTTCCGTCGGGTGGATGCGCTGTTGCAGGCGCTGCAGGCGCATCCGGCGGTGCGCCTGAACATCGCCGCGGTCACCGTGCCCGAGCTTGTGCTTGAGGCCGCGTCGGCCGCGCCCGACCAGGTGAGACTGCTGGGGTTCCTGCCGCACACTGCCATCCTTGGCCTGCAGCGGCGTGCCGACGTGCTGGTCAACGTCGCCAACGACGACATGACCCAGGTCCCTGGAAAATTCTACGAATACCTCGGCTCGGGCCGGCCAATCCTGCACCTGGGCAACGGCACCGATCCAACCGCGGACATGATCGGGCGGCTGGGTCGCGGCTGGGTCTGCAGCAACGAGCCGGATGCGATCGGCGCGCTGCTTGGCAAACTCGCGGACTCCCAGGCGCGCGGCAGCCTGGATCACGGCCTGTCGCTTGATGCCGGCGACGTGGAGGAATTCAGCTGGAAGCAGATCGCACTGCGCCTGGACCCGCTGCTGCGCGCGGCCGGCCGCGACCGCAGCTGACACCGCGGCGCGCACGCGCCATCAGTCCGACGAGGATGGCTGCCCGGACGCGGAAGCCGTGCGTAAACGCTCGGCGAACTCGGCCAGTCCCGGCACCGACGGATCGGCTTCACGCGCCGACTGCAGCGCCGTGCGGGCGCCCTGCAACTCACCCGCGCCCAGGCGCTCGTCCCCGATCGCCAGCCAGCGCTGCGCCAGCCGCCGCCGCGCATCGGCCAGGCCGCGGGTGTCGTCGGCCAGCGCGATGCGCGCATCCAGGCAGGCCCTGGCGCGGCCCAGGCTGTTGGCACGCAATTCGCGCTCGAAACACCCGGTAGCGGCCTCCAGCAGTCGCACGCTGGCTTCGCGCACCTGCGGGTCGTCGGGGGCGATCGCGCGGGCGGCACGCAGCTTGTCGTAAGCGCTGTCGCCGGGCGGGCTGAGCAGGTCACCGCGATGCTCGGCCGCGGCCGCCGCTTCAAGCAGCTCCTCCACCCGCCGCTGGCGATCGGCCGGCGACTGCGTCGGTTCAAGCCGGGCATGCCGTGCGCGGGCGGCTTCGGTGCGCTCGTCCACCGCGCGGACCTGGCTGTCGTCGGGCGCCAGCGCGCGCGCCTGCGCCAGTTCCGCCTCCGCGTCGGCGAAGCGGAAATCCGCCACCAGCCGGGTGGCACGGCGCGCATGGGCCTGGGCTGTCTGGACCAGCCCCTCGCGCGCCGGGACGTCGTCGCCGTCCATCTCCAGCAGCGCCTGGAAACGCTCTCCAGCGCGCTCCAGGCGCCCGGCCTCGAGGTCCTCTTCGGCGCGGGCAATGGTGGCATCGCGCTCCTCGGTGAGCCGCGCCTCGGTGTCCGGCAGGTCGACGTGACCGGGGTCGAATCCGCGCGCCGCCGTGATCGCCGCGGCGGCGGCGGCCAGTTCACCACTGCGAAGCGAGGCCCGCGCCTGCTGCAGCAGTTCACCGATCGCGTCGTCGCGACCGCGCAGCGCTTCCAGGTGGTCCGGATCCAGGCGCAGGATCTGCCGGTACAGCGGCAGCGCCGCATCGTCGGCGCCGTGCAGCCGACCGGCATCCTGGGCGCGCCTGGCCTGGCGCCACAGCCCATCCAGTCCAGCGCCGGCAGCCTCGCGTTCGCGCAGCGCGGCGGCGACGGCCTGGGTCTGCTCGCGTGGCGCGGACAGCTCGCGGGCCAGTTCCAGTGCCGCGTGTGCCTGCGGGTAGCGGCCTGCAGCGGTCTCGCGGCGGGCCTGCTCCAGCGCCGCCCCGGCCACGTTCACCAATCCCTGCCCGGCTTCGGGGCGGTCCGGATCCATTGCCAACGCCGCTTCATACAGCTCGCGTGCGCCGCTGCCGTCAGCGGCGCTCAGGTGGCCGCGCTGCAGGGCCGCATCGGCTTCGGCCAGCGCTTCCTGGGCGGGGTTCTGCGGCCACATCAGTTCGGCCAGCGGCTGTCGCAGCACCAGCAGCGCAACCAGCAGCAGCGCCACGCCGGCCGCAATCGCGCGCCAGTGCCGCTGCATCCAGTCCTCCGGCGACCGCCGCGGAGGCGTGCCGCCGCGGCGCAGACCGAATTCCAGGCCATCGGCGTCGCCAAGCCCCGGTTCCCGGCGGCCGTCGGGCAGCCGCCCGGCTCCGTCGTCCGGCTCATCGTGGGGGGATCGGGGGTCGCGCGTCGGGCTCACCCCTGCAGCATAGGTGAGGAGGCTGAACGCCGTCGTGAGCCCGGGCGCACCGGCCTAGCTCCGGTAAGCCCGCTCCACCCCGGCGATCGCCTCCATCTTGCCCAGCAGGCGCGCAAGCTGGCCGAAATCCTGCACCCGCACCTGCAGGCGCAGGCGCACGTGCGCCGAACCGCGGATGCGCTCGCTGCTGATCGCGTGCACGTGCGCGTCCTCCTGCGCAATCAGGTTGGTCACGTCCTTGAGCAGGTACTTGCGATCCACGCCCTCCACCGCCACCCCGGCCTCGTGCGCGCCGCGCGTGCTGCCCCATTCCACCGGCAGCGCCCGCTGTGGCTCGCGCGAGACCAGGCGCAGGTAGGAAGGACAGTCGCTGCGATGCACGCTGACGCCGCGGCCGCGGGTGAGGTAGCCGCCGATCTGCTCGCCCGGCAGCGGCCGGCAGCAGCGCGCCACCTGTACCAGCAGGTTGTCAACGCCCACCACGCTGAACTCCGCGCTGTCGGAAGGCCGTCGCCGCGGGGGCCTGGGCGCGGCCACCGGCAGGTCTTCTTGCGTGCGTTTGGACTCCGCCTCGTGTTCCAGCAGCGCACGCGCGACCTGGTGCGGGCCGACGTCGCCCAGCGCCACCTGCACGTAGAGGTCCTCGATGGCGGCTGCGCGGAACTTGCGCAGGGCCGGCGCAGGGTCCGCCTTGTGCAGCCCGAGCCGCTTGAGTTCGCGCTCCAGCAGCTCGCGCCCGTCCTGCTCGTTGCGCGCGCGGTCGAGCTTGTGGAACCAGTTGCGCACTTTCTCCCGCGAGCGCCCGCTGGCCAGGTAGCCGTTGGCGGCCACCAGCCAGTCGCGCCGCGGCTCGGCGGCCTTGCCGGTGAGGATTTCCACCCGGTCGCCGCTGACCAGCTCGTGGTCGAGCGGCACGATCCGGCCGTTGACCTTGGCCCCGCGGCAGCGGTGCCCGACCATGGTGTGCACGTGATAGGCGAAGTCCAGCGGCGTGGCCCCGCGCGGCAGGTCGATCACCTCGCCCATCGGGGTCAGCGTGTAGATCCGGTCCTCGACCAACTCGGTATCCAGGGCGGTGGCAAGCGAGCCTTCCTCGCCGCCCTCCTGGTGCGAATCCAGCAGCCGGCGCATCCACTCGATCTTGCGTTCCAGCGCGGCGTCGCCCGAGCCGCCCTCCTTGTAGCGCCAGTGCGCGGCCACGCCCAGTTCGGCCTGCTCGTGCATCTCCACGGTCCGGATCTGCACCTCCAGGGTCTTGCCCTCGGGACCGACCACTGCAGTGTGCAGCGAGCGGTAGTCGTTGCGCTTGGGCCGGGCGATGTAGTCGTCGAACTCGCTGGGAATCGGCACCCACAGCGCGTGCACCACGCCCAGCGCGGCGTAACAGGCCGGCACGTCGTCCACCAGCACCCGCACCGCGCGCAGGTCGTAGAGCTCGCCGAAGGGCACGTTCTTGCGCGACATCTTCTTCCAGATGCTGAAGATGTGCTTGGGCCGCCCGGCGATCTCGGCGCGGATGCCCTGCGCGGCCATCGCCCGCGCCAGTTCCTGTCGCACCTGCTCGATGAAACGCTCGCGGCCGCCGCGCTTGTCGTCGAGCAGCCCGGCGATCCTGCGGTAGGTCTCCGGCTCCAGGTGGCGGAAGGCCAGGTCCTCCAGCTCCCACTTGAGCTGCCAGATGCCGAGCCTGTTGGCGAGCGGGGCGTGGATGTCGCGGGTTAGCCGCGCCAGGCCGACGCGTTCTTCCTCCGGCGCATCGGCCACCGCGCGCATCCGCGCAAGCTGGCGCGCCAGCAGGATCGGGACCACCCGCAAGTCGCGCACGATCGCCAGCAGCAGCCGGCGCAGGCCCTCCTGGTTGCCATTGCCGCCGCGCTCGGCGTGCAGCGCCCACACCTGCCCACTGGCCTGCAGACCGTCCACCAGGGCCGCCACCAGCGGGAGCGTACGCTGCAGTTCAGGCAGCAGCGGTTCCGCCCATCCCCGGGCCGCGAACAGCACCGCGGCGGCAACCATGTCCGCGTCCGCGTCCAGGCGGGCCAGCGCGCCGAGGGTATCGGCCAGGATCAGCAGCGGCTCGTCCAGCGCGATCGCAGCGTGTTCGCCGCCCGCCTGCCGCACCAGCAGCGCGCGCAGGCCCGGCTCCAGGGCTGCCGTCTCCGGCAGCGCAAACAGGGCCTGCAACGATGTGCGCTGGTCGGACACCACCGTGGTGCCTTGTCGTGGGAGGATGCGCTTACACTAATGCGGTCCGCCAAAGAGGAACAGCCCATGCCAAGCTTCCGCCTCCTGATGGTTGCCGTCCTGATGGCCTGCGCCGCACCCGCCGCGCTCGCGCAGCAGGCGCTTGAGCAGCAGATGACGGCCGGGGAGTTCCGCGCCGCCGGCCTTGACAAGCTCAGCGCAGACGAGCTGGCCAACCTCAACCGCTGGCTGCAGGGCCAGGTGCAGGAAGAAAAGTCGGTGGCGGTGGAGCAGGCCCGCGAGGAAGGCCGCCAGCAGGCGCGCCGGGAAGCCGAGGCGGAGGCGGTGGGCAGGCGCCCCGCGCCGGCATCGGAGGGGCCGATCCAGAGCAGCATCGTCGGCGAGTTCAATGGATTCAGCAATGGCCGGCGCTACACGCTTGCCAATGGACAGGTCTGGGAGCAGACCGATTCGGCCAAGCTCGATGGCACCCACTTGACCGATCCCGGCGTCACCATCACCCCCGGCTTCTTCGGTACCTGGTACCTGCGGATCGAGGGCTACAACACCCGCGCCAAGGTCAGGCGCGTCGACTGACCGGCCCTGCGCGGTTCAGGCCACGGGCTCACGCAGGGCCCGCAGCCGCCGCGCAAGCTTCTTCGCCGAGACACCGCCGCGCACGCCCAGCTCCTGGGCGTGGACCGAAACCCGCAGCTCTTCCAGGTCGCGGCGCAAGTCGCGCCACTGCGGCTCGTCGCCCACGCCTTCCAGCTGCGCCTGCTGCAGCGCCTGTGCGAACGGCGCCAGCTCCAGCATCCGCTGCTGGTCGCGCAATGGGTCGCGCAGCGCGCGCTCGGCGCGCAGTTCCAGCGCCTGCAGGTAACGGGGGTACTCGGCCAGTAGCGTTTCCGGCACGTCGCGCAGGAAGCCCGGCGGCGCCAGCGCCGCCAGGTGCGCGTGCATGTCGTCCAGGTTGGCCCGCGCCCAGCCCATCAACCTTGAATCCAGGCGCGCGCGGATCGCGGCCACGCGGTCGAGGATGTCTTCGGCCAGCCGCAGGCGCCGGGTGGCCTCGGCGAACACTCCGCGCCCGACTCGGTCACGCAGCGCGGCAAACGCCGCGGCATCGCGGATGTCCTGCAGCCCATCGGAGGTGAGCGCGGCGAACGCGCCTTCTACCAGGTCTTCGCGCAGCAGGTCTCCCTCGCGCACGCCGCCACCGGCCTCGATCGCCGCATACAGCAGCGCGGTCTTCGGCTCGACCGGAAGCTGCTTGCGTGCCTGGCGCAGTTTCACTTCCAGCGCGATGCGCAGCAGCCGGCGCACGCCGCCCGGATGCAGCCGCCTTGCCTGCCCGGGATCGGCATGCACCGCAAGCGAGACCGAATCCCCGTCGTCGGACAGCGCCGGGTACGCCGCCACGCCGCCCGCGCCCGGCACCGAATCCGGCACCGGCTCATCGGGGAACGCGGTCAGCCCCTGCTTCGCCATGCCCTGCGCGGCGCGTGCGGAGAACGCCTCCGCCGCGCGCTTGCCGAAGCGCGCGCGCAGCTCCTCCACGTCACGCGATTCGGCCAGCACCCGGCGGCCGTCGGCATCGAGCAGCCGCAGGTTCATGTGCAGGTGCGGATCAAGCGCGGACGCGTCGAACTCCATCGGCTGCAGCTCCACCCCGGTCAGCCTGCGCAGGAACCGCGCCAGCGCGCCGGCGAAGTCGTCAGGCTCCGGCTGCCGATGCGCCTGGGCGAAGGCCCGCGCAAAGTCAGGCGCGGGCACGAAATTGCGCCGCAACGCCTTGGGCAGCGAACGGATCATCGCCGCCGCCTTGTCGTCGAAGAAGCCGGGCGCTAGCCAGGTCAGCCGGGCCGGATCAAGCGTGTTGAGCAGGTGCAACGGCACCACCAGGGTCATGCCGTCATCCGGCGCGCCGGGCTCGAAGCGGTAGCGCACGTCCAGGCGGGCTTCGCCCAAAGCGATCACCGGAGGGAACCGCTCGGCATCGGTTTCGTCGCCCACCAGCAGGTCTTCGCGGCTCCATTCCAGTGCACGCTGCGTGTCCTTTGGTGCCTTCCGGTACCACGCGTCCAGCGAGCGGGCATCCAGGATGTCCTCCGGCAGTCGCTGCCCGTACCACTGCGCCATCCAGTCCTCGTCCACCACCAGCCCGACGCGTCGCTGCTTGGCTTCTTCTTCGCGCGCGGCCTCTAGGGTTGCGAGGTTGCGCTCCAGGAACGGGCTGCGCAGGTTCACCTCGCCGGTCGCCAGTCCGTCACGCAGGAAAATCCCGCGCGCCTCGGCCGGATACAGACGGCCATAGTCGACCGGTTTCTTCGGCGCCAGCACCAGTCCGAACAGGCTCACCTGCTCGCTGCCGATCACCCGGCCCTGCGAGCGCGCCCAACGCGGGTCGTGGTGGCGGCGCGCCAGCAGGTGCGGCAGTTCGGCGATCGCCCATTCGGGCTCGATCGCGGCGTTGGTCAGCGCCCACACCTTCTGCGTATCCAGCAACGTCGCCGACAGCACCCACGGCGGCGGTCGGCGCGCCAGGGTCGACCCGGGGAAAAGCTGGAACCTGCGCCCGCGCGGGCCTTCGTACAGTCCACGGTCGGTGCGCTGGCCGATCTGGGTGGGCAGCCCCGCGATCAGGGCACGGTGCAGGATGGCGTAAGTCGGGCCATCGGCCGGGCCGTCGGGGTGCCACCCCAGGTCCGCGCACTGCAGCTTCAGCTGCCGGTGCAGCTCGCGCCACTCGCGCATGCGCAGGAAGCCGAGGAAATGCTTCGCGCACCAGCGCCGGAGCTGGGACTGCGTCGACTCCTCGTGCGCCTGGCGGTAGCCGTCCCACAGCTTCAGGATCCCGGCGAACTCCGACTTGGGATCGGCAAACTCCGCATGCGCGTTGTCGGCGGCCGCGCGCTGGTCGGCCGGGCGTTCACGCGGATCCTGGATGCCCAGGAACGAGGCGATCACCAGCATCTCGCGCAGGCAACCGTGGGCCTGTGCGGCGACCAGCATCCGCGCCAGCTTGACGTCCACCGGCAGCCGCGCCATCGAGCGGCCGATCGCGGTCAGCCGGCGTGCGTCGTCGACCGCGCCCAGTTCGGTGAGCTGCTGCCAGCCGTCGGCGATCGCGCGCGGGTCGGGCGGGTCGATGAACGGGAAATCCTCTACCAGGCGCGGATTGACCTTTGCCTGGCCGCCACCACGCCGGCGCCGCTTGCCGCCGCCGGCATCACCCAGTCCCAGCGAGAGCATGCGCAGGATCACGCCTGCCAGCGCCGCGCGGCGGATCTCCGGATCGGTATACGGCGGCCGCGCGAGGAAATCCGCCTCCCCGTACAGGCGGATGCAGGTGCCTGGCGCCACCCGTCCGCAGCGACCCTTGCGCTGCTCGGCGCTGGCCTGCGACACCGGCTCCACGTGCAGCCGGTCCAGCTTCTGCCGCGGACTGTAGCGCTTCACCCTCGCCAGGCCCGGATCGACCACGTAGTGGATCCGCGGCACCGTCAGCGAGGTCTCGGCGACGTTGGTGGCCAGCACGATGCGCCGCTGCGGGCCGGGGCTGAACACCCGGTCCTGGTCGCGCGCGGAAAGCCTCGCGTACAGCGGCAGCACTTCGGTATGCCGGTACTTGCGCCGCTCCAGCGCGCGGTGCGCGTCGCGGATCTCGCGCTCGCCGGGCAGGAATATCAGGGTGTCACCGGTACCGCGGTCGCCCATGATCTCGTCGCAGGCGGCAACGACGCCGTCGAGGACCGTGCGCTCGCCTTCATTTTCGCCCGCACCTTCCAGTGGCCGCCAGCGCACTTCCACCGGATAGCCGCGGCCTTCCACGTCGACCACCGGGGCGTCGCCGAAGTGCTTTGAAAAGCGTTCGGTATCGATGGTGGCCGAGGTCACGATCACCTTCAGGTCCGGACGCCGCTGCAGGAGCTGCTTCAGGTACCCCAGCAGGAAGTCGATGTTGAGGCTGCGCTCATGGGCCTCGTCGACGATGATCGTGTCGTAGGCCGACAGCCAGCGGTCGGAGGCGATCTCGGCCAGCAGGATGCCGTCGGTCATGAACTTGACTGCGGTGCGCTCGCCGACCCGGTCGGTGAAGCGCACCTGGAAGCCGACCTCTTCACCCAGGGGCACCTGCAGCTCCTCGGCCACCCGCCGTGCAACCGCGCGGGCCGCGATCCGGCGCGGCTGGGTGCAGCCGATCATTCCCGCCGCCCCGCGGCCGGCGGCCAGGCACAGCTTGGGCAGCTGGGTGGTCTTGCCCGACCCAGTCTCGCCGGCTATCACCACCACCTGGTGCGCACGGATCAGCTCGACGATCCGCTCGGCCTCGCCGGCGATCGGCAGCGTCGGGTCGACGCGGCCCTCCGGCAGCTGCGCGGCGCGCCGCTCGCGCGCCTGCACCGAGGCGGCAAGCGCCTGCTCGAAACGCTGCTGCGCATCGGCCTGCGAAGGATCCGCGTTCCACTTCGACCACAGCCCGACCAGGCGGCCGCGGTCGCGCGCCAGCGCGTCGTCGATCGCACGCCTTGCCTGCCTTGACGCGCCTGTCGCGCGGGGATTCCTAGACTTCATCGATGCACTTGAAAAATGGCGTTCCGGACCACATGTAATACAGGTAACGCAGCATCAGTATTGTCGCCCTTTCATCATGTACGGAGGCAGCACCATGGCAAAGACCAAGGCAACCAAGTCCAGCAAGAAGACCACCAGGCCCGCAGCCTCCCCCGCTCCCGGCGGCTCCGGTCCGACGGTGGACATCGGCATCGGCCAGAAGGATCGCCAGAAGATCTCCAAGGAGCTGGCCAAGCTGCTGGCCGACAGCTTCAGCCTGTACCTGAAGACCCATAATTTCCACTGGAACGTGACCGGGCCGATGTTCAATTCGCTGCACGCCATGTTCGAGGAGCAGTACACTGAACAGTGGCAAGCGCTGGACGAGATCGCCGAGCGCATCCGCGCGCTGGGCTACAACGCCCCCGGCTCCTACTCCGAGTACACCCGGCTGAGCACGATCGCAGAGGAGCCTGGCGCCACCCAGGCCCCGGCCTGGCAGGAGATGGTGGAGCAGCTCGTCGAAGGCAACGAGGCCGTGTGCCGGACCGCGCGCGAAGTGCTTGACTGCGCTGACGACGCCGACGACGCGCCCACCGAGGACCTGGCCACCCAGCGCCTGCAGACCCACGAAAAGTACGCCTGGATGCTGCGCTCGCTGCTGCAGTGACGTCGCCTACGCTGCGCGTCTGCGACCACGGGTTCGCTTTGCGAACCCGTGCACTGCACATGCGCTTCCGAACCCCGCGCCTTTGGCGCGCCCCCTTACCAAGGGGGCTTTCCTCCAGACACGTGACGGCAAACTGTCAGGTCTGGAAGCGGCGCCAATATCAGGTGATCAGCAGGTAGATCGACAGCCCGAGTATCAGGATCGTGGCTACCGCCCCGATCAGGGGCCGTTACGGCGCTTTCCGACCAACGCCGGAGGGGTTCCCCGATAGGCCAGCGCCTGCATCGCCGGTATCCTTGTCGCATGTCTTCCCCGCAGCAACCCCGCGCGCTCGACGTCCTGCAGCGCGTCTTCGGCCACACCGCGTTCCGCGGCGAACAGGCCGCGATCGTCGAACACGTCGCCGCCGGCGCCGACGCCCTGGTACTCATGCCCACCGGCGGCGGCAAGTCGCTGTGCTACCAGATGCCCGCGCTGCTGCGCGACGGCACCGCGATCGTGGTTTCGCCGCTGATCGCGCTGATGCAGGACCAGGTGGAGGCGCTGCGCCAGCTCGGCGTGCGCGCGGCCTACCTCAACTCCACCCTGGACGCCGGTGAGGCCCAGGCGATCGAACGCCAGCTGCTGGCCGGCGAACTGGATCTTCTCTACGTCGCCCCCGAACGCCTGCTCACCCCGCGCTTCCTGTCCCTGCTCGACCGCGCGCGGCTGTCGCTGTTCGCGATCGACGAGGCGCACTGCGTCTCGCAGTGGGGCCACGACTTCCGCCCCGAATACCGCGAGCTCACCATCCTCCACGAACGCTGGCCGCAGGTGCCACGGGTCGCGCTGACCGCCACCGCCGACCCGCCCACCCAGCGCGAGATCGCCGAACGCCTGCAGCTTGAGGACGCACGCCGCTTCGTCAGCTCCTTCGACCGCGCCAACATCCGCTACACGGTGGTACACAAGGACAGCGCCAGGCGCCAGCTGCTGGACTTCCTGCAGGGCCACCAGGGCCACGCCGGCATCGTCTATTGCCTGTCACGGCGCAAGGTGGAGGAAACCGCGGAGTTCCTGGTCGCCAACGGCATCGACGCTGTGCCCTACCACGCCGGCATGGAGGCCGGCGCGCGCGCCGCCAACCAGCGCAGGTTCCTGCTTGACGAGGGCGTGGTGGTGGTGGCCACCATCGCCTTCGGCATGGGCATCGACAAGCCCGACGTGCGCTTTGTCGCCCACATGGACCTGCCCAAGTCGATCGAGGGCTATTACCAGGAAACCGGCCGCGCCGGCCGCGACGGCGAACCGGCCGATGCCTGGATGTGCTACGGCCTGGGCGATCTGGTGCTGCTGCGGCAGATGATCACCCAGTCCGAGTCGGGCGAGGAGCGCAAGCGCCTGGAGCACCGCAAGCTCGACGCACTGGTCGGCTACTGCGAATCCATGCGCTGCCGGCGCCAGGTGCTGCTGGCCAACTTCGGCGAGGAGTATGTGCCGGCAGAAGGTACCTCCGGGGTCGGCTGCGGCAACTGCGACAACTGCCTGCAGCCGCCGCAGAGCTGGGACGCCACCGAGGCCGCGCAGAAGGCCCTGAGCGCGGTGATCCGCAGCGGCCAGCGCTTCGGCGCGGCCCACGTGATCGACATCCTGCGCGGCGCAGACAATGAAAAGATCCGCCAGTTCGGCCACGACCGCCTGAGCACCCATGGTGTGGGCGCCGACCTGGACGCGCGCACCTGGCGCGGCGTGATCCGCCAACTGGTCGCCCACGGCCTGCTTGAAGTGGACGCGGAAGGCTACGGCGGGCTGCAGCTCACCGCCGCCAGTCGCGCGGTGCTCAAGGGCGAGGAACAGGTGATGCTGCGGCGGATCGTCGCCCCGCGCCGCGAGCGCGAGCGCGCCCGGGCGGTGCGCACGCCGGCGGCGGCCATCGAGCTCGCCGACACCGACATGCCGCTGTTCGAAACCCTGCGCGAGCTGCGCGCACGGCTGGCGCGCGAGCAGGGCGTGCCCGCCTACGTGATCTTCCACGACAGCACCCTGCGCGAGATCGCCGCGAGCCGGCCCGCCTCGGAAACCGAGCTGGCCGGGGTCGGCGGCATCGGTGCCGGCAAGCTGGAACGCTACGGCGAAGAGGTGCTGGAAACCGTGCGCCTGCACGGACAGGGCGACCCGGTCGCCTGATCCCGGGGCACGAGCGCCCCCCCCTGGGCGGCTATATCAGGACAGTTCCCTGCTCAGCCAGGCCCGGGCGAACCTCAGGTCCCGGTCCAGCGTCGCCGGCGACACGTCCAGCGCCAGCGCCACCTCGTCACGATTCATGCCGCCGAAGTAGGTCAGCACGATCGCGTTCGCGGCGCGCTGGTCGTTCTCCCCCAGCCTGAGCAGCGCCTGGTGCAGGGCCAGCGCCTCGTGTTCGGCGGACGTCCCCTCATCCGGCACCATCCGGTCGACCCACGAGAGCGTCACGTCCGAACGTCCACCGCCTCGCTTGGCCGATGCGCGCGAACGCGCGAAGTCGACCAGCACGTCGCGCATCTTCAGCGAGACCAGGGCGAAGAAGTGCACCCGGTCCGAGTAATCGGTGTGCTGCTGCAGCATCCGCAGCACGGCTTCATGCACCAGCACCGTCGGCCGCAGGGTGACGCTGTCGGGCGTGCCCGCCAGCCGCGCCGCCGCAATCTGTCGCAGCGTCGCGTACACGGCCTCCACGAGCCGGTCCCTCGACTGGATGTCGCCGCCCCGCCAAGCGCGAAGCAGGCTGGTGATTTCTTGCCCCAAGAGCGTGTCCCCCGCAGCGCGCCACCATTGAGCAGTGATCGTCCGCAGTCAAGCCGCAGGAGCTCCCGCACGTGACCAGTGTCACGTAATGCCGTGCCGCGGCCGTCAGTCTTCCGGCTGCGGGCCGGAGACCCGCGTCAGCTCGTCCATTCCGCCCGGGGCCAGGTCCTCGAGCAGCTCCCGGAAGTCCTTGCCGACCAGGCGCTGCGCACGCCGCAGCAACAGTGGAACCGGACTGGAAGGTTCCTGTTTGGCGTAGTACTCGCACACCTCGTCCAACCGGCGCAGCACGTCCGCGGGCCCGGAGATGCGCCCGCTCGCGGCCGGCATGCCGCCCACCACGTCGTCATCACCAGCGGATTCCCCGCCTTCCGCCGCCGCACCGTCGCCGTTGCCGCTGCGCGCTTCCCACCGCGGCTTCAGGAATTTCTGCAGCTCATGCAGGTCGCCGAGCAGCGGCTTGAGGTCGGGCGCCGATACGCCAAGCCGGTCGGTCAGCATCGCATCGATGTCACGGGCGCCCTGTCCGGCCCGCTCCACCGCCTCGACCGTGGATTGCAGCTGTTCGGCCGGGCAGTCCATGCAACAGGCTTCGATCGCGGCCAAGGTCGGCGCCTCGCCCTCACCGGTGAACGCCAGCTCGCCGTTGGCGATGCGCAGGTCACGCAGGCTGAAACGTCCCAGGCGTGGCGACTGCACGAACGGTGCGCTGCGGAACAAGCGCAGGGCTCCGCCGGTATCGGTCAACGCGAGCACCGCGTTGACCCGCGCCGTGGGATCGTCATCGTCCTCGGCATCAAGCTGTGGATGCACGCTGTCCCAGAGGTTCGCCAGCAGGCCATGCACCAGGGCCAGCCCGTCGGCCCAGCCTTCCTGTCCGCGGCGGTTCGTCCATGCCGCGCACAGGTGCGCCGCGACGCGCAGGTCGCGGGTGCGCTCCAACAGCGCCAGGGCGAGCGTTTCGACCCTGGCCCAGTCCGGCTCCTCGGCGGCAATCACGCTCTCGCCGACAGCACGCTCGGCCCTGGGCGTCGCCGCAGCCTCCAGCGCAAGGAAGTCCGGGTCATACTCCAGGTCGCTTCCGGAAGCGGTGTCGCCGTCAAGGGGGGCCAGCATTGCGTCAATGTCGTGCGGCGTCGTCACGGCCCTGGTCCCCCCGTGCGCGTTTGCACGGCCCTTTGTTTACGCATCGATGCACTCCGGATCCGGGAAGTCGGGATCGCACTCCGGCCGCTGGTCATCCGGCAGCCGGATGCCCGGCTGCACGATGCCGTACGCCCGATAGCCCGAAGCATCCGCACCCAGGTCCACGTACTCCAACTCCCCCTGGCTGGAACGCTGGACCCGGCTGGAAATCACCGATACCGGCACGTTCACGGCGTTCGTGCCGATCACGGGCAGCAGCGTCCCATCGGCCCGGGTGGCGTAGAAGTACGCTGGCGGCAGGCCGATGAATTCGACCGTCTGCTGCTCCACGCCGATCACGTGGATCGGCGCTTCCAGCAGGCCGATGTGGCCGGTCGATGCGTAGAAACCGGTGCCATTGCGGATCGGCGTGGTGCCTTCCTGCAACAGGTCGCCGTCGACGATGGACAGGTAGGTCACGGCGGTACCGGCATCGATCGAGTACTCGCTCTCGCCAACCGCCGCCAGGGTCAGCGTGCCCACGTTGGTCATGCTGAAGCCTGCATGGGAGGTGAAGTCGCCCAGCACGGCGACCTGGTTGTCGACGAAGCGGTCGCGGGTGCCCAGCGTCGTGGCTCCACCGGCGCTGCCGCTGAGCGTCCCGGCCATGATCCGGCCTTTGCCCTCCAGCCCGATCGCACCATCGGCATCCAGGCGCATCATGTCCGCGGAGACCTGCTCCTGGATGGCAAGGTCGCCGCCCACGGCCAGAGCCAGCCGGTTGCCGCCGTCAACCGGACCGGTCACCGCCAGCGGGCCGGTTGTGCCCAGCTCCAGCTCGCCCGCACTGAACGCACCGAGTTCGGAGATCGCGTTGCCGTCGCCCAGCATCGCCGCGCCGGCCACCTGCCCGGTCAGCACCTGCGCAGTGAGCACCCCGCCGGCGCGCGTGACCGCGCCATCGCTTCGCAGCGCCAGGGTGCCCAGCGCGGTGACACCACCGCCGATGCCGATCCCGTCGCGTCCTCGCAGGGACACCTCGCCACCGGACAGCGCGCCACCCGCGGACAGCGCACCGCCCAGTGCGGCGAGCCGCAGGTCGGCGGCGCCGGTATCGATGGCGTGGGTGGGCAGGGTCAGGTCACCGTCGGCCACCAGCGATACCGCGCCTCCGCGGTTGTCCAGCGAAGTGATGAGCAGGTCGGTGCCGTTGGTCATCGCGATACCGGTGCCGGCCACGTCCACCGCGCCCACGAACGCGTTGTCTTCGTCTTCAAGCGTGACCGCGCCAGCGCCGGCCGCCAGGCTGCTTTCGCCCTCGACCCGCAGCCCCCCCGACTGGCCGATGGCGCCGCCGTTGCTGCGCGCAGCCAGGTCACCGGCAATCGTGCCGCGGCCCAGGCCAAGGTCGCCGTGGCTGGTCACCGCCAGCGACGCCACGTCCACGTCACCCAGCGCAAGCGCATTCGCGTCGACGATCGATACCGCACCGCCGGTCAGGTGAACCAGCCCGTCGAAATCGTTACCCGCCTTGTCCAGCATGATCGCGCCGTCGCCGGCATCCAGCGTGCCGGTGCCGCCGACCGCCAGCGCGCCCGACTGGCCGATGTCCCCGCCGTTGCTGCGCGCGGTCAGTTCCCCGGCGATATTGCCGCTACCCAGGCCCAGGTCGCCGTGGCTGGTCGCTTCCAGCGAGGCCACGTCCACCGCGCCCAGCGCAAGCGCATTGGCATCAGCGATCGATGCCGCGCCGCCGGCCAGGTGCACCGTCCCGGCGAAGTCATTGCCGGCGTCGTCCAGCGTGATGTCACCGGCGCCCGCATCCAGCGTGCCCGTGCCGCCAACGGACAGCGCACCCGACTGGCCGATGGCGCCATCGTTGCTGCGCGCCACCAGGTCGCCGGCAATGCCGCCCTGGCCCAGCAGCAGGTCGCCCTGGCTGGTTGCATCCAGCGACGCCATGTCCAGTTCGCCCAGCGCCAACGCGTTCGCATCGACGACCACCGCCTCGCCTCCGGCCAGGTGCATCCGCCCTACGAAGTCGTTGCCGGCGTCGTCCAGCGTGATGTCACCGCTGCCGGCGTCAAGCGTGCCCGTGCCGCCGACGTACAGCGCGCCCGACTGGCCGATGCTGCCGTCGTTGCTGCGTGCCACCAGGTCGCCTTCGACACGTCCCACACCCAGGTCCAGGTCGCCAACGCTGGTCGCGTCCAGCGAAGCCACGTCCACCCCGCCCAGTGTCAGCGCACCGGAGTTCACGATCGTGACCTCGTCGCCCGCCAGGTTCACCGTGCCCGCAAACGCGTTGCCGGCATCGCCCAGCGTGATGTCTCCCTCGCTGACGTCCAGCGTGCTGCTACCACCCACGCTCCAGGCGCCGACCTGCCCCACCCCGCCCTCAGCAACCGTGAGCACCAGGTCGCCGCTGGTGTCCAGCGTGGACAGGGCATTGAAACGCCCGGTATCGACGGCAAGCCCGGTCAGCGGATCCGTGCCGCCTACCGCGCCGTTGAACGTGACCGTCCCGGCCCCTACGGCCACGTCCAGCGCATACCCGCCATCCACCGTCGAGCCAAAGGTAATGTCACCGGCAGCGCTCGCCAGCGTACGGTCATCCATCAGCTCCACCGCGCCGCGATAGGTCTGGTCGCCGCCGGTGGCGATGTCCTCGCCAAGCTGGATCGCAGTTGCGGTCGCGTCCAGGCTGGCCACCTCAACCGTGCCCAGCGCCAGCGCATTCCTATCGACGATCAATGTTGCGCCGCCGGCCAGGTGCACCAGACCGGCGAAGTCGTTGCCGGCATCGGCCAGCGTGATGGCGCCGTCGCCTGCGGCCAGGCTCATGTCCCCGGCCACCTCCAGCGCACCGCCCTGGCTGATTCCACCGGCATCGCTGGTGGCGTCAAGGTGACCGCCGATGATGCCTGCACCCAGGTTCAGCGCGCCGCCGCTCAAGGCCTGCAGCGACGCCACGTCCACCATGCCCAGCGTCAGCGCGCCCGAGTCACGGATCGACACCGCGCCGCCAGTCAGATCCACGCTGCCACCGAAGCTGTTGTTTTCATCCGTCAACGCGATTGCGCCGCCCGCGGCATCCAGGTCGCTTGCGCCGCCAACCTGCAGCGCGCCCGACTGGCCGATGTCGCCGCCGTTGCTGCGTGCCACCAGATTGCCGTCGATGTCGCCCTGGCCCAAGTCCAGGTCGCCGTCGCTGGTCGCATCCAGCGAAGCCACGTCCACCGTGCCCAGCGTCAGCGCTCCGGAATTCACGATCGTCGTCGCGCCGCCTGTCACGTCCATCGTGCCGGCAAACGCGTTGTCCGCCTCGTCGAGCGTGATGTCTCCCGTGGCGTGCAGGATCGTCGTTCCGCCCACGTCCCAGCGGCCTGCCTGGTCAATGCCGCCCTGGGCAACCGTGAGCGACAGGTCACCGCTGGTGTCCAGCGTGGACAGCGCATTGAACTGCCCGGCATCAACGGTAAGCCCGGTCAGTCGATCCGCGGCGCCTACCGCGCCGGTGAACGTCACCATGCCGGCCTGCGCCGCCACATCCAGCGCATGGGCGCCGTACACGGCAGAGCCGAAGGTGACGTCGCCGTCCGTGCTTTCCAGCGCCACGCTGTCCAGCAGCCGCACCGTGCCGTCATAGGCCTGGTGATCGACGGTGTTGATGTCGTCGGCAAGCTGGATCGCCACCGCGGTCGCATCCAGGCTGGACGCGTCCACCGTGCCCAGCGTCAGCAGACTGCCGCCGTGGATCGCCACCGCGCCGCCGGCCAGGTGCACCGTGCCGCCGAAAGCGTTGGCTGGATTCTCCAGCGCGATCGCCCCGTCGTAGGCCTCCAGGTCGACGTTGCCCGTCACCGACCATTGCCCTGCCTGGGAAATGCCGCCCCGGGCGATGTCCAGCCGCAGCGGCCCCATCACATTGAGCTGCCCGGCGGCCGCAAACCCGTCCGCGGTCACGTCCAGTCCGGAGAGCGCGGTGGCGGCGCCCACGTCGCCCTCGAAGGCCACCGCGCCGAGCGCAGCCACATCCAGCGCGTGTGCACCGTCCACCGTCGAAACGAAAGTAATGTCGCCCGCGTCGCTTTCCAGCGCCCGGTCATCCAGCAGCGCCACCGCGCCGCGGAAGGTCTGGTCACCGCCGGTCGCGATGTCCCCGCCAAGCTGGATCGTAGTCGCGGTCGCATCCAGGCTGGATGCCTGCACCGTTCCGAGTCTCAGCGTGTTCGAGTCGACGATCGACACCGCGCCACCAGACAGGCTCACCGTGCCGCCGAAGTCGTTGCCCGCACTGTCCAGCGTGATGTCCCCGCTGCCGGCGCTCAGGGCCGCATCGCCGCCCACCAGGAGCGAACCGCTTTGGGTCATTCCACCCGCCAGGCTGGTGGCGTCCAGGCTGTCCGTGATGGCGCCGCTGCCCAGGTTCAACGCACCGCCGCTCTCCGCGACCAGCGACGACACCTCGATGTCCCCGAGCACCAACGCGCCCGTATCACGGATCACCACCGCACCGCCGCGCAGATCCACCACGCCGGCGAAACGGTTGTCCTGGTCCAGCGTGATTGCACTGGAGCCCGCGTCCAGGTGGCTGGTGCCGCCGACTTCCAGCGCACCCGCCTGGCCGATCGCGTGGCCGTTGCTGTCCGCCACGAGGTTGCCGTCGATGTGCCCCTGGCCCAGGTCCAGTTCGCCGTCGCTGGCGGCATCCAGCGAACCAACGGCCAGGGTGCCCAGCGTCAGGGCAGTGCGGGCGTTGATCAGCACGTCGCCGCCGGCGGCCAGGTCCACCGTGTCGCCGAAATCGTTGTCCTCGCCCAGGGCGATCACACCGTCCACGGCGCTCAGGATGCTCGTGCCATCCACCTCCAGCGCACCCGACTGGCCGATGTCGCCAGCGGCGCTGGTCGCCTGCAGGTTGCCGCGGATTTCCCCCTGGCCCAGGCCCAGGTCACCGCCGCTGCTCGCCGACAGCGCGGTCACGTCCAGGTCGCCCAGTTGCAGCCCGCCCAGCGAGCGGATCCAGGCCGCGCCGCCCGACAGGCTCACCGGCCCGGCAAAATCGTTGCCCGCGTCGTCCAGCCTGATCGCGCCGGTGCCTGCGGCGATCGTACCCGTACCACCCACCGCCAGCGCGCCGGACTGGCCGATGTCGCCGTCGCTGGTCGCCTCCAGGTCGCCAACAACGGTGCCCCTGCCCAGGTTCAGCGTGCCCTGGCTTTCGGCCACCAGGGAGTCCACGGCCAGGTCGCCCAGCCGCAGTGCGTCGGCGGCGGATATCTCCGCCGCACCGCCGCTCAAGCCCACCTCCCCTCCGAAGCGGTTGCCCGTGTTGGCGAGCGTGATGGCCCCCCCGCTGCTGAACGATGCATCGCCGTCGATCGCGACGCTGGTTTCCTCCGCCTGGCGGATCGCAGGCACGTTGCGCAGGCTGAAATTGCCCCCCACGTCCACGTCGCCCAGCTCGGCCATCTGGTTTTCGGCGTCCAGCGACACGGAGCCCCCGGCATTCAGGTGCAAGCTGTCCATCTGCAGAACGCCGCCCGCCTGGCTGATGCTCGCCCCGCTGTGCAAGGTCACCGTGGGCGCGACCACGTCATGGCCAAGGTGGATGCCATCGGCGCCGGTCAGACTCACATTGGCACCGCGCAGCGTGGCGGCAGTCGCCAGTTCGCCCCCCTTTGAGGCCAGGATCAGTCCGGCGGGACCGGTGTCGATCGATTCTCCCGGCAACGTCAGCGTTCCACCGGCCTCCAGCCGGATCCCATGCCCAGGGCCCGGTTGGAACGTCAGCCCGGCAATCGCCAGGTCCTCCTGGCCCACCAGGGTGATCCCGTTGCCGGTGGCTGTCACTGCGCCGCCGAACCTGTTGATTCCGTCAGCGAGCGCGATCGATCCGGTGCCAGCATTGAGCGTGCTTGTACCGGTAATGTCCAGCGCGCCCGACTGGGTGATTGCACCGTTGTTGCTTTGCGCCACGAGGTTGCCATCGATGCCGCCGCTGCCCAGGTTCAGGGCCCCGACGCTGGTCGCATCCAGCGTGCCGACATCCAACGTCCCCAGGGTGAGTGCGTTCACGTCCTGGATGCTGACATCGCCTCCGGCCAGGTGCACCGCGCCGACAAAGTCGTTGCCGACTTGAGTCAGCGTGATCACATCCGTGCCAGCGTCCAGCATGCCCGTGCCGCCTACCTGCCACGCCGCGCCCTGTGCAATCCCGCCGGTCGCGGCGGTGAGCGCCAGGTCGCCGAAGACCACCAGGCGGTTCCCGATCGACACGCTGCCCGCGTCCGCCGCCAGGCTGGCCAGCGCCGTGGTGGTACCAACGGGGCCACCGAACGTCGCCGCGCCGGCGGCAGCCTCGACCGTCAGTGCATGGGTGCCGTCAACGCTGCCTTCGAACGCCACGTCGCCGGCGCCGCTTGCCAGTGCCACGTCCGCGGCCAGCCTGACCGCGCCGGCATAGCGCTGGTCGCCCCCTGTCTGGATGTCCTCGTGCAACTCGATGTCAGTGGAGCTTGCGTCAAGGCTGCGGGCGTTCACCGTGCCCAGCGTGAGTGTGCCGGCGCTCCCGATCTCCGCCGCACCGTCGCTGTCCAGGTTCACCACTCCGGCGAAATCATTGCCGGAATCGGCCAGCGTGATGCTGCCATCCTGTGCAACCAGCGTGCTCACGCCGCCTACTGTGATCGTACCCGTCTGGGAGATGTCTCCGCCGCTGGTCACGCCGAGGCTGCCATTCACGCTGCCACCGCCAAACGTCACCGATCCCCCGCTGCTCGCCCCCAGCGAACCGACGTCCAGCGGGCCGAGATCCAGATCGAAGTCACTCGCGATCGTCACGGCGTGACCGCTGAGCTGCACCGAGCCGTCAAAACGGTTGCCGGCTTGACCGAGCGAAATACCTCCAAGGCCCGCGTCCAGGACGCTGGTTCCACCCACCTGGAGTCCGCCGGTGCTCTGGGTGATGTTGCCGCCGTTGCTGTCGACCAGCAGGTTGCCGCCAATGACACCGGAACCCAGGCCCAGCGCGCTCTGGGTCGTGACCGCCAACGAGCCCACGTCCAGGGCGCCAAGGCCCAGGGCATTCTTGTCCTGGATCGAGACCTCGCCGCCAGTCAGGTTGACGGCCCCGAGGAAGTCGTTGCCGGCGTTGTCTAGCCGGATCTGGCCGGATCCGGCGTCCAGCGTGCTCGTGCCACCGACCTGCCAGGCACCACTCTGCGAGATCCCGCCATCGGCCACCGTAATCGACAGGTTTCCGGTCACCCCCAGATCCGACGCAAGGGAGAGGCTGCCCGCGTCCACCGTCAGCCCGGTCACATCCAGCGACTCGCCATCCAGGCTGACGGAACCTTCGGCGGTGATGAACGCAGTTCCCCCGGTCACGGTCGAGCCGCTCTGTCCGACGCCACTGCCGCCACCGGAAAGCACGATCCCACCGTTGCCATCGGCATCGACCCCCGAAGCGTTGATGATCCCGCTCTGGTTGACTGCGCTGCTCAGGACCCCGCTTGCCACGTTGGCGCTCAGGTACACCCGGCCATCGTTCGTGTGCAGCTGCCCGCTGTTCTGCACCACGGTGTTCTCGCCCGCGGCCACTCCTGTCAGCGCCTCGTCAAGCACGATCGACAGACGATTGCCTGCGCCGAAGGACAACGTAGCGGTCTGCGTGCCAAGCAGGTTGATGCTGCCCAGCTCTGCCGTGATGATCCCGCTCCCGGTGTTGGACAGGTGACCGCCGAGCAGCGTTACGCCTTGCGCACCGGTTGCCACGATCGTGCCGCGGTTGATCACCTGGGCCAGGCCACCGTTGGTCGCCATGGCGATGCTGTCCTGGCCATTGAGGAAAGCCTCTTCATCGACCCCCAGCGTCGATGCAATCAGCCCGCCCACGTTGACCGAGGCGTCGCTGCCAAAGACGATCCCGTTCGAATTGATCAGGAAGACGGTTCCCGTCGCTTCCAGGTTGCCGTTGATGTACGACGCCTCGGCATCACCGATCACGTTGAGCGCAACGGCGTCGGCAAGCTGCTGGAATATCACCGCATTACCGGACTCGATATCGAACGTCGCCCAGTCGATCAGGCCACGCAGGTGATCGCCCTGGTCGATGATCATCTCGTTCGGGTTGGAAGCATCGATATTCTCGATGCCTCCCCGAATCTGTCCGCCCGTCGGCATTTCCTGGGCCAGCGCGGCGGATGGAGCGGTGGCCAGCGCAAGTGCCACCGCCAATACCGCGATCACCGGAACGGCCCCGCGCTTTGCTGCCCGCCCTGGCGTAGAGCCACGACGGCGTTGGGCGTGCTCCGAAACCACCTGTACCTGGCGCAGCGCGCGGTTGAAGACGAGGCTGTAGATACGGTTCATGGCAATGTCCTCAGAACGTCATGCCGAAACTGGTCCAGATGCGGTAATCGTCGTCGTCCGCGGGGTCTTCCCCGCCCACGGGCGCCGCCACCGACAGGCGGAACTGGAGCCCGTGGAAGGTCGGAAGCCGGAACGCCAGGCCGGCGCCGACCCCCGTGTACGACGCCGACGGGCTCAGGCTTCCACTCGCGCCGGACACCCGGCCGTGGTCGGCGAACAGCTCGAACTGCAGCACCTCGCGCCAGGGGCGGCCACCGAACGGGGACACGCTGTCGCCGAATCCCGGCGCGTCGACGTGGTACTCCAGGCTGGCCAGCCAGCCGCTGTCGCCCAGTGCTTCGGACACGGCAAACGCCCGCGCGCTGTTTGGCCCGCCCACCGAGAACTGTTCCATCGGCACCAGCACGTCGTCGCTGTACTGCCCGCTCAGCTTGAGCAGCATGCGCTGCGAACGGGTCAGGTACTGCATGCGCGTGTAGGCCGCGCGCAGCACGGTGAAGTCGCTCTCGCGCATGGGCGTGGTCAGGTCCGGATCCACCGAACGGTCGTCAAGCGCCATCCGCACGCTGGCCTGGACCAGGTCCACGCCGCGCAGCCGGGTATCGATCCGGCGCATGGTGAACCCCGCCTCGGCCACGTCGAACTCCTGGTCCGAAAGCTGGAAGCCCAGGGCATCGAGCCGTGAGCGCTCGCGGATATAGCGCATGGAGGCCTGCATCTGCAGGGTCTCCCGATTGATGAATTTCCAGTCCGCGCCGGCGTAGGCCAAGGTCGTGGGGCCCTTGATCTCCAGCGCGGCGAAGGGTCCGCTGCCTACCTCCAGCTCGCTGCGGCTGGCCCCCACCACGGCGCTCAGCCCGGGAGCCAGGCCCAGCGGCACGCTGTAGGACAGCGCACCCATCCAGCTTTGCGCCGGGCTGAAGGCATGCACGTAGTTCGCGGAAAACACGTCGCCCAGGCCCAGCGGGCTGTTCCAGGTGACGCCCAGGCTGGCCCTGTAGCGCCCGGTCAGATCGGTGCCATGGTTGTTCAGGCCGACGTCCACCACGAACGGACGGTCCGCCTCGCGGGCCACCATCACCAGGTCGGTCTCGCCCGTGTTCTCGCCCGGCTGCAGCACCGATGACACCGACACCCCGGGCAGGTCCCGGGCGTACAGCAGCGCGCTGTCCAGTTCACCGGCATGCAGCGTGCTTCCGCGCAGGCCCTGCAGCGGACGCGCGATGGCGGCCTCGCGGTAGCGTTCGGCGCCCTGTACCAGCACCCGGCCAAGACGGCCTTCCAGCACCTGGATGCGCACCACGCGATCCTCGCCCACGTCCTGCGCCGGCACATAGGCGGTGCTGACCATGAAGCCGGCCTCGCGGTAGGCGGCTGTGATCGCGTCGGCAACCGACTGCAGCCCATCAAGTGACACCCGCGCATCCGCGGCGTCATCCACCAATGCGGCGAACGTGCGATCGGCCAGCGCCTGCATCGTGGCCGGCGTGATATCCGCCTGCGGATGCTCGCCCACGCCCTCCACCCGCAGCCCCGAAACCCGCAGGGTGTCTGATTCGGCGTAGGCCCGGTCACGGACCGGCGGAACCACATTGGCGGTCGCCAGGGCCTGGTCCGGCTGTGCCGCCGCCGCCCCTGGAACCGCAATCAACAACGCAAGCACGAACCTGATCATCAAGCCCCCCGTTCCCTTGCTCGATACCGGCATCCTACGCCACGCGGAAATCTTCCGCGCTGGCGCATCATGATGCGGACGAATTTCAACGCACATGGGCATCCCCGCTTGCGAACCAGATAAAGGCAACGGCAAGCGCGGCAATGCCCGCCAGCAGCGCGAACAAAAGCCGCCGCGGCACCTGCGTCCGCGAATCAAACAGGATCGACGATGCGCTGTCCCGGCCTTCGCCCGTTGCCGCGCCGTCGCCCCGACCGGCCGCTGGCACGATCGCGTTGCGGGCGGTGATTTCATCGCGCACCCGCAGCGCGGACAGCACCTCGCGGCGCCGGACGCGATATCCCGCCCGGTCGAACTGTCCTTGCCGGTACGCCCGCTCCAGCACCCGCAGTTCGCGGTTGGCCATGTCCACGCGCCCGCTCATTTCAACTCCCGCAGCAGCCGCAGGCCGACGTCGCGCTGCGCCGGGCCGGCGCCTTCGCGCCGTGCATCGACCGTGCACTCGGACCAGTAACTCAGGAAACTGCCGCCGCGCAGCACCACGCCTTCCCCGCGCGTGGTCTGCTCCCAGACGTTGCCGGTCAGGTTGAGCAGCCCCCACGGGTTGGGCTCGCGCCCGCGCCCCGACACCGGCGCGCCGCCGGCCTGGGCCGCGCTTGCGGTTGGCGGGATGCAGTTGCTGTCCCCGGCCTGGCGCCAGTCCGCACCGGCCTTCGCCGCATGCGTCCACTCCGCCTCGGTGGGCAGGCGATAGCGCCAGCCGCCGGTGGCATGGACCAGCCAGCGCGCATAGGCGCGGGACTGGGTGGGGGTGATGTTCTCGATCGGCAGTGCGCCCAGCGCGGGGTCGGACACCGGCCGCACCCTGCACGTGCCGGTATCGGCACAGAAGCGGTTGAATTCGCTGACGGTGACCTGGGCGCGGGTCAGCGCATAGGGTTTACCGCCGCCGATCCCCGGCACCACCACCAGGGTCGGGCCGCGGGTCTCGCCGATCGTGTCGTGACAGAAGCGGCCGCGCCCGACCAGGCCCGGCTGGCCGCAGGGATCCGGCCCGGCTGGAACCGGCGGCAGTGGATCCTCGATGTCGACCGGCTGCTCGCTGGCGCTGTCCGGTGATGCTGTTTCCCCGCTTGGGCGCGCCCCCCCGGGCCGGGCGTCCGGGACCTGCGCTGCCGGACCCAGGCCGTCGATCCGCTCTCCCAGGCTCGCTTCGGACAGCAGCCCCTGGGCACGCAGGCGTGCCTCCATTTCGGCCATGCCCACCGGATCGGCGCGATACGCCGCCTCCAGCCGCTCGCGCGCGCCTGCACGGGCCTGTTCGGACAGCGGCTCATCGCCGGTTTCCAGCACCAAAGCCGCCAGCGCGTAGCGCTCGTGCACGGTACGCAGCCCGGCGCGATCGCCCAGGGCCTGCGTGCCCTGCTCCAGCAGCGCAGCCGCCTGCCGGTGCTCGCCGCTGTCAAAGACGGCGGCGGCGTGTTCAAGGTATGCCTGCTCCAGCAGGCCCGGACCCTCTTCCGCCAGGAAGCGGCTGTCGGGGTCGAGCGCCTGGATGCGCAGCAGCGCGTCGTGCGCGCGCTCCAGATCGGATGCGGCGACGGCATGACGGACCGACTCGGTCCTGGCCGCGACTTCCGCGGCAATGTTTTCCTCGGCCAGCCGTTCCTGCAGCTGTGCGTGCATCGCCTGCAGGCGCTCGCGCTGCGTCAGCAAAGGCGCGGAGTCGGGCGCATGGCGCAGCCCGAACTCCACCAGCGAACGCCCGTGGGCCAGCTCCACCGGCTCATCCACGCGGGCCGCCTCGGCCGCGATCGCGCGGGCCAGGGCCTGTACCAGCTCATCCGTCTGCGCGGACCCATCCGCCCCAAGCACTTCCATCGCCGCGGTCACGTCGTCGCGCCAGCCCGGGTCGGTGGAACGCGAGACCACGCGCCCGGCCAGCACTTCGCGCGCGTGCTGCACGTCGCGCAGTGCGATCCGCTCGGCCTGCCCGCGCTCGCGCTCGGCCAGGCCGGCAACCTCCAGCTCACCCGCACGCAGCTGCAGCCGCAGCGAATCGGGCAGCGCCTGCCGGGCCTGCGCCAGCTGCCGGCGCGCGCGTTCCAGTTCGCCGGCCCCAATGGCATCGGCGACCGCGTCGTCGTAGGCCAGTTCCAGGCCCGGGTGATGCAGCAGTGCGCTGTCCGGATCCACCGCGCGCACCTTGTCCAGCGTGGCAAGCGCGTTGCCCGGCTGGTCGCCGAAGATCCTGCCCTCGGCAATCTCCCCGGCCAGTTCGGCGTCCAGCGCGTTGAGCGCGGCGAACTTCTCGCGCTGCATCTCTTCATGGCGCGCATCCAGCCGCGGCGAATACAGCCGCAGGTCGTCGCGCAGCGAGAACACCGCCATCGCCTCTGTAAAACCGTAACGTCCCTGCGCCGGGCTCCACAGGTCTTCCAGCCGGCGCAGCAGGAAGGATTCGATCAGCTCATTCTGGTCCAGCACCAGCTTGCGCCGGTCGTCCTCGCCCAGGCCCGACAGCGCCGCCGCGGCCTGGGCCTCGTCGGCGAAGCCGCCCTCGCCCCCGTCCTCGAAGCCGGCGATGACCATCGCGATCTGGCGATCGTGCATGTGCTGCGACACGCCCCAGGCAGCGGCACCGACAAGCACGATCGCCCCGACGCCGTAGCCCACCAGCGGCTTCAGCCGCTCCCGGATCCCGACCTCGCGCAGGCCCTCGACCAGCAGCTCCACGCGCGCCAGCCGCCGCTCGCGGGTGAAGGCGACCGCATCGCACAGCGTCCGGTACTGGCGTTTCGTCAGCCCCGGCACGGCAGGCGGCTTGCGGCCCTCGCGCAGGGCCACTTCCGCGCTTACCTTGTCGAACGGGTGCTTGCCGGTCAGCAGTTCGAAGCACACGCAGCCCAGCGCGTAGATGTCGTCGCTGGGAGTCGGATCCTTGCCCTGGATCATCTCCAGGCTGGCGTAGGCCGGCGTCAGCGCGCCCAGGGTGGAGGCATCGAACACCGTCTGCTCGCCGCTGGCGCTGGCGGCGTGCTTGCCGGCGCGGGCGATGCCGAAGTCGAACACCTTCGGTATCCCGTCGCCGGTCACCATCACGTTGCCGGGCTTGAAGTCCGAATGCACCACGCCGGCGGCGTGGGCGCGGCCGAGCGCACGCGCCATGCCCTCGATCAGCGGCCGCGCCTTCGCCAGCGGCATGCCGTTGTAGGCCTGCTCGCGGATCACGGTACGCAGGTCGTCGCCGGCGATGTACTCCATCGTCATGAAGACAATGGTCCCGGCTTTGTCGAAATCGTAGACGCGCACGATGTTGTCGTGGGCCAACGACTGCGAGCGCCGCGACTCGCGCTGCAGGGCGATCAGCGAATCGGGATGGCGGCGGAAGTCGTCGTTGAGCACCTTCACCGCGACGTAGGGATCGCGGTCGCGCGCCTCGATCTTGCGCTCGTCCACCGCCAGGAACACCACGCCCATGCCGCCACGGCCCAGCTCGCGCTCCAGCTGGAAACGCCCCTTGAGCAGCATGCCCACCGAAGCCACCTCGCCGCCCGCCTCTTCGGCCAGCCGCTCCCAGCCGGCCGAAGTGCTGCCGGTTGCCCCGGTGACGTGCGGCCCGGCCGCAGGCCTGGGTGCGATCGGCTCGACCCGGGTGGCGGCTTCGTCGTCACCCGGCGTTCCGCCGGGCCCGCCGGCGCGCGGCGCCACTACCGTCATGTCCCCGGCACTGCCTGCGTCGACGCAGGGGCTGACCACTGTTGCATCGTCATGCGCACTGCGCATCTCGCCCAGCCGGGCCACCAGGGTGCTGATCGTGATGTCGTCCAGGGCCTGTTCCTCCCGGAACCTGGTCAGGGTCTGCACGCCTTCCAGGTACTCGCTTTCGGGCAGCGCGCCGCGGCTTGCCAGCCGCTGCAGCACCTCGCCCAGGTCGATCCTCCCGGTGCGGAAGGCGGTAACCAGTTCAACCACGCTGGTGTCTTCTTCAGCCACGACCATCACTCCTTCAGATCCACGACCACGGCGGTCACGTTGTCGCGGGCGGCGCGCCCAAGCGCCAGCTCGAACAGGCGCGCGACCAGCGACTGCGGGTCGCGCCCGCGTTCGCACTCCACGCCCAGTTCGCCGTCGTCGATTTCCTTGTTGATCCCGTCCGAACACAGCACGAAGCGCGCGCCCGGCACGCTGTCGGCCACCACCCAGTCCACGAACAGCGGCTCCTGCGCGCCCACCGCCTTGGTCAGCGCTCCCGGCGCCGGCGCGTTGTGCGCTCCGGGCGGGCCGGTGTTGAACCGGGTCTCGTCGTCCTTCTGGCCGTGTACGTGGTCCTGGGTGATCTGGCGCAGCCCGCCCCCGCCGTAGCGGTACACCCGGCTGTCGCCGACCCAGGCGCAGGCCATGAAGGCTGGATCGTGGACCAGCACGACCACGGTCGAACCGATCAGGTCCACCTCACGCTCGGCTGCGAACCGCAGCAGTTCGGCGTTGACCTGTTCCAGCGCGTCGTCGATCGCGTCGATGAAATCGCACACGTCGGCCGGCCGCTGCAGTCTGGCCAGGCGTTCGACGATCAGGCTGCTGGCGTGGTCGCCGGCGCTGTGGCCGCCCAGGCCGTCGGCGACCACCCACAGCCCGGCGTCCTCGCGCACCAGCAGCGCATCCTCGTTCAGGCGCCGGACCTTGCCGGTCTCGGTGCGGCCCGCGGACAGGTGTGTCGAAGCGCTCATGGCACGGCTGCTCCGAGGCGGCGCGCCCGCGCACCGTTGGGCGAGGCCACGTCGAGCCCGGTGTCCAGGAAGGCGACGTACACCTCCGCCCCCGGCAATCCGGCCCCGGCAAACAGGCGGCCGGTCACCCAGTCGTCGCCGCCGCACCACCACAGCCCGCATCCGTCCGGGGCCATGTGCGTCCACAGCGCCGACAGTACCGGCGCCGTCGGCGCCGGCAGCGGCAGCCAGTAGTCGCGCGCGGAGCGGTCCAGCGCGGCCGGGAACACCGGGACGGTCGGATCCCCCGGGGCTGGCGGCAGCGCCAGCTCCGCGACAGCGGTCGAGAAGGAGTCGGCGTCGTACCCGGAATCGTCCTGCGCGCCGCGCAGCAGGCGCGCGGCGTCGGCGTACCAGCGCCCGCCATCGTGCAGCACGCCAGGCGCGCCGCTGCCCGAAGGCAGGCGCGCGGCGATCACCATCGGGAAGCAGCGCCCGACCCGGTCCGAGGACGGCCCCATCACCCCGGCCCAGGCGCCCTGCCCGCACACCCCCGGCGCCAGCAGGAAACGCCACACCGGGCTGGCGTGGTAAAGCGTCGGCCAGGAAGGCCCGAGCAGGTCGCGGCTCTCGGCGACGATGCGCGAGAAACGCCGATCCCAGGTGTCGATGAAATCCGGTGGCAGCCGCCGGCGCACGAAGTCGCCCGCGCCGGGCAGCTTGCCGAAGAATCCGGCGGCGGATGTCGTGTGCATGCTCACCCCACGCACCGGAAACGCTGCACGCCGGTGTCCAGGAACGGATGCCGCAGGCTTGCCGCCTGCAGCGCAATCTCCACCGTGCCGCCCCCCGCGCTGAAACGGGCCACGTGGCGCAGGTCCGACTCGCGCTGCAGGCCACCCGCATGCAGCATCCGGAACAGCGCCCACTCACCGCTGTGCGAAACACGTTCGATCGGCGTACCGGTCGCGTCATAGGCCACCAGCGAGGCGCGCCCCGGCGTCGGCCCGGGCCAGCGCATCGGCACGCTGACGTCGCGGCCGGGCCGGAACTGCGCCTCCTGCCCGTCCACGTCCACCACCACCCGCACCACGTCCGGACCAAACTGCCGCACCGACAGGGTGAAGCGCACGTCCGGCATGTTGCCGTCGCGGAAATAGTTCTGTTTGATCCGGTGCGCGGCCTGCATCTGTGCCGGCAGACCCGGCGGCCCGGCAACCGCGCCCGGTCCGCTGCGCCAGCGCCACCTGGAACCACCGGTATCGAGCAGCTTCTCCAGCGACTGTTTGTACAGCGTATCGAAGCGGCCGCCGCTGCCGAACAGCTCGCCGAAGTTCTGCAGCGGGATCTCGGCCTGGCTGGACGGATCGAAGGGATAGCGCCCGCGGATGAACTCCGCGCAGTCCGGGCCGACGGCCTCGCGCGCCTGCTCGCCCAGCGCGCTGCTCGCCCCGGTGGCGACCAGCGCCTCGCTCTTGCCGGTCAGCGAAGCCACCCAGCGCGAGACCGGCTGCGGCAGCTGTTCCGCCTCCTGCTGCGCGATCAGCAGCTGCGGATTGGCCTTGCCCGCTTCGAACTCGGTCATCGTCAGCAGGGTCATGCCGAGCTGTTCGATCACCCCCAGGGTGCGGTCCAGCGGCATCGCCCCGGGCGCGCCCTCGGTCATCAGGTTGATCTGGGCGAAGTGCCCGCTGATCGATTTGCCCGGCTCCTGCCGCTCAGGTTCATCCTGGCCGCCGGCCAGCACCGCCGACAGCGCCGCGCTGCGCGACGAGGCGCGGCGGGTGGCGGCATCGGCGGCCGCGGCCAGCGCCTGGTCGCCCGTGGATTCTCCGTCTTCGCCGCCTTCGGGCGCACGCAGCATGTCCGCGGTGTTGGCGCGCACCGTCCGCAGCAGCAGCCGCAGCGGCGAACCGGAACCCGACAGCTTGGCCGCGATCATGCTCGCCTGCTGCAGGTCCGTGGCCGGCTGCAGGGCGAGGTCGTCGAGCAGCGCGTCCCACGCGCGGATGTAGTCCTGCTCGTACAGCGCCAGCACCCGCTGCTCCACCCGCGCCGTGGACAGCGCGTCACCGCGCTCGGCGCCAAACACCCAGTCGTCGGCCAGGAAGCGCTCCACGCCCTGGGCGATGCCGCCGTCCACCTGCGCCGCGAACACCGGCTGCGTGTACAGCGCCGGCAGCGGCTCGGACATCGGCGTGCCGCTGGCACGGCGGAATACGTCGCCGAGCAGGCCAAGCTCTTTTTCCAGCACCAGCGGCTCGGCGCCACCGCTTTCCAGGCCCAGCCGCAGGCTGCTGTAGACCAGGTCCGACAGGTCGGCCGAACGCAGGGTGTTGCGCGCCTGTTCCACCTGCGCCTCGTCCAGCGACAGCGGCCGCACCCGCTCCGGGTCGGCGACCAGCGCCTGCAAGTGCGAGGCCAGCGCTTCCTGCAGCACCGGCTCGGAAGAGAACAGGCGACGCCATTCAATGTCCGCCAGGGTGCGCAGCTCATCCGCGTCCAGGCGTTCGGGCTGGCCCAGCATCAGGTAGCCCTTGAGGTAGTAGTACAGCGCCTGCAGGTCGCCGGCGTGCTGGCCCAGCCCGCGGCGGAACTGCGCGGCCAGTCCCGGCAGCAGCACACCGTTGAGCTCGCGCAGGTAGGCATCGTGGAGCTGGCCGCCGACCGCGCGCCCTTGGTAGAGCCCCATCCGCATCGACCACGGCACGCGCTCGTCGTGCCTGCGCGCCGTGTCCACGGCCGGCCGCAGCCCTTCCAGCCGCTGCAGCGCACGGGCGAAGAACTGCTCGCGCGACTGCGCCTGCGACGGGTCCTCCGCGGCGGGCTGTTCGTCGAGCGCGGCCTGCACTTCGGCCAGGTAGGCGGCGTTGCGCACGTAGCTGCCGCCCATGCCGGCCAGCAGCAGCAGCGTCGCCAGCACAATGCCGCCGCAGGCGGCCGCCTGCAGCCACGCCTTGCGCCGCTCGGACGCGGGATTGGAGCCGGCGAAACCCGATTCGGCAAAGACCACGTCGCCAAGCAGGCGCTCGACGAAGAAGGTCCGGTTCTGTGCATCGTGGCCCTGCACCTGCGCGTCCTCGAGCCCGAAGGTGCGCGCGACCGCGCCCATCATCCGGTCGATCGGCGTGCCTTCCTGGGTACCGGAGGTGAAGTACACCCCGCGCAGCAGCGGCGGCGGACCGTAGGCGTGTCCTGCGAAGACTTCCTCGGCGAACTGGCGCGCGGTCTCCCCGACCGCGGCGAACTGCTGCGGGAACGACAGGATCGCCGCGCGGCGGCCGCGATCGCGCTCACCGTGCAGGCGGTCGACCAGGCGCGCGCTAAGCTGGTTGAGCAGCAGCGCGAACTCCTCGCCGAACACCCGCGCGGCGCTGCCGTCCATGGTCCTGTCGACCGGGAACGACACCCCCCACACCTGGCGCCGCTGCTCCGGGTTGAGGTCTTCGAAGAACTCGGTGAAGCCGGCCACCAGGTCACACTTGGTGAACACCAGGTACACCGGCACGTTGATCTGCAGCTGCTCGGACAGCTCGTCCAGGCGCCGCCGCACCGCCTGCACGTGGCGATCGCGCTCGGCGTCGTCCAGCAGCAGCAGGTCCGACACGCTCATCGTCACCAGCACGCCGTTGACCGGCTGGCGGCGCCGGTGACGGCGCAGCAAGCGCAGGAAGTCGGTCCAGGCGCCGGCGTCGGCCTGGCGGTCCGAGTCCTGGGTGGTGTAGCGGCCGGCGGTGTCCAGGAACACCGCTTCGTCGGTGAACCACCAGTCGCAGTTGCGGGTGCCGCCGACGCCGCGCAGCGACTGTTTGCCGAACTCCCCGGCCAGCGGGAACTGCAGCCCGGAGTTGCGCACCAGGGTGCTCTTGCCCGAGCCGGGCGGGCCGATGACCATGTACCAGGGCAGCTTGTACAGGCTGCCGGCGCCGCGCCGCTTGCGCAGCATCTTCACCGCCTCGCGGAAGCGCGACTCCAGCAGCGCGCGCTCGTGCCCGGCGGCGTCGGCATCTTCCGCACCACCGTCCTGCGCCGCGATCTCGCCGCCGATGCGCTTTGACTTGCTGCGCTCGCGCAGGATCGCCACCAGCAGGCAGGTGCCCCAGACCGCGACCATGAGCACGATCACCAGCAGGCGTGCCACCGCGCCTGCGAACGGCTCGCGCCCGGCGAATGCCAGGTATGGCCCAGCCACCCAGACCAGGATCGACAACAGCCCGATCCCGATCAGGGCGATGGTCCAGGGCGACTTCAGCAGGTGCAGCAGCTTCGACATCACGCGGTCAGTCCCCCGGCTGGAACAGGATTTCGACGCGGCGGTTGCGCATCCGGTTCTCCGGCAGCTCCGCCGGCAGCGCAATCGGCTGCGAGGAACCGGCGCCGACGATCTCGATCCGGCCCGGGTCGCTGATCCGCGCCTGCAGCGCGCCGGCCACCGACCGCGCGCGCGCGGTCGAGAGCTCATAGTTGTCCTTGAACCTGAGCGAGCGCAGCGGCTGGTCGTCGGTGTGCCCGACCACGATCACCCGACCCGGCAGCTGCTCCAGCGCATCGCCCACCCGGCCCAGCAGCGGCGCCTGGTCGGGCTGCACGTCGGCTCCGGCCGAAGGGAACATGGTGGCGGCGTTCAGACGCACCCGCGCCTGGCCGCTGGCCTGCTCCTCCACGTCCAGCAGCCCCGCCTGCTCTTCCGCAGACAGCAGCTGCTTCAGGCGCAGTCCCGCGGCCGCGCGCGGCGCATCGCCCGGCGGCACCGCGGTTTCCAGGCCGATGCGCGCGGCCTGCGCGCTGATCGGCGAGGACAGCACGTTGAGCCGGGACTGCAGCCACAGGAAGGCGAACGCCAGCACGCACACCGCGGCCACGGCGGCCACCCACACCGGCACGTACCGGGTCAGGCGGCTGCGGCGGTCCTGGATGCCGCGCCAGTGCGGCGCCAGCTCCGCGGCGGCGGCCCCGCGCCGGGCGCGGATGTGCCGGTACAAATCGTCCTGGATCTCGGCCAGGCGTGCCCGCCCGCCCGCCTCGATCTGGTAGCGGCCCGAGAACCCCAGCGCCAGGCAGATGTACATCAGCTCGATCAGGTCGATGTGCCGCGGCACGTCCTGGCACAGCCGGTCGAGGATCTGGAAGAACTTCGCCCCGCCGTAGGATTCACCGTGGAAAGCGACCAGCAGGGTTTTCTCCGACCAGCCGCTCTGCTCGCTCCAGGGCGAGTTGAGCACGGCCTCGTCCAGGGTCGCGCACAGCACGTAGCGGGCCGCGGCGACCGTCGCCGCTTCCACCCCGGCCTCGTTCGCCCGGTTCTCGAACTTGCGCACCTGCACCATCACCTGCTCGCGCAGCCGCGCCGGGTCGCTCATCGAGGTGCTGTGGCGAAGCTGCACGCCCAGCAGCAGCAGCGGGCTGGCGGCCTGCATCAGCGGGTTCAGCCCGCGCCCCAGAAACTCGCTGATCTCCGCGCGCGGATCCTGGCGCGACGCGCCCCGGTCGGATGCGCGCCTGCGTTGCGGGGGCGGTGCAGGAGACGCATGGCCCGGCGCAGGCGCGGCAGCCGCCTGGCTGGGGCGGACGATGGTGGCATCGTCGCCCGGGTCGTACGCGCCTGGTCCGCCGGGATTCATCCAACTACCCCCTGATCGCCCAGAGCTGCAGGTCCAGGCCCGCCATTTCGCCGCCGAAGTGGAAGGCAATCCCGCCCGAGGTCTTCAGCTCGCGCCACAGCGGCGACTGCTTGTCGAATTCGAAGTACAGGTAGCCGGAGTGGTACGGAATCTGCCGCGGCGCCACCGGCATCGCCTTGATCGCCACACCGGGAAGCTGCAGGTTGACCAGGTCGCGGATCTTCTCGACCGGCCCGATCTTGGCCTGGCCGGGAAGCTGCCGGCGCAGTTCTTCGGACGGCATGTCGGCCTTGCCGGCCAGCACGAAGGCGGCGCTGTCCAGCAGGCCCAGGTCCGGCACCGTCGCCACCCAGACGCCGAACTTGCGCCGCTGCACAGGGATTGCCGTGGCGTTCTGCTCCAGCACCGCGCTCAGGCTGCCGCGCAGCGCCGCGATCACCGGCTCGAAGCTCTCCTGCTGGGCGTCGTGCCGGTACGGCGGCAGTGCCGCCAGGCGCTTGCCCGGGGCGGTGAAGGTGGCCAGTTCGCCGGCCATGGACACCAGTGAGGCGTACAGGGATTCGGGATGCGGCGACTGCGATTCGGACCAGTGCGCCACCAGCGGCTGCCAGCGGTTGACCGCCTGCAGCAGCAGGAAGTCGGCGATCTCGGCGCTGCCGCCGCGGTCGGTCAGCGCCACCCGTCCGGCCAGCGCCTCGCCGCGCTGGTGCAGCAGGCCCAGCAGCTCCACCAGGAAGGTGGACAGCCGCGGCGCCGCGCGTGAGGTCTGCGTGGTCGGGATGAAGGCGTCGTCCAGCACGATCCGGTTGTCGGAGCGGCGCTCGACCACGCGCGCCACCGGGATCCGGGTCAGCCCCTCCAGCGGCTGCGACTGCGGCAGCAGCCGGGCGCTCATGCCGCCCACTTCCAGCAGTACCGATCCTTCCGTGCTGCCGGACGCGTCAACCACCTCGGTCTCGCGCACCCGATAGCGGAACAGCCCGTCGCCCGACGCTTCCGGCCAGGCGCTGTCGGGCTGCGACGGCGTGCGCAGCGGCAGGGTCAGGTAGATCACCTGGTCGCGGCAGCCGGCGTCCACTTCCAGCGGCGGCGGCAGCGGATCATCGTCGGGCATCGAGAACGGCGTGCCATCGGGAAACACCCCGCGCGCGCGACGGATGCCCAGACTGCCGACCGCAAGCAGGTCGGTTTCCAGCTCCAGCTCCGAAAAGCCCCAGGCGAACGGCCGCAGATCGCCGGCACGCAGGTTCACGAAGCGCTCCACGTAGCGCTCGTGCTGCTGCATGTGCTGGGGCCTGAGGAACAGGCCTTCGCTCCATACGATCTTGCTGTTCTGGGTCATCCCCTTGCGCCACTCCGTCTGCATCAGCGGCTGCCGGCGCACGGCGCGGCAACGCCGGGGATTGTCGGCGCTGCCCAGCGTGCGAACCCGTCATTTCGTCTCAGTGGCGCTGTCCCTTGCGCGCGGACTTCAGTCGCGCAAGCTGCGCTTCGTACGCGCGCGCGAACTCGTCGCCAAACATCCGCCGGAAGCTTTCGTCCGGATCCTTCACCGCATTGGCGAAGTTCTCGCGGTAGCGCTCCCAGTAGCGGCCCTTGCCGGAGAACGGCGAGCGCTTTCCGGAGCTGTCGAGTTCCTGCTCCATCCGGTCCGGGTTGAAGTGAAACAGCAGCGACTCGAACGCGGCGCGCATGCCGGCCAGCATCGCCATCTGGTGGCAGCGGATGTCGTCAAAGGCGTCCTCGAAGGCATCGGCGCCGGACAGGAAGGCTGCGTTGTCCGCGCCCATGATCCGGTCGATCGCCTCGGCCGGCGTGGCGGCGAACTTGAGCGGGTTGTTCTCGCTGCGCTGCACGATGGTCACCGGCAGCCGGAAGGTGTTCTTGATCTCGGCGCGGGCGCGCAGCACCTCCATCACCCCGTCGACCACGATCTCGAAGATCTCGGCCGTTTCCGGCGACAGCGCGGTCGGCTGGCGCGCGGGCGCGGAAGCGGGTGCGTCGGCCGCCGGGGGCCGGGAGGGCGGCGGCTGGGAGGCCGGTTGCGCGGAGACAGGCTCCGGAGCGGGCACCGGATCCGGCGCGGTCGACGCGACCGGCGGCGGCGCTGGCGCGTCGAACCCGGTCAGGTCCCACTCTTCCGGCAACTGCACCCCGCCGGCGGGCGGGCGCGGCGGCTGGAAGTGATCGGCCGATGCCGGAGTGTGGTTCCAGTTCCCCGCGTCCGGCGCCTGGTCCTGCGTCGGCGGCGCTGGCGCCGGCCCGAGCAGGTCCAGCGGATCCAGCGAACCGCCGGCGCCAAGGCCGATGTCGGCCAGCAGGTCGTCGGTGACGGACTGCGGGGAAGGCGCCGGGTCCATCGACCCCACCAACGGCGCAGGCCCGGCCGCCACCGTGGTCCGGTCCGTTTCCGGCTCGCCGCACCCGGCGGCCGGTGGCGACGCGGCCTCGGCCGCACGCAGGCTCACCTCGATCTCGAACGTGTCCATCTGCAGCCGGTCGCCGTCGCCCAGCGCGGCCGGCTCGCCGCGCGTCATCGGCGCGCCGTTGTGCAGCATGCCGTTGGTGCTGCGGTCCTCGATGAAGAACATGCCGTTGAGCCAGCGCACCATCGCGTGGGTGCGCGAAATGCCGGGCGCGGCCAGCACCCAGTCGCTGTCGTCGGCGCGGCCAATGCTGCCGCCGCGCTGCGCGAACTCCATCCGGGCCCGCGCCCCGGGCGGCGGCTGCGAGCCGGCAAGCCGGAGAACCAGCGTCTGCGGTGTGGACATCTGCATCATCCTCGCGATTCGATTGTCTGGTCGCCGAGCAGCGCAAGCGCATTGCCGGCGAAGGCGGCGCGCCGCGCTTCGAAGTTATCGGCATCGTGCGCGGCCAGCAGGTTGACCGCCGCCACCGCCGCGCGCGCCGTCAGGTCCGGCGTGGGCGGCACCGGGGCCTCCTGGTCGGCGGGCGCCAGGCTTCCGCCGGACCAGCCGGCCGCGGCCGCCATCCAGGCACCGATCGATTCATAGCCGCCGGCATTGGCGAATTCGTAGGCCGCGCGCCGGTTGCGCTCGCTCGGGTCGCGCACCCACTGCTCGGCCAGCGCCGCGCCGGCCCGGTCTTCGTCGTCCAGTGCCTCGCCGCGCGCGCACTGGCACAGCCAGGCCACCACGTAGCGCCTGGGCAGCAGGTAGGTGAGCAGCTTCAACGCTTCCCGGATTTGGCCGGCCTCGACCAGGGCGCTCACCGCCGCGTGCGGCGACATCGCCGGCGACAGCAGCGCACACGCTTCGACAGGAGTTTGCATCTCCTGGCAGGCCCGCATCACAGCGCTCATGCCGTCCTCCTCATCCGATCTTGATCAGCCCGCCGCCGAGCTGGGCGATGCCCTGCCCGGTCAGCGTCAGCATCGGCGCCTTGAGGTCGGCCTTGGCACCGCCCTCCGCCGCCAGCATCGCGTCCGACTTGATGTTCATCTTGACGCCCGCTTTGAGGTCCACCTCCATCCCGCCCTCGGCCTTCACCGACTGCTGGCCCTTGATGGTGATGTTGGTGCCCTTGATGGTGATCTCGCCCGAGCTCTTCATCACGATGCTCGACTGGCCGGTCACCAGCTCGATCTCGCTACCGGCGTCGATCCTGAATTTCTTCCCCACCTTGGTGGTGTCGTTGTTGCCCACGTCCTGGTTGCGGTCGTTGCCGATCTTTTCGGCCTGGTCGTTCCTGACCTCCAGCGTCTCGTCGTTGTCGACGGTCACGAAGTGGTCATGCTCCACCGTTTCGCGCATGTCCTTCTGCGCGTGCAGGCACAGCGCCTCGCTGCCCTTCTTGTCCTCGAAGCGGATCTCGTTGAAATCCTCTCCGCCGCCGAGGTGGCTGCGACTCCTGATGCCGCTCCAGGTGCGGTTGTCCGGCAGCTTCCAGGGCGGCATGTGGTCGGCGTTGTAGACGCTGCCGATGACCAGCGGCCGGTCCGGGTCGCCCTCCAGGAAGCTCACCACCACCTCGTGCCCCACCCGCGGGATGTTCACCGCGCCCCAGCCCTTGCCCGCCCAGGACGAGGCCACGCGCACCGGGCAGGACACGTCATCCCCCTTGCGGCCGGCGACATTCCAGTGGAAGACCACCCGGATGCGCCCGTACTCGTCGACGTTGATGTCCTCGTCCGTGTCCCCGGCCACCGTCGCGGTCTGCAGCCCGGCGACCAGCGGCCGGCGCGCACGCGCCACGCTGCGGAACGGCAACCCGCTTTCGATCGCCTCGAACCTGCAGTCGAACGGCTCCCCGCCGCCCCCCTGCCCGGACGCGTATTCGGATTCCTCCAGCCGCAGGGAGGTACCGATCACCAGGTACTCGCGGTTCCATTCCCGGCGCGGGAAGTCCTTCAGTTCGAACAGGGCGCCGACCGACATTCCCGATGCATAGGTGCGCCCCCGGTAACACGACCGTTCGACGTTGTGCGCCTCCGCGCGCACCTGGGCGTAGCGCTCGCCGTCGGCGGTCTCGACGTGGCGGCCGGGATAATCGAACGCCTCCAGCCCGCCGACCTGGTGCAGGTCGTGCTGGCCGCATTCCCCGCTCACGGCCAGCGAGGCACGCGGGCGCAGCGGGTCGTAGTCGGTCAGGCTGTGGGTGGTGGTGTGGACCGCGCGCGCCGCTTCCCACTCGCCCACCGCGGGCAGGCTGCGCGTGCGCTGCTGGGCGGGCGGCATGTACGGCAGGGTTCCGAACGTGGGATCGCGCGCATGCGCACCCAACCCGTCGCCCAGGACCATGGTGTGCCGGTCCTTGTCGTGGCGGAAGAAGTAATAGATGCCTTCCTGCTCCAGCAGGCGGCTGATGAAGTTGAAGCTGTCCTCGCGGTACTGCACGCAGTACTCGCGCTTGGGATAGTTGCCGCCCAGGCTCAGCTTCACGTCGCTGTAGCCGGCCTCGTTCAACAGCGTGCGCACGATCTCGGGCACGGTCTGGTTGCTGAAGATGCGGCAGTCATTGCGCTGCGTCAGCAGCCAGGGCCGGGGCACCAGGGTTGCCGAATATTCGGCGTAGGCAACCTTGTCGATGGTGACAAAGCCGGTCTGTTCGATTTCCGCGACCATGCCGTGGAACCAGCGCTGGTACCCGTCCGGCATCTGCATGTGCACCGCCATCGGCGTGCCGAGCAGCCGCTGCAGGTCGACATGCGCATCCTTGCCAAGCATGCGCAGCCGGAACCGGAACAGCTCGCCCAGCCGCTCGGTTGCATCCATGGATGCAAACAGCAGCTGGTCGCCCCGAGCCGAGTGCAGCGTGAAGTTGCGTGCCATCAGTCCGTCCTGGCACCCCGTGCCGGTCTTGTCCCCATGCTCACACAGGGCTTCGGGGCGAGGGCGACGTTTCGTCTCACCCGCTTCGCACGGCGCGACCAAGCGTCAATCACGCCGCGCCACCACTACCCACCCACGCACGGCTTCGCCCGCTTCCCTGCGCAGGTCGGCGGCATCGATCCGCGGGCACATGAAACCGGCGCGGGCCAGCACCCGCTCCAGGTGCGCACGCGAATGCCGGTAGCGGCCGCTGGCGCCAAGCTCCACGTGGTCGCCGTCGGTCACCAGCGCTTCCACGGTGAATGCCAGCCGGCCGCGCGGGCGCAGCGCGCGCCACGACGCCGACACCACTGCTTGCAGGTCGCCGAAATACACCAGCGTGTCGGCGGAGACGATCACGTCCCAGGCCGCTTCATCCGCTTCGATGAACGCGGTGAGCTCCCCCACCACCAGGCGGTCGTAGCCGCCGCGCCTGCGCGCCGCAGTCACCATGCCCTGCGACAGGTCCACGCCCACCAGGGTCCGCGCCTGGTCGCGGAGCAGCGGTCCGCACAGGCCGGTGCCACAGCCGGCGTCCAGCACCTGCATGCCGGTTTCCGGCTCGGCCGCCAGCGCGTCGGCAAGCAGCTGCGGCGCGCGGTAATCGAGGTTGCCGACGAGTTGCTCGTCGAAGCTGGCGGCAAACCCGTCGAACAGGTCGCGTACGTAGTTGTCCGCGGCGCGCGGCGGTGCCTGGGCGCCGCCGCAGGCGGCCAGCATGTGCCGCGGGATCGGGTTGTCCGGTTCCCGCCGCAGCCACTCGCGATGGACATCGGCGGCTTCCTCCTGGCGCCCGAGGAAATACAGCGTCACCCCCAGCGCCTCCAGCGCGCGGACGTTGCGCGGGTCCAGGCGGCTGGCGTCGGCAAAGCACCCTGCGGCCTGCTCCACGTGCTCCCGGTGCTCGGCGTGGGTGCGCAGGAACAGGCCCATCATGTGACGGCCGTGGGCAAAATCCGGCGCCTGCGTGGCCAGCCGCCCGTGGCACTCGAACGCCTCGTCCAGACGCGCCTGCGCCTCCAGCACCACCGCGAGGTTGCAGAGCGCGTTGTGGTGGCCGGGATCGCACTGGAGCGCGCGGCGATAGCACGCTTCGGCATCTTCGAGCCGACCGCACTCCTTGTGCACGTTGCCCAGGTTGTTGTGCGCATCGGGATACTGCGGCACCTGCGCCAGCGCCTTTTCGATCAGGGCCACCGCCTCCTCGCTGCGGCCGCGACCGTGCTGGAGCACGCCGTAGTAATGCAGCGCGTCGGGCGAGGCATGCAGTGCCAGGATTCGCCGGTACAGGCCCTCCGCGGCATCCAGCCTCCCCTCCTGGTGCGCCCGCATCGCCTGCTGCAGCCAGCGCGCCGGGCGGCTGGCCGGCCGCGGTACCGCCGCACTGCCCCCGCGCATGCCGGCTGCTGTTGTACGGGCCGCCCTCATTCCTTGGCCGCCTCTTCCGCGCGGCGGCGCTTGAGGTCATCCGCCGAATTCCCGGCCTTCATGAAGGCGATTTCGTCCGCGGTCATGTCGTCCGGCGGCGGCGGCGGGGGCGGAGGCGGCGGCGGCGCGGAGCCGCCATACAGCACCTTGGGAAAGCCCGCGACGATCACTCCGCCATGCGCGGTCAGGTCGGTGATGCGCGCGGCGGGCAGCCCCATGATGAGGATGTTGGGCACGCCGGAAACAATCGTATCCGGCGGGCCGACGCAGGTGACCATGTCGCTGATGCGCGCGGCGGGCAGATTGCCCACCAGCACCGTCGGCGCGCCCGGCGCCGTGATCGGGCCACCCGAGTGTGGCACCGGTCCGGTCCACATGGGGCAGGTATGCATGTCGGTCAGGCGCGCGGCGGGCAGCATGCGGCCATCGTTGCGCGCAACGCCGGAACACGCCCGACGGTTTGTCTCACGCCCGGTGATCGCTGCGAAAGCAACCAGGCCGGCTGCTGCATCTTGCGGCGACTTCGCTCAGGAACCGCCGTCTTCCGCGTCCCGGCGCTTGTCCGATTCGGGCCGGCCCTGCAACGCCAGCCGCGCTGATTCCCGGATATCCAGCATCGACGCGTTCAATCCCGCTGGGTCGAGCGCAACCACCGGTTCCAGGTAGCGCGCCCTGACCTCCTTCATCGCTGCATCGTCGCCCAGGCCGTGCAGCACCACGTACAGCCGTGACGCGCTCTCGATGGTATGCGCATCCAGCGGCCCGGCATTGTCGACCCGCAGCCGCAAGGCCGTGGCATGGGCATCGCGGGCCTGGGGGCTGCGACCGGCGCCTACTTCGATGCGGCCGATCACGTCCCAGGTGGCCGAGATCATGCGGTAATCGTCCGGAAAAGCACGTCCGTAACTCTCCAACGCGGCATACGCAATTGCCCTCGCCTCGTCATAGGGCCCAACGTATGACATCAGGCTGGCCAATCCACCCTGCGCAAAGATGGTCTCCGGATGCGTTTCGCCCAGCGTACGCGCCCTCGACGCCAGCACTTGCCGCTGCAGGTCGATGGCACGCTGCAGCTTGTGTGGCTCGTCCTGCTTGGCCAGCAGCCGCACCAGTTCCGAACGCGAGGCAAGCGTATCCGGATGGTCATGACCAAGCACGCGCTCCTGCCGGTCCAGCAACTCCCGCATGAAGCCCTCCGCATGCCCGAACTCCGGTTCGGCCTGGGCAAGACGGACCCGGTTGGCGCCCTCCAGCGCCCGGGCCCGCAGGGTTTCCGGATGCTCCCTGCCAAGACCACGCTCCCGCTGGCGGGCCACCTCCATGGCAAGCGCCTGGGAACGTTCGTACTCGTTGAAGGTATTGAGCAGGTCGGCCAGCACCAGCGTGGCCGCCTGCGCACGCGGCGAGTCTTCGCCAAACGCGCTTCGATACTCCGGCAGCAGCGCTTCCATCCGCTCGCGCGCTTCCTGCCGGCGGGTCAGCCGCGTCAAGGTGTTGACCAGGTCCAGGCGCAGCTCGAGCAGGCGCGGATCATCCCGCCCAAGCCGCTGCGACCAGGCTGTTTCCAGCGCTTCCTGCCGTGCCAGGGCCTCGACCAGCCGGCCCTGTGCAGTCATGGTCCGCGCATACACGCTTTCCACCTGCAACCGGGCCGGGTCGGTGTGCACAATCTGCTGGAGATGCTCCATCGCGCCGTCCAGCACCTCCTGCGCCTGTGCATACTCGCCCTGCTGGCCGAGCGCTTCGGCCAGGTCGGCCTTGACCGCTAGCAGGCGCGGGATGGCGCCAGCCCGCGCCGGATCGATGTTCGCCAGGACAGCGCGCAGCTCCTTCGCCGCGCCCGGATAACTGCCAATGGAGATGAGCACGCGTGCCAGCGAATGACGCAGATCGTCGGCCAGCATCGGCGCATCGGCGAAGTCCTGCTGCAATCGGTCCAACGCATGCGACACGACATAGCGGTGCAGCAGGTCGCGGGCGATATCCGACGCCGGAATCCGGGCCGCCGCCCCGGAAAAATCTCCGCCACCGGTGGCATCTGGCTCATCGCCACCCGCGCGCACCAGCGCCTGCACGTTGGCTTCGACCATCGCATGGCCCATCGCATCAATGTCCACGCTTTCCAGCATCTGCTGCTGGAAATCCGCGATCCGCCCCAACTGCCACTGCCGCTCGCTGGCAATCCGCTCCTGCCGGCGCGCCTCCGAAAGCGCTGACAGCGACGCGAGCAGTCCGGCCAGCACGCAGGCGGATACCATGGCCCCCGCCGCCACCGGCAGGCGATGCCTGCGCAAGAACTTGCGTGCGGCCAGCAGCCGCCGGCGGCCCCCTGCCCGCGGCGGATAATGCGTCAGCCAGCGCTTCAGGTCTTCCAGCAGTACGCTGACCGACGGGTAGCGCTCACCGCGACCTGGCTGCAGCGCCTTGGCCACGATGGCGTCCAGCCCGTCTTCCAGTTCACCCAGCAGCCGACGCGGGGTCGTGCCTCGCGCCGCCGCGGATGCCGCACGCTCCGCCTGCGGCAGGCTGCGCAGGACCCTGGACGGCGCGGCCGACAGTTCACCTTCGACCGTTTCCGGCTTGCTTGAGCACGCCAGCACGTGGAGCAGCGCGCCCAGCGAGTAGACGTCGGTGCGGACATCCACGTCCCCACCGCCGCCCATCTGTTCCGGGCTGGCATAGCCCACTGTCCCGCCGCTGTCCGTCACCCCGCCCTGCCCGGATCCATGCAGGGCAATGCCGAAATCGATGATCTTCGGCGTCGCCACGCCGTCCACGCTGCTCACCAGCACGTTCGACGGCTTGAGGTCGCGGTGGATCACGCCCTTCTGGTGCGCGTGCAGCACGCCCTCGCAGACAGTGGCCAGCAGTTCCACGCGCGCCCGCATCGACAACGCGTGGTGGTCGCACCAGCGGTCGATCGGCTCGCCGCGGATGTACTCCATCACCAGGTACGGGCGGCCATCGCCGTCGGCACCGGCATCGTGGATGTGGGCAATGGCCGGATGCTCCATGCGCGCCAGCACCCTGCATTCGTGGTCGAACAACACCCGGTGGCGCAGGTCGAGCGCGCCGACGCCCATCAGCTTGATCGCCACCTCGCGCTCGTACGCACCGTCGGCCCGGCAGCCCAGGTACACCTGGCCCATGCCCCCGGCGCCGATCAGGCTGCGGGTGGCCCATGGGCCAAACCGGGTGCCGGCCGGCAGTTCCGGCGCCTGCCCGGGGGCGATCGCCTCGGCGGCCACCCGCATCGGCGCGCTCAGGCGCCGGGTGGCGCCAAACTGCGACTGCAGCATTGAAAGCAGTTCTTCCAGCAACTCCGGATCGTCCGCCGCCTGGGCGCGCGCAAAGGCCTCCTGCTCGGCGGCAGGTAGCGCCACGGCGCTGTCAAACAACGCCCTCAGCCTTTGCCAGCGCTCGCGGCCCAGCATCACGGCAGCCCGGTTTCGTTGCTGCCCGGGCCACCGGCAGCTTCTACCCGTGAAAGCGTCTCGAGGAACTCCCGCAGCGGGCCGGGGGCCTCATCGCCGTAAATCCCGCGCTTGATCTCCACGGCTCGCACGGCATGGCGGTGCGCATCCGCCAACCTGCCAAGGGCGAGTTCCGCCGCTGCCAGCCCACGCAGCACCTGCGCGGTCACCGGGTGCGATTCACCCAGGCTGCGCCTGGCGATGCCAAGCAGGTTCTCCTGTTCTTCGAATGCATGTTGTACCTGGCCGTCCTCAAGCAGCCAGTCGGCGTGAAGATGCCGGGACAGGATGCCGTAGTGATGGTCGGGCCCATGCAGCGCAAGCAAGCCGTCCATGGCCTTGCGGTAATGCGGTCCGGCCTCGGCCACCTTGCCCTGCCGCTGCTTTGCCGTCGCAAGGTTCAGGTGTGCGATCAGGGTGTACTCGCTGTCCGCGCCGTGCAGGCGGAGGTTTGCCTCCAGCAACGCGTGCATCTCGGTCTCGGCAGCGGCGGAATCTCCCCGTTCCGTCAGGAACACGGCCAGGCTGTTGCGAAGGACCAGGGTGAGCGTATGGTCCGGACCGAGCTCCGCGGTGCGCAGGTCGATCAGGCGCCGTATCAATGCGATGGCTTCGTCGTAGTGCCCGAGCGTGCCCAGGACAACGACATGGCGCCCCCCGGCATCCACCAGGTACTCCGCGTCCGGCGGCAGCAGGCGCGACAGCGCTTCGAACGCAGCGGTACTTTCGACCAGCGCCTCGCCCATGCGCCCCTGGTCGCGCAGCACCCAGGCCAACCGGGACTGCATGTCGTAGGCCAGGATCGAATCGGCGCCCTGTTGCCGGCGCGCCGCTGGGATGCCTTCGCGCAATACCGCTTCGGCGCGCTCGAACCGCCCCGCCGATACCAGTGCCTGGCCGAGGGCCTGAATCGCCTCCAGATCCTTTTCCCGCAGTTGGCGCGGATGGTCGGCTGCGATGCGGCGTACGTTTTCCAGGTGTTCCACGGCGCGGGGGTACTCGCCGAGGCTGAGCATGCTGCCGCCGATCGTCATCTCCATGTCGGCCAGCACGTCGGGACGGACCGACAGTTCGCGTGTCGCACGCACGGACGCCTCTTCCAGCACGCGCAGCATCAGCGTCTTGTCCAGCCCCGCCGCGATGTCGGAATCCACGCTCCGGAGCATCGACCGGAGGAAGTCGGCGGTGACCCGGGCGCGCTGCTCCTCCCGTCTCGCCTCGCCCAGCGACCAGGAAACCGTGACAAGCGCAGCCACCAACGCCACCACCACCACCGACCCGGCCGCGAACGCGAGCCGGTTGCGGTGCACCAGCTTGCGCAAGCCGACCAGGCGCCCACCCTCCAGCGCCGACGGGCGATAGTGGGCGAGCCAGCGCCCCAGGTCCTCCAGCAGGGTGCTGGCGGATGCGTAGCGTGCCTGTCGGTCCGCCTGCAGCGCCTTCAGGGCCACCGCGTCCAGCCCGTCTTCCAGCTCACGCAGCAGACGGCGCGGGGTGGTATTGCGGGCGGCGGCTCGCGCGGCCAATTCACGGGGAGGCAGCGCGCGCAGGACCGCTGACGGCGCCCGTAGCGGCTGGCCTTCATCGCGGCGCGGCGCGCTTCCACATGCCAACGCGTACAGCAGCGCACCCAGCGAGTACACGTCGGTCCGCACGTCCACGTCCGTACACCCGCCCATCTGCTCGGGGCTGGCGTAGCCGGGCGTGCCACCGCTCCCGGTCGCATCGTCCGCGTTGGGGCCGTGCAATGCGATCCCGAAATCAATGATCTTGGGCGCCGCCTGGCCGTCCACGTCGCTCACCAGCACGTTGGACGGCTTGAGGTCGCGGTGGATCACGCCCTTCTGGTGCGCGTGCAGCACGCCCTCGCAGACGGTGGCCAGCAGCTCCACCCGCGCGCGCATCGACAGCCGATGGTGATCGCACCAGCGGTCGATCGGCTCGCCGCGGATGTATTCCATGACCAGGTAGGGACGACCTTCATCGCCGGCGCCCGCGTCGTGGATCTGGGCGATGGCCGGATGCTCCATGCGCGCCAGCACCCGGCACTCGTGGTCGAACAGCACCCGGTGATGCATATCCAGGGCGCCAGCGCCCATCAGCTTGATCGCCACCTCGCGCTCGTACGCGCCGTCGGCCCGGCAACCCAGGTACACCTGGCCCATGCCTCCCGCACCCAGCAGGCTGCGCGTTGCCCAGGGCCCGAACCGCGTGCCGGCGGGCAGCTCCGGTGCGCCCCCGGGCACCATCGCCTCGGCGGCCAACCGCATCGGCGCGGCCAGCACCCGGGTTGCGCCAGCCTGCGAATCCAACATCGACAGCAACTCGTCCAGCAACTCTGGATCATCGGAAGCGTGGGTCCGGGCGAACGCCTCCTGCTCACCGACAGGCAGTGCGGCGGCGTTGTCGAACAACGTCTTCAGCCTCTGCCAGGTCTCACGATTCAACATGGTTTCCAGTTCCAGGTAGCCACGCACCCAGAAGGTTGCGGTCGGCTTTGAATTCACCCAAGCACGGGTTCTCCGCCCCGTCACCCGGGCTTTCCGCCGACTTGCGCAGACCCGTCCAACCGGATTGGCCATCTCCAATATCGGGAGCATCGCACGTATCGTCACGACACCCCACCTCCCCGGACGACGCGGCCGGCGACCCCTCCTGTCTCGCTGTTGGCCCGCTCGAAGCCTCACGAGAGCCCATCACCACAACTACTCCTTGACGGAGTGCAGCATGTTGTTCATCAAATACCTGGCCAGACCCTTCACTCTCCGGAATTCTTCAGCACCGAAGAACCTGATATCCGCGGCCTCCACAAGGCCCTCCTGATCCGAGGGCATGTAAATCTTTGTGTCAATTGAGATGCGATCAACCACCCCTTCCGGAAGCCCACCTGACGTCTTTCCGCCGGGAACAAAATGTTTATTCGCCCCGAGGTTATTCGAACTAGGCGCCCTCGGATTGTGGAGGCCCACTTCATATACGAATCCGAGCATCGGATCCTTGCCTAAACTTCCCTTATCCAACCCCAGCCTCTGCTCCATATGCCTGGGCAAATCACCCTTGTAACCATCCACTACTTTGAGCAGCTCGGAGGAATCCGTTATGAACAGCTCCCCCCCCTGGCTATTCGGACGCCCAGCAAATCGTGACCCTTCCACGAACTTTCTGAAGTTGCTTCGTGATATTGCCAGAGCACCCCTTTTGAAACCCCAAAAAACGGCAGCATTCATAACCACCCCCTATTAGTCACAAGATCCAGATAAAGCCGACTGCAAAGACGGCACTGATCGACTCCTTTATTCGCCCTGCGCTTCGTCATCGGCCCAGATCGCCGATCGCTTCGACGACCTGGACGTAGTCGGAATCGTCGAGCACGTAGTCCCCACGATCCCAAGCCATACCCCGGCCACCGCCATCCGTCTTCTTCACGATCACTTTGGAAATGCTTTCATCGACGCTACCGAACAGTTCGCACTTCTTGAATTCAAGTATGACGCCCCGCAACGGCGTGCCTTTTCCACGCCTGCTCTTCTCAAGAAGAAACTGCGTCCACTCGAGGCGACACCAATCGCTCGCCTCGAATTCTTTGGTGTAGCAGAACAGCATTACTTCCGCAGATCGCATGGCCGTCGTGTACAGGGCATTCCAGTCATCTCGCATGGCGCCGATCGGGAAAGCCCCGGTTGGCGATTTCATATGCAGGCGCTTGTCTGGCGCTACATCTACGTCACCACCGATCGATCTGGCCACTATCGAATCGACGTATACCGAATCAACCGAGTACAGGCCATACGTCTTCATCAACTCGTTGCGCAGCCAATGGGAAAACGTCGAACCGTGGTTTGCCATGGCGAAGCTCATCAATATCTTCGTTGTCATGTACTCACCCTCTTTGAATTTAGAGCCTTTTTTGTCCCGGGGAGGAACTCCATTTCCAACTATGCCGGGCAGCAGGGAAGACTTGCGTCCAGCCGCAGTTGACAACGTCAACTTCGCGCATCGACCGCTCAGTCAAAGTCGTAATCGAACCCGGTCGCCGTCACCGTGACCCGCACACGCGCCACATCCACTCCACCAACCATCCTTCCCAGGAACTCCTTGCTGATTTCCGGAAGCATGGTGTTGGTCAGGATCGCGTCGATCATCCGCCCGCCCGATTCGCTTTCGGTGCAGCGGCTGACCACCAGCTTCACTACGTCTTCGTCGTACTCGAACGGGATCCTGTACCTGGCCTCCACCCGCTTCTTGATGCGGTCGAGCTGCAGTACGACGATCTTGCCCAGCATTTCGTCGCTCAATGGGTAGTACGGGATCGTCACCAACCTGCCCAGCAGCGCCGGCGGGAAGATCTTCAGCAGCGGGTCGCGCAGTGCCTTGCCCATGCCTTCCGGGTCCGGCATCAGCTCGGGGTCGGCGCACAGGCTGGAGATCACGTCGGTGCCGGCGTTCGTGGTGAGCAGGATCAAGGTGTTGCGGAAGTCGATCTTCCTGCCCTCGCCGTCTTCCATGGCGCCCTTGTCGAAGACCTGGAAGAACAGTTCGTGCACGTCCGGATGGGCCTTCTCCACCTCGTCCAGCAGCACGACCGAGTACGGCTTGCGCCGCACCGCCTCGGTCAACACGCCGCCCTCGCCGTAGCCGACGTAGCCAGGCGGTGCGCCCTTGAGCGAAGACACGGTATGCGCTTCCTGGTATTCGCTCATGTTGATGGTGACCAGGTTCTGCTCGCCGCCGTACAGGGCTTCGGCCAGGGCCAGCGCGGTCTCGGTCTTGCCCACGCCGGAGGTGCCGGCGAGCATGAACACGCCAATCGGCTTGGAGGGATTGTCGATGCCGGCGCGGCTGGTCTGGATGCGCCGGGCAATCATTTCCATGGCGTGGTCCTGGCCGATCACGCGCCGGCCGAGCAGCTCCGGCAGGCGCAGCACGGTCTCGATCTCGTTGCGGGCCATGCGGCCGACCGGGATGCCGGTCCAGTCGGCCACCACCGAGGCCACGGCCTGGTAGTCCACGGTGGGCAGGATCAGCGGATCCTCGCCCTGCAGTTCGGCCAACTCCACCTGCACCTGCTGCAGCCGCTCGAGCAGCTGCGCGCGCGCGTCCGGATCCATGCCAGGCGTGTCTTCAACGCCGTCGGCCTCAATGGCCGCCTCCTCTTCGGCAGCCGCTTCCAGGTCGCTGCCGGTGCCCTCGATGGGCGCACCGGCGCCGTGCAGCCTGCTGCGCAGCGAAAGCAGCTCATCCACCAGCGCCTTCTCCGACTCCCAGCGCTGCTGCAGGTCGGCCTGGCGTTCCTGTTCGGCCACCAGTGCGGCGCGGCATTCGGCCTCGCGCTCGACCACGGGAATACCGATGGCCTGTTCGCGGGCGATGATCGCCAGTTCGGTTTCCAGTGATTCGATCCGGCGCAGGCTGTCATCCACCTCGGCCGGGGTCGCGTGCAGGCTCACCGCCACCCGCGCGCAGGCGGTGTCGAGCAGGCTCACCGACTTGTCCGGCAGCTGGCGCGC
>JBQDAV010000009.1:0-75500 GCA_052090405.1 Luteimonas sp.
ACCGGATCGAACAGCGGCTCGATCCGAACTGGTTCTTCCGGGTCAGCCGCAGCGACATCCTGCGCCTGGACGCGATCGTGTCGATCGAGCCGGACGTGGGCACCGGCTCGATCGCCACCCTGCCCGACGGCAGCCAGGTGGGCGTCAGCCGGCGCCAGGCCCAGGCGCTGAAACAGCGCATGGGGCAGATCCTCTAGCGGGGCCCGGTCAGGCGCTTCGGCGCATCGTTTCTGCGGGAACTGCGTCCTGCCGAACCTGCGGCTGCTCCTCCAGCTCCCGCGACCCGTGCAGGAAGGCCTCCAGCGAATCGTCCATCGCCTCCATCCACGGTGTGTGGTGTGATGGCGCGAGGGTGCCGGTGATGGTGGAGCGGTAGGACTTGTTGCGGTAGTCCAGGATGCCCTCGCCCTTGTCACGCATCCACTGCTTGAACATCTCCGCCATCTCCTCGATCGCGAAGTCCGGGTAATCGCTGCGGTCGACCAGGTCGCGCACGTAGGCGGCCTGGAAGTCGATGTCGTCGTCCACGCCGGCCAGGGCGTTCTCGCGCGCGAACCAGGCGTCACTGTCGGCGCGCATGGCCTCTGTGCCGGGCAGCGCGGTGCGGCCGAGGATCACGTCGCGCGCAAGCCAGGCCTGGGCATCGAACATGTTGAAGGTGTAGTACTGGTCCTGCATGCCCAGGTAGATGAGCCTGGGGTTGTCGATCCAGAACACGCCCTTGTACAGGTTCTGCGGGTACAGCCGGTTGCTGGTACGCAGGGTCAATTCGTCGGGCAGGAACGGGAAGTGGTGCTGGTAGCCGGTGCACAGGATGATGGCATCCACGTCCGCCGAACTGCCGTCCACGAAATACGCGGTGTTGCCATCCACCCGCGTCAGCAGCGGGCGCTCGCTGAAGGCTTCGGGCCATTCATAGCCCATCGGCGCGCTGCGGTAGCTGAAGGTGATCGACTTCGCCCCGTACTTGTAGCACTGGGTGCCGATGTCCTCGGCCGAATAGCTGCTGCCCACCAGCAGCAGGTCCTTGCCGGTGAATTCGCAGGCGTCGCGGAAGTCGTGCGCGTGCAGCACCCGACCCGGGAAGCTGGACAGGCCTTCGAAGGACGGCGCGTTGGGGGTGGAGAAATGGCCGGTGGCCACCACCACGTAATCGAACTCCTCGCTCACCAGGAGATCATCCTTGAGCTCGCGCACCGTGACGGTGAACTTCCCGGTTTCCTCGCTGTACTCCACAGCGTGCACCGCGGTGTTGAAGCGGATCTGGTCGCGCAGGCCGGCGCGCTCGATCCGGCCCATGATGTAGTCGCGCAGCACCGGCCGCGGCGGATAGGAGGCAATCGGGCGGCCGAAGTGCTCCTCGAAGCTGTAGTCGGCGAACTCCAGGCACTCCTTGGGCCCGTTCGACCACAGGTAGCGGTACATGCTGGCGTGCACGGGCTCGCCGTGCTGGTCCAGGCCGGTGCGCCAGGTGTAGTTCCACATTCCACCCAGGTCCGACTGCTTTTCGAAGCAGACGATTTCCGGGACGTCGGCGCCCGCGCGGCGGGCCGCATCAAAGGCGCGAAGCTGGGCCAGGCCACTGGGACCGGCGCCGAGAACGGCGATTCGCAAGCTCATCGAGTGTCACCTCCTTTCAGGGGAAGCCTTGCCAGGTGGGATTCCCCCGGCGGAATCCGGCCTCTTGACGGCCGGTCCAGGCTGAAACGTCTGCGCGCGGACGGCCCTCGCACGAGGGCCAAAGTCGTAAAAATGCCGCCAAATTGCGGCAAATGGGCGCTAACGTCGCCGAATGGTATCACAGCCCCGTTCGCTTGCCGCCCGTGGCGCCGCGGATGGGGTGTTCAACCCGCGTTGGAGATGCCGTGCGGAACGTGGCCAGTGGCGACGTGCTGGCGGGCCGAATCGATGTTGTGCAGCGAGTCGTCGAAGAAGATGTCGGCGCCGAAGGCGTCCAGGAACGGACCCTTGGCCCGGCCGCCCAGGAACAGCGCCTCGTCCAGGCGGACGCCCCACTCGCGCAGGGTCCGGATGACCCGCTCGTGCGCCGGGGCCGAGCGCGCGGTCACCAGCGCGGTGCGGATCGGCGAGGCATCGCCCGGCGGATAGGCTGCCTGCAGGTCGTGCAACGCGGACAGGAAGCCGCGGAACGGCCCGCCCGTCATCGGCTCACGGGCGCGGGCGCGCTCGTGTTCGTGGAAGGCGTCGATGCCGCTGAGCTGCGACACCCGCTCGCTCTCGTCGCTGAAGATCACCGCGTCGCCGTCGAAGGCGATCCGGAGCTGGTCGTGGCGGTGCTGCGGCGCCTTGGCCGGCAGGATGGTGGCCGCGGCAACGCCGTTCTCCAGCGCCGCGCGCACCGAGTCCGGGTTCGCCGACAGGAACAGCTGGGCGCCGAACGGCCGCGTGTAGGGCCAGGTCGGCTCGCCGGAGGTAAAGGCCGCGCGCGACACCGCCAGCTCATGGTGCTGGATGGAGTTGAAGATGCGCAGGCCGGTGTCGGCCGAGTTGCGCGAAAGCAGGATCACTTCCACCCGCGGCGCTTCTTCGGCCGCACCGTCGTTGAGCGCCAGCAGCTTGCGCACCAGCGGGAAGGCGATGCCCGGCTCCAGCACGTCGTCTTCGTGTCCACGCTGGTGCTCGGCGTAGGCCTCGATGCCCTCGCGCTCGAACAGGGAGTGGCTGTCCTCCAGGTCGAACAGCGCCCGTGAGGAGATGGCGACGATCAGCGGTGGGATGGAATCCTTGGCCATGGACCCCAGTATGCGCGATTGCAATCGCACCGGCCGAGACGCCGCGCCCGCTCAGGTCATGAACTGTTCGCTCAGGATCCGCTCTTCCAGGTTGTGCTCGGGATCGAACAGTAGGGTCACCACCCGGTCCTTCGATTCGCGCACCGTGACCTCGACCACGTCGCGCACCTCGTGCGAGTCGGCGGTGGCGCTGACCGGGCGCTTGTAGGGGTCGAGCACGCGGAAGCTGATCTCGGTTTCCGCCTTCAGCAGCGCCCCGCGCCAGCGCCGCGGCCGGAACGGCGCGATCGGCGTGAGTGCGACGATGCCCGAATCAAACGGCAGGATCGGGCCGTTGGCGGAGAAGTTGTAGGCGGTACTGCCAGCGGCGGTGGCCACCAGCACGCCATCGCAGATCAGCTCTTCCAGGCGGGTGTGGCCCTTGAGGTCGATGCTCAGGTGCGCGGCCTGGCGGGTCTGGCGCAACAGCGAAACCTCGTTGTAGGCTAGCGAGCCGACGCTGGCGCCGGACTCGGTCTGCACGATCATCTCCAGCGGCCGCAGCACCGCCGGCTCCGCGGCGTGGATGCGCTCAAGCAGTCCGTCGCCGTTGAACTGGTTCATCAAAAAGCCGATCGACCCCAGCTTCATGCCGTACACCGGCTTGCCCAGGGCACCGTGCCGGTGCAGCGTCTGCAGCATGAAGCCATCGCCGCCGAGCGCGCACAGGATGTCGGCGTCTTCGGGCTCGACCTGGCCGTGCGCCGCCGACAGCGACTCCAGGGCCTGCTGCGCCTGCTCGGTGGGCGCGGCGAGGAATGCGATGCGGGGAGACTTGCTGGTGCTCATGCCCCGAGCATAACGCAGGGTAACGCCACGGCGGGTCGAACCCGCCGTGGCGCCACGTGATCCCGGTCAGCCGGCGAGCTGCGACAACCGGCTGACGGCGACCGAAGCGGTCGGATAGTCGAGCGACTTCTGCGAGAACATCTCGTCCAGCATCGCCAGGGTGAAGCGCAGCGAAGCGTCGTCGCGCCCAATCCACGCCTGCACCTTTGCATCCGGGTCGCGTCCGGCGGCCGACAGCGCCTGCCCGGTCAGCAGGATCTGCTGCCCGGCCAGGTCGTCGCGCAGCACCCCGCGCGCGACCGCATGCCAGCGGCCTTCAACCTCCAGCCCGTCGATCTGCTCGAACAGCCACGGCAGCCGCAGCGCCTCGCCCACCCGGAAGTGGACCCGGGCCACGTCGACCGGCTTGAGCTTGCGCGCCGCGGCCAGTTCGATGATGTCGAACACCGGCTCCAGGTACGGCAGCTCGGCCAGGTCCTCGGCAAGCTGGGTCGACATACCCAGCTCGCGCCACCTGCGCCGGGACTCCTCGTACTCCGGACGCTGTGAGTCCGGCAGCACCCCGCCGGCGCTGCGGATGGCGTTGAAGCCGCCGCTGTAGCGCTCGACAGCGTCGGTGATCCCGGGCATCTCGCCGGGCCGGCTGAGCAGCCAGCGCACGACCGCGCGCTGCAAGCTCCAGATCTCCAGCAGGGCGCCGATCTGCACCGACTCCGGCACCTTGCCGTCCAGCGCCTCGAGCTGGTTCCACAGCGTGCGCGCGTTGAGCACTTCGCGGCTGATCGTGTACGCCTTGGCCACCTCCGCCGCGCTGCGGCCAGTGTCCTCCTGCATGCGCATGATGAAGGTCGAGCCCATGCGGTTGATGGTGGCGTTGGTGATCGCGGTGGCGATGATCTCGCGCTTGAGCGGGTGGCTTTCCATGGCCTCGGCGTACTTCTTCTGCAGCGGCGTGGGGAAATAGCGCTGCAGCTCCTTGGACAGGTAGGGGTCCTCGGGGATGTCCGAATCCAGCAGCTGCTGGTACACCACCTGCTTGGAGTAGGACAGCAGCACCGCCAGCTCCGGCCGGGTCAGACCCTGGTCGCGCGCCTTGCGGGCCGAGATCTCGGCGTCGGACGGCAGGAACTCGATCTGCCGGTCCAGCAGGCCCTGCGCTTCCAGGGTGCGGATGAAGTGCTGCTTGGAACCCAGCCGCGGCACGCTCATGCGCTCCATCAGGCTCAGCGCCTGGTTCTGGCGGATGTTGTCCCACAGCACCAGGGTTTCCAGCTCGCCGGTCATGTTGCGCAGCAGCTTGTTGCGCGCCGGCATGGCCAGCTTCTTCTCGCGCACCAGGGCATTGAGCAGGATCTTGATGTTGACCTCGCGGTCGGAGGTGCCCACGCCGCCGGAGTTGTCGATGAAGTCGGCGTTGAGGATCACCCCGGCCTGCGCGGCGTCGATGCGGCCGCACTGGGTGAAGCCCAGGTTGCCGCCCTCGCCCACGATCCGGCAGCGCAACTCGCCGCCGTTGATGCGGATGGCGTTGTTGGCGCGGTCGCCGACGTCGGCGTGGGTCTCGTTCGCCCCCTTGACGTAGGTGCCGATGCCACCGTTCCACAGCAGGTCCACCGGCGCACGCAGCACCGCGCCGATCAGCTCGTTCGGGCTGAGCGAAGTGACATCGTCCGCAAGCCCCAGCGCCTGGCGCATCTGCGCCGACACCGGGATCGACTTGGCGCTGCGCGGCCACACGCCGCCGCCCTTGCTGATCAGCTTGCGGTCGTAGTCGTCCCAGCTCGAGCGCGGCACCTTGAACAGGCGGTCACGCTCCTTGAACGAGCTGGCCGCGTCCGGATCCGGGTCGATGAACACGTGGCGGTGGTCGAACGCGCCGACCAGGCGGATGTGCTTGGACAGCCGCATGCCGTTGCCGAACACGTCGCCAGACATGTCGCCGATTCCCACTGCGGTGAAGTCCTGCTTCTGGCAGTCGATGCCCAGCGCACGGAAGTGGCGCTTGACCGACTCCCAGGCGCCCTTGGCGGTGATGCCCATGCCCTTGTGGTCATAGCCCACCGAGCCGCCGGAGGCGAAGGCGTCGCCCAGCCAGAAGTTGTAGTCGGCAGAGATGCCGTTGGCGATGTCGGAGAACGTCGCCGTGCCCTTGTCCGCCGCAACCACCATGTAGGTGTCCACGTCGTCATGGCGCACCACTTCCTCGGGCGGCACCACCTTGCCGTCGACGATGTTGTCGGTGACGTCCAGCAGGCCGCTGATGAAGCGCTTGTAGCAGGCGATGCCCTCGGCCTGGATCGCGTCGCGGTCGCCGCCAGCGGGCAGGCGCTTGGCGATGAATCCACCCTTGGCGCCGACCGGCACGATCACCGTGTTCTTCACCGCCTGCGCCTTCACCAGGCCCAGCACCTCGGTGCGGAAGTCCTCGCGCCGGTCCGACCAGCGCAGGCCGCCGCGGGCGACCATGCCGTAGCGCAGGTGCACACCCTCCACGTGCGGGCCGTAGACGAACACCTCGCGGTGCGGACGCGGCTTGGGCAGGTCCGGCACCTTGGCGCAGTCGAGCTTGTAGGCGGCCGAATCCTTGTTGTTGCCGTCCCTGTCGCGCTGGTAGAAGCTGGTGCGCAGGGTGGCGTCGATGGCGCCCATGAAGCTGCGCAGGATCCGGTCCTCGTCCAGGCTCGCCACGCGGTCCAGCAGCGCCTTGAGCGCTTCATGCACCGCCGCTTGGCGGCTGCTGCGGGCCAGCCTGCGGGCATCGGCCACCGGCTTGAGCGCGGCCGCCGCTGCGGCGTCGCTGCCGGCGAGCAGTTCGAACTGGGCACGCAGGCGGGCAGTCGCCGTCTCGCGCCCCTTCGGCGCGAAACGCGCCTCGAACAGCTCCACCAGCAGCCGCGCCAGCAGCGGGTAGCGATTGAGCGTCTCTTCCATGTAGCTCTGCGAGAACGGGCTTTCGATCTGCAGCAGGTACTTGCAGTAGGCGCGCAGCATGCTCACCTGGCGCCAGTCCAGGCCGGCGCCCAGGATCAGGCGGTTGAAGCCGTCGTTCTCCGCCTCGCCGCGCCACAGGCGGGCGAATGCTTCCTCGAACACCGGCGCCAGGCTTTCCAGCTCGACGTCACCGTCCGCCTCGACCTGGAAGTCCTGGATGTACAGGTCGCGCTCGTCGGCATGCACCCGGTGCAGGTGCTCGGCAATCACCCGCAGCCCCATGTTCTCCATCATCGGCAGCACGTCCGACAGCGGCAGGTCGCGATCCATGGTGAACAGCTTGAAGCGCAGCTTGCCTGCGTCCTCGCTGCCGTCGGGGCCGCGGTACAGGCGCGGTCGCACCTCCTCGGCGGTGCGCAGCGCGGCCAGCTGGGCCACGTCGGCGGCGGCCACGGCCGGGCTCGCGTCCTCGATGTAGGCGGTCGACAGCGCGCGTCCGAAGCGGCTGGCCATGGCCAGGCCTTCGCCTTCGCCGTGGTTGGCAACCAGCTCGTCGCGCAGGTCGTCCTGCCAGTTGCGCACGATGTCGGTGAGCAGCCGCTCCAGGCGCTCCGGATCCGCCTTGACGCTGGCGCCCGCCCGCGGGCGCGCGATCAGGTGCACCTGGGCCAGCGGCGACTCGTCCAGGCGCACGCTGGAATCGACCCGGTCGGCCTCCAGCTCGCGCTTGAGCATCGCCTCCACCTTCAGCCGCATCTCGGTGTTGAAGCGATCACGCGGAATGTAGGCGAGGATGGAATAGAAGTGTCCGTAGCGATCGCGGCGCATGAACAGCCGGCTGCGGATCCGCTCCTGCAGCTGCAGCACGCCCACGCCCAGGTTCGCCAGCTCCTCGCCCGTGGACTGGAACAGCTCGTCGCGCGGCAGGGTCTCCAGGATGTGCTTGAGCGCCTTGCCGCTGTGGCCGGTCTCGCGCAGCCCCGAGCTGTCCATCACGTGTTCGAAGCGCTCGCGCACCAGCGGGATGTCCCACGGGCGGCGGTTGTAGGCGCTGGAGGCGTACAGGCCGATGAAACGCTGCTCGCTGGTGGCGTTGCCTTCTTCGTCGAACTCGACCACGCCGATGTAGTCCATGTAGCCCGGACGGTGCACGGTGGCGCGCGAGTTGGTCTTGGTCAGGATCAGCGGATCGATGCGCCCGGTCTTGCGCACCTCGTGCGCGGACAGCGACTTGAGCGGCCGCGGCACGCCCGCCTCCTTGCCGCGCATCAGGCCCAGGCCGCTGTCCTCGACCGCCGCCAGCACCCGGTCGCCGCCACGCTTGCGCACCTTGTACTCGCGGTAGCCGAGGAAGGTGAAGTGGTCGGAGGCGACCCAGCGCAGGAACTCCTGCGCTTCGCTGCGCTCGCCATCGGGCACCGGCAGCGGGCTGCTGGCCAGGTCGGCGGCCACCTGCAGCATCTTCTCGCGCATCGGCGCCCAGTCGGCGACCGCCGTGCGCACGTCGTCCAGCACCGCCGACACCGCGGCATGGATCGCATCGAGCGCATCGCCGGACTGGCGATCGATCTCCATGTGGATCAGCGACTCGGTCTCGCCCTCGCCCACCGCCAGCAGCTTGCCGGTGCGGTCGCGGTTGATCTGCAGCACGGGGTGGCCAAGCACGTGCACGCCGATGCCCATGTCGGCCAGGGCCATGGTCACCGAGTCCACCAGGAACGGCATGTCGTCGTTGACCACCTGCAGCACCGTGTGCGTGGATTCCCATCCGTGGCTCTTCATGGCCGGGTTGAACAGCCGCACGTTGGCAGTGCCCGGCTTGCGTCTGCGCGCGAAGTCGAGGAAGTCATTGGCCAGCGCGGCCCAGGCCTCCGGGGTGTGCAGTGGCAGCTCGTCCCGGGTCAGGCGCCGGTAGAACGCCGCGGCGAACAGGTTGGCGTCCTGCTGCCGGTCCTTGCCCGCGAGCTTGCGGATGGCGGCGAAGATCGGGTCGAGCAGCTCGCTGCGCTGCTGCCGCGCCTTGGCGGCGGGCCTGGCGCGGGCTGCCGACTTCTTCGCGGCCTTGGCGGTCTTCGCGGTCTTGGCGGGAGCGGATTTGCGGGCTGGGGTCTTCTTGCGGGATGTGGTCATGTCAGGCTTCAAATGCAATGAAGCCCGCGCTCACGCGCGGGCCGGGGTGGGGAGGGGTTCGGTGCACCGGTGGTTCCGTCAGCGCAGCCCGGTTTCCTGCCGGGCGATCACCAGTCGCTGGATCTCGCTGGTGCCTTCGTAGATCTCGGTGATCTTGGCGTCGCGGAAGTAGCGCTCGATCGGCATTTCCTTGGAATAACCCATGCCGGCGTGGATCTGCACCGCCTGGTGGGTGATCCACATCGCCGCCTCGGAGGCGGTGAGCTTGGCGATCGCCGCCTCGTTGGTGAAGCGCTTGCCCTGGCCTTTCACCCAGGCCGCGCGCAGCGTGAGCAGCAGCGAGGCATCCAGCTTGCATTTCATGTCGGCGATCTTGGCCTGGGTCATCTGGAACGCGCCGATCGGCTGGCCGAAGGCCTTGCGCTCCTTCACGTAGTCCAGGGTGGCTTCATACGCGGCGCGGGCAATGCCGATCGCCTGGCTGGCGATGCCGATGCGGCCGGCATCGAGCACGCCCATCGCGATCTTGAAGCCCTGCCCTTCCTCGCCGAGCACCTCGTCCGGCCGGGCCACGTAGTCCTGGAACTCGATCTCGCAGGTGGCCGAGGCACGGATGCCCAGCTTGGGCTCGGTCTTGCCGCGATGAAAGCCGGCGCGCTCGCCGTCAACCACGAACGCGGTGATGCCGCGCGCGCCCTTGTCGGGATCGGTCATGGCGAACAGCACGAAGTACTTCGCTACCGGCCCGGAGGTGATCCAGCTCTTCTTGCCGTTGATCACGTAGCTACCGTCATCCTGCTTCACCGCGCGGCAGCGCATGGCGGTGGCATCGGAGCCGGACTGCGGCTCGGTCAGGGCAAAGGCGCCGACCTCGCTGCCTTCGGCAATCGCACGCACGTACTTCTGCTTCTGCTCTTCGGTGCCGTGGGTGAGGATGCCGTTGCAGAACAGCGAATTGTTGACCGACATGATGGTCGAGTGCGCGGCGTCGCCGGCGGCCACCTCGATCATGGCCAGCACATAGGCCACGGGGTCCATGCCGGCACCGCCGTATTCGCCCGGCACCTCGATGCCCATCAACCCGTTCTCGCCCAGCAGGCGGATGTTCTCGGCCGGGAACTCGCCGGAACGGTCGAATTCCTCTGCGCTGGGCGCGATCTTTTCGCGCGCGATGCGCCTGGCCACGTCCTGGATCATCAACTGCTCTTCGCTGAATCCGAAGTCCACGTTCGCCTGCTCCCGGCACTGTAGTGACAAGACGCTTATTGTAGCCGCCGGCGCGCCCTTGCCGCAGCATCGCCTGGCGCATGCCCCCGGTTGCTTGACGCAACCAATGCAGGCCCCCATCATTATCTCTATATCGCGATGCGGAGATATAAGTGGACCTGGAATCCTGGTCGACGCGGCTCAAGGTGCTGGCCGATGCCACGCGCGTGCGCCTGCTGGCGCTGCTCGAGCGTGAAGAGCTGACCGTTGCCGAACTGTCCGCCGTCACCCGCCTGGCGCAGCCGCGGGTATCGACCCACCTGGCGCGACTCAAGGAAGCCGGCCTGGTACGCGACCGCCGCGCCGGCGTGTCGGCCTATTACCGCTTCGAGGAAGAGCCGCTGGATCCCGCGTTGCGCGAGCTGTGGCGCACCCTGCGCAACGGCAGCGACGATCCGCTGCTGCGCCAGGACGGCGAGCGCCTGCCGGAAGTGCTGGCGATGCGCGCGGCTGACCAGAACTGGGCCGATTCCGTTGCCGGCGACATGGAGCGCCACTATTCCCCGGGCCGCACCTGGGAGACTCTGGCACGCAGCGTGCTGCCGTTGTTCGAGACCGGCGACGTGCTCGACCTGGCCTCCGGCGACGGGGTGATGGCCGAGCTGCTGGCCCCGCACGCCCACCGTTACGTGTGCATCGACGCCAGCCGCCGGGTGGTCAACGCCGCCACCGAACGCCTGCGCCGGCACCGCAACGTGGAGGTGCGCGAGGGCGACATGCACGAGCTGCCGCTGGAGGACGAGAGCTTCGACCTGGTGGCGATGATGCAGGCAATCACCTACGCCGACCGCCCCGCGCAGGCCGTGGCCGAGGCCGCGCGCGTGCTGCGCCCGGGCGGACGCCTGCTGCTGACCAGCCTGGCCAGGCACGAGCACCGCGGCATCGTGGAGTCCTACGGTCACGTGAACATGGGTTTCACCGCGCGCGAACTGCGCCGCTTCATTGAAAAGGCCGGGCTGAAGCTGCAGCACATCGAGACCGTGACCCGTGAAAAACGCCCACCCCACTTCGAGGTGATCTCGCTGATCGCCGAGCGACCCGAAACATGACCACGCTTGACTGGCACGACCCCGCCCGCACCCACGCCCTGCTCGAGGCGCTCGACCAGCGCATCCTGGTGCTCGATGGCGCCATGGGCACGATGATCCAGCGCGAGGGCCTGGACGAGGCCGCCTATCGCGGCGAGCGCTTCGCCGACCACGGCCACGACCTGAAGGGCAACAACGACCTGCTCAGCCTGACCCGCCCCGGCCTCATCCGCGACATCCACCGGGCGTACCTGGAGGCCGGCGCGGACCTGGTGGAGACCAACACCTTCAACGCCACCGCGGTCTCGCAGTCCGATTACGGCATGGAGCACCTGGCCCGCGAGCTCAACCGCGAGGGCGCGCGCCTGGCCCGCGCAGCCTGCGAAGAGGCCGAAGCACGCACGCCGGGCCGGCCGCGGTTCGCTGTCGGCGTGATCGGCCCGACCAGCCGCACCGCCTCGCTCAGCCCGGACGTCACCGATCCGGGCTTTCGCGCAGTGACCTTCGACGACCTGGTCGGCTTCTACCGCGAAGCCGCGGACGGCCTCATCGAGGGTGGAGCGGACGTGCTGATGATCGAGACGGTGTTCGACACCCTCAACGCCAAGGCCGCGCTGTTCGCGATCGCCCAGGCGTTCGATGATCTCGGTGCGCGGGTGCCTGTGATCGTCTCGGGCACCATCACCGACGCCTCCGGCCGCACCCTGTCCGGGCAGACCGCCGAGGCGTTCTGGTACTCCGTGCGCCATGCCCGGCCATTGGCGATCGGCCTCAATTGCGCGCTGGGCGCGAGCGAGCTGCGCCCGCACGTGCAGGCGCTGGCGGACATCGCCGAATGCCAGGTCAGCGCCCACCCCAACGCAGGCCTGCCCAACGCCTTCGGCGAGTACGACCAGACCCCGGAGGAGATGGCCCCGGTACTGGCCGAGTTCGCCCAATCCGGCCTGGTCAACATCATCGGCGGCTGCTGCGGCACCACTCCCGACCACATCCGCGCGATCGCCGAAGCCGTCGAAGGCCTGCCGCCGCGAATCTTGCCGGAAACCGGGGAGGTGGCGGCATGACCCTCCCCCGCTACACGCGCCTGTCCGGGCTTGAGCCGCTTGTCATCACGCCGGAACTGAACTTCATCAACGTCGGCGAGCGCACCAACGTCACCGGCAGCGCCAGGTTCAAGAAGCTGATCAAGGAGGACCGCTTCGACGAGGCGGTTGAAGTCGCCCGCCAGCAGGTCGCCAACGGCGCGCAGATCCTGGACGTCAACATGGACGAGGGCCTGATCGATTCCGAGAAGGCCATGACCCGGTTCCTGAACCTGATCGCCGCCGAACCCGACATCGCCCGCATCCCGGTGATGGTGGATTCGTCCAAGTGGACGGTGATCGAGGCCGGGCTCAAGTGCCTGCAGGGCAAGGGCGTGGTCAATTCGATCTCGCTCAAGGAGGGCGAGGAAGAGTTCCTCGAACACGCCCGCACGGTGCTGCGCTACGGCGCGGCGGCGGTGGTGATGGCGTTCGATGAAACCGGCCAGGCGGATACGAAGGAGCGCAAGGTCGAGATCTGCGCGCGCGCCTACAGGCTGCTGACCGAGGAGGTCGGCTTCCCGCCCGAAGACATCATCTTCGACCCGAACGTGTTCGCCATCGCCACCGGCATCGAGGAGCACAACAACTACGCGGTCGACTTCATCGAGGCCACGCGCGAGATCCGCCGCACCCTGCCCCACTGCCACGTGTCGGGCGGCATCTCCAACGTGTCGTTCTCCTTCCGCGGCAACGAGACCGTGCGCCAGGCGATCCACGCGGTGTTCCTGTACCACGCCATCAAGGCCGGGCTGGACATGGGCATCGTCAACGCCGGTGCCCTTGCGATCATGGACGACCTGGACCCGGACCTGCGCGAGCGGGTCGAGGACGTGGTGCTCAACCGCCGCGACGACGCCACCGAACGCCTGCTGGAAATCGCCGAACGTTACCGCGGCGGCAAGGGCACGACCCAGGCCGAGGACCTGTCCTGGCGCGAGGAGCCGGTGGCCCAGCGCCTGAGCCACGCGCTGGTGCACGGCATCGACCAGTACGCGGTCCAGGACACCGAGGAGGCACGGCTGCAGTTCGACCGGCCGCTGCAGGTGATCGAGGGCCCGCTGATGGACGGCATGAACGTGGTCGGGGACCTGTTCGGCGCCGGCAAGATGTTCCTGCCGCAGGTGGTCAAGTCGGCGCGGGTGATGAAGAAGGCCGTCGCCCACCTGCTGCCCTTCATCGAGGCCGAGAAGGAAAAGAGCGGCGACGCCAGCCAGTCCAACGGCCGGGTGGTGCTGGCCACGGTCAAGGGCGACGTGCACGACATCGGCAAGAACATCGTCGGCGTGGTGCTGGCGTGCAACAACTTCGAGGTCATTGATCTTGGCGTGATGGTCCCGGCGCAGCAGATCCTGGACAAGGCGCGCGAGATCGACGCCGACCTGATCGGCCTGTCCGGCCTGATCACGCCGTCGCTGGAGGAGATGGGCAGCGTCGCCGCAGAGATGAAGCGGCAAGGCTTCGAAACGCCGCTGTTGATCGGCGGCGCCACCACCTCGCGCGCGCATACCGCGCTGCGGATCGCGCCACAGTACGCGGCCGCGACGGTGTGGGTGAAGGACGCCTCGCGCGCGGTCGGCGTGGCCCAGTCGCTGGTCAGCCCGGACCTGCGCGGGAAGTTCCTGGCGGCCAACGACGCCGACTTCGCCGAGATCCGCAAGCGCCACCGCAACCGCGGCGACGGCAAGCGGCTGGTGTCGCTGGACAAGGCGCGCGGGCAGCGCTTCGACGGCGGCTGGGACGACTACGCGCCGCCACCGCCGAAGACAACCGGCATCACCGTCTTCGACGACTACCCGCTCCAGGAGCTGCTTGACGTCATGGACTGGACGCCGTTCTTCCAGGCCTGGGAGCTGGCCGGCCGCTTCCCGAAGATCCTGGACGATGAAGTGGTCGGCAAGCAGGCCACCGAGCTGTACAGGGACGCGCGGGCGATGCTTGACCGGATCATTGCGGAGAAATGGCTGCGGGCCAAGGCGGTGTTCGGCATCTGGCCGGCGAACAGCATCGGCGACGACGTGGAGCTGGATGCCGGCGACGGCGGGCTTCGGCGGCTGCACTTCCTGCGCCAGCAGGCGGACAAGCCCGCCGAACGGCCGGACTTCTGCCTGGCCGACTTCATCGCTCCGCAGGACTCGGGCCGCCAGGACTGGATCGGCGCGTTCGCGGTGACCGCCGGGATCGGCATCGACGAACACGTTGCCCGCTTCCAGGCCGACCACGACGACTACAGCGCGATCCTGCTCAAGGCCCTGGCCGACCGCCTGGCCGAGGCGCTGGCCGAGCGCCTGCACCAGCGCGTGCGCACCGAGTACTGGGGCTATGCCGCCGACGAGGGCCTGGACAACGAGGCGCTGATCGCCGAGAAGTACCGCGGCATCCGCCCCGCCCCCGGCTACCCGGCCTGCCCGGAGCACAGCGAGAAGCGCACCCTGTTCGACCTGCTCGACGCCGAGACCAACGCCGGCATGGAGCTGACCGACAGCTTCGCGATGCTGCCCACCGCGGCAGTATCGGGCTACTACTTCAGCCACCCGCGCAGCCAGTACTTCGTGGTCGGGCGGGTCTCGAAGGAACAGGTGGCCGACTACGCGAAACGCAAGGGCGTGGAACTGGCCCAGGCCGAACGCTGGCTCGCTTCAAACCTGGACTACGACCCGGAATAACGCCGCCAGACTCCGGATCCCATGTCCAGGAGCACGACGATGGCGGTGGACTATCGAGGCGCGGCGGGAAGGGGCTTTCGGGAACTTTCGGCGCCATGGACGGCGCCGAAAAGCCTACATGGATGTACTTGCGTGCGTGTTCCCGAAAGCCCCTTCCCGCCGCGCCCTCCGCGTCAACAAATCCCCGTCGGCCGGTTTACCAGACGAGGTCGTCGGGAACCTGGTACCTCGGGTCGGCGTACGGATCGTCCTGGGCTGGTGCATCCGGGTCGACCTTCAGCGCCACCGCCGGGGCGAAAACCGTTTCGGCCTCCGCCAGCATCGCGGCGGTCACCAGCAGGTAGCGCCCGTTGTGCTGCAGCACTCCCAGTTCGCCGGCATTGAGCGCCTTGAGCTGGTCAGCGGTCACGTAGATGCGCTTGATCTTGCCGCCGTACTCGAAGTGCCGCGCGATATCGGCCTCCTCCGCGTTCAGCGCCTTGCCTTCCAGCAGCGTCGCCAGCTTCGCCCGCGCCTCGCGGCGTTTGCGTGCTTCTTCCTGCTTCTTGCGCTCCGCCTGGATCCGCTCGTCCTTCTCGCGCTGTGCGCGGATCGCGAACGCCTTGGCCAGGTCGATGTCCCCGCCGCCGCGCGCGCCCTTGCGCCCCGGCTGCGGGCCGCCACCGCCCTTGCCCTTTGCAGGCCGCCCGGACCTGTCCTGGCGGCCACCGCCCTTGCCCCGTGCCCGCGCATCATCCTTCCCGCGCCGGCCGTCCGGCTTGCGCTCGGGTTTGGGGGGCTGGAAGCCCAGGCCCATCAACTGGTCCCGCAGTGAATCGCTCATGTCGTCATCAGTAATGCGGCGGCGGCGGTTCGTCTGCCGGATCGGCAAAGAAACCACCGCGCGCCTGTTTCAGCTCTTCCAGCCCCCGCCGCAGCAGCTCGGCGTTACGCGCCGACTCCGCGCGCGACGCGGCCAGCGCGTCACTGAGCTCGGCCAGCGCCTGCTCCTGGAAGGCGAACCGGGTCTCCAGCTCCACCACGCGTGCTTCCAGATCGTTCATGCGTACGCGGCGAAGGCCTACTGGCCCGCGGATTCGAAGTCGATCAGCTCGACGTCGAACACCAGGGTGGTGTTCGGCCCGATCTGCCCGCCCGGGGCGCCCTGCTCGCCGTAGCCCAGCTCTGCCGGGATCCAGAACTTGTACCGACCCCCGCGAGACATCAGCTGCAGGCCCTCCTGCCAGCCCGGCACCACCTGCTCGAGCATGAACTCGGCCGGCGTGCCGCGCTCGCGCGAGCTGTCGAACACCTCGCCGTTGAGCAGGTTGCCCTCGTAGTGGACCCGGACCCGGTCACCCGGCGCCGGCGACTCGCCCTCGCCTTCCTCGATCACTTCGTACTGCAGGCCCGACCCGGTGACCTGCACCCCATCGCGTTCCGCGTTTTCGGCCAGGAAGGCCGCGCCCTCTTCCGCGGCCTGGGCCGCGGCTTCGGTACGCGCCGCCTGCATGCGCTCGCCCAGGTCCTGCATGATCTGCATGTACTGCTGCTCGGTGACCTTGGGATCACGCGCGGCCACGGAGTCGCGGATACCGTCGAACATGGCATCCAGGTCGACTTCGTCGCGGACCGGGAACAAGGTGCTGCCCAGTTCCAGGCCGATCACGTAGCCGGCCTGCTGCTGGGCCGTCTCCAGCCCGTCGATGCCCTCGATTCCGGACGTGGCTTCGGTTTGGGAGCCAGCGGTGGCCGCGCTGTCCTCCTCGATCTTCTTGCACGCCGACAGCGCGAGCGGCAATGCGAGTGCCAGGAGGATGGTGGAAACGTTACGGGGGGAAAACTTCATCGGGGACTCCTCAAAGGACGTCAAGCAATTCAATGTCGAAAACAAGGGTGGCGTTGGGGCCGATCGGACCGCCGGAGGTGCCGCTGGCGCCATAGCCGAGCTGGCCGGGGATCCAGAAGCGGTACTTCGCCCCCACCGGCATCAGGGCCACGCCCTCGGTCCAGCCGGGGATGACCTGGCCGAGGGAAAATTCGGCTGGCTGGTTGCGATCGTAGGAACTGTCGAACACGGTACCGTCGAGCAGGGTCCCGTGGTAGTGCACCCGGACCCGGCTGCGCGGCAGCGGCCGCTGGCCGGAGCCGTCGCGGATCACCTTGTATTGCAGCCCGGACGGGGTGGTGATCACCCCGGGTTCGTCCCGGTTCCCGGCCAGGAACGCCGCGCCCTCGGCGCGGTTGCGCTCGCCGAGCTGCGCGGCCTCGGCCTGCATGCGCTGCTGGGCCTGCGCGGCGAAGGCGGTGCGCAGCTCGCTGGCCTCGGCGGCGGTCATCAGCGGTTCGCCGCCGTCGACCCGCGTACGCAGGGCCTGCAGCACCACCGGCAGCTCGATCTCCTCGCGCAGCGGCAGCAGGGACTGGCCCACCTGCAGCCCGAGCAGCAGGCCCACCTGCTGCGGGTCCACGTCCGGCGGCGACGCGCCCGGCGGCATCCCCTGCATGGGCTGGCCGCTGCGGAAGGCAGCGCGCAGCGACATCGCCTGGCCGGTGGCCTGGGCGGTGGCCTCGTCCAGCAGCGGTTCCTCGCCCTGGAAAACACTGGCGATCGAGCGCGCCAGCGCATCGTGGTCGATGTCGGGCCCGACCGGCTCCAGCGACTGCCCCAGATCCATGCCCACCATGTAGCTGACCCGATCCCGCTCGCTGGCCAGCACCTGCTGCTGGGCGGCCGCTCCAGCCGTGGACAGGGCGGCCGCGGCCAGGCACAGCGCGAGCAGGCCGCGCATCGCAATTCTCATCTGGTTCTGGCTCCTGGCAATCCGGGGTGTGCGTCGTCAGCGCGACGCAGGGCCGGCTATTGTCCGCGACGGCGGCGGGCGCGGGCAATCACCGCGTCCGCAACGTTCATCTCCTCATCCGCCCGAAGCCGGACGCTCCTGCTCCAGCGCGCGTTCGATCGCCGCCACGACCTCCGGATCGTCCGGCACCGTGCGGCTTCCCCAGCTCGCCAGCACCCGGCCGTCGCGCCCGACCAGGTACTTGTGGAAGTTCCATTTCGGCGCCTCGCCGGTGGCCGCGGCCAGGTCGCGGAACAGCCCGGTGGCGTCGGCGCCAACCACGCGCACGCGTTCGAACATCGGGAACTGGACGCCGTAAGTCAGGGTGCAGAACTCGCGGATCTGCTCCTCGTCCTGGAATTCCTGTTCCTTGAAATCACCCGACGGGAAGCCCAGCACCGCAAAGCCCCGCGCGCCGTAGCGCTCGTGCAGCCCTTCCAGCCCCTCGTACTGCGGGGTGAAACCGCACTTGCTGGCCGTGTTCACGATCAACAGGACCTGCCCGCCATAGGTCTCCCCGAGATCCACCTGGCCCTCGCCGGCCAATGGCCGGTAGCTGTGGTCAAGCACAGGCGCTTGTGCGCTGGCGCCACACGACGTCAGAAACAACGTTGCAAAAATCGCATAGACATATGATTTAAAGGTGATTTTTATCACAACCTAGCTCCGGAACGCTGATGTGGCTTCAGTGGGTGCAAAAAAAACGCGGATGGCGATTGACTCCCCGTGTTCTGGTGTTATAGTCAAATACAACACCGACCACCCAGGGCAGGAGGTTCGCCATGAACCACAAGCTCCACAACACGATACTGGCATCGGCTGTCGTCGCCACGGCGTTGCTGTTCGGGCTCCTGACCGCCCAACCGCTCGAGGGCAGCGGGTATGCGGCGAACCACGCCAGCCCGGCCCGTCCGGCCGGAAACGTGATCGCCGAAGAGCTGCGCAACGACCTGGCGCGCGACCTCGAACAGCGCGCGCGCCGCCTGGAAAACGACCTGACTGCCGCCGGCTCGGCCAGCGAGGCACTGGCCTCGGCCTCGGCGCTGTTCGCCACCTCGATGGTGGAAGCGACCCTGGCCACGGTGCTGGAAGATGTCGCCCATCGCCAGCCGCCGGCGCCGCGGGCATCCGCGATGTCCGCCGATGTGAAGCGCGAGCGTCCGGCCCGCAGCCGCAGCGCGATGGCGATGCCCTACTTTTCCACTGCGCGCGGCCTGCGCCACGGCAACGGGGAGTAATGCCATGAGCCCTGTCCAATGGAGCGACGGCGCTCCCATATACCGCCAGCTGAAGGAACGCGTGGTCGCGATGATGCTCGACGGCGAGCTCAAGCCCGGCGACGCCCTTCCCTCGGTGCGCCAGGTCGCCGCCGACTACCAGCTCAACCCGATCACGGTCTCGCGCGCCTACCAGGAACTGGTGGACGAGGCGCTGGTGGAAAAACGCCGCGGCCTGGGCATGTTCGTGACCGAGGAGGCGTCCCGCAAGCTGCTCGGCAGCGAACGCGAGCGCTTCCTCAACGAGGAATGGCCGCAGGTGCTCGAACGCATCCGCCGCCTGGGCCTGTCGCCCGATGAACTGCTGTCATCCGAATCCGGAGAACGCAAATGAGTGCTGACCTGCAGACCGCAGCCGCGCCCGCCCGGGTCATCGACGCCCGCGACCTGCGCAAGGCCTATGGCAAGACCGTGGCCCTGTCCGGCGCCGACTTCAGGATCGAACCGGGCCGCATCGTGGGCCTGATCGGCCCCAACGGCGCCGGCAAGACCACCGCCCTGAAGGCAATGTTGGGGCTGGTGCCGTTCAAGGGCGAGCTCAAGGTGCTCGGCCGCGATCCGCGCACCCGGCGCGACGAGCTGATGAACGACGTGTGCTTCATCGCCGACGTCGCCGTGCTGCCGCGCTGGATGCGGGTACGCGAGGCGATCAGCTTCGTCGAGGGGGTGCACCCGCGCTTTGACCGCGCCCGCTGCGAGCGCTTCCTGGCCAACACCAAGCTCACCCCGAAGATGCGCGTGCGGCAGATGTCCAAGGGCATGATCGTGCAGCTGCACCTGGCCCTGGTGATGGCCATCGACGCGCGCCTGCTGGTGCTCGACGAGCCCACGCTGGGCCTGGACGTGCTGTACCGCAAGGAGTTCTACCAGCGCCTGCTGGAGGACTACTTCGACGAGGACAAGACCATCATCATCACCACCCACCAGGTCGAGGAGGTGGAGCACATCCTCACCGACGTGCTGTTCATCCGCGACGGCGCAATCGTGATCGACGCGCCGATGGACGAGCTGGCGCAACGCTTCACCGAAGTGCTGGTGGAATCCGGCCAGGCCGAAGCGGCTCGCGCGCTGGGCCCGGTCGATGAGCGCAGCCTGCCGTTTGGCAAGACCGTGATGCTGTTCGACGGCGTCGAGCGCAGCACCCTGGCTCCCCTCGGCGAAACCCGCACCCCGGGCCTCGCCGACCTCTTCGTTGCCACCATGAAGGGAACGTACTGATGAACGCCACAGCCGAAAACCTGCCGGTGGCGAAGGCCCCGGTCACATTCCCCCGCCGCTTCGCGATGCTGCTCAGGCGCGAGTACTGGGAAAACAGGGGTGGATTCCTCTGGACGCCCGTGATCGCGGGCGCGATCTCCCTGCTGCTGACCGTGGTGGTCTTCGTGATCGCCATGATCGGCATGCGCAACGCCGACAGCGATGCCGGCTTCACCCTCGATGATGGCAGCCACATGTCCATCAATGGCCTGGACCTGGGCATCCTGGCGGGGCAGATGAGCGCTTCGGACAAGGTCCAGCTCGCCAGCGCCATCGACCTGACCATGCTGCTGAGTTCGGGCTGGCCGTACATCGTGATGATGTTCGTGATGTTCTTCTATTGCCTGGGCGCGCTTTACAACGAGCGCAAGGACCGCAGCATGCTGTTCTGGAAGTCGATGCCGCTGTCCGACGCCGAAACCGTGCTGTCGAAAGTTGCCAGCGCAACCGTGGTCGTACCGCTGCTGGCCACGCTGGCCGCGATCGGCACCATGCTGGTGTTCCTGGTCCTGCTCAGCGCAGCGGTGATGTTCCACGGCGGCAACCCCTGGGAACTGATCTGGGGGCCGGGCCACCCGTTGCTGATCTCGCTGTCCGTGCTCGCCGCGATCCCGGTCTACGCGATCTGGGCCCTGCCCACCGTCGGCTGGCTGATGCTGTGTTCGGCATGGGCGCGCAGCGTGCCGTTCCTGTGGGCGCTGCTGGTGCCGATCCTCTCGGGCGCCTTCGTCTCCATGTTCAGCGTGATGCGCCTGTTCAACCTGGAGGCAGGCTGGTTCTGGAGCAACGTGGTGGCCCGGATGCTGCTGGGCGTGGCCCCGCTGACCCCCCATGACGTCAACCGCATGAACGGCGCCGACATCGAGCACGGCGGCGTGCTGCAGCTCCTGGAGCCGGCAGGGGTTTACTCCAACCTGCTGCAGCCCGCGACCTGGATCGGCGCGATCGCCGGCATCGCGATGCTGCTGCTTGCCACCCGCCTGCGCCGCTGGCGCGACGAGGGCTGACCAGGACCCGAGGAGCCATCCCATGAACACCAGACGATCCTTCATTGCCGCCATCGCGATCACGGCCTTCAGCCTGCTGTCCCTGGGCTGCTCCGGCGGCTCCACGCCACAGCCTTCCGATGGCATGACGGAAACCGAGTCGTTCTTCGCCCGCCAAGCCAGCAAGGCCATCGCCGAGGCGCAGCGCAAGCTGGAAACGGAGAACATCCCGGTCGACAGCAGTACCAGCTTCACCATCGACGGACACCGCTACGGCGCCAGTCGCTCCTCCAGCGACCTGCCCAGGGCCGAGATCACGCCGCAGGGAGAATTGCTGGTCGCGGGCGAACCGGTCCCGGCGACGCCCGGCCAGCGCGAACTGCTGCTCGAGCACCGCACCCAGATCATGGGCGTGGCACACGCCGGCATGGCCGTCGGCGCGCAGGGCGCGAACATCGCCGGCACGGCCCTGAGCGGGCTCGGCGGCCTGCTGCTGGGCGGTGAGGAAGGTCGCAACGCCTACGAAGAGCGCGTCAAGGCCGAGGCGGAAACGATCAAGCAGGAAGCGGTCAAGCTGTGCGCCCTGCTGCCGGGCCTGTACGACAGCCAACAGGCACTGGCCGCGTCGATGCCCGAATTCGCCCCCTACGCCACGATGACCCGCCAGGACATCGACGAATGCGGCAAGGACATCGCCGACGATGCCACCGCGGATGCCGTCGCCGACGGCTCGGCCTGACACCCATGCCACCAAGGAGCCATCCCATGACCCGGTATTCCCTGCTGCTTTGCTCCCTGCTGCTGCCCGTCGCCGCGCAGGCCCAGGAGGCCCACTGCCGCCATTCCGAGCCGCGCCAGCTCGAGCTGGACATGGACGGGGTGCGCACGATGACGTTCGAGATCGAACACAACAACCTGCGGCTCGACGCGGCATCCGGTGCCGCCGGCGCAATTGAAGGCCGCGCCTGCGCCTCCAACGACGGCTGGCTGGAGGACCTGAAAATCGAGCAGCGGCGCGACGGCGACAAGCTGCACGTGCGGCTGTACCGCGACCGCCAGCTGCGGGGGATCTTCCTGGGCCGCAACTACGCGTACCTGGACCTGTCCGGCAGCGTGCCCGACGACGTGCTGGTGCAGCTCAAGGTCGGGTCCGGCGATGCCTGGCTCACCGGCGCCTCGGCGATGAGCGCGGACGTGGGCTCGGGCGACGTCGACGCGCGCCGGATCGCCGGACTGGCGACGGTCACGGTCGGCTCGGGCGACATCGAGCTGGACGACATCGGATCGCTGAACGTGCTGGCGATCAGCTCGGGCGACGTCGAGGCCGGCAACGTGCGCGGCGACGTCGAGGTGGGCAGCATCGGCTCGGGCGATTTCAACCTGCGTCGCGCCGGCGGCGACGTCCGGATCGGCTCGATCGGGTCGGGTGACGCCGAGCTCCAGGACGTGAAGGGCGACGTCGATATCGGTTCAATCGGCTCCGGCGACGCCGAACTGCGCGCCATCGGCGGCAGCGTCAAGGTCGATTCCATCGGCTCGGGCGACATCAGGGCCCGCGGCGTTGGCGGCGACCTCACCGTGTCCAGCAAGGGCAGCGGCTCGGTCCGCCATGAGGACGTCGCTGGCCAGGTCGACGTTCCACGCAAGCGCTGACGCTCAGGACTGGATGCCGCCACGGGTCAGCGCGGCGGCGTCCAGCAGGCGCCTGAGTTCGGCTTCCGTCAGCCCGCTGTCCTCCAGCGCCACGTCGAACACCGGCCGGTTCTCGGCGTAGGCCCGCTTGGCGATGGCGGCGCCCTTTTCGTAGCCGATCTCCGGGTTGAGCGCGGTGACCAGGATCGGGTTGCGGTCCAGCGCGGCGGCGACGTTGTCCTTGCGCACCTTCAGTCCGGCGATGACGTCGTCGGCCAGCAGGCGCATGCTGCTGCCCAGGATCTGGATCGAATCCAGCAAGTTGGCGGCGATCAGCGGCAGCATCACGTTGAGCTGGAAGTTGCCGCTCTGCCCGCCCACGGTGATCGCCACGTGGTGGCCCATCACCTGGGCACAGGCCATGCAGGTGGCCTCCGGGATCACCGGGTTGACCTTGCCCGGCATGATCGAGCTGCCCGGCTGCAGCGCCGGCAACTCCACCTCGCCCAGCCCGGCCAGCGGGCCGGCGTTCATCCAGCGCAGGTCGTTGGCGATCTTCATCAGCGCCACCGCCAGCGCGTTGAGTTGGCCGGACAGCTCCACCGCGTCGTCCTGGGTGGCGATGCCCTCGAACTTGTCCTTCGCGCTCTCGAACTTCACCTTGGTGCGCGAGGACAACAGCTTCGCCACCTTGGCGCCAAAGCGCGGGTCGGCGTTGATGCCGGTACCGATCGCGGTGCCGCCCAGCGGCAGCCGGCGCAGGCGCTTGAGGCTGTCCTCGATCCGCGCCTGCGCGGACTCCAGCTGCGAGGACCACGCCCCGAACTCCTGGGCGAATGTCAGCGGCATCGCGTCCATCAGGTGGGTGCGGCCGGTCTTGACCACCTTCTTCAGGCTGCGCGCGCGACGATCGATGGTCTTGCGCAGGTGCTTGATCGCCGGCAGCAGATCCTCGACCACCGCCAGCTGCGCGGAGACGCGGATGGTTGTGGGAATGACGTCGTTGGAGCTCTGGCCGAGGTTGACATGGTCGTTGGGGTGCACCCGGCGGCGGGCAGTGGACGCCAGCGCGGCAATCACCTCGTTGGCGTTCATGTTCGACGAGGTGCCCGAGCCGGTCTGGTAGATGTCGATCGGGAACTGGTCGTCCAGGCGGCCGTCGGCCACCTCCAGCGCGGCCCGGCTGACCGCCTTGGCCAGGGTTTCGGGCAGCAGGCCCAGGTCGGCGTTGGCCTCGGCTGCCGACGCCTTGACCAGGCCCAGCGCGCGGATGAAGCCGCGCGGCATCGGCCGGCCGGAAATGGGGAAGTTCTGCACCGCGCGCTGGGTCTGCGCGCCCCACAGGGCGTCGGCGGGGACCTGCAGCTCGCCCATGCTGTCGTGTTCGATACGGAAGGATCCTGACATCGTCGCCTCCAGCGGAAAACGTGGGAAATGAAGCGCCATCACAGGATACGCCAGCGCCCGGCGGCCACCGGTGCCGGGCGTGGAACGCTAGAATGCGGGTTTGCCGCCAGCCCCATCTCCAGCCCAATGACCGACGCCACCCTGCTCGCCCTGTCCCCCCTCGACGGCCGCTACGCCGCCAAGGTCGATCCGCTGCGCCCGATCTTCTCCGAATTCGGCTTGATCCACGCCCGGGTGCGGGTGGAAGTGGAGTGGCTGTTGGCGCTGGCGGCCGAACCCGGGATTGCCGAGCTGCCGGCGTTCGACGACGCCGCGGCCGGCGCGCTGCGGGCGCTGGCGGATGACTTCAGCGTGGCCGACGCGGCGCGGGTCAAGGAAATCGAACGCACGACCAACCACGACGTCAAGGCGGTGGAGTACTTCATCAAGGAACGCCTGGGCGACGAACCGGCGCTGGCCGGCGCGCTGGAGTTCGTGCACTTCGCCTGCACCAGCGAAGACATCAACAACCTCAGCTACGGGCTGATGCTGGAACAGGGCCGGCGCGAGGTGCTGCTGCCGGCGCTGGAGAAGATCGCCGCCACCCTGCGCGGGCTGGCCCACGACCAGGCCGCGCAGCCGATGCTCTCGCGCACCCATGGCCAGACAGCCTCGCCGACCACCCTGGGCAAGGAAATCGCCAACGTGGTCGCCCGCCTGGAGCGGCAGATCCACCAGATCGCCAAAGTGGAAATGACCGCCAAGATCAACGGCGCGGTCGGCAACTACAACGCCCACGTCGTCGCTTACCCGGACGTGGACTGGCCGGCGTTCTCGCGCCGGTTCGTCGAGGGGCTGGGGCTGGCGTTCAACCCGTACACCACCCAGATCGAGCCGCACGACAACATCGCCGAAATCAGCGATGCCGCACGCCGCGCCAACACCATCCTGATCGACCTGGCGCGGGACGTCTGGGGCTACATCTCGCTGGGCTACTTCAAACAGAAGCTCAAGGAGGGCGAGGTCGGCTCGTCGACCATGCCGCACAAGGTCAACCCGATCGACTTCGAGAACGCCGAAGGCAACTTCGGCATCGCCAACGCGCTGTTCGAGCACTTCAGCGCCAAGCTGCCCATCAGCCGCTGGCAGCGCGACCTGACCGACTCCACCGTGCTGCGCGCCCTGGGCACCGCCTTCGGCCACACCCAGGTGGCGCTGGACTCGCTGGCCAAGGGCCTGGGCAAGCTGGAAGTAAACCCGCAGCGCCTGGACGCCGACCTCGACGCCGCCTGGGAAGTACTGGCCGAAGCCGTGCAAACGGTGATGCGCCGCCACGGCCTGCCCAACCCCTACGAGCAGCTCAAGGCCCTGACCCGGGGGCAGGGCATCACCGCGGAATCAATGCGCGGATTCATCGAATCGCTGGAGCTGCCGGCGGCCGACAGGCAGCGCCTGCTCGAACTCACTCCGGCCGGCTACACCGGCCTGGCCGAGAAGCTGGCGCGGAAAATCTGAACCCACGGGAGACCGGCCCCCATACCGCACATCCGCGCCGATCGCGCTACGCTTTACCCATGACCTCCCTGCCAATCGAAATCGACGCCAGCGCGCTGCCGCCGCTGGGCATGCCGCCCGAGCAGTTCCTGCGCGACTACTGGCAGAAGCGGCCGCTGCTGATCCGCAACGCCTTCCCGGGCTTCCAATCGCCGATCAGCCCCGAGGACCTGGCCGGCCTGGCCTGCGAGGACGGCGTGCTGGCGCGGATCGTGGCCTACGAGCGCGACCGGGACAAATGGCTGCTGCGCCAGGGTCCGTTTCCCGAATCCATGTTCCCCGGCCTGCCCGACCACGACTGGACCCTGCTGGTGCAGGACGTGGACAAGTGGGACGCGGACATCGCCGCCCTGCTCCCGCACTTCGACTTCCTGCCGCGCTGGCGGGTCGACGATGTCATGGTCAGCTTCGCCGCCCCGGGCGGTTCGGTCGGCGCCCACGTCGACCAGTACGACGTGTTCCTGCTGCAGGCCCACGGCCACCGCCGCTGGCAGATCGACGACCGGCCCGACCCGCCGGTCCACTACCGCCTGGACACCGAGCTACGGCTGCTGCAGCGCTTCGATCCCACCCACGACTGGATCCTGGGCCCGGGCGACATGCTGTACCTGCCGCCGGGCGTGCCGCACCACGGCGTGGCCGAGGACCCCTGCCTGACCTTTTCGGTCGGCATGCGCGCGCCCTCGGCCGCGGAACTGGTGGGCGACTGGGTCGACGCGATGATCGCCGACGCCGACGACGCCCTGCGCTACCGCGACCCGGACCTGGCGCCGCCCGCCGACGCCCACGAGATCGACGCCGCGGCAATGAACCGGGTGGTCGAGGCGCTCAACATGCTGCGCATGAACGACCCGGACCGGCTTGGCGACTGGTTCGGCCGCTTCATCACCTTGTACCGGGTCGGCGCGGAAGCCGCGCCGGGCAACGAGCCCCGCTCGCGGATCGAGATCGAGTGGGACCTGCAGCAGGGCGGCACCCTGCACCGCCACCCCTGGACCCGCATGGCCTGGCGCCGCGCCGCGGACGACAGCGATGGCGCGGCGCGCCTGTACGTGGCCGGCGAGGACCACCCGCTGCCGTCCGCCGACGCCAGCCGCATCGCCGCGGCGCCGGTCATCGACGGCGCAATGTATGGCGCGCTGTCCGATCACGGCCGCGACCTGCTGATGGAACTGCTCGGCCACGGCCACTACCGCCTGCAGCTCCCCGAACCGGAAGATGCGGACGAAGAAGGACCGTGAACGCGTCCCCCGATCCATTCACGATCGATATCGTGGCCTTCGACGCGGGCCGGACCGACCTGCACGCGGTGCGCGCGCGGGTGTTCATCGACGAGCAAGGCGTGCCGCCCGGGCTGGAGCGAGACGCGGAGGACCCGGGCTGCACCCACGTGCTGGCCCGCGACGAAAGCGGCCGGCCCGTCGGTGCCGGCCGGATCAGCGCCACCGGACGGATCGGGCGGATGGCCGTGCTGCGCGAATGGCGCGGCCGCGGCGTCGGCGAGGCCATGCTGGAGGCACTGCTCGACCAGGCGCGGGCGCGGACGCTGGCCGAGGCCACCCTGCACGCGCAGGCGTCGGCCATCGGCTTCTACTCCCGGCATGGCTTCGTCGCCATCGGCGAGCGCTTCCAGGAGGCCGGCATCGAGCACCAGGCCATGCGGATGCAGCTGGCCGGGGCCGGCGCCATCGAGAGTCGCGAGGCCGCGATCGCCGCCACCGCCGCGCTGATCGCCGGCGCCCGCAGCCGGCTGTGGATCCACAGCCGCGAGCTGGACCCCGGCCTGCTCGACGCCGAGCCGGTACTGGAGGCGCTGCGCCGCTTCGGCGTGGACGGACGCGGACGCGAGGCGCGGATCCTGTTGCACGACCCGGCGGCGCCGCAGCGCGCGCACGCCCCGCTGCTGGCCCTCGCCCAGCGCCTGCCGAGCGTGTTCCAGTTCCGCGCGGTCGACGATCCGGTGGATCACGCCTATCCCGCCGCGTTCCTTGGGACCGATTCGGGCGGCTACTACTTTCGTAGCCTGGGCCACCGCTTCGACGGCGACTGGGATCCGGCCGACCCCGGCCGTGCCCGCCAGCTTGCAGAAGCGTTCAAACCCGTCTGGGAGCGCTCCAGGCCTTGTACGGAGCTGCGTGCGCTGGGCCTCTGAGCCGCCGTTGGGAAAGGCCCGGAGACCGGCGCCCCCGCCCGCGGAACACTGTGTGGCCCGGTCGCCCTGTTCACGTGCAACGGCTATAATCCTCGGGGTTTCGTCCATGCATCGGACGATCCCCGCCGACGCCGGCGCCAAGCCGGGAACGGCACCCTTGCCTCCCCCCCAATTTCCGAGCCCCGACCCCAGACGTGGATAGTCTCCTCAAGCAGTTTGCGCAGTCTTCCCAGCTCGGCGCCAACGCCGCCTTCATCGAAGACCTGTACGAGCAGTACCTGGTCGATCCCGACAGCGTCGACCCGAAGTGGAAAAGCTGGTTCGACGGTTTCAAGGGACGCGAGGCGGGCGATGTCCCGCACTCGGCAATCATGGGCCGCGTCGCCGCCGCCGGGCGCGCGGCGCGCAACGGCTCCGTCGAAGTGGCCGACAGCGAGGCCTCGCGCAAGCAGGGCTCGGTGCTCAAGCTGATCACCGCCTACCGCTCGCGCGGCCACCTGCAGGCAGACCTGGACCCGCTGGCCATGCTGGCCAAGCTGGACGCGCCGGACCTGGAACTGCCCTTCCACGGCCTGGCCGACGCCGACCTGGACGAAGAGTTCCGCACCGGCCCCGGCGGCGGCAGCACCAGCACCTTCGGCGGCCCCGAGCACATGCGCCTGCGCGACCTGCTCGGCCTGCTCAAGAGCACCTACTGCGGCAGCATCGGCGCCGAGTTCATGCACATCCCCGATGCCTCCCAGCGCCAGTGGCTGTACCAGCGCATGGAGGCCGCCGGCGGCAACTTCCACCGCACCGCGGAGGAAAAGAAGCGCACCCTGGAGCGGCTGACCGCGGCCGAGGGCCTGGAGCGCTACCTGCATACCAAGTACGTGGGCCAGAAGCGGTTCTCGCTGGAGGGCGGCGATTCGCTGATCCCGGCGCTGGACGCGCTGGTGCAGCGCGCCGGCAGCGACGGCGTGAAGGACATCGTGATCGGCATGGCCCACCGCGGCCGCCTCAACGTGCTGGTCAACACCCTGGGCAAGTCGTCGCAGCAGCTGTTCGACGAGTTCGAGGGCAAGATCGAGCACGACCCTGACGACCGCGCCCATACCGGCGACGTGAAGTACCACATGGGCTTCTCCGCCGACGTGAGCACCCCGGGCGGCCCGGTCCACCTGGCGCTGGCGTTCAACCCCTCGCACCTGGAGATCGTGGGACCGGTGGTGGCCGGCAGCGCGCGCTCGCGCCAGCACCGCCGCCGCGACGCCGAGCGCGGCAAGGTGCTGCCGGTGCTGCTGCACGGCGACGCCGCCTTCGCCGGCCAGGGCGTGGTGATGGAACTGCTGCAGATGTCGCAGGCGCGCGGCTTCGCCGTCGGCGGCACCGTGCACGTGGTGATCAACAACCAGGTCGGCTTCACCACCAGCGACCAGCAGGATGCCCGCTCCACCCTGTACTGCACCGACGTGGCCAAGATGGTCGCCGCCCCGGTGCTGCACGTGAACGCGGACGACCCGGACGCGGTGGTGTTCTGCATGGAAGCGGCCTTCGACTTCCGCCAGAAGTTCGGCAAGGACGTGGTCATCGACCTGGTCTGCTACCGCCGCCACGGCCACAACGAGGCCGACGAGCCGGCAGCCACCCAGCCGCTGATGTACCAGACCATCCGCAAGCACAAGACCCCGCGCGAGCTGTACACCGCCCGCCTGGTGGCTGATGGCACCATCGACGAGGCCGGCGCCAAGGCGCTGGTGGACGGCTACCGCGACAAGCTCGACGCCGGCGAGGTCACCACCGAGCTGGTCGACGCCGACCCGGACGACTATGACCTGACCATCGACTGGGACAGCTACCTCAAGGGCACCCTGGCCGACAAGGTCGACACCACGGTCGACCCGGCCAGGCTGGGTGAGCTTGCCGTGACGATCAACACCGTGCCCGAGGGCGTGGAACTGCACGCGCGCGTGGCCAGGATCTACCAGGACCGGCAGAAGATGGCCGCCGGCGAGATCCCCGGTGACTGGGGCTTCGCCGAGAACCTGGCCTACGCCACCCTGCTCGACGCCGGCAACCGCCTGCGCCTGGTCGGCCAGGATTCCGGCCGCGGCACGTTCTTCCACCGCCACGCGGTGCTGCACGACCAGAAGTCCGGCGAGGACGTCCTGCCGCTGCGCCAGCTCGTGGACAACCCCGAGGACGCCACCATCATCGACTCGCTGCTCAGCGAGGAGGCGGTGATGGCCTTCGAGTACGGCTACTCGACCTCCGAGCCGAACACGCTGTGCATCTGGGAAGGCCAGTTCGGCGACTTCGCCAACGGCGCCCAGGTGGTGATCGACCAGTTCGTCTCGTCGGGCGAGGCCAAATGGGGTCGCCTGTCCGGGCTGGCGCTGTTCCTGCCGCACGGCTACGAGGGCCAGGGTCCCGAGCACAGCTCGGCGCGGCTGGAGCGCTTCCTGCAGATGTGCGCGCTGGACAACATGCAGGTCTGCGTGCCGACCACCCCGGCCCAGGCGTTCCACATGATCCGCCGCCAGCTGTGCATGACCACCCGCAAGCCGCTGGTGGTGATGACGCCCAAGTCGCTTCTGCGCCACAAGCTGGCGGTGTCGACCCTGGACGAGCTGGCCAACGGCGAATTCCTGCACCTGATCCCCGACGACAAGGTCAAGCCGGCCAAGTCCAAGCGCGTGGTGGTGTGCTCGGGCAAGGTCTACTACGACCTGTTGGAGGAGCGCGGCAAGCAGGAGCTCGACGACAGCGTCGCCCTGGTCCGCGTCGAGCAGCTCTACCCGTTCCCGCGCAAGCTGCTGGCGGACGAGCTGGCCCGCTTCGGCAAGGACGCGGACGTGATCTGGTGTCAGGAGGAGCCGCAGAACCAGGGCGCCTGGTACCAGATCAAGCACCACCTGGAATTCTGCCTGGCCAAGGGCCAGCAGCTCCACTACGCTGGCCGCGCCCGCTCGCCGGCCCCCGCGGTCGGCCACTTCAACGCCCACGTCGAGGAGCAGACGGCGCTGATCGCCGATGCCCTGGTCAACCCGCCCAAGGGCATGGCTGCCGAATAACCCCACCTCCCCACGTCTTTTCGCCAGGAAGCTGCAAGATGGCCACTGAAATCAAGGTCCCCGTCCTCCCCGAATCCGTCGCCGACGCGACCATCGCCGCCTGGCACAAGAAGGTGGGCGACGCGGTCAGCCGCGACGAAAACATCGTCGACCTGGAGACCGACAAGGTCGTGCTCGAGGTGCCCTCCACCGTCGAGGGCGTGATCAAGGAGCTCAAGTACGAAGAGGGCGACACCGTCACCAGCCAGCAGGTGCTGGCGATCATCGAGGAAGGCGCCGCCGCCGAGGCTCCGGCCGCCGAGTCGGGCGACAAGGAGAAGGAAGCCCCGGCCGCCGGCGCCGAAGAGGTCCAGTCCAAACCGGAGGCCAAGGCAGCCGACAAGCAGGCGCCGGCCTCGACCAAGCCGCAGTCCGTCTCTTCCGGCACCGGCGACCTGCCCCCGGGCGCGCGCTTCACCGCGAAGCAGGAAGGCATCGACCCGTCGCAGGTGGAAGGCACCGGCCGCCGCGGCGCGGTGACCAAGGAAGACCTGCTCAACTACGCCTCCGGCAAGACCGGCGGGGTGGCCGGCGGCGCGCGTCCGGAAGAGCGCGTGCCGATGACCCGGATCCGCAAGCGCATCGCCGAGCGGCTGATGCACTCCAAGGAGTCGATCGCCATGCTGACCTCGTTCAACGAGGTCAACCTGGGCAAGGTGATGGCGCTGCGCAAGGAGCTGGGCGAGCAGTTCATGAAGGACCGGGGCATCAAGCTCGGCTTCATGAGCTTCTTTGCCAAGGCCGCCGCCAACGCGCTGCAGAAGTACCCGGTGGTCAACGCCTCGGTCGACGGCGACGACATCATCTACCACGGCTACGCCGACATCTCGGTGGCCATCTCCACCGAACGCGGCCTGGTCACCCCGGTGCTGCGCAACGTGGAGCGCATGGATTTCGCCGAGATTGAGCAGGGCATCTCCGACTACGCCACCGCCGCGCGCGACGGCAAGCTGAAGCTGGAGGACATGCAGGGTGGCACCTTCACCGTCACCAACGGCGGCACCTTCGGCTCGCTGATGTCCACGCCCATCGTGAACCCGCCGCAGTCGGCGATCCTGGGCATGCACACCATCAAGGAGCGCCCGATCGTGGAGAACGGCGAGGTCATCGCCGCGCCGATGATGTACATCGCCCTGTCCTACGACCACCGGATCATCGATGGCAAGGACGCGGTGCTGTTCCTGGTCGACATCAAGAACCAGCTCGAGAATCCCGGCCGCATGCTGCTGGGCCTGTAAGGAACAAGGAACCGACATGGCTGAACAATTCGACGTCGTCGTCATCGGCGCAGGTCCCGCCGGCTACCACGCCGCCATCCGCGCCGCCCAGCTGGGCATGAGCGTGGCCTGCGTGGACGCCGGGCTCGGCAAGGACGGCAAGCCCGCCCTGGGCGGCACCTGCCTGCGGGTGGGCTGCATTCCGTCCAAGGCACTGCTGGACTCCTCGCGCCAGTTCCACAACCTGCAGCACGTGTTCGAGCAGCACGGCATCTCGGCGAAGGATCCGAAGATCGACGTCGGCACGATGGTTGGCCGCAAGGACAAGATCGTGAAGCAGTTCACCGGCGGCATTGCGCAGCTGTTCAAGGCCAACAAGGTCAAGCCCTACTACGGCTTCGCCACCCTGCACGCCGACCGCGTGGTCAAGGTGAAGCAGCATGAAGGCGAAGAGGTCGAGCTGACCGGCACCAACGTGATCATCGCCGCCGGCTCGGATTCGATCGAGCTGCCGTTCGCCAAGTTCGACGGCGAGAACATCGTCGACAACGTCGGCGGGCTGGACTTCGCCGAAACGCCCAAGCGCCTGGCGGTGATCGGCGCCGGCGTGATCGGCCTGGAGCTGGGCAGCGTGTGGAAGCGCCTGGGCTCTGAAGTCACCATCATCGAAGCCCTGCCCGACTTCCTGGCCGCGGCCGACGCGGAAGTGTCCAAGATCGCCGCGCGCGAGTTCAAGAAGCAGGGCCTGGACATCAGGCTGGGCGCCAAGGTCTCCAAGGCCGAGGTCACCGGCAAGGGCAAGAAGAAGGAAGTCCAGGTCACCTTCGAGGACAAGAAGGGCGAGCAGACCATCACCGTGGACAAGCTGCTGGTGGCCGTGGGCCGCCGCGCCGCGTCCAAGGGCCTGTTGGCCGACGACAGCGGCGTGAAGCTCAACGACCGCGGCCAGATCGAGGTCGACGAGCACTGCCACACCGGCGTGGACGGCGTCTGGGCCGTGGGCGACTGCGTGCGCGGGCCGATGCTGGCTCACAAGGGCTTCGAGGAAGGCCTCGCCGTGGCCGAGCTGATCGGCGGCCTGCCCGGCCACGTCAACATGGACACCATTCCCTGGGTGATCTACACCGAGCCGGAGCTGGCCTGGGTCGGCAAGACCGAGCAGCAGCTCAAGGAAGAAGGCATTCCGTACAAGGCCGGCAGCTTCCCGTTCGCCGCCAACGGCCGCGCGGTGGCGATGGTCGAGCCGGCGGGTTTCGTGAAGGTGCTGGCGCACGCGGAGACCGACCGCGTGCTGGGCATGCACCTGGTCGGCGCCAACGTCTCCGAGCTGGTCCACGAGGGCGTGCTGACGATGGAGTTCAGCGGCTCGGCCGACGACCTGGCCCGGATCTGCCACGCGCACCCGAGCCTGTCGGAGGCCGTACACGACGCCGCCATGGCCGTGCACAAGCGCGCCATCCACAAGGCGAACTGAGGGCCGCGGCGGCCTGCCGCCCCGCTCTCCCCGCTGTACCGGCGCCGGGCTCTGCCCGGCGCCTTCATTATTACCGGCCTCCAACAGTCATCTGCCCATGAAAACCCTCTGCGTCTACTGCGGCTCCAACACCGGCAGCAAGCCGATCTACCTGGAGCAGGCGACCGCGCTGGGCACGCGCCTGGCCAACGACGGCATCGGCCTGGTCTACGGCGGCGGCAACATCGGGCTGATGGGCGCGGTGGCCGACGCGGTCCTGCAGGCCGGGGGTGAAGTGACCGGCGTGATCCCCGAGCAACTCATGGAATGGGAAGTCGGCCACCGGGGCGTGACCCGGCTTGAGGTCGTGGGCTCCATGCACGAACGCAAGTCGCGCATGTTCGACCTGGCCGACGGCTTCGTCGCCCTGCCCGGCGGCTTCGGCACCCTTGAAGAGATCGTCGAGATGCTGACCTGGCGCCAGCTCGGCATCGGCAGCAAGCCCTGCGCCTTCCTCGACGTGGCCGGCTACTGGGCCCCGATCGGCGAGATGATGGACCGCATGGTCACCGACCGTTTCCTGCACCCTGATCAGCGGCAGGACCTGTGGATCGGGGATGATATTGATGTGATGCTGGGGTGGATGCGCAGCTATGAGCCGATGCAGGCGTCCAAGTGGATCGATGAAAAGCGGCGCAACGCGCTGCGGTAAGTTCGCAACGCGTGGCGACGCGCCCACCAGAACCGGCTGTCTCTTGACTGCCTGGCGCGGATCGATGAAAAGTGGCGCAACGCGCTGCGGTAAGTTCGCAACGCGTGGCGACGCGCCCATCAGAACCGGCTGTCTCTTGACTGCCTGGCGCGGATCGATGAAAAGCGGCGCAACGCGCTGCGGTAGGATCGTTCCATGACCGCCATCCCTGCCAGCTTCCCCGCCTTCCGCATCCACAACGACGACGCCGGCTACCGCGCCGGCATCGAAGACGCCACGATCAACCAGCTCTCCGCGGGCAGCGTGGTCATCCGCGCCGTCCACTCGTCAGTCAACTACAAGGACGCGCTGGCCGGCACCGGCAAGGGCAGGATCCTGCGCAGCTTTCCGCTCGTCGGTGGCATCGACGTGGCCGGGCACGTCGCCGCCTCGACGGATCCACGCTTCCGCGAGGGCGACGCGGTGCTGGTCACCGGATGCGGCCTGGGCGAGACCCGCGACGGCGGCTATTCGCAGTACGCCCGGGTCGATGCCGACATGGTGGTGGCGCTGCCCGACGGCCTGGACCTGCGCGAAGCGATGATCCTGGGAACCGCCGGCTTCACCGCCGCGCTGGGCCTGCTGCGCATGGTCGAAAACCACCAGGTGCCCGACATGGGCCCGCTTGCGGTCACCGGCGCCAGCGGCGGCGTGGGATCGCTGGCGGTGGACATCTTCAGCGCCGCCGGCTTCCAGGTGCACGCGATCAGCGGCAAGGCCGAACAGACGGCGTACCTGGAGGAAATCGGCGCCAGCCAGGTGCTCGGCCGCGACGCGCTGCAGACCGCGCGTCCGCTGGAGTCGGCCCGCTTCGGCGGCGGCCTGGACAACGTCGGCGGGCCGATGCTGGCCAGCCTGCTGGCCCAGGTCCACCCCTACGGCAATGTCGGCAGCGCCGGCCTGGCGGCAACCCACCAGCTCGAGGCCACGGTGATGCCCTTCATCCTGCGCGGCGTCTCGTTGCTGGGCGTGGCTTCCACCGATACACCGCGCCACCATCGCGACGAAGTCTGGCGCCGGCTGGCATCGGACTGGAAACCGCGGCACCTGCAGCGCATCTGCACCCGCGAGGCGACCCTGGAAGCGCTGCCGGACGTGTTCGACACCATGCTGGCCGGCGGCTCCCTGGGCCGGACCCTGGTCACGCTTCCGTAGCAACGGCCTGCCCCGGCGGCTTGCGGCGACCGCACCTACCGATACAATCGCCGTTCACGTCAGGGGAATCCCATGGCCCGCATCCTCATCGTCGACGACTCCCCCTCCCAGCTTGCCGGCATCCGTCGCCTGGTCGAGAAGCTGGGCCACGAGACCCTCACCGCCGAGGACGGACAGGCCGGCGTCGACGTGGCCCGGCGCGAACTGCCGGACCTGATCCTGATGGACGTGGTGATGCCGAACCTCAATGGTTTCCAGGCCACGCGTTCGATCTCGCGCGACCAGTCCACCAGCCACATCCCGGTGATCCTGGTGACCACCAAGGACCAGGAAACCGACCGCATGTGGGGCATGCGCCAGGGCGCGCGCGGCTATCTCACCAAGCCCTTCAGCGAGAAGGAGCTTTCGGCGGCGATCGCCGACACGCTCGCACCCGGCAACGGCGACGGCGACTCGGCCACGCCGACCGCCGGCTGAGCCCCGCTACTCCCGCCGCCAGTCGTCCCCGAACGCCTGCTGCAGTTCGCGGTAGGCGTCGCGCTGGGCATCGCTGCCCGCGCGTGGCGCCAGCACCTCCAGCACCACGATCTGGTCGCCGTCGCGGCCGCCGCGCGCGCCCGGCAAGCCGCGTCCGCGCAGGCGCAGCTTGCGCCCGGAATCGGAATCCGGCGGCACCTTGACCTCCACCGTGCCGCCCAGGGTCGGCACGCCGATCGTCGCCCCCAGCGCAGCCTCCCACGGCGCGACCGGAAGCGCGTAGATGATGTTGTTGCCGTCCACCTCGAACCGCGGGTGCGCGGCGTACTCCACCTCCAGCAGCAGGTCGCCCGGCATCTCCGGCGGCCCACCGCCCTGGCCCTTGAGGCGGATGACCTGGCCGGGCCGGACGCCCTTGGGCACGCGCACGTCCAGGGTGCGGCCGTTCATGCCGATCCGCACGCTGTTGCCCGCGTGCACCGCTTCCAGCGGCACCGCCAGCCGCGCCCGCGTGTCGCCGCGTGGCATCGGGCCGGCGCCCGGATGCGCCCGTGGGCCACCGCGGCGGCGCCCGAACATCTCCTCGAAGAAGTCGCTGAATCCACCGCCGGCGTAGACCTCCTCGAAGTCGAACCCGTCCGGCCCGCCGCGATCGAAGCCGCCCTGCGAAGGGCGAACCTCGTCCCCGGGGCGGTAGCCGCGCGCGCGGAGCTGGTCGTACGCCTGGCGCTTGGCCGGGTCGCGCAGCGCCTCGTAGGCCTCGTTGACGGCCTTGAACTTGTCCTCGGCGCCCGCTTCCTTGCTCACGTCCGGATGGTACTTGCGCGCCAGCCGGCGGTACGCGGTCTTGATTTCGGTCTCGCCGGCCCCCGGCTCGACGCCGAGGATGTCGTAGTAGTCCTTGAACTGCATCGTTCACCTGGCTGTGTGTGGACAGCCATAGTCTAGAACCTCACGCTGCGGCGGACCGGCTAGACTGCCGGCACCCGCCCCCGAACCCGGAGCCTGCCATGCCCATCCAGATCGGCGATCCCATTCCCGAAGTGGTCCTCAAGCACATCGACGACGGCATCCAGTCCATCGATACCCCGACCCTGTTCGAAGACCGGAAAGTGGTGCTGTTCGCTGTGCCCGGGGCCTTCACGCCGACCTGTTCCGAGCGCCACCTGCCCGGCTTCGTCGAGCGCTTCGACGAATTCCGCATCCGTGGCATCGAGGTCGCCTGCATGTCGGTCAACGATCCGTTCGTAATGCAGGCCTGGGGCGAGAGCCAGCACGTGCCGCAGGGGCTGCGCATGCTCTCCGACGGCAATGGCGACCTCACCCGCGCGCTTGGCCTGGAGATGGACGGCAGCGCCTACGGCATGGGCCTGCGCGCCAAGCGCTTCGCGCTCTACGCCGAGGATGGCGTGGTGCGAAAGCTGTTCGTGGAGGCACCGGGTGAGTTCAAGGTCTCCAGCGCCGAGCACGTGCTCGCCAACCTCGACTGAAGCACGCAGCGGCGGAGCATGACCCGCCGCGCCAACCTGATCCGTCAGCGCAGCACCCGGAACCGCACCCGCGCCCAGGCACCGCTGTCGGCCAGCGCGGTCAGGGTGTACTCGCCCGGCTCGTCGAACTGGTACACGAACGGCCGCGCCCCATCGGTCTGCACCAGCCAGCGGCCATCCAGCAGCCACTGCACCTGGCCCTGCCCGCCCAGCGCCCGCAGCGACAGCCGCACCCCGCGCGCGCTGCCGGGCGGCCTGGCCAGGCGCGCGCCGTCCTGCACGCCCTCGATCCGCAGTTCGCCCAGCGCCCCGCGGCCATCGTCCGCGCAGTCCGCCGCCAGCGGCGGCAGCCGCGACGCGGCGCGATCGACGGCCGGCAGCCACGGCGACAGCAGCGCCGGCCAGCGCGCGATCTCGGCGCTGCGCACCTCATGCGGCCGCGCGCACTGCGATGACAGCCGCCTGCCGGTCTCCGCATCCACCTGGAAACGCACCCGTCCCGCGCTCCACAGCCGCGCATCGCGTTCGGCGAAGGTCGGCGCAATCGCCCCGTCGAGTACCCATGCATCCATCCGCCGCCGGCACAGTGATTCCGGCTGGGCTTCCGCCGCCGTCCCCAGCGGCCAGCAGATCTCCCGCTCGCGCACGCTTTCCGGCGGCGGCTGCCGGATGGCATCGCCGCGGACGCGCGGCAGGCTGTCGATGACCTCGAACAGCAGCGGCAGCGCGGTGATCGCGCCGTACTGGCCGGGCAGCGGGGTCCCGTCCGGCCGCCCCACCCACACGCCCACCGTGTAGCGACGCGTCGCGCCCAGCGCCCAGGCGTCGCGGAAGCCGTAGCTGGTACCGGTCTTCCAGGCCACGCGGGGGCGGTCGCGCAGGTCGAAGGTGTCGCTGCGCTCGCCGGGGCGGGGATTGCCGGCCAGGGTTTCCGCCACGATCCAGGCCGCACCCGGCGACATCAGCCGCCGCTCGAGCATGGGCACACCGGCAGTCAGCCGCACCCGCCCCGCCCTGCCCCCGCGCACCAGCGCCGCGTGCGCACCCACCAGATCCTCCAGCGTCGCGCCGGTCCCGCCCAGGATCAGCGGCAGCCCCGGGGACGCGCCGCGCGGGAATCGCAGACGGATGCCGGCGTGGTCCAGGCGTGCGGCGAAACGCCCCGGCCCGACCCGGTCCAGCAGGTCCACCGCCGGTACGTTGAGCGAGCGTCGCAGCGCCTCGGCCGCCGAGACCGGCCCGCTGTAGGTCGTGCCGAAATTGCCCGGCCGGTAGCCATGGAACGACTGTGGCGCATCCACCATCAGGCTGGCCGAATGGATCAGCCCGTCGTCCAGCGCCATGCCGTACAGGAACGGCTTGAGCGTGGAGCCGGGCGAGCGCCACGCACGCACCATGTCGACGTGGCCCAGCCGCGCGCGGTCGCCGAACTCCGCCGCGCCGATGTACACGCGCGCTTCCATGGTTTCGTTGTCGACCACCAGCAGCGCCGCCGAGGTGCGCTCGGGCAGGCCGGCGAAGTACGACGCCACCCGCTCCTCCAGCATCCGCTGCAGGCCGGCATCGATGGTCGACTCGATCCGCTCCTCGGCGGGCGCGGCGTTGCGCAGCCGCTGCGCCAGCAGCGCCGCATGCATCGGCTGGCGCAGCGCGCGCGAGACCACCGGCTCGATCCGTGCGTCGTCCACCTGCGCGCGGGTCCACGCGCCCTGCGCCACCATCCGCTCGAGCAACTTGTCGCGGGCCGCGCGGGCGCGCTGCGGATGCCGGTCCGGCCGCAGCCGGCTGGGCGCCTGCGGCAGCACCGCCAGCAGCGCCGCCTCGGCCCGCGACAGGCGCGAAGCCGGCTTGCCCAGGTACGCCCAGCTCGCTGCCTCCACGCCTTCGATGGTGCCGCCGAACGGCGCCCGCTCCAGGTACAGGGTCAGGATTTCCTGTTTGGACAGGTGCGCCTCGAGCTGCAGCGCGCGCAGCATCTGCCGCGCCTTGCCCCACGGCGTGCGCGAGTGCGGCTCCAGGATCCGCGCCACCTGCATGGTCAGGGTGGAGCCGCCGGAGACGATGCGCCCCGCCCGCAGCCACTGCCAGCCCGCGCGCGCCAGCGCCACCAGGTTGATGCCGGGATGGCGATAGAACCAGCGGTCCTCGTAGGTCAGCAGCGCCTGCAGGTACAGCGGCGACACTGCATCCGGGGCGGCCGGATGCCGCCACACCCCTTCTGCGTCGGCGAATGCCCGCAGCGGCGTGCCGTCGCGCGCCACGACCACGCTGCTGGTGTCGCGTGCCGCCGGCAGCGGCGGCGGGAACAGCAGGTCCAGCGCCAGCAGCGATACCAGCGCCGCCACCGTGCCCCAGCGCAGCCAGGGCAACAGCCGGCGCCACCGGGCCGACCATCCCCTGCGCATCTCAACCGGTTCGAACGGTCACGGCTGCACCACCGTGATCGATTCCGGCACCGCGCGGCCCACGCCGCGCAGCTCCGGCCGGTACATGTCCTCGACCATCGGCGGCGGCACGGTGTAGGTGCCCGGGGTGACCGCGCGCACCAGGTAGAACAGGCGCGCGGTGCTGCCGCGACGCAGGTTGAGCGCGGCCACGTAGCGGTCGTCGCGGAACTCCTCGTGGCGCACGTCGGCGGCGCCGGCGCGATCGGACAGGTTCACGCCTTGCACCGTCACCTCTCCCCACTGCTCGGTATCGGACAGGTTGAAGTTCTCGATCTCCAGCCCGGCCGGCAGCAGGTCGGTCAGCAGCGCATCCGGCATCGCCTGGTCGGCGGTGATCGACACGGCCACGATCAGCGCCTCGCCCTCCGCCAGCGGACCCGGCTCCCACGGCGTGCCGTCCAGCCGGTACAGGCTGCGCTCGACCTTGAGATGGGTGAAGTCGGCTTCCGGCGCGCTGCGCGGCACCCCGGCCACCTCCAGACTGGCGTACAGCGGCGGTTCGCCGGCGGGTTCGAAGCGCACCCCAGCCGCCAGTTCGGCGTGATCGAACTGGCGCCCGAAGATCCGCGCACCGGAAACCGGCTCATCGCTGTCACCGGTCCAGAGCACGCCGGACACGCGCCGGTCGCCGTCGGCGGCCAGCGCCTTGCCCAGCCGTGCAATGGCGATCTGCTCCTGGGTGCTCAGGTACGTCCAGCGCTGGCTGCGGCGGGCATCCAGTTCGCGACCCACGTCGATCGCGCGCGCGGTGTACTCCGGCTTCGCCGCATCCTGTTCGTGTACCAGGGCGATGGCCAGCGCCGCGTCGCGCAGCGGCGTGGAGTAATCACCCAGCCAGCGCGGGCGCTCACCGCGCCACGCGAAGCCCTGGCCGATGGCCTTCTCGCCGCGCGCCGTGTCTCCCTGCATGCGCAGCGCCAGCCCGAGCCGCACCAGCGGCAGCCCGCTCAGCGCTGCGTCGGTGTGATTGTCGAACAACGCGCGCAAGGTCCCCAGCGGCGCACGGTTGACCCGCGCCAGCACGAAGCCCGCGTGCGCCTGGTAGGCCAGCTTCAGGTACTGGCGATGGTCCCGGCCGTAGAACTCCTGCCCGCCGGCCAGCAGGTCCTCGTTGAGCCGTTCCAGCGCGCTCTGCAGCACCGCCTCGGGTACCGCGAACCCGGCCTCGCGCGCGTCGAGCAGGAATTCTGCGATGTAGGGCGTGAGCATCGGACTGGTCGGGCCGCTGCTGCCCCACATCGAGAAGTGCCCGTTGCTTGCCTGCATCGAGGCCAGCCGGCCGAACGCGGCCTCGACGGTGCGCTGCCTCAGGCCGGCGTCCACGTCATCGATGCCAAGCATCGCCACCGTGGCCTCGTCCAGCATCAGCGCCGCATAGCCGCGGCTGGCGGTCTGCTCGGCGCAGCCGTAGGGATAGTGCAGCGCGCCCTGCAGGGCGGCCGCGAACGGGATCGGCGGGAACGCGCTCAGGCTCATCTGCGCCTGCACCGAGCCGGGCATCAGCCCTTCGGCGAACGACGCGTCCAGGGTGACCGGCGCCAGCGTGTCCAGCGCCCGCGTCTGCGCCCGCAGCACCGACGGCCAGGCCGCGCGCACCGGCAGGTCGTAGCTGCGGTCCACGCTTTCGCCGTTGCCATCCACCCGCACCCGAACGCTGGCGGTGGCGTAGTCGTTGCCGGCGGTGAGCGGGAAGCTGAGCGTCGAACTGCCTTCCACGCCGATCTGCACCGTGCGCGCCCCCTCGCCGACCGCCAGCGGACCCTCGCCCTCCACCCGCACCCGGAACTCCCCCTCGCGATCGGTGAAGTTGGTCAGGTCCAGGGTCAGCGTGCTCTGGTCACCGGGCGCAAGCACCCGCGGCATGCTGGCCTCGGCCACGATCGGTGCCCGCACCACGGTTTCCGCATCGCGGTTTCCGTAGGCCTCGTCCGACCAGACCAGCGCCGACACCCGCAGCGTGCCGTTGAAGTCAGGCACGGGCAGTTCGACGGTGGCGTTGCCGTCGGCGTCGAGCTGCACCGGCCCGGAGAACAGGTCCACGGTCTGCACCCGGGCGGTCGGTCGCCGCGCCTGCGGCAGCGCGTCCAGCGCCATGTCGCCGCCGAAGCGGATCCGCGCGGTGCCGCCTTCATAGCTTTCGATCACCCGGCCATAGACGTCATAGGCATCGATGCCGAAGCGCCGCTGGCCGAAGAAGTGCGCCACCGCATCCGGCACCGGGAAGCGGGTGATGTTGAGGATGCCCACGTCCACCGCCGACACCGTCGCGTGCGCCTGCCGGCCGGCGAGGTCCGGCGCGCTCAGCGTCACCCGCAGCGGCAGTTCCGGCTGCACCAGCTCCGCCACCTTCAGGCCGACCGCGACGCGCCGGTCGCGCCGGTCCATCGGCACGTGGGCCACGCCCACCGCCCGCGCCGGCGTGGTGGCGTCGGCGGCGCGACCGCCGCGGAACACCAGCGCGGTCACGTACACGTCGTGCCGCTCCCAGTCCTCGGTGACCGGGATCCGGAAGGTGCTGCCAGGTTCGGCATCAATCGCCTGCACGTAGAGCAGCTCATCGCTTTCCACCAGCAGCAGGCCCTTGCCGGGATGCGGCGGCGTCACCGTCACCTCCAACGTGTCGCCGGCCCGGTAGCCGGTGCGGTCCAGCGCAAGCTTGACCTTGTCCGGGCGTGCGTCGAGCCCGCGGTTCTGGTCGTCCCAGCTCCAGCCGGCGCGGAACGGATAGCGCATGGTCAGGCCGGTGTGGGGATCGGCCACGTCGATCCGGTATTCGCCCCACTCGACCGGGAAATCGAAGCGCACCGCGTTTTCACCCGCGTCCACGGTGCGGGTCTCAACGTCCTCGAAGCGGCGGGTGAAGTCGTAGTTCCAGCCGCCCTCGTCGTCGTGGCGCCAGTGGTAGTCGCGGTGCTCGCGCACCAGGGTGACCTCAAGGCCTTCGGCCGGCCGCGGGTTGCCTTCCGCATCCACGCGCACCAGTTCGAAGCCGGCGCTGGCATTCGCATCGGCGCCGTCTTCATGCGCGAACAACGGCCTCACCCCGACCAGCGCATCGGCCGGCCACAGCACCCGCTTGAGGCTGCGGTTGACGCTGCGTCCGCCGCTTTCGTACAGGCTCCCGGTCACCATCGCCGCAATCGGCGTCACCGGCCGGGCCTCGTCGGGCAGCGCGATGTCTTCCTGCAGGCGGCCCTCATCGTCCAGTTCGGCGTCGATCACCTCACGCGCGTCGCGCGGCAGCTCCACCGTGGGATCGCCAAAGAAATGTTCCGGCAGGCTCTCGACCGGATGCTGCTCGACCGCCACCGCCAGGGTCGCGCTGAAGCGGTTGCCGGCCGCCGGCGCGCCGTACAGGTAGGCACCGTTGACCTGCAGCCGCAGCGGCTCGCCCGGCGCCAGCCGCGGCGCGGCGCTGTCCAGCTCCAGCTTCATCCGCTCGGGCAGGAACTCCTCGATGCGCAGGGTCATGCCTTGCACCGCCTCGCGGCTGCCCGGGTCGGTGCGGAACTCCACCTGCCAGCGCCCGGTCGGCGCGTCGACGGGCACCTCCCGCTCCAACCGGTAGTAGCCCTGCGGGCCAGGCTCGAGCTGCGTCTCGAAGAACGTGCGGCCGTCGGGCTGCTTCAGCCTCACGAACAGGGGCTGCGCGCCAGCATCGCCCGTGGCCACCGGCCGGCCGTCATGGTCGCGCAGCAGCGCCGACACCCGCACCGTTTCGCCCGGGCGGTAAAGGTCACGGCCGGACCAGGCGAACACGTCGAACCAGGCCTGTCCGCGCCCCGCGACCGCGAACTCGGACAGGTCCAGCGCCGGCTGGTTGAACGGCAGCATCGACACGTCACGGCCGCGGCTGGCGACCAGCACGTGGGCCGCGTCCAGCGCATAGTCGAACACCGCGTTGCCGTTGCGGTCGGTCTCGCCGCGGTACACCGGCTCGCCCTTGCCGTCGAGCACCTGCAGCGACACGCCGCCGGTCGCGCCGCCGCCCTCCAGCGACGCGGTATGCACGAACATCCGGTCCTCGTACGCGCGCGCATGCAGGCCGATATCGCTGACGCTGAAGAACGCGGTTTCCACCTGGTTCTCGAACGATCCGGCGCGCTTCATCACCGCGAAGTACAGGCCCGGCTCCTGCAGTTCCGGGATGTCCTGCACCGGCAAATAGGTCAGCACCCGCTCGTTGCGCTCGCCGCCAAGCACGAAGCGGTTCACGTATACCGGCTCGGCCATGCGCGACAGCGGGGTGCGGTCGCCGTAGTCGGCTTCCAGATCCCAGCTGCTGCGGCGGCCGCCGCGCTGGTACTGGTTGAGGAACTGCGGCACCGCGCTGTCGCGCACGCGCAGGAACTCCACGTCCACCTCGGCCACGTTCAGCGACACCACCGGCAGGCCACGGCTGCCGCGCGCCGGCAGCACGCTGCCCTGGGAGGCGAAGCCGGCCGCGGGCGCAAGGTCGCCTGTATCGATCCGGCGCTCCACGTCCTCGCCCAGCTCCGTGCCGTCGGCCGCGGTCAGCGCGCCGGAGATCGTGACCGTGTATTCACGGTTGGCCTCGGCATTCGGATAGCGCAGGGTGCGGTTGTCGTCATCCAGCGACCAGCCGCCCTCGCGCGCGGCCGATCCGTCGAAAGCGACCAGCTTGTCGAAATCCTGGGTGGCGACCAGCGGCTGCGAAAACTCCAGCACCAGCGCCAGGCCATCGCGGCGCTCGTCGGCCCAGGCCCGGGCCAGGCCGAAGCCCTTGATCTCGACCCGCTCGGCCTGGATCGCCTCGCCGCTCGGCGCCGGCAGCTGGCCTGAAGGGTCACCGCTGCACGCCGCCAGCAGCGCCAGCGCGCACGCCAGCAGCCACGGCATCGGGAGCCGGCGGATCATCGCCGGAATCGCATCCTTCGATCGCATCGCCTGGCGCATGCCCTGCCCTCGTCCCAGTCACGGGGCAGTATAGACACCCACAAGACCCGGGCCACGCCTGCACCCCGGGAGCAGCGGGGCAAGCTCCGCTCTACCGAAGGGGCCGCGAAGACGGAGCAACCCCGTCTTCAAACGTCCGGGGCCGGCACTCAGGGCGCCGGCTGGTCTCCCGGGGCCGTCGCGTCGGGCTGGACCGGTGGCACGTCGCCGCTGCCGACGTCGTCTTCACCGTTTTCCTCGATCGAGATATCGATGCGCTCGATCGCCTGCAGGGCCTCGCCCTCGCCCAGCCGCATCAGGGTCACGCCCTGGGTGTTGCGGCCGACCTGGGCAATTTCCGAGGCACGGGTACGCACCAGGGTGCCGCTGTCGGAGATCAGCAGCACCTCGTGGCGATCGGCGATCTGCACCGCGCCCACCAGTGCGCCGTTGCGCTCGCTGGTCTGCATGGCGATCACGCCTTGGATGCCGCGGCCCTTGCGCGGGTACTCGGACACCGGCGTGCGCTTGCCGTAGCCATGTTCGCTGGCGGTGAGGATGTCGCCGTCACCGTCGGCCTGGACCACGATCATGCTGCACACCTGCTCGCCCTCGGCCAGGCGGATGCCACGCACGCCGGTGGCGGTGCGGCCCATCGCCCGCACCTCGTCTTCCGCGAAGCGCACCGCCTTGCCGTTGGACGCGAACAGCATGATTTCGCGGCCGCCGTCAGTCAGGTCCGCGTTGACCAGCGCATCGCCCTCATCGAGGTTGATCGCGATCTTGCCGCGCTGCAGCCGATAGGCGAACTCGGTCAGCGGGGTCTTCTTGACCGTGCCGTTGCGGGTAGCGAAGAACACGTACTGGTCTTCGGCGTATTCGCGCACCGGCACCACGGCCTGCACCTTCTCGTCGTCCTCCAGGGCAATCCAGTTCACGATCGGACGCCCGCGCGCGTTGGGGCCGGCGTCGGGCAACTGGTGCACCGGCAGCCAGAACACGCGCCCGGCACTGGTGAAGGTGAGCAGGGTGTCGTGGGTGTTGACCAGCCACAGCTGGTCGATGAAATCCTCGTCCTTGGTGGACGCCGCATTGCGCCCACGGCCGCCCCGCCGCTGCGCGCGGTAGGCGCTTACCGGCTGGCGCTTGGCGTAGCCGGAGTGCGACAGCGTGACCACAACGTCCTCCGGCGCGATCAGGTCCAGGATGTCCAGGTCTTCTTCGCTCTGGCGGATCTCGCTGCGGCGCTCGTCGCCGAACTCTTCCTTGACCGTGCGCAGCTCGGTGCGGATCACCTCCAGCAGCACGTCCGGATCCTCGAGGATCTCGATCAGGCCACGGATGGTCTCCAGCAGCTGGCGGTACTCGTCCGTAAGCCGGTCCTGCTCCAGCCCGGTCAGGCGGTGCAGGCGCATCTCCAGGATCTGCTGGGCCTGGGTCTCGGTCAGCTGGTAGAAGCCGTCCACCAGCCCGACGCCCTTGGGCAGGTCCTCCGGCTGCGAGGCTTCCGCACCCGCGGCGTCGAGCAGCGTGGCGACCAGGCCCGCCTCCCAGGTACGCGCCAGCATCCGCTCGCGCGCCTCATTGGGATTGGCCGAGGTCTTGATCAGCTCGATCATCTCGTCGATGTTGGCCAGCGCGACGGTCAGGCCTTCAAGCACATGGGCACGGGCGCGCGCCTTGCGCAGCTCGAAGATCGTGCGCCGGGTCACCACCTCGCGACGGTGGCGGATGAACGCGTCCAGGATCTGCCTGAGGTTCAGCAGCTGCGGGCGGCCGTCGACCAGGGCCACCATGTTGATGCCGAAGAACGACTCCATCTGGGTCTGCTGGTAGAGGTTGTTCAGCACGACTTCTGCCGAATCCCCCCGCTTGACCTCGATGTAGATGCGCATGCCGTCCTTGTCGGACTCGTCGCGCAGCTCGCTGATGCCCTCGAGCCGCTTCTCCTTGACCAGCTCGGCGATCTTCTCGATCAGCCGCGCCTTGTTCACCTGGTACGGGATCTCGGTGACGATGATCGCCTCGCGCCCGCTGTCGCTGACCTCCACGTCGGCCCTGGCGCGGATGCGCACCCGGCCGCGACCGGTGCGATAGGCGAGCTGGATGCCGCCGACGCCGTTGATAATGCCGGCAGTAGGAAAATCCGGGCCGGGGATGTGTTCCATCAGCCCGTCGGTGTCGAGCTCGGGATCGTCGATCAGGGCAATAGTGGCGTCGACCACCTCGCACAGGTTGTGCGGCGGGATATTGGTGGCCATGCCCACCGCGATGCCGGCCGAACCGTTGATCAGCAGGTTGGGAACCTTCGCTGGCAGGACCGTCGGCTCGCTTTCCTTCTCGTCGTAATTGAGCTGGAAATCGACCGTTTCCTTGTCGATGTCCGCCAGCAGCTCGTGCGACAGGCGCGACAGGCGCGCCTCGGTGTAGCGCATGGCCGCCGCGGAGTCGCCGTCGATCGAACCGAAGTTGCCCTGGCCGTCGACCTCCATGTAGCGCAGTGAGAACGGCTGTGCCATCCGCACCATGGTGTCGTACACCGCCGAGTCGCCGTGCGGATGGTATTTACCGATCACGTCACCGACGATGCGCGCCGACTTGTAGTACGGCTTGTTGCTGTGCGCGCCCAGCTCGTTCATCGCGTACAGCACGCGGCGGTGCACCGGCTTCAGGCCGTCGCGCACGTCCGGAAGCGCGCGCCCCACGATCACGCTCATGGCGTAATCCAGGTAGCTGCGGCGCATTTCGTCTTCGAGGTTTACGGGGATGATTTCTTGTTCGGAATCGACCATCTAGGTTGTTTTCATCCTGGCGGCTGTCGGCGGCGCTTGCAGCTGCCCGGGGGTGGCCGGGGAGCGTTTCGCGAAGCCGCGGGAAGCGCATTGAAAAAGACATTGAAGTATACCACGCCAGGGCCCTCCGGCGCACGTCTTTTCATCCGTAAAACAACAGCTTACGGCCGTCAGCAACGATGCATGACAGCTGTCAGTACCAGCCGGCCAGCGTCACGGGGACAATTCGGGCACCTGCAACGGGAGCCAGCGACATGCCGTGGAGCAAACTGATCCTGCGCCTGGGGGCGGTCACCATCGCCCTCATCCTCATCTGGCGGGGCGCGCTCGGGCTGCTGGGCGGAAGCTACGAGCCGGCCCGCCACCTGCTGGGCGGCGCAATCATCTCGGCGGCGGTGCTGGCCGTCGTGTTCCTCGCGCTGCGCGCTGACCGGCTGCCGTGGCGCACGATCGGCCACCATGCCGCCACCGCCAACCTTCGCGCCTTCGCGCTCGGGGCAGGCCTGTGGCTGCTGCCCGCCCTGCTCGGGACGGTGCTGTGCGTCGCGCTGGGCTGGAGCTCGATCACGCTGCAGTCGACGCCGGCGGCATTGCTTGCCGCGCTGCCGCCGCTTGCGCTGGGCGTGTTCCTGGTCGAGGCCTTGCCCGAGGAGCTGGCGGTGCGCGGTTACCTGCAAGGCATGGTTGCGCGCCGCGCCGCGCAGTGGGTGGCGCTGCTGGTGCAAATGATGCTGTTCGTCGCGTTCGCCTGGGCAGTTGGAGCGCTCGGTTCCATGCAGCAGTGGATGTTTGTTCCCGGCTTTGGCCTGATCCTGGGCATTGTCCGGGCCTTGGCCGGCAGCGTCTGGGCCAGCATGGGCGTGCATTTCGCATGGATGACCGCGACCCAGCTGCTGAACGCACACGCGGCGGTGGACGGCTTGCAGACGCTGCTGTTCGTCGCGTTCACGCTGCTGCCATCGGCCACCCTCGCCACCGTCTTCAGCCTCCGGCGGCCGGACTTCCGCTGGACCGCGCGCGCAGCTGTCGAGGCGCGGTGATGCGGCGGATCCGCCGGGGCCTGCCGTCCCGCGACGGTCTTCCCGCCGCTTTCCCGGTCACCGGTAGATCTCGACCACGGATTCATCGCCTTCGCGGACATAACCGCGATACATGCCGTCGCCGGAGAATGGCATCGCGACATTGCCGTCGCGGTCGACCGCGATCACGCCGATGCCTCCACCCATCTGCTTGATCCGCTCGACCACGATGTTGCTCGCCTCCTCCACGCCGAGGCCGCGATACGCCATCAGGTCGGAGATCGTCTTGGTGCCGACGGTCCGGATCACGTACTCGCCCAGGCCGGTCGAGGAAGCTGCCAGGGTGGCATTGTCGGCATAGGTGCCGGCACCAATGATCGGCGAATCGCCAACGCGACCCGGCAGCTTGCCCTCGCGGCCGCCCGTGGACGTGGCGGCGGCGAGGTTGCCGTCGCGGTCCCGGGCCACGGCGCCCACGGTGCCAAAGAGTGCGCGATCCAACGACTCGCCGCGCGCACCGATCCGATCGGAAACCGCTGACGCTTCGGCCCCGGCCTCTTCCCCCGGCTGCTCGCCGTAAGGCGTGCTCTGGTTCAGGCGGCGCTGCAGCGAATCCCACCTGCGCTGGGTGAAAAAGTACTCCGGCGGCCGCAGCTCCACGCCCTGCGCCTTGGCGAACTCGAGCGCCCCCGCTCCTGCGATCAGCACGTGCGGCGACTGTTCCATGACCCTGCGGGCCAGGGTCACGGGGTTCTTGACCTCCTGCACGACGGCCACCGCACCCGCCTCGTGGGTGCTGCCATCCATGATCGATGCGTCGAATTCATGGATTCCCTCGGCGTTGTAGCTGCCTCCGCGTGCGGCGTTGAACAGCGGCGAATCCTCCAGCACGCGGACCGCGGCCTCGACCGCCGACACGCTGTCGCCGTCAGCTTCGAGCACTTCGCGTCCGGCGGCCAGCGCGGCTTTCAGCGCCTCCCGGTACTCGGCTTCCAGTTCCGGCGTCATGTCGGCGCGGTCGAGCACGCCGCCTCCGCCGTGGATCGCCATCACATAGCCACTGCCTGCCTCCCCGCTCCCGGCCGCAGGCGGCGCGGCACCGTTGGTATCGGCGCAGGCCGTTCCGACGAGCAGCAGGGCAAGGGCAGCCGCACGCAGCGGGCGAAGTCGTGGCATGGTCATCGGGTCACCTCGTTGGTTGTGCCGGTGGCAGGCCCGTAATCCCGCACGAAAGCGAGATGGCGCTGCCGGATACGGGAGAGCGTCCGCTCGAATCCCGGCGTGGACCGCAGGCCGGCCAGGAACGGATCGCTACGGATATAGGGTTCGCTGAAGAAGCCGGCCCGGAAGGCCGCCTCAAGCTGTTCCAGGGCGCGCGGCGCAGCGTCCGCAAGCGCGTAGAAGTGGACGAGGCGATAGCGGCGCTCGCCATCGCTGACGTTGTCGTGGCGCAGCACATCGGCCAGCTCCAGAAGCTGCTCCTTTTCGCCAAGCAGGGCGTGGCGGTAGGCCTGTGCAAACCTGCTCCACAACGTGGCCGGCCTGACCGCAAGCGCGGCATCGAATGAGTGCAGCGCCTGTTCCCGCTGACCAGCGTAGAGGTGTGCGACCCCTTGGTAGAACAGCAGCTTCTCGTCGGGCTGCCGGTCCAGCTCCGCAAGCAGCGCAACGGCGTGATCGTGGGCGCCGAGCGCCTGTTCGTACTCACCCTGGTAGATGAACGCTTTGACGATCTGCGCTTCGGCACTCGCCACGTTTCCAGAGGTGTCATCCAGATGCTGCGCGATCCGGTATTGGGCGATGGAGTCATCGAGCAATCCGGCGTAGCGGTACACGTACCCGAGCCTGGAGTGAAGTTCCGCCGCATCGGGATGTGCCCGGATCCCGCGAAGCAGGACGGTAGCGGCCAGCTCCGGCCGGCCAGTGCGCATGTACAGGGACGCCAGCGCATGCAACGTGGGGGCGGCGTCTGGCTGCAGTGCCTGGGCACGGTCCAGCGCCTGCTCGGCAACCGCATAGCGTTCGCCGTCCCCTGCCTGCGCACGTGCCAGCTCGGCCTGGCCGAGCTCCAGCCACGCCGTCGCGTCGGGATCGGACGATGGCTGGGCTGCCATGGCGGTGGCCAGGAGCGGAAGCACGCACAGCGCCACGGCGATCATTCCGCCACGCGCGCATGCCATGCCGTCTGCCGCTCGCCGGGGCCCGGTCACTCGTCGAGCAGTCCCGCGGCGGCGACGGCCATCTCGCCGTTCTTGTGGCCGACGCCTTCGACGAAACTGACCTGCCAGCCGAATGGCACGCCCATGCGCCCGGCCGCCGCTTCGCCGGCGGCCACGAATGCCTGGCCCCGCGCCAGCCGGTGCGGACCCTGCGCCTGCGCCGCCGGATCGTCCGGCAGGCTCCTGTGGTTGGGATCGTTGTCGGCGGTGCCCAGCAACACCATCAGTGGCTTGCCCAGCACGATGCCCAGGTCCGCCTCCGTGACCGGCGCGCCCGCCAGCCCGAACGGATAGCCGGTATCCAGGTCCGGCATCGCGTACGAACCGGCATTGGCGGAGATCGCCCGGTGATACCGCGCTTCCGGCGTGAACAGGGCGAAGCGGTGCACGAACTGTGCACCGGCGGAATGGCCGTAGATGCCGTACGTATCGACCTCGCTGCCGGTCAGGCGGAGCACTTCGTCGAACAGGGGTTCGATGGCCGAAAACGACCAGCGCTCCCGCGGGATCGGCTCGCCGTTCCTGCCGGCGAAGTTGCCGTGGTTGTAGCTGCGCGAACCGGGGAAGCCGTCGTTGTCGAACTCGGGGACGATCAGGATGTAGCCGTGCTCGGCGGCCAGCCCGGACCATTCATCACGGTAGCGGTCGGCATCGCGGCCGCGTCCATGCATCACGAACACCACCGGCGTGGCCCCGGTCACGCGATCCGGCAGCTGGTACCACACCCGGATGTCCGGCCCGGCCCAGCCCTGGAAGTTGAAAGTGCCCTTGCCGGGCGCAAGCGCCGGCGACTGCGACTGCGACTGCGACAGACTCGCGCAGCCGGCCAGCACGAAGATGGCGAACGCCATGAGGGCGATCATCGGGACACAGCGGATTTTGCGCAGGGATGAAGTCATTGGCAGCAAGGCTCCCGTCTAAGAAGGATCGAAGACCGTTGGCCGAAGGCGTACTGGCGCGCTTCCGGACACTCTAGAATCGCAGCTGGGCACCGACGAAAAACCTCCGTCCGCGCACGTCGTAGTTCCTGTTGAAGTTGGCCCGGCGCCCGGTTTCGACGGCGCCGTCCGGAGTGAACGGACCAAGCTCATCGAAGATGTTGTTGATACCGGCGGAAATGCGCGCGTCCATTCCACCGATGTCGAACCGGTAGGCGGCGCTGAACGAGTGCTCCCATGTCGCGGGGAAGTGCAGGAACATCGGCTCCTCCGCATCCGGGATCTCTTCCAGGACCTCGTGGTAGTCGAGCAGGCGCTGGCGGCTGTCGAGGATCGAGCCCAGGTACTCCACGGAATAGCGGAGCCGGAGGCCGCCGTTGCGCCAGGTCAACCGGCCCAGTCCCCGCCATTCATACGCGGCGGCGTCGGCCAGCGACCCACGCGTATCGACGGTGACGCCAAGCCGCGTCAGGTCGCGCTCGAGCACGTGGGTGACGTTGGCGCGAAAATCAAACCGGCCGGGCACTCCGAACGACTGCAGGTCGAAGGCGTACTGCGTCGCGAAATCCACGCCCCGGGTCGAAAGGCTGTCCGAATTGGTCTCGAACTGCCTGATGACGGTGATCTCCCCGTCGTCCAGGTCACGCAGCACCCGGTTGCAGAAGTCGTTCTCGCCGGGCGCCAGTTCGCTTTCGTAGCAATTGAGCAGCAACAGGTTGTTGTCGAACAGCTCGATCACGTTGTCGATGGTGATGTCGTAATAGTCGAACGACACCGCCAGCCCGGGCACCGCGCTTGGCGTGAACACCACGCCGGCGGTGTAGGAGTCGGAGGTTTCCGACTCCAGGTTGCGGTTGCCTTCGTTGGTGGAGACGACCGAACCCAGGTCGGAAGTGAATTCGCCTTCCTCGGCGATCGTGGCCGCTATGCCCGGGTCGGCGCGGCAGTTGCTGCCAAGCACGCCAGGCGTGTTCGCGTCCACGCCATCGCACGGGTCGATGATGCCGCTGTCGGTATCGCCCCGCGCGGGTGAGAACAGCTCGGTCAGGTCGGGTGCCCGTTCGGCACGGGCGTACTGGAAGCGCAGGTGGATGTCGTCCACCGGCCTCCAGCTCAATCCCGCGCGGTAGGTGAAGACGTTGCCGACGGTGTCGATGTCGTAGTTCGCCAGGCGCGCCGACAGGTCCAGGTCGAGCTGCCTGAAGAGCGGGCGGTCGGCAAGCAGCGGGATATTGGTTTCGGCGAAGCCTTCGATCACCGAAATGCTGCCGTCCGTGTCGGGGACGGTGATCTCGGTGGTGCCGCCGGTGCGTGACAGTTCGTCGTTGCGCAAGCGCAGCGTGTCCCTGCGATAGTCGGCACCGAACGCACTGCGGACCGATCCGGCGGGCATGTCGAACAGCGGGCCCTCCAGGACCACCTGGGCGGTCTCCTGGCGGATATTGGCATCAAGCCTGAGGTCGGCGCGGATGTAGTCGACGGCCTCCGGCGAGATCGACCCGACACCGAACAGGTTGACCGGAACGCATCCGTCCGCCCGGGCTTGCGCGCTGCGGCAGCGGATCTCGGAGGAACTGCCGGGGACGAACTCGGTGCGAAGGCCCTGCTCCAGCGCGAGCATGTTGATTTCGTTGCGGCGCACCTGGTCCTGGTTGAATTCGCCGTAGCCCAGGCTGGCCTCCCACTGCCAGTACTCGTTCCAGGCCTCGCCGCGCAACCCGAGCCAGGAGCGCACGGTCGTACGCTTGTTCTCGGTTTCGGTGCGCCCGAGCTCGTCGAAACGGCGGTCCCAGTTGAAGCTGGCGAGCCCGGCGCTGCCGTCGGGGGTCTTCAGCTCGTCAGGCCCGTAGAGGGCGATCAGCGGATCGTTGGCAGAGATGTTGCCCACCCCGTTGTCCATCTCGATCTGGCCGGTCTCGGGATTGAGAAACATGAAATCGTCCGAATCGTTGGCACCCTGCGGCCGGCGCACCGACAGCGTCTCCTCGCGCGAGAACAGCACCTGCGCGAACACTTCCGTGCTGTCGGTGAGGTCGAAGTTCAGCTTCGACGCCGCCTGGAAGCGTTCGCGGGGATTGAGGATGTTGTTGTAGCCGCGGTCGCTCTCACCGTAGCGGTCAGCCACGTCGCTGGCGGAGACATCGCGCCCCAGGTAGACGAACCCGCTGCCGTCGGGCGCGTAGTAGCCGATGGGATCGTCGCCGGGGACGTTCGCGTCGAAGATCCCGCCCGGGAAGAACCGGGTCGAGCGGTCGCGCATGAGGTTGGGCGGAAAGGTGTCCGCCGGAAAATCGCCGCCGGGACCTCCGTCGGGAGAAATCCCATTGAACTCGTTGATCCCCAGTGACGAGTTGTAGTCGAAGTCGGCTTCGATCATCGCGAAGTCACGATCGGTCGCGGCGATCCCCAGGCGCTTTTCCCAGGAGCCGGAGACGAAGAAGTAGCCACGGTCGTCGCCGAAACGGGTGCCCCAGCTGGCCGACATCTCCCCGCGCTCGTCGTCCCACTCGTCGCTGATCCCGCCTTGGGCCTTGATCCGCCACCCCACCTGGCCGGTTTCGGTGATGAGGTTGACCACGCCGGCGATCGCGTCGGAACCGTAGACCGACGAAGCTCCGCCGGTGATGATCTCGACCCGCTCGATGAAATCATCGGGAATGCTGCTGAGGCTGACCATGTTGGCCTGGGCGCTGTTGGACACGGTGCGGCGGCCGTCGATCAGCACCAGCGTACGCCCGCTGCCGAGCGTGCGAAGGTCCACGGTGGACAGTCCTTCGCTCTGCGCGTTTCCGCCACTGCTTGTGGCGGCATTGGACTGGGTGACGAAAGGCAGCTCGGCCAAGGTCTCATTGAGGTCCTGCGCACCGACGTCGTCCAGTTCCTCGGCATCCATGGTGACGACCGGCGCTGGCGTGTCGATCGTGTCGCGCCGGATGCGGGTGCCTGTGACGACGACATCGGACAGGGTCGTGGCGTCCTGGCTCGCAGTTGCCGGGTTTGCTGCGTCAGGCAGGCCCGGCTCAGCGCCTGCGGCGGGCGGCCAGGCGCCGCCCGGTTGCATGGCGGCCAGGCCACCGTCCGGTCCGGTCGAGCCGGCATCGGCGTCCGGCAGGGTTTCGTCGCTGCGGCGGATGGTGATGACGCCCGCGGCATTGGTCTCCCGGGTCAGTCCGCTGCCCTGGAGCAGGTGGTCCAGGGCGTCCTGCGCGGAATGCGCACCGTGCAGCGCAGGTGCCTGGTGGCTCTCCACCAGTTCCTCGATAAATACGATCTGCCGGCCGGTCGCCTGGCCATAGGCCCGCAGCGACTGCGAAAGCGGCTGTGCCGGCAACTCGAAACGATAGGCCTGCGGTTCGGCAGCGACGCCTGTGCCGGTCATGCAAAGCGACAGGGCCGTGCCGATCGACATCGCCAGGAAAGTGTGGCGAAGCCTGTTCTTCTGTTTGGTGGACATTGTGATTTCCCTCCCCAGGGCAAAACCTGCTTCCGGGCAGGCCGTCGAGAGGTAAGACGCCGCGCCGGCGAAAATCCTCCTTTCCGCCGGAAAGGTCCGGGAAACCGCAGTGATGCCCGCTGGGCCCAGGGATTTTTTCCGATGCGGGGAAAAGAGGCTCGCGCTATCCCCGCTCGCCCGGATGCATGCGCAGTTCGATCCGCTCATCATCCATCGGGTACGCCTGTACCGGGAGATAGCCCGTCACCGTCGTGAGGAATGACGGAACATCTCCTGCATCGAGCACGCCGCTCAGGCGCAGCTCCGCCGCACCATCATCAGCCACCACCACCTGTTGCCGGGAGTAACGGCTCACGCGCGCGGCTACCGCGGACAACGGCTCGTCCTCGAACACCAGCCTGCCCTGCTGCCAGGCGATGGCACGATCGACGTTCACGCTCTCCACGCGCGTCGGCGCCAGCGCCGCGGTGGTCAGGCGCTGGCCTTCCTGCAGCGCCATGGGCGGTGCTTTTTCCACGGCGCTGGCAGAACTCTCCGACACCAGGACGTGCCCTTCGATGATGGTGACCGACACCTGCTGGCCGAGCAGGTCGATGTTGAATGCGGTTCCGGTGGCAAGGACCCGCTGTGGCCCCGCCTGTACCGCGAACGGGCGCTGCGGGTCGGGGAACACATCGAACCGGGCCTGTCCCCTGACCAGGTCCAGTTCGCGAGCCGAGCGCGAGTACTTCACGCGCACCTCGCTGGCGACGTCCAGCGAGATCACCGAACCGTCTTCGAGCGTGACCATGCGGCGCTCACCGAGCGCGGTTCGATACACGTCCGGGCGCTCCATCTGCCACAGCAGGCCGCCGGCGAGTCCAACCACCAGCAGGGCGCACGCAGCCACGGCGGCGACCGCCCGCAGCGACAGGGAACGGCCGCGCCAGCGGCGGCGATTGTGGCGATGGGCGCGATCAAGTGCGCCGCGACGGGCGGCGATCGCTTCGGCCGAAGTCGCGTGCGCCCCGACGAAGCCCCACAGGTCCTGCACCTCGCGCCACGCGGCGCCATGCGCCGGGCTCTGCCGCCGCCAGGCGTCGAGCGCCGGCGCCTGGCCCGGGTCTTCGGTCAGGCGCATGCGCCATGCCATTGCCTCTTCCCGCAGACGCTGGCGATCGTGGCGATCTGTGCTCATCGTTCCTCTTCGGCTCCCAGCCGCTCCAGCAGGTACAGGCCCGCCTTGACGACGTGCTTCTCCACGGTGCTCTGCGCCACCCCCAACAACTCGGCGATCTCGCGCTGCTTCATGTTCTCCAGCCGGAACAACACGAAGATGTCACGGGTACGCGTATCCAGTTCGCCCAGCACCCGGAATACCTCGGAAAGCGAGTTCCTTGCAGATATGACGTTGTCAGGGCCCAGATCCTCCACCAGTGCGGTGGCCAGGGTGGGTCCGGAGATGGCTTCTTCCACCGAGAACACCTGGGTGATGCCGGTACGGCTGGCGCTGCGATGGCGGTCACGCAGCAGGTTGGCCGCCACCTTGAATACGAACGCCTTCGGGTTCTCGATCCGGTCCAACTGTCCGGCGCGGATCAACCGTGCGAAGACTTCCTGGGTCAGGTCCTCGGCCTCGGCCCGGTCATGCACGCGGCGCATGAAGAAACCCAGCAACGGATCACGGAACTCAGCGTACAGCTGCGTCGCCAGATCGCACGCTTCTTCTACGCCAGCCCTCTGTGACATGGGAGTGACCGCAACAGCCCGGATCGGGCGACTATACGGCTTCACGGGCCGGGCGGCACGGCCCGGCCGTACTGTCGGGGCAATCCCGGCAAGCCCCTAGGCCATGAACAGCGCGCGCATCGAGGCGCTGCACGGACGCTCGACGATCCCCTTCTCGGTCACGATGGCGTCGATCAGGGCGGCGGGGGTGACGTCGAACACGGGGTTCCAGGCCTGGATGCCGTCGGCTACGGTGCGACTGCCGGCGACACCGAGGAGCTCACCGGGGTCACGCTCCTCGATCTCGATCAGGTCGCCGCTGGCGGTGTCCATGTCCACCGTGGACGACGGTGCGACGACCATGAGTTTCTTGCCGTGGAAGCGGGCCGAGATGGCGAGTTGATAGGTGCCGATCTTGTTGGCGACATCGCCGTTGGCGCAGATGCGGTCCGCGCCGACCACTACCCATTCGACCTCGCCGTTCTTCATCAGGTGCGAGGCGGCCGCGTCGGCAATCAGGGTGGCATCGATACCATCCTGCTGCAGCTCCCACACGGTCAGGCGCGAGCCCTGCATCCACGGCCGGGTCTCGTCGGCGAACACGCGGCCGATGCGGCCCTGGGCCACGCCGGCACGGATCACCCCCAGCGCGGTGCCGAAGCCCGCCGTGGCCAGCGAGCCGGTGTTGCAGTGCGTGAGCACGCCGGAGCCGGGCGCGATCAGCGCCGCGCCCAGCTCGCCCATGCGGCGGTTGGCGGCCAGGTCCTCGGTTTCTATCGCACGCGCCTCGCGCTCCAGCGTCTCGCGCCAGTCATGGCCGGCAGCGACCAACGCATCGCGCATGCGCGCCAGCGCCCAGGCCAGGTTGACCGCCGTGGGGCGGGCGGCGTTGAGGCGTTCCATTGCCGGTTGCAGATACGCAGCGGCTTGCGCGCCATCCGCTGCGTCGATATCGCGCGCAGCCAGCACCACCCCCCAGCCGGCAGCGATGCCGATCGCCGGCGCCCCACGCACCACCAGTGCGCGGATTGCCTCGGCCACTTCATCGCTGCTGCGGCAAACGGTGTATTGGGTATCGAAAGGAAGCTTGCGCTGGTCCAGCAACTCCAGCGCCTCGCCTGTCCAGCGGATCGGCCGGATGCGGTCGTAGCGGGCGTAATCGATGTCGGCTTCGTCCATCGCCGGATTCTAACCGGCCGACGCTCAGGCGCGCGGGAAGTCGAACGCCAGCGCGTCGGCAATACTTTCGGTACCAAGCATGGCCATCAGCAGCCGGTCGACGCCGAGCGCGACGCCGGCACAGGCAGGCAGCCCGTGGCGGAGCGCGCCGAGCAGGTTTTCGTCCACCGGGGGCTCGGCCTCACCGCGTTCGCGGCGCAGCGACAGCTCGCGTTCGAAGCGGGCCGCCTGTTCGCCGGCGTCCTGCAGCTCGTGGTAGCCGTTGGCCAGCTCCAGCGGCCCCAGGAACAGTTCGAACCGCTCGGCGACCGGCACCGGATCAATGGCCCCCGCCTTCTCGGCGTCAGGCCTCCGCACCCGCGCCAGCATGGCCTGCGAGGCCGGGTAGCCGTGCACCACCAGGATTGAATCGGGCGCAAGCTGCGGCTGGATGCGGTGGGTCATCAAGAGGTCCAGCCAGTCGTCGCGACCCAGGCCCCGCGGATTGATGTCGATGTCGAGCGCGCCGCGCAACGCTTCCTCCGTTACGCGCATCGGATCAATGCCCAGCCGCTGGCGATACAGGTCCCGGTAGCTGGTGACCGAAGGAATGCCCTGCCGGCCGACCAGCGCCAGCGCCATCTGCACCACTTCCACCGTTTCCCCGGCCAGCTGCAGGTGGTCCCAGCCCATCCGGTACCACTCGAGCATGGTGAACTCGGGATTGTGGCGCCCGCCCGCCTCGCCATCGCGGAACACGCGGCCCAGCTCGTAGCAGTCACCCACGCCCGCGGCCAGCAGGCGCTTGAGCGGGTATTCGGGCGAAGTGCGCAGCCAGCGCCGGCGCGGGCCGGCGTCGACGTGGCCGCTGAAGTCGAGGTGGAAGGAGGTGATGTTCGGTTCGGTGTTGCCCGCCTGCGAGAGGATCGGCGTTTCCACTTCCAGCACTTCGCGCGCTGCGAAGAAGTCGCGGATCACGGCGTTGAGGCGCGCGCGCAGGCGCAGCGCTTCGGGCGTGGCCGACGGTTTCCAGCCGGGTTCAGTCATGCGCCTGCAGGAACTTCAGCAGCCGGGCTTCGTCCCAGACTTCAATGCCCAGCTCCTCCGCCTTGGCCAACTTGGAACCGGCGGACTCACCGGCAACAACGAACGAAGTCTTCTTCGACACGCTGCCGGCCGCCTTCGCACCCAGTGCCTCCAGCCGCTGCTTCGCCTCGTCGCGGGTCATCGCCTCCAGCGTGCCGGTGAGCACCACCGTCTGGCCGTCGAGCGGGCCGGCCTGCACCTCTTCCGCCTTCGGCAACCGTTCCAGCAAATCGCGCTGCGCTTGCAGGGAACGCAGGTACAGCTCGCGGTTGTCGTTTTCGCCCATCCACGCTTCCAGCGATTCGGCCGCATCGGCCGGCAAGCCGGCGGTCACGAACTGATGGGCCGGCGCCTTGGCCAACGCCTCGGCGGAGGCGAATGCGGCCAGCAGCCGCTCGGCACGGTTGGCGGTGATTTTCGGTATCTCCAGATCCGCCAGCAGGGTGGCCGGGTCCAGTCCCTCGGCCAGCTTCGACGACGGCGCATGCGCGTCCGCGATGCGCACGCCGCGCTCGAGCAGCTCGTCGATCACCTGCTGGTTGCCAGGCTGGTCGAGGAAGTGTCCCAGTGCGCGTGCCACCTCGCCGCCGATGTCGGGCACGCGCTTGAACAGCGGCCATGGCGTGCGCCGCACCAGCTCAAGGTCACCGAACCACGCCGCCAGCGCCTTGGCCGTGCTCTCGCCCACGTGGGCAATGCCCAGGGCGAACAGGAACCGCGCCAGCGAGGCTTCGCGGCTGCGGTCGATCGCCTCGACCAGGTTCTCCGCCCACTTGGTCGCGACCTTGCCCGACTTCACCGTCTCAGGCGTTGTGCCATCCCTTTCGTCGGCGCGGCGCTTCATCTCCACGAAGTCGTCCACGCCCAGCCGGTAAAGGTCCGCCACGCTGGTCGCGAATTCGAAGTCCACCAGCGCCTGGATCAACCGTTCGCCCAGGCCCTCGATGTCCATCGCCCGGCGCGAGGCGAAGTGGAACAGCGCCTGCACCCGCTGCGCGGGGCACACCAGCTCGCCGCTGCAGCGCGCCACCACCTCGTCTTCCTCACGCACGATTTCCGAGCCGCAGACCGGGCAGTTTCCGGGCATGCGCCACGGCTCCGCCCCATCCGGCCGGCGTTCGGGAATGACCCGTACCACCTCGGGAATCACGTCGCCGGCGCGGCGCACGATCACCGTGTCGCCCACACGCACATCCAGGCGCGCGATCTGGTCGGCGTTGTGCAAAGTGGCGCGGGTCACCGTCACCCCGCCCACGTGCACCGGCCGCATCAGCACCCAGGGCGTCACCGCGCCGGTGCGGCCCACGTTCACCTCGATCGATTCGACCACGGTGGACTGTTCCTGGGCCGGATACTTGTGCGCCAGCGCCCAGCGCGGTGCGCGCGACACGAAGCCCATCTCTTCCCGGCCTTCGGCATCGTCCAGCTTGTAGACCACGCCGTCGATCTCGAATGGAAGCCCGGCGCGCCGTTCGCCGATGCGGCGGTAGTAATCGAACAGGCCCTCGGCGCCGGTAACCGTTTCGCCGAGCGCGCTCACCGGCAAGCCCCATGCGCGCAGGGCCTGCATGGACTGCGAATGGGTCTCCGGCAGCTCCCCGCCTTCCACCAGGCCCGTGCCATAGGCATAGAAGGCCAGCGGCCGCTGAGCGGTCACGCCCGGATCAAGCTGCCGCAGCGAGCCGGCCGCGCCGTTGCGCGGATTGGCCAGCACCTTGCCGCCCTGCTCGCGGGCACGTTCGTTGTAAGCCTGGAAATCGGCCAGCGGCATGTACACCTCGCCGCGCACTTCCAGCACCCGCGGCCAGCCCTTGCCGCGCAGCCGCAGCGGGATGGCCCGGACCGTGCGCAGGTTCGCAGTGACATCTTCACCGGTGGCCCCATCGCCGCGGGTCGCGCCCTGGACGAAGGCGCCATCCTCGTAGCGCAGGCTGACAGCCAGGCCGTCGAGCTTGGGTTCGGCGGAGAAGACCGGTTCGTCGCGGTCGATCTTCTGCGAAATGCGGCGCACGAAGTCGCGCACTTCGTCCTCTTCGAAGGCGTTGCCGAGCGAGAGCATTGGCATGGCGTGGCGGACCTGGGCGAACTTGGCCGAAGGGGCTGCGCCGACGCGGCGGGTCGGCGAATCATCGGTGGCAAGTTCGGGGTGTTCGGCCTCCAGCGCCTCCAGCTCACGCATGAGGACGTCGTACTCCGCATCGGGGATACGGGGCTCGTCGAGCACGTGATAGGCGTGGTTGGCGTCGTCGATCAGGCGACGCAGTTCGGCAACGCGGTCGGCGGGGGTGACGGGCATTGTGGAATTCTATCGGACCGTCGGGAGGTCCGCGGGCGGGCCGATGGGGTAGCCCTGGCGGGACAGGACGTCCCGCCGCGCGAAAAGCGATACCCACCACCGGCAGGGCGCGGCGTCAACCCGAAGCCCAGAATGAACGACCGGTCCGCCTGACGGACTACCAGCGCGGGCTGCGGGTAATCGGCGGCGATTCCTGCTCGCGGTCGTAGACGCGCAGCTCGTCGCGCAGGTGGGCCACGCGCTGGCGGCCCAGCGCGTTGCGCTGCTCGTCCAGCAGCACGCCATCCAGCAACTCGGCCATGCGCTGCGCCGTCGGGTGCATCGCATCCCACGCGTCCAGCGCCGGCACTGGCGCCGGCAGGGTCAGGAAAAACGCGATCGCCGGCGTCTCCAGCTCCTGGATCTCGCCCATCTCGAAGCCGCCCGGCTTCTGGATATTGGCCACGCTGAAGATCGGTCCCTGCTCCGGGCGACCCTCCACCAGCCGGTGGAACACGTTCATGTAACCGTAGGTCAGGCCGGCTTTCTCCGCCGCCACCACGATATCCGGACCGCGCAACACCTGCCCCGCGCGCGCGGCGATGTACAGGGTCACGATCTTGTCGAACTCGCTGCTCACCCGCCGGCCCAGCTCGGCATTGGGCGTGGCCGGGTCGCCCACCGCATCGTCGAACAGCTCCATCTCCGCCTGTTCCACCCCGACGGCTTCATCGTCGACGGCTTCCGCCAGCTCTTCCTCGATCTGCGCGCCCAGGGTCGGCTCGACGCGCTCGCCGCCGGCACGCGGTTCCGGGGTGTGGCGACGCCGGCCCTGCGACGAATTACGCGGGCGGGTGCCGTGGTACCAGATGGCGGCAAACAGGAGGATGCCGGCAACCAGGATCGCGATTTGCATCAACCTGACGTCGGACATGCGGGGACTCCTTCGGGGGCAGGCGCGGGCTCGCGCAACAGGGTACCGCGGCGCGGCCGCGAACGGGTCAGGCGGCGCCGGCCAAGCGCGCGGCTTCGGCCAGGTCCACCGACACCAGCCGGCTCACGCCCGGCTCGCGCATGGTAACGCCGGAAAGCTGCTGCGCGGCCTCCATGGTCGCCTTGTTGTGGGTGACGAACAGGAACTGCACCTTCTCGCTCATCTCCGACACCATCGCGGTGAAGCGGCCCACGTTGGCCTCGTCCAGCGGCGCGTCGACCTCGTCGAGCAGGCAGAACGGCGCCGGGTTGAGCTGGAAGATCGCGAACACCAGCGCCACCGCGGTCATCGCCTTCTCCCCGCCCGAGAGCAGCGAGATGTTCGACACGCGCTTGCCCGGCGGCCTGGCCATGATGGCCACGCCGGTATCCAGCAGGTCCTCGCCGGTCAGCTCAAGGTAGGCATGGCCGCCGCCGAACAGGCGTGGGTAGATCTCCTGCACGCCGGCGTTGACCCGGTCGAAGGTGTCCTTGAAGCGGCCGCGGGTCTCGCGGTCGATCTTGCGGATCGCGTCTTCCAGGGTTTCCAGCGCCGAGGCCAGGTCGGCGTCCTGGGCATCCAGGTATTCCTTGCGCTGGGCCGCCTCGGCGTGCTCGGAGATCGCGGCCAGGTTGACCGGCTCCAGGCGCCGCAGCTTGGCGTCGAAGTCGGTGACCATCTTTTCCCAATCCGCCGGCTTCGCGTCTTCATCCAGCCCGGAAAGCACCGCATCCAGTTCGAAGCCGGCACCGGCCACGTCGGTTGAAATCTGCTCGGCCCGCACCACCAGCGCCTGCTGGTCCACGCGGCGCTGGGAGATCGCCTCGCGCCTGGCCAGTGACTGTTCATCGCGCTGCTGGCGGATCTGCTCGAACTCGCGCAGCTCGTTCTCGATCCCTTCCAGCGCGGCGCGCGCCTGGGCGAGCGCTTCGTCCACCACCACCCGCTGTTCCAGCGCCGCCTGGCGCTCGGTTTCCAGCCCCGTGACCGGGTCGTCGCCCTCGGCGAGCTGGGCGCTGATCTGCTCCAGCCGTGAGTCCAGCTGGCCGCGCTGCCCGCCCATGCGCTCCAGCGACTGGGTCAGGGCCACCACCTGGGCGCGCTGGGACTCCAGCGACAGCGCCAGTGCATGGGCCGACTCGCGCGAAGCCCGGGCGGCGTCGCGGGCGGCGTCGCGGGCCTGGGCCAGGCCGCGGCGTTCCTCCTCAAGCGCTTGCCGGGTGTTCTCCAGCTCCGCCATGCGCTCGACCAGTTCTTCCAGCCGGGTACGCGACTCGCGCGTCTGCGCGCCGCTGGCGTCGATGGTTTCGGCAAGCTGGGCCAGCTCGGCATCGATCTTGGCGATCCGGTCGCGGGCCGAGTCCAGCCGGCCCTGCTGGCTCTGCAACTGCCCGGCCAGCTCGGACACGCTGCGATGGGCCAGGTACAGCGCCCGCTGCGCATCCTCGCGCCGTTGCTCGGCGGCAAGCAGGTTGCCGCGCCGCGCACCGGCTTCTTCTTCCAGCTGCGCCTCGCGCTCCTGCAGCTCCTCGATGCCCGCGCGCAGCGACTGGATCTCGCGCTCGCGCAGCAGCGCACCCTGCTTGGCCGCGCCCGAGCGCAGCACCCGTACCCAGCCCGCCCCAAGGCGTTCGCCGCCGCGGGTGATGACCGAATCCCCCTCGCCCAGCCGCGCCTGCAGCGTGCGGGCTTCTTCAAGATCCTCGGCCACGTGCAGCCGCCCGAGCAGGCGCCGGATTGCCAGCGGCCCGCGCACCTTGGCGGCAAGCGAAGTCGGCGCGAACGCCGCATCGCCCTCCTGGCCGGACACCAGCGCCAGCCGACCCTCGCCCAGGTCGCCCAGGGCACCGACCAGCGCTTCGGGATCGTCGACCAGCACGCCCTCGATGAGCTGGCCGAGCGCGCCTTCCACCGCGTTCTCCCAGCCGCTTTCCACCTGCAGGCGTTCGCCCACGCGCGCGGCCGAATCCAGCCCCTGGCGCTGCAGCCACTCCACCGCCGCGCCCTGTTCCTGGCCCAGCGCCGCATGCTGCAGGGTCTCCAGCGAGGACAGCCGTCCGCGCTGCTCCTGCAGCCGCTTGCGCAGTTCGGACGTTTCGTTCTGGGCGTTGCGCTGCTCTTCCTGCAGGGTCAACGCGGCCTGCTTGCGCGCCTCCAGGTCGGCGCCGAGGGTCTCCAGCGAAAGCTTCTGCTCCTCGTGCTGCTCCGCCGCCGCAGTGAAGCGGTCGGCCAGCGCATCCACGTCCAGCCCCTCGCGCTCGCCGGCAAGCTGCTCGCGGCGGCGGTCGGCGTCCAGCGACTGCCGGTCCAGGTAGTCGACCCGGGTCCGCTCCACGTCCGCGGCGCGGGTGGCCTCGGCCGCCTCGCGGCCGTGTTCGTCCCAGCGCTGCTGCCAGTCGGCCAGCCGGGCCTCGGCCTCGCGCAGGGTCTCCTGCCGCTGTTCGTCCTCGTCGCTGAAATGATCCAGCCGCGGCTCGGCCTCCACGATCGCCTCCTGCAGCGCCTCGAGCCGGGCCTGGTCGCCGCTGATGTGCTCGCCGATCTCGGCCAGCGCACCCTGCGCTTCCTCACGCGCCCTGGCCAGGCGCTCGGACATCTCGCGCTGGTGGGAAATCTGCTGCTCGATCCTGGCCAGGCTGCCGCCCACCTCGTAGACCGCGGCCTGGGCCGTATTCAGCGCGTCGGAGGCCTCCTGCCGGCGCACCCGGCCGGTTTCGATCCGGCGCTCGGCGTCGCGCTGCTCGGCCACCAGCTGCTCAAGCCGGGTCTCCTCGCGCGCCAGGTCCTCGCGCATCGACGCCAAACGCTGGTCCAGGGCGCGGTATTCCAACGCCTTCCATTCCGCGTCGCGGGTCTTCCGCTCGGCCTGGATCGCCGTGTACTGCTCGGCCTGCCTGGCCTGGCGGGCCAGGTGCTGGAGCTGCTTGCCGACCTCCTCGCGCAGGTCATTGAGCCGGTCCAGGTTCTCGCGTGTGTGGCGGATGCGGGTTTCGGTCTCCTTGCGCCGCTCCTTGTACTTGGAGATGCCGGCGGCCTCTTCCAGGTACACGCGCAGGTCCTCGGGCCGGGCGTCGATGATCTGGCTGATCATGCCCTGCTCGATGATCGAGTAGCTGCGCGGCCCCAGGCCGGTGCCCAGGAACAGGTCGGTGATGTCGCGGCGGCGGCAGCGGGTGCCGTTGAGGTAATAGGTGCTCTGGCCGTCGCGGCTGACCGTGCGCTTGACCGAGATCTCGTTGAACGAAGCATATTCGCCGGTGATGGCGTGGTCGGAGTTGTCGAAGATCAGCTCCACCATCGCCTGCGATACCGGCTTGCGCGCCGAGGAGCCGGAGAAGATCACGTCGGTGAGCGAATCGCCACGCAAGCGGCTGGCGGTGCTCTCGCCCATCACCCAGCGCACGGCGTCGATGATGTTCGACTTGCCGCAGCCGTTGGGACCGACCACGCCGGTCATGTTGGTCGGCAGGTGCAGCGTGGTGGGGTCGACGAAGGATTTGAAGCCGGACAGCTTGATCGTGGACAGGCGCATGCGGCGGTCGGGTGCCTCGGCGGCAGCCGGCCGGGCCGGAAGCCGCGCATTCAGTTGGAAACAGCTTCAGGAACAGCCAGCAAACAACTGATCCATAAAGATTTAGCCGCAACTCAAGCTTTGCGGCATCGGCCAGTATACCGACCCTCCCCCAACCCTTGGTAGAGCGGGGCTTGCTCCACTGCTCCCGGCTCCGGCGGCCACGCAGCCGGGCAAGCCCGGCTCTACAGGCAGATGGACCCCACCGCCTCATCAGCGGCCGGACCGATACCGGGGGCATCTCCATCCGGATCATGCACAATCGGCCGATGCCCAGCGCCACCCGATCCGCTGCCCCCGGCCGGCAGCCCAACCCCAGCCTGCGCGAACGCTTCAAAGCGATGCGCAACGTCCCCCCGTTCCTGCGCCAGATCTGGGCCGCCAGCCCGGGCCTGAGCATGGCCAGCCTGGGGCTGCGCCTGGTGCGCGCGTTCCTGCCGATCCTGATGCTCTACATCGGCAAGCTGATCATCGACGAAGCGGTGCGCCTGGTCGGGCTGGGGGTCGCCTTCGACTCGTTGGGCGATGCCTGGCGCAGCGGGCTGCTGCAGCCGCTGCTGTGGCTGCTGGTGATCGAGTTCGCGCTGGCGATCGTGTCCGACCTGCTCGGCCGGCTGGTCAGCTACGCCGAGTCGCTGCTGTCGGAGCTGTTCACCAACGCCACCAGCATCCGCCTGATGGAGCACGCGGCCACCCTGGACCTGGAGGATTTCGAGGACCCGGAGCTGCAGGACAAGCTGGACCGCGCCCGCCGCCAGACCATGGGCCGCAGCAACCTGATGGCGCAGCTGTTCGGCCAGTTGCAGGACGCGATCACCGTGGTGAGCTTCGCCGTCGGCCTGCTGGTGTACGCGCCATGGCTGATCCTGCTGCTGGCGGTGGCGCTGATCCCAGCCTTCATCGGCGAGTCGCACTTCAACGCGCTGGGCTATTCGCTCAACTTCCAGTGGACGCCCGAGCGGCGCCAATTGGAGTACGTGCGCCAGACCGGCGCCAGCGTGGAGAGCGCCAAGGAAGTCAAGATCTTCAACCTGCACCGGTTCCTGGTGGAGCGCTACCGGACCCTGGCCGAAGCCTTCTACAAGGCCAACCGCGCCCTCGCCCGCCGCCGTGCGTTCTGGGGTGCGCTGCTGGCCGCGCTGGGCACGCTGGGCTACTACGTCGCCTACGCCTACATCGCCTGGCGCACGGTGCGCGGCGATTTCACCATTGGGGACCTGACCTTCCTGGCCGGCAGCTTCCGCCGCCTGCGCCAGCTGCTGGAAGGGCTGCTGGTCGGCTTTTCGCAGGTGGCCAGCCAGGCGCTGTACCTGGACGACCTGTTCTCGTTCTTCGCGATCGAGCCGGAGATCCGCACGCCGGAGAACGCGGCGCCGTTCCCCAGGCCGGTGCGCGAGGGCTTCGTGTTCGAGAACGTGGGCTTCCGCTATCCGGACGCGGAACGCTGGGCGCTGCGGAATCTCGATTTCGAGCTGCGCGCGGGCGAGGTGCTGGCGCTGGTGGGCGAGAACGGCGCCGGCAAGACCACCCTGGTGAAGCTGCTGGCGCGGCTGTACGACCCGGATGAGGGCCGGATCCTGCTCGACGGCCGCGATCTACGCGAGTACGACTTGGACGAGGTGCGCGCGAACGTCGGGGTGATTTTCCAGGACTTCGTGCGCTATCACCTCACGGCCGGCGAGAACATCGGGGTGGGACAGATCGACGCGATGGACGACGCGGAACGCATCCGCGAAGCGGCGCGGCGGGCGATGGCCGACGAAGTGGTCGACGCGCTGCCGGGCGGGTACGACCAGCTGATCGGCCGGCGTTTTCGCACCGGCGTGGACCTCTCGGGCGGGCAGTGGCAGAAGATCGCCATCGCCCGCGCCTACATGCGCGATGCGCAGGTGATGATCCTGGACGAGCCGACCGCGGCGCTGGATGCGCGCAGCGAGTTCGAGGTGTTCCAGCGCTTCAAGGAACTGTCCGACCAGCGCACCGCGGTGCTGATCTCGCACCGCTTCTCCAGCGTGCGCATGGCCGACCGGATCCTGGTGATGGACCAGGGCCGGGTGGAAGCCGCCGGCACCCACGACGAGCTGATGGCCGAAGGTGGGCGGTACGCGGAGCTGTTCGAACTCCAGGCCGCCGGCTACCGCTGACCCGGGCGCTGGTTTGTCCCGGCTTGCGCGGGCGGGGCGGTGGGGTAGCCCTTGGCGGGACACGCAGGCAAGTACATCCATGTACGCTTATCAGCGCCATCCATGGCGCCGATAGTCCCGCCAAGGGCTACCCCACCGCCCCCCGTCGATCACGGTGATCGGATGGAGGTGGGAGGGACCGAACGCTCCTACCCGAACAGGTCCGTCTGGTCGTCCGCGGGCGATGAATAGTCGAGCTTGCCGTCGACAATCCTCGCGGCGCCGGTCCAGGGGTGTTCCTGGCTGCGGCCGGGCGCCATCAGGTGAATCACCTGCCAGCCGCGGGCCTTGAAGTCGTCGGAGATCAGGCTGCGGTGGCAGCGCCACCACGGCGCCTCGGCGCACATGACGGCGGTGCGGCGTTCAAGCGCCAGTCCCGCCAGGCGATCGCGGGCGCGGGCGTACTCCGGGGTGTCCATGTAGTCGGCGTAGCCGCGGAAGCTGAGGTTACGCCAGGCGGTGTGCGGCGAATCAGCCAACGTCTTGCGGCGCCCGCCCAGGCCGGGCATGGGCACGTATTCGATTCCCGCCTGCGGCATCGTCCGGGCCAGCGACTCGGCGGAAAACTGCGGGTTGCGGCGCGATCCCGGGTAGCGGCGCACGTCCCCCAGGCGCACCACCCCGGCCTCGCGCAGCATCGCCACCAGTTCATCCAGCGGACGGGTCGAATGGCCGACGCTCCACAGCGTCGACACATCGCCCCCGGCATGCTCACCTTCGTCCATCCACCCATGGTCGTCGAAGGGGAGTCAACGGCATGTCCAGCAACGCGAATCCGGAGTCGCAACCCACTGGCGGGCTTGCGCGCAAGGCGCAGATCCTCGGTTTCCTGCTCAAGTACCGCAACGCGGGCGTGTTTTCGTTCGATCTGGACGAGGCGGCGCTGGACGTGGAGCTGCCGCAGGAGTCCGACGACGACCGGCCGGAACAGTTCGTCGACGACCTGGAGGCGCTGGGCCCCACCTTCGTCAAGATCGGCCAGTGGCTGTCCACCCGGCCGGACATGGTTCCGCCCGAATACCTGGCGGCGCTGGAGCGCATGCAGGATGACGTCGCGCCGGAGCCCTGGGAGGCCATCCACAAGGCCATTGGCGAGGAACTGGGCGTGCGCCCGGAGCGCGTGTTCGCCAGCATCGACGAGGAACCGCTGGGCTGCGCCTCTTTGGCGCAGGTGCACCGGGCGGAGCTGCGCGACGGGCGCCAGGTGGCGCTGAAGGTGCAGCGGCCGGGGATCGAAGGGATGATCCGCGAGGACCTGGCGCTGCTGGCCGGCCTGGCCGAGCGCGTGGACCAGATGACCGACCTGGGCCGCCGGTTGCACTTCGCCGACTGGGTGAACGAGTTCCGCCGCGCCCTGCTGGCTGAACTCGACTACCGGGTCGAGGCGCAGAACCTGGATCGTTTCGACACCCACTTCCAGAAATACCCGGAGGTATTCGTCCCCAAGCCGGTCTGGGACCTGACCCGCCCCCGCCTGCTGACCATGGAGCTGGTCCAGGGCACCAAGGCCACCGCGATCTCCGGCCTGCGCCGCACCGAGGAAGACCTGGGTGGCCTGGCCGCCGCGCTGGTACGCGCCTACCTGGACCAGGTGTTCGTGCACGGCGAGATCCACGCCGACCCGCACCCGGGCAACCTGCTGGTCACCGACGACGGGCGCCTGGCGCTGTTCGACCTGGGGATGGTGGGGCACGTGCCACCGCGGCAGCGCGACCGGCTGCTCAAGCTGCTGTTCGCCGCAGTCGACGGCCGCGGCGAGGAAGCCGCCGCCGAAGCCATCGCCATGGGCACGCGGCTGGAGGACTTCGACGAGCCCCGCTACGTGCGCGAGACCGCGCAGCTGGTGGCCCGCTACGCTGCCCATTCGGACGCATTGTCGATGTCGGAGGGCCGGCTGGTGCTGGACCTGGTGCGCCTGTCCACCGCTTGTGGGCTGCGCACCCAGCCCGAGCTGAGCCTGCTGGGCAAGGCGCTGCTGAACCTCGAACAGGTGGCGAAGGCGCTGGACCCGAAGCTGGACGTGAAGCAGGTGGTGGAAAGCCACCTGCAGAGCGTGATGAGCGCGCGCCTGCGCAAGTCGTTCTCCCCCGCCAACCTGGCCAGCGAGGCGATGGAACTGCAGTCGCTGGTGCGCGAGGCGCCGCGCAGGATCGGCGACGTGCTGTCGCTGCTGGCCGACAACCGCATGCAGGTGCGGGTGGCCGGGCTGGAGGAATCGCACCTGCTGGAAAGCCTGCACAAGATCGCCAACCGCATCACCGCCGGGCTGGTGACCGCGGCGCTGATCGTGGGCGCGGCGCTGATGATGGGCGTGGACGGCGGGCCGCGGCTGTTCGGCTACCCGGCCATCGCCCTGGCGCTGTTCACGGTGGCGGCCGGAATTGGCCTGGCGATCGTAGTCCGCACCTTCGCCAGCGACCGCAAGCCGCGGCCCCGCGAGGAGAACGCCCCACGCTGACCATTCCAGGCACGCGGGGGCTGCGTTCCGCGGCCCGACCCGGCCAACCGGCTAGAATATGTATCCCCGCGTCACACAACCCGGTACCGCATGAGCTCCCCTTTCGGCACTGAAACCGTGCTGGATGTCCGCCACTGGACGGACGACTACTTCAGCTTCACCACCACCCGCGACGACGGCTTCCGGTTCGACAACGGACAGTTCGTCATGCTCGGGCTGGACCTGCCGCGTCCGGACGGCGGCAGCAAGCCGCTGATGCGGGCCTATTCGATCGCCAGCGCCAACTGGGAAGAACAGCTGGAGTTCTTCAGCATCAAGGTGGACGACGGCCCGCTGACCTCCAGGCTCAAGGACGTGAAACCGGGCGACCGGATCCTGATCGGCCGCAAGCCCACCGGCACCCTGCTCATCCACGACCTGCACCCGGGCCGCAACCTGTACCTGCTGGGCACCGGCACCGGCCTGGCTCCATACCTGTCGGTGATCAAGGATCCGGAAACCTACGAGCGCTTCGAGCGGGTGATCCTGTGCCACGGCGTGCGCCACGCCGCCGACCTGGCCTACTCCGAATACATCCGCAGCGAGCTGCCGCGGCACGAATTCCTTGGCGACGTGATCGGCGACAAGCTGCGCTACTTCCCCGCGGTGACCCGCGAGGACTTCGAGTTCGAGGGCCACGACCACCGCGGCCGCCTGACCGCGCACATGGAAAGCGGGCGGATGATGCAGGCCCTGGGCCTGGAGCCGTTGGACGCGGAGCACGACCGCGCCATGATCTGCGGCAGCCCGCAGGTACTGGCCGACATCCGCAGCCTGCTCGACGCGCGCGGCTTCACCCCCGCCCCGCGCATCGGCGTGCCCGGGCAGTACGTGTTCGAGCGCGCCTTCGTCGAAAGATAGCGTTTCGCGACGGCGACGGCGACGGCGGCGACGGGCCGGCGGCTATAATCCGGCCATCGAAAACCGAGGGTTCCAACCCATGAAGATTCTGGTTGCAGTGGATGGCAGCGAGATCAGCCTGCGCGCCGCGAAGTTCGTGATCGGCCTCAACCGCGAGCTGGCCAAGCCGGCGAAGGTCACCCTGCTCGCTGTGGATCCACCGCCGTTCCCGGGCGTGGAGACCCGGATCGGCGCCAAGGCGACCAGGCAGCTCCATGACGAATCGCTGGAGTCCATGCTCAAGGATGCACGCCGGTCGCTTTCCCGGGCCAAGCTCAAGCTCAACGAGCGGGCAGAGATCGGCGAGGTCGCCGACACCATCCTCAAGGTGGCGAAGAAGGACGGCGTGGACCTGATCGTGCTCGGCTCGCACGGCCGCGGCGCAGTCAAGGGCATCCTGCTGGGCTCGGTGTCGAGCAAGGTCATCGCCCAGACCGACATTCCCGTCACCATCGTGCGCTGACGGCGCCAGCGCCGACGGGCCTTGCAGGCCCCAAACCTGAATGCGCACCGCGCCGGCGGATGGCATCCCCCGTGCCATTGGTCATGGTCGCCGGTTCAGGTCCATCGGCTATCCTTGGTGGTTCTGGAATATTCCCGGGAACCACAGAATGAAGCATCCGCTCAGCCTCGCCCTGGCCGCCATCCTCGGCGGCATGGTCGCCTCGCCGGCCCTCGCCCAGTCTTCACCCACCGCTGAACAGGCGGTCTCCAGCGCCGAAGCCTCGCAGGCCAACCCCTTCTTCGAGCAGAGCACGCTGCCGCTGCAGTACCCGCATTTCGACCAGATCCGCGACGAGCACTTCGCCCCGGCCTTCGACGCCGGCATGGCCGAGGCGCTGGCGGAGATCGAGGCGATCGCCAACAACCCCGAGGATCCCACCTTTGAGAACACCATCCTGGCGATGGAGCGTTCGGGGCAGACCCTCAACCGCGCCCTGCGGGTGTTCTTCAACCTGGTCGGCACCGACACCAACGACGCCCGGCGCAAGCTGCAGGCCGATTACTCGGCGCAGTTCGCCGCGCACCGTGACGCGATCTCGCTCAACCCGGCGCTGTTCGAGCGCATCGACACGCTGTACGAGCAGCGCCAATCGCTGGGCCTGGACGCCGAGGGCGTGCGCCTGGTCGAGCGTTACCACACCGATTTCGTGCGTTCGGGCGCCGCGCTGTCGGACGAGGAAAAGGCGCGGATGAAGGAGATCAACGCCGAGGCAGCCAACCTGGGCACGCAGTTCAGCCAGAACGTGCTGGCCGAGGTCAATGATTCCGCCGTGGTGGTCGACACCGCCGAGGAGCTCGACGGCCTGACCGCGGCCCAGATCAGCGCCGCCGCGGACGCCGCCACCGACCGCGGTCACGAAGGCAAGTACGTGGTCACCCTGCTCAACACCACCGGCCAGCCGCCGCTGGCGCAGCTCACCAACCGCGACCTGCGCCAGCGCATCCACGAGGCCTCCGTGGCCCGTGGCGCGCGCGGCAACGAGTGGGACAACCGCGCGATCATTTCGCGTGTGGTCAACCTGCGCGACGAGCGCGCCAAGATGCTCGGCTATCCCAACCACGCCGCGTACGTGCTTGCCGACGAAACCGCCGGAAGCCCGGAAGCGGTCAACGACATGCTGGGCCAGCTTGCCCCGGCCGCGGTCGCCAATGCGAAGCGCGAGGCGGAGAAGCTGCAGGCGATGATCGACCAGGAGCAGGCCGCCAAGGGCGAGCCGAGCTTCCAGCTGCAGCCCTGGGACTGGGCGTTCTACACCGAGAAGGTGCGCCAGGCCGAGTACGAGTTCGACGAGTCGCAGCTCAAGCCGTACCTGGAGATGATGAACGTGCTGGAGAACGGCGTGTTCTTCGCCGCCACCGAGCTGTACGGCATCACCTTCAAGCAGCGCACCGACCTGCCCAAGTACCACCCTGACACCTGGATCTACGACGTGTTCGACGAGGACGGCTCGCAGCTGGCGATCTTCATCTTCGATCCGTACGCGCGTGACTCCAAGCGCGGCGGCGCATGGATGAACTCGTACGTGTCGCAGTCCGGGCTCATGGACACCCAGCCGGTGGTGGCCAACCACCAGAACATCACCAAGCCGCCGGCGGGCGATCCGACCCTGCTGACCTGGGACGAGGTCACCACCATGTTCCACGAGTTCGGGCACGCGCTGCACGGCATGTTCTCGGACGTGGAGTACCCGTACTTCAGCGGCACCAGCGTGCCGCGCGACTTCGTGGAGTTCCCTTCGCAGGTCAACGAGATGTGGGCCGACTGGCCGTCCATCCTGGCCAACTACGCGAAGCATCACGAGACCGGCGAATCGATTCCGCAGGAACTGCTGGACAAGGTGGTCGCCACGGCCAAGTTCAACCAGGGCTTCACCACCACCGAGTACCTGGGCGCGGCCATGCTTGACCAGCGCCTGCACCAGGCCGCCACGGACGAAATCCCCAGCGCCGAGCAGATCGTGGAGTTCGAAGCCGCGGCGCTGGCCGCCGACGGCATCGACTTCGCCGCGGTGCCGCCGCGCTACAAGCTGCCCTACTTCAGCCACATCATGGGCGGTTACTCGGCCGGCTACTACGCCTACATCTGGTCCGAGGTGCTGGACGCGAACACGGTGAAGTGGATCGAGGAAAATGGCGGCCTGACCCGCGAGAACGGCGACCGCTTCCGCGCCACCCTGCTCTCGCAGGGCGGCAGCAAGCCGGCGCTGGAACTGTTCAACGCCTTCTCCGGCGCCGAGCCCGACATCCAGCCGCTGCTGGAGCGCCGCGGGCTGGTTGATCCGGCGAACTGATCCAACTCGCGATGATGTAACGGAAGCCGCCCGGAGTGATCCGGGCGGTTTTTTTTGGTGCATCCTCAGGTCCGGGTCTGCTTCTTCGCGTTACCTCGCCATGACCTGGCTTTGCTTCGCCGTGAGCTGACGGGCCCCGCCGCGGCCGGCAGGCCTTTGCGCGGCCGACCTACGAAATGCAATCCCACCACAGGGGGCCGGCGAACCGCGCCACAGGGTATTAGCATGGTCCGATGACTTCCCTCGACACGGCAACGGAACAGGTGGAGGCCGACGCCACGCACCTGGCCGGGTGGCTGGTGCAGCACGAACGCGTGTTCGTGCTCACCGGGGCCGGCTGCAGTACGGGATCGGGAATTCCTGACTATCGGGACGAGACCGGCCAGTGGAAACGGCCCGCGCCGGTTACCTGGCAGGCGCTCACCGGCGATCCCGCGGTGTACCGACGCTACTGGGCGCGGGGCCATGTCGGCTGGCCGAAGTTCAAAAGCGCCCGCCCCAACGCCGCGCACCATGCCCTCGCCAAACTCGGGCAGCGCGGCCCCGTGCATGCCCTGGTCACCCAGAATGTCGACGGCCTGCACCAGCGGGCCGGAAGCCCAGCAGTCATCGACCTGCATGGCAACCTGGACAGCGTTGTCTGCCTGGACTGCGGCGCACGCAGTGATCGCGATGCGCTGCAGGTATTGATGGAGGCTGCCAACCCCGGCTGGGATCCCGGCCCGGCCGTGTTCGCGCCCGACGGCGATGCGGATATCGCCGCGGAGGCCGAAGCCGCCTACAGACCGCCGCGATGCCACGTTTGCGGCGGCCTGCTCAAGCCGGACGTTGTGTTCTTCGGCGAGAACGTCCCGCGTGAACGCCTTGCCGTGGCGCTGGCGGCACTGGACGAGGCCGAGGCAATGCTGGTCGCCGGCTCATCGCTGATGGTCTATTCCGGATTCCGCTTCGCCCGGCTTGCCCACGAACGGGGCAAGCCACTGGCCATCCTCAACCGCGGTGCAACGCGTGCCGATGACTTGGCCTCACTCAGGCTGGACAATGAGGTGTGCGCCACCCTGCAACGGGCAGTCGCGGCCCTTGGCTCGCAGGGCGGGCCCTGACCCACCCTGCGGATGCGGATCAGCGCGGCGCGGCGTAGCCACCGGGCACGCCTTCGGGCGAGAGCACGATCTGCCACAGGTTGTTCCGGCGCGCGCGGAAGC
>JBQDAV010000010.1:0-74832 GCA_052090405.1 Luteimonas sp.
CAACCCTCCGAGCCGGACATTGAGCTGTTGGGCAACGAGATGGTGGCGGTGGCGGACGCGGAAAGCAGCGCTGATGCCGGTTGGGTCAGCGGTCGACGCGGGAAAACCAGCGTCGTCGATGAAAGGCCAAGTGGGTTCGTGGCCGCCACCCGCACCTACGGCGACGGCAGGATCTTCCTGGCCGCCGTGAGCGCGGCAGGCGAAGAAATCACGCTGGATGAACTCAACGCCCTGTCCGATAGTTCCACGCATCCGCGTCGCAAGTTGCTCACGCCCACCGGTGGCGAAGTCTGGGTCGAGCGGAGCACCGTCGATGTCCGGGGCTCTGTTTCAATCTCTTCCCGCGCCTGGTCCAGCTTTCCCCTCCAGGTTGCCAACGCCCAAGGCGATGCTGTTGCCCACTCCCGCGTGATCCCCGTCAATTCCGCCGAATCGATGGTTACCGAAGCGGATGGCACGCGCTGGTTCCAGATCGACGCAGGGACCACCTCCGGCGGTATGGTCCGAGGCTGGGCGCGGGAAAGCGGCCATCCGAACGTGGAACTGTGCTCGCCCTGGGCATGGCCCGGTTTCGAGTTGTTTGACGTCGGTGAACTTGAGCCGCGGAAACTTTTTGCTCGAGAGTTGGCCAGTAGCGGCCGGGCCCCGCCGCAGGAGCGCAGAGATTTAGAAGGATCGGTGCGCAACATCGAACAAAGCCCTCTTTTCAACGCGCTGGGCAGGACCATCGACACCGACGACAACCAGAAGGTCACTCCGCTGGAACTGCGCCGTGCGCTGAATACGCCCTGGTTGGCGCAATCACTCTCACGCCTGGTGATACGTTATCCCAGTGAATGGTCAGACCGCAGCGACCGTTGGGACCGTATTGACAAGCTGATTGAAGATCCGGTGTTACAGGAGGACTGGAAGCACGAGAAGGAGCGCATCAAAAGCTTGCTCATCTGGCCCGATGTGGCGGGCCAGCACGACTTTCCGCCTCACCCGACGGTGCATCATCTGCATCCGGTGGGGTTCATTGAGAACTTCAAATTTCTGCGCAGGCATCCAGTGATTGTTGTTAATGGAGAAAAAACTGAGCTTGAGTTCCTTGAGCTTTATGATGGGTCGACGATAGATGAGTCAGACTACATAAGTGCGGCGGCTGATCTTTCTTGCGAGGTGGAGGCGATCAAGGCAGTCGCCATGTCGGAAACAGCTGCCACCGGAAGCTTCTATGCTGAGGTCAATTCAGATGCCGTTCCCGCTATATTGTATGAGCGACACTACTTTCACCGATTGACCTCCGGCGCACATAGTGATGCAAATCCAGATATATCCAACGCGTCAAGGGGCGGGTACGGAAAATTTTCTGCGCAATATCCGAAGCTGCTGAAAGCTTATGCTCTGAATAAGTCTGCCGCACTCAAATCCGCGTCCTGGGGAAAATTCCAGATAATGGGGGCTAATTACTCCGCCGCTGGATACTCTTCGGTGGAAGACTTTGTGGTGGGCATGAGTATTTCTGAAAAAAATCACCTGAAAGCTTTCGTTAGCTTCATAAAAGAAGATAGTCGGCTAAGTCGGTCAATCGTTTCAAAGGACTGGCTTTCGTTCGCTCGTGCATATAATGGTCCGGCCCAAGAAGGGTACGACACAAAAATGCGAGACAACTATAATGACCTTAAAGCAAAAAATTAATCTAATGCTTTCTTTTGGTTTGGCTTCAATACTGGCCAGCTCCTGCTCAGCCGGAGATGTTGTGCAAGAACAGTATCAGGAGTCAGGGGGTCGGTGGGCGCCAGTGGGCACAGATCAATCTTTTAGCTTGTGTGAGCGAGATGAGGAAATTTACTTTTCATGCCTAACGTCAAACGAAAAGAAAATATCACTTTGCGCGGACAGGCCTGAAAATGAAGGGTCAAATTTGACCTATAGATTTGGAAGGGGCGGAAATGTTGAGCTCGAGCATTCGGCTAGCTTGGAGCTTGGTCATTCGTCGAGCCCTTCAGGGGGAGGGTTTCTAAAAAACAGGTACTTCAGGGCTCGCGTTGACTATACAGAAGTGGCTTTTAATTCCAACGATCACGAATATAGAGTATTTAGAAGGTTCAGTGATGAGTCTGTCGATCAACAAGCTTCTATCGCGCCATCACGGGATTTTGGTGTTGAGGTAAGCGTGGCAAGCTCCGGGGAGGGGTTGGCTGTCATTTCGTGCAGCAAGGTCCACGTCGACAAATTGATAGAGTTGTCGAATTTGCTGGCGTGTGATGATTCGAGCGCCCTGGGTTGTGCCGATCCGTGACCTTCGCTCTGCTGGCTTCTTTGATCGCTTCGTTATGCTTTCACGGGTACATGGGTTCAGAAAGCGAATGGAGAAGTGAAGGGTGGGGTGAGGGTCGCTCCGCTAGTTTGAATCTCTTGGAACTTATCGACGAGGAGGGTGAGTTCATCGATTTGAGGAGCGGGCAACTGGTGAAAGGGTCCCGCCTCAGGGGTGCGGGGTCTAATGTGGTGGCCGTGTTATTTCCCGACCGGACTACCTATGAAATCGTTTTTGATTATATAAGGCCGGGCGCATCGGTTGATGTTTGTAACGACAGCAGTTTTTCAACCCATTCGTCCGGGGAGGGAGAGTACTCAGTAACTGTTGGGGTGGAGCGGTCCGGCGAATGGTATTATTCGTCGATTTCAGTGGTTATAGAAGAGTTCGTGAGTCCTGATTTCGGGGTGGCCGAATCGTTGTATCTGTATAAAATTTCGTGCGAAAGAAAGCCCTATAAACTAATCGGCAGCTTTTCAGCTGGGTGATTGTCTGCCGGTGCTCGATGATGTTGGCGAGGCGGGGTGGCGCTGGATAATTGAATGTCGCGAACAATGCCCCGCGACTCGCGTGGCTGGCGCCGCGCGGGGCCGGTCAGGTAGGCGGAGAACTTTTCGTTGCGACAGGTATGGTTCATGAGTCAGGGGTCGATAGTCACCGTAGCCGGAAGCGGAACGAACTCGCCGTCAAGTCGTGTTCCATCAGCGCCGTCGGAGATAATCGCCAAGGTCTCCATGGCGTCGTGCGAGTTGGTGGTTTGCGTACTGGTCAGGCCGCGAACATAGCTGGCAGGTGTTATTTCTGATTGCGGATCCGTGGGGTCAACCCTGAGGTTGTCGAGTCTGTCGGTGGATCCCAGTTCTGCCTGGGCGTCAACAGCGGGATAGACGTCGTTCTCTATGTGGGACTCAAGCTGCGAATGTGTGAAGGTGATATGCACGATTGAGCCTGGCTCTGCATCGATCTCTCCCGCAACTTGGACGAACTCCCGGTTTTCTTCAGTCACTTCGATGCTGATACTGTACGTGCGACCGGTTTCATTGCCGGAGGCGTCCACCTCCTGGATGATAACGAGCGGGGGATTGTCGCGGATCTGCTGAACAGTCGTGATCGTTGACTCACCCGTTTGCATATTGGTTATCCGGGTACTGTTCGCGGTGTTGGATCCCCCATCCAGGTCGATGGAGAAGGGGCCAAGGTTGGCATTGATTTGGCTGGTTGACTCGAAGTCCAGGACTTCTGTCTTTGTCATGCTCTGGATGCCCGGGGAGTTCGGGTCGGCGGGAGCCTTCAGTGTCCCGTGCTCCAGGTAATGGTCGAACTGTTCACGACCTTCTTCGGTGGAGGTGTCGAAGACCACCTCTGTGACCGTCGATCCTTCCAGCGACGTGTCGTTGCTCATTTTCACGTCGCCCCAACCCCAATCGGCTCCCAGGGAGTTGTGGGCATCAATACCCTCGGTGCTGCCGGTGGTCACCCTGACGATTCCATCGCCTTCATGGGTGAGGACGACACTGCTGTTCTGCGAGGTTTTGACGTTGTTTCCTGCACTGATCCCGTTGAAGACGAATTCGAGGTTGCGCCCATCCTGCCGCCCCTGGTCGATTCGTACGATCGTGCCGGGTGGCCATGTCGAGGGATCGCCGGGATCAAGGTTCTTCGCAACATCCTCGCTAAATGCATCCGTTGGTATTGTTACGCTGTAGGTGATCTCGTGCTCCGTCGACACTCCGCCGCTTACGCTGGCCCGGCCGAAGGTGGCGTTGCCCTCCGCGCTGACTGAAACTTTGCCAGTTGCCTCGAAAGTGGTTGTTCCATCCTGCTGGGTCACTACTGCGGAAACTGATGCTTCGCCCTACAGCTTGAGGCCGAAACCCCCGACTCCCAACCCGACGGTGCCATCTGCGGCCAGCTCGCCCTCAAGCGACAGGTCGTCAGGGAGAAGGGTATGGCTGCCGGACAGCGCGGAGTTGATGCCGTTGGTCATCGGTGCTTCTCGATAAGGGCTCCTGATGCTTTTCGCAAAGGTGGGACGGTCGTGCAATCCGGGACGCCCCTATCTAGGGATAACCCGTGCGCTGGAGTTGAGACCGGCGTGCAGGTGCTGCTTCAGCGCATCTTCCGCCGGGCCAGCCAGCCATCCAGCTGGTTCGCGAACGCCTGCCGGTCACGCGCGCTGAAGGCTGACGGTCCGCCGGTTTGTACGCCGGCGCCGCGCAGCTCCTCCATGAAGTTCCGCACCGACAGCCGCTGCGCGATGTTGTCCGGGGTGAACCGCTCGCCGCGTGGATTGATTGCTTCCGCGGCCTTTTCCAGTACTCGGGCGGCAAGGGGGATGTCCTGGGTGACGACCAGGTCACCGGCGCTGGCGCGTTCGGCAATGAGGTCGTCCGCGGCATCGAAGCCGCCCTGTACCTGGAGCGCGCGGATGAGGCGTGAGCCCGGTGTACTCAGCCACTGGTTGGCAACCAGGGTGACGGGAACTTTGGCGCGCTCCGCGGCGCGGAACAGGATGTCCTTGATGGGGCCGGGGCAGGCGTCGGCGTCCACCCAGATCTGGGGTGCCGGGGGTTGGCTGTCAGTCATGGGGTGCAGGTTAACCGGTGAACGCCGATCACGGGTCGCGACGGCGCGGCGGGCCTGGTGACCGGCCCTTTACGCTGGCCCAGCTAGGGTTTGTGCTTTCCCCCGGAGCTCGGCCATGCAACTCGAAGGATCCTGCCACTGCGGCCAGGTGCGCTTTCGCTGCGAGGCGTTCGCGCCGGTGCCGTTCCTGCACTGCTACTGCTCGATCTGCCGCAAGACCGCCGGTGGCGGCGGGTTCGCGATCAACCTCGGGGCCCGCGCGCATACGCTGGAAGTCGATGGCCGTGAGCACCTGGGCGTGTACCGCGCCCGGATCCGCGAGGAGGACGGCGACTGCCGCGTCAGCTCCGGGCGCCGGCATTTCTGCACCGGCTGCGGCAGCGCGCTGTGGCTGTCCGATCCGCAGTGGCCAGAGCTGGTGCATCCGCACGCGTCGGCCATCGACACGCCGCTGCCGGAGGCGCCCGAACGGGTGCACATGCTGCTGGATTCAAAGGCGAACTGGGTGCCGGTGCCGGACGGGGCGCACGATGTCCATCGCGATGGCTACCCCGACGAGTCGCTGGAGGACTGGCACAAGCGGCATGGTCTGCTGGAAGGTGGAAAGGGCCGCGGGTGACGTGGACGCGGTCCAGGACGGACACATCGTGTGCAATTCACGCGCCGCTGCATACAGTGGACCCTCCCGTACCCGCCGGACCCGCGCATGCCCAAGCCCCCGTACAATCCCCGCGACCTCAGCCGGCTCGACCTCGACGACATCCTCGGCACCATCAACGAGGAGGTGCGCCAGCGCTTTGGCGAGGGCGAGGTGGCCGACTACATCCCCGCGCTGGCCGACGTGCCCAAGGACCGCTTCGGCATGGCGCTGGCGCTGCTGGACGGCGGGATCCACGAGGTGGGGCATTCGCACGAGCGGTTCTCCATCCAGAGCATGTCCAAGGTGCATACGCTGACGCTGGCGCTGGAGGCCGTCGGGGACGAGCTCTGGACGCGGGTGGACCGGGAGCCTTCCGGTGATCCGTTCAATTCGCTGATCCAGCTTGAGTACGAGCAGGGCATTCCGCGTAATCCGTTCATGAACGCCGGGGCGCTGGTGGTTGCCGACGTGATCCTGTCCGCCTTCGATGATGCGGAAGCCACACTGCTGGGGTTCATGCGCGCGCGTGCGGGCGATCCGGACATCGGTTCGGATGATGACCTGGCCAGGTCCGAGCGCGAGAGCGGCGACCGCAACGTGGCGATGGCCCGGTTCATCCGCAGCTTCGGCAACCTGCACAATGAAGTAGGGGAGGTATTGGATTTCTACTATTTGCAGTGTGCGCTGCGCATGCACTGCGTGGACGTGGCGCGCAGCGTGCAGTACCTGGCGGGCGCCGGACGATGCAAAACCTCCGGCGAGCAGGTGACCAATGCGGAGGGCGCCACCCGCATCAATGCGATGATGATGACGGCCGGCACCTACGACGCCGCGGGCGACTTTGCGTTCCATGTCGGGCTGCCGGCCAAGAGTGGCGTGAGCGGGGGGATCGTGGCCGTGGTGCCCGGCGTCATGGGGCTGTGCGTGTGGTCGCCGGGGCTGGATGAAAAGGGCAATTCCCAGCTCGGTCGCTATGCCTTGCACCGCTTTACCCGGATGACGGGCCTGTCGGTGTTTTGAGTATGCAGGGGGCGGTCGTTTGAGCAGCATGTTCCAGTCACTCAGGAGCTACAACTACCGGCTGTGGGCCGGCGGTGCGCTGGTGTCCAACGTGGGCACGTGGATGCAGCGCATCGGCCAGGACTGGCTGGTGCTGACCGTACTGACCGACCACAACGCCACGGCGGTGGGCCTGGTGATGGCGCTGCAGTTCGGGCCACCGCTGCTGTTGCTGCCGCTGACCGGGTACGTCGCCGATCACTGGGATCGGCGCAAGCTGCTGCTCGCCACCCAGGCCGCCGCCGGGCTGCTGGCGCTGGGGCTGGGCGTGTTGACGCTGACCGGTGCGGTGCAGCTTTGGCACGTTTACGGCTTCGCCCTGTTGCTGGGCTGCGTCACCGCGTTCGATGCGCCGGTACGGCAAACGTTCGTCTCCGACCTGGTCAGCGATCAGGACCTCGCGAACGCGGTGGCGCTGAATTCAGCCTCCTTCAACGCCGCGCGGATGCTGGGCCCGGCGGCGGCGGGGGTGTTGATCGCTGCGATCGGGGAGGGCTGGCTGTTCATGGTCAACGCGGGCTCCTATGTGGCGGTGCTGGCGTCGCTGTGGTTCATCCGCGTGCATGAGCTGCATACCGAGGAGCTGCCCGAACGCGAGCGCGGCAGCCTGCTGGCGGGATTTCGCTACGTCTGGGGGCGGCCGGACCTGATCGCGGTGCTGGTGATGCTGCTGTTGCTGGGCGCGTTCGGCTTCAACTTCGCCATCTTCATTTCCACCATGTCGGTCACGGTGTTCGATGGCGACGCCAGCCAGTACGGGCTGCTGACCTCGGCGATGGCGGTGGGCACCATGTGCGGGGCGTTGCTGTCGGCGCGCCGTCCGGTGCCGGGGATGGTGCTGATGGCGGTCTCGGCGGCCGGGTTCGGGCTCAGCGTGGCGTTGGCGGCGGTGATGCCCGGGCCGATGCTGTTCGCCGTGATGCTGTTCTTCGTCGGCCTGGCGGCGCTGACCTTCATGACCGGTAGCAACTCGATGATGCAGCTCACCACCGAGCGCACGATGCGCGGCCGGGTGCTGGCGCTGCGGATCGCCGTGGTCATGGGCGGCACGCCGCTGGGTGCGCCGCTGGTCGGCTGGGCGGTCGATCACTTCGGCGCGCGCTGGGCGCTGGGTCTGGGCGCGCTGTCGGGCTTTGCTGCGGCTGCGGTGGCAACCAATTACCTGGTGCGGCATCGCGGACTGCGGCTGGTGCGGGAGGCGGGGCGGCTGCGCCTGGTCATCCAGGCCGCGCCGATGGACGAAACCGACGTCCGCGTGGCGGCCGGGGAGCGGGTGACGTAAGCGGGCGGGCCCCGCATGTACCCGGACAAAAAGGACGCGAAGTAGACTGGCGGCTGACCCATGTATCCAGACGAGTCCACTGCCCATGTCGAGCTTCCGTTCCGCTCTTCGGCCTTTCCATATGCTGCCTTCCGCCGTACTCGCGGTACTCCTGGCCAGCTGTGGTGCAGCCCCTGAAGAAGAGGCACGTTCCGCTGACCCGCCCTGGCAGGGTGTCGAGGCTCCGGCCAGCGCGCCGACGCCGTTGCCTGGCGATGCGACGGTCGGGGGCGACGGTTCGGAAATCGTGCTCACGCCGCTGTCGGCTGCAGAGATCGAAGAGGCCGCGCTGGCCGGTGAGCTCGGCTGCAGCTTCTTGGTGGAAGAAGGGCCGCCGCTGCTGCTGGCGAAGGGCAACGTGGCCTCGGGCGAGCCGAGCCGCGGCGTGGTGAAGGTGGGCAGTTACGTGGAAGCCGTGGCGGCGCCCGGCGGCTACGATGCCATGCTCGAAGGCGTGACCTTCACCGGCGCGGGCAAGACCCTGCGCATCACGCCGACGGGTCCCGCGACGGCCGGCGGCGAGTCGCCACCCAGGCCTGCCACGCTGACCTATGACCGTGCCGACGGTGCCCGTCGGGACTTCGATGGCCAATGGCAGTGTGGTCCCTGACCCCCGTCAAGTGACCGGTCCACGTCCCATCCAGGACGGCGTTCCCGCCAGCCGCTTCCAGCTTCCGCCCGGTCCGTGGGCGACGGTGCTGGAAGGGCTGTGCGCGCACTTTCCGAGGGTGGGGCCGGACAGCTGGCGCGACCGCTTCGTGCGCGGGCGGGTGCTCGATGCGCAGGGACGGGCGCTTGATGCATCGGCCGCGTATCGGGCCGGCGCCGAGATCCATTATTTCCGTGAAGTCGCCGACGAGCCACGCGTGCCGTTCACCGAGACCGTGGTGCACGTGGACGAGCACCTGGTGGTGGTGGACAAGCCACACTTCCTGCCCGTGGCGCCGACGGGTGCCTGGGTGCGGGAGACCTTGCTGGGGCGGCTGGTGCGCCGCTTCGGCAATCCCGACCTGGTGCCGCTGCACCGCATCGACCGGGATACGGCGGGGCTGGTGATGTTTTCGGCCAATCCGGGCAGCCGGGGGTGCTACCAGGCGCTGTTCCGCGAGCGGCACATCCGCAAGGAGTACGTGGCGTTTGCCTCGCCGCTGCCCGGCCTCCAGTTCCCGTACGTGCATCGCAGCCGGCTGGAGCGCGGCGAGCCGTTCTTCCGCATGCGCGAGGTGCCTGGAGAGGCGAACAGCGAGACGGTGGTCGACGTGCTTGAGCGCGGCGATGGCGCCTGGCGCTATCGGCTGCAGCCGGTGACCGGGCGCAAGCACCAGCTGCGGGTGCATATGGCCGGGCTGGGGGCGCCGATCTTCAACGACCGGTTCTATCCGGTGCTGCAGGCGCGCGGGGACGATGACCATGGGCAGCCGCTGCAGCTGTTTGCGCGGCTGCTGGAGTTTGATGATCCGCTGACCGGGGATTTGCGGCGGTTCTCTACAAGAAGCGGAAGGCCGCCATCGCAATGAGGGTCGGCGGCAGGGCGGCGATCAGCAGGCCAAGCGGATTCACCGTCTCGTCGGTGAAGTACCGGCGGACGATGGACATGACCGCCGGGTTGGGTGCGTTGGCGATCACGGTCAGGCCGCCACCGGCCACGGCGCCTGCGACCAGCATGTATTTGAATTCGTCGCTCAGGCCCTCCACCAGCGAACCCAGGTAGGTCAGCGCGGCGTTGTCGGTGATGGCGGTGAGGGCGGCGGCGCCGAAGAACACGGCGTCACTGCTCATGTTCATCAGCAGCGGCTGCAGCCACCACCGGGGCCGGGTTGGCCAGAAGGAAGGTTGCCGTTCCCGCCGGATTTCAACGCTGGAACGAGCGTGAAGGGGACGGCCAGGTGGCAGGCGGCATCACGGGTTCGCACAGGGGCGGTCAATCCAGCCTGCGGCCGGTGAAGGCGTCCATCGACGAGTACACCTTGAACACGCGTCCCGCGAGCCAGTCCCAGATCGGCAGCGGCAGCACGCCGCCCAGCGCCTTGCCCAGCGCCACGGTCCACGGAAGCATCAGCCGCGGCCTGCCGGCTTTCGTTGCGGCCCAGGCCTTGTCCACCACGTAGTCCGGCTCGAGGATCGGCGTGAGCAGCGGCGCGCGAGCCCCCTCGAACATGCCGGTACTGATGTAGCCGGGAATCAGAGTGGTGACCCGCACGTGGCCGTGGCCCGCGCGTTCCAGCTCCAGCCGCAGGGAATCGCTCCAGCCAATCATTGCCCACTTTGAAGAGGTGTATACGCTCATCTGCGGGACCGACAGCAGGCCCGAGGCGGAGGCCACGTTGAGGATCCGCGCTTGGGTGCCGGAGGTGATCATCGCAGGCAGGAAGGCGCGGGCGACGTGCATCGGCCCGAGGACGTTGATGCGGATCACGCACTCGCTGTCATCAACCGGGTCGTGTTCCCAGAACGGCTTGCTGCGGACCACGCCGGCGTTGTTGATGACGATGTCCGGGTTGCCGGCCTCGGCCTGCACCCGCAGCGCGGCTTCCACGACCGTCTGCGGCGAGGAGACATCGACGACATGGGCCAGAACCTTGCCACCGCGTGCGGACAGTTCGGCCCGGGTCGCCTCCAGCGCGATGGGGTCCAGGTCCCACAGCACCACGGCCGCGGCGCCTTCGGCCACCGCATGTTCCGCATACAGGCGGCCCATGCCCATGGCGGCACCGGTGATGAGTACGATCCTGCTTTCGACAGTGCGCATGTCTATCGCTGGTCAAGCTCGTGGTGGATCAACGTGACGCATTGCGAGGCGAACAGCATTGTGGGACCCAGACTGATTTTCCTTGCACCCATGCGCTGAAGGCTCGGGAGGACCTTCTTTGGCATCGGGATGTGGTCGGTCAGCAGGAAGCATGGATTGCCGTTGAACGCCTGTTCGCGAATTGGCGTGCCTTTCCGGTCCATTACGAACAGTTGGTGGTCTTCCGCCAATTCCTTCACCAGCCGCTCGAAACCCGTGGTGCGCACTTGCACGCCCGGCTCGACCGGTCGGGTTTCGTCCTTGCCCATTCCGCTGGAAGCGTCCAGGACATGGGCGATCCTGCCCAGCAGCGTGCGCTCGTCGAAACCGCCGATGCCGGTCATGGCGCTGGCGTCGAACCGGATCGCGCGGGAGAAATCCCGGGTGCTTTCCAGGACCAGGTAGACAACGACATCCGGGCGATGCGACTGGGCCACGAAAACGGCGTTCATCAACGTGTGTGCCAGGATTTCGGTGTGCGCGGCCTGGCCAACCGAGGCCAGCAGCGCGTGGCTGTCGGTGGGGGCTGCCCGCGCCCTGAGTACAAAGGTCCGCATATGTTTCAGAAACGCTCGCCGACGGGCAGGTAGCGCCAGGTGCCGACGGGCATCTTCGCCAACGGAACCTTGCCGATGCGGATGCGCCGGATCGCCACCACGTCCAGGCCGACCTGCGCGCATACGTCGCGCAGCTGCCCGCCCTGCACGCCCTTGAGCGCGAAGCGCAGGCGGATCTCGTTCTGCCAGCTCACCTTGCACGGCGGCAGCGCGCGGCCGCCATACTGCAGGCCGTGGTTGAGCCTGGCCAGGCCATAGGGGGCGATATCGCCGCTGACCTCGACCACGAATTCCTGTTCGATCCCGTCGCGGTCTTCGGTCAGCCGGCGCCACACGCGGCCGTCCTGGGTCAGCACCATCAGGCCGCTGGCCTCGGCGTCGAGCGGCACCAGCGGGGTCAGGCGGTGGAAGTGGCGCTGGAGCAGGCGCATGTTCGAGGGATCGTCCGGCCAGCGCGTGTCGGACTGCACCAGCCCGGCCGCGGGCCTGGGACCGCTGATGGTGTCGTAGCCGGCCGGCTTGTGCAGCAGGATCGTTGCCGGTTCGACGGCTTCCAGCTTCGCAGCGGGGTCGAGTGTGACGGTCTCGGTGGATACCGGGTGGGCCGGATTCTCGATCACGTGCCCGTCGACCGATACCCAGCCGCCCTTGATGTACTGCTCGGCGTCGTTGCGTGAGCAGCGCGCCAGGGCGGCGACGCGTTTGGCCAGTCGAACCGGATCAGGCATGGATCAGCGCCGGGGAATCAGGGCTCGCAGTGTACCGGCTCGTGAATCGGCACCGTGCTGTTTCACTGGCGCCCCGACAACCGCGATGCCAGTTCCGTCCTGAGCCCGGGACTGGGTGGGACCACGCGCATCGTGAAGTCGACCTCCCGCGTTTCATTGCGTCCGGCCGCATGCCCGGACCACCTGCCGCTGCGCTGCCAGAGCCGGCTGTCCGGGCTGATCGTCAGCCCGCGCGGTGACCCGCTGGACGCCCCCTGGCCATCGAGCTCGGGTCCGGTACAAATCGAGAACGAGGTGTTGAGGAAGCGGTGGTCGTTTTCACCGAAGCTGCGCGGTGACAACGCGGAATAGCTGCTTGTCACGAGTGCGGACGGGTAGATCGCCTCTTCCTTGCTGATGCCTGGGGCCGAGATGGTGCGTACCGAGCGCCCGTGCAGCGGAATATCGAATCCCAGCGTTACGCAAGCATCGCTGTCGTGGGTGCCGCGCACGCCGATGCTCTTGACGGCGAGGGTTTCCAGCTCGCCGGAGACATCGACCTCCTCGTGGGCGGTCATGCCGTCAGCCTGCAGGATGCGGGTCCCCGAGAGCCGCGCGTGGCCGTCCTGCCTGCGCGGAAATCGCACCCCTTCGATGGAGCCCGGCGCGCGCAGGTCGAACTTTCCGGGGCTGCCGTCCAGCTGTTCCCATAGGCAGGCCAGCTGGCTGGCGGTTCCTTCCACGATCGATTCGGCGTCCAGGCTCATCGAGGTATCGCGCGCTTCCATGGCGCCGGACCGTTTGGCCTGGTAGCGGAACGTGACGTCGAGTTGCACCAGTTCGCCGGTCGATGCGATCTCGCCGCTGCCTGCGTATCGGGTGATGCAGACGGAATCGATCGCGGCCGCGTCCGTGGTTTCCGGCTCATGCTCCGGCGCGGTGCGGGCAGGCTCGGGCTGGCACGCGACCAGTACCAGCGCACATGCGGTGGCGGCAGCGCCCTTGTAACGAAATGACATCACGATTCCATGTCCCCGGGGCTGCGAAGGGTAGCAGCGGCCCCGGTGTCCCCTCCCGGGCCCGGGCTGCCGTATATCGTCACGTCCCGTGAAAGGATACCGTCGCGCGCGGACCCGGCGCCGTTAGACTGTAGCAATGGATACGCCGAACAACGCCGCGCACGGCGAATACAAGATCCCCGGCGGAAAGCTGGTGGTAGTGGATCTGGTGATCGCCGACGGCCGGATGACGGGCGTGCAGGTCAGCGGGGATTTCTTCCTGGAGCCGGCCAGCGCGCTGGATACGATCAACGCAGCGATCGAGGGCAAGCCGGTCGATGCTGACCAGGCAGCGCTGACGTCCGCCGTGGCGGCGGCGCTGGGGCCGGGAACGCAGATGTTCGGGATTACGCCCGAAGGCGTTGCGGTGGCGGTGCGCCGCGCGCTGGATTCGGCAGGGACGGGTGAGGGGGGTGCGGCTTGAACGATGTGACGCGCAGCTGCTGGCAGGACCATGACTGGCAACTGGTCCATGTCGAGCCGCAGGCGCCGGCGCTGCACATGGCGCTGGACGACGTGATGCTTGAAGAGGTCTCCACCGGGCGCCGGCCGCCCACGCTGCGGATCTGGGAGTGGGGCGGTTCGGCGGTGGTGATGGGACGCTTCCAGTCGCTGCGCAACGAGGTCGACGTGCAGGCCGCGCAGCGCCACGGGATCGAGGTGGTGCGCCGGATCAGCGGCGGCGGTGCGATGTTCATCGAGCCGGGCAACACCATTACCTACTCGGTCTTCGCGCCCCTGTCGCTGGTAGAGGGCATGACGTTCGAGGAGTCGTATGCCTTCATGGACCAGTGGGTGATCGATGCGCTGGACGGGCTGGGGATCAAGGCCTGGTACCAGCCCTTGAATGACATCACCTCCGACGCCGGCAAGATCGCCGGCGCCGCGCAGACCCGGCGCCGCGGCGCGGTGCTGCACCACGTCACCATGGCCTACGACATCGACGCGGCGAAGATGATGGACGTGCTGCGCATCGGCCGCGAGAAGCTGTCCGACAAAGGGACCAAGAGCGCCCTGAAGCGCGTGGACCCCCTGCGCAGCCAGACCGGACTGCCGCGCGCGGAGGTGATCGAACACATGATCGAAACCTTCCGCAGCCGCCACGGCGGGCTGGTGCCCGACGTCATCAGCCCCGACGAGCTGGCCCGCGCCCAGGCGCTGGCCCGCGACCGGTTCGCCACGCCCGAGTGGACTGCGCTGCTGCCGTAAGGTCATCAGGGACCGGCGGCGCCCGGCGTCAGGCGGACAGGGCCTGTCGCGGCTCGATGGGAGCAGCGGTTTCGGCCAGCAACACGTCGACCAGGGTGTCGACCTTCGCCTGTGCCGCGGCCACCGACGAGGCAAGCCGTTCGCCGCCGAACTCCTCGTTTTCGATCGCGATGCTGCGCAGGTCGTGGATGCCGATGAACCCGAGCGCCGTGCGCAGGTGGGAGTCGAGGTGGTTCATGTGTGCCAGTGGCCTGCCTTCGTCCATGTCGTGGCCGCCGCGGGACGACAGCAGCACCACGCGCCGTGGCCGGTCCGTCAGAAGCGGAACATACGGGTCGTCGCCGCGCGAGGGATCGAACTCGATGGTGCGCTTGATGCGCACGATGCCGTCCACCCAGGCCTTGAGCGGAGCGGGCATGCCGAAGTTGTACAGCGGTGCGCCGATCACCAGCAGGTCGCTGTCGAACAGCTCGTCGACCAGGGCGTTGCTTTCCTCCAGCCGTCCGGCCATCTGCGCGGTGCGGGCGTCGCCGGGGGTGAACTCGGCGCGGATCCAGTCGTGGTCCACCAGGCGTGGCGGGCTGGCGCCCAGGTCCCGGTAGCGCACGGGATCCTGCGGACGCGCGGCGCGCCAGCGGGCAACGAATCGGTGGCTGAGCGCGCGGGTGTGCGAGCCATGCGGGTCGATGCCGTGGCGGCCGGGGCGGGCGCTGGCATCCATGTGCAGCAGATGGGTCATGGGTGTGTCCTCTGTTTAGGATTGTTTACGGAGTCAGGCGTCGTGGGGTTACGCTAGGGCGCGTGGTTACGCGCGACAAACGATTTTTTCTTCAGGAATGGATTAGTAAAATTCACGCATGAGCCGCCGTTTGCCATCGCTGTACGCGCTGCGGGCGTTCGAGGCCGTGGTCCGGCTGGGCAGCGCGAAGCGCGCCGCGGAGGAGCTGTCGGTCACCCCTGCGGCGATCAGCCACCAGCTCCGGCAGCTTGAGGACGGGATTGGCCAGGCGCTGCTGGTGCGCCGACCCCGCCAACTGTTGCCCACGCCGCAGGGGCAGGAGTTGCAGCGTGCGCTGGGCGATGCGTTCGCAACGATCACCACGGCGGTCGATCGCGTGCGCACGCCGCAGCGGCGCAGCCTGACGCTGAGCGCCACGCCGGCGGTCGCCTCGCGCTGGCTGCTGCCGCGGCTGCCGACGCTGCGCGAGGCCTGCCCGGACCTGGACCTGCGCATCCACGTGTCACATGAGCCGGTGGCGCTGGACGGCGTGGAGGCCGACGCGGCGATCCGCTACGGCAGCGGACGCTGGCCGGGCCTGGTGTCGTGCAAGCTGTTCGACAATGTCTTCGCGCCCATATGCAGCCCGATGCTGGGCCTGCGGGAGCCGCGCGAGCTGTCGCGGCACACCTTGCTGCACTTCGCGCCGCCGCGCGGCCGTAGCGCGCCGGTGGACTGGGTGGTCTGGCAGCGCCGCGCGCGGGTGGCGGGGCTGGACGCCGCGGCAGGGCCGGTCTTTTCGGACGAAACCCATGCCATGTCCGCCGCACTTGCGGGCCAGGGCGTCGCCCTGATGAGCCTGGCGCTGGTGGCGGACGAACTGCAGGCCGGTTCGCTGGTGCATCCGTTCGGCCCGGAGCTGCAGGCCGAGCCGTTCCATCTGGTCTATCCGGACGAGCGGCATGAGGACTGCTGGTTCGGGTCCCTGCGTGAATGGGTGCTGGGGCTGCCGCCGCTGACGCTGCCCCGGGTGCAGGAAGGGCAGCGCCAGGATGCGTAGGGGGGAAAATCCTGCAAGGGGCTGGCGTGCGAAGGCGCGCCGGCAGCGCTGGATCGACGCGGCCTTCATCGGCGCAGCGCTAGTCGCGGGCGGGTTCATGCTGCGGGAGACGGAATGGTTCCACCTTCGCGATCACTGGCCGCTGTTGATGCCGGTACTGATCATGTTCGGCAGTCGCCTGGTGACCGGCCAGCACCAACACGGTGGCGTGTATTACCGGGCGGCGGCGCTGGCCGCAGGCGATCGCAGCGTCGTGGAGCAATATCCGCCGGTTGTGCAGGCGGCCTTGGTCCGCGCGGCCACGGCTGGTGCGAATACAGCGACGTTGCTGCCGCTCGGGCATCGGGCGCTGTGGCGAATCGGCGTTGCCATGCCACCGGTGGCCTTCTCGCCGTGGTGGCTGTACTGGCTGGTGATGTGCCTGGACGTCTTTCTCATGGTGCCGCTGTGGCTTCTGGTTCAGCACTGGTGGAACGCCGAGGCCGTTGCGGCGGAGCTTTTCGAGATGGTGCTGCTCCTGAGCACCATCCTGGCCATGATCTTCGGCCTGGTTTCCCTCGGCCATCGCGGTACCCGCGAGAAGCTCGGCCTGCCCCGGTGGCGTGATTTCCGCAGGGACTGGAAGCTGCGGCGGATCCGCTGACTTCCGCAGTGGGACAGGTGACTTGTGGCGCATATCGCCCGCGCGGCGAGGCCATAGACTCGGTCCTGTACCCGCCACGGAATCGATGATGGAAGCCATTTCCGCCCTGCGGCCCCCGGCGCGCGTACTACGATCGTGCGCGCGACAAACAACAGGCGATCGTCGAGATGTTGTCCGTTACGCCGGCGAGCGCGCGAACCCTGCTGGACGTCAGTGGCTGGCAGCCGGCGTGCGGACCGGCGGGTCGCGGATCAGTACAGGCGGGACCGGGATGACGGGCCATAGTTCGGCGCCAACAGGGCCAGTGACCTCTGCCGGCATGGAGATGGAGTAGCGGGGTCCGGTTCATCTTTCCGCTCGGTCTACACGCCGACTTGCCGGTGGGGCGGTTAGCGTCGTGGTGCAATGGGAACTTCCCGCAAGCCACGACCGGAGCACTGCCTGATGAGGTCTTCCGCCACCGCACGACGATACGCCACCACTGGCGCTTCCGCGCCGGGCGCGGTGGGCTCCCATGGGGTCGACGGTGCACTGCGCGCGGCTTTCCTCGCGTTTGTCGATGAGGCAGCGTTTCCGTGCGTGGCAGCCAAGGCGGCCCTGGCGCACGATGTCATCCACGTCCACGGTTTCGGACCGCTGGGTGCGCGCGGCAACGATGCGCCGCTGCTGGACCAGCTCGACGCGTTCGCCGGCACGCTGGAGGCGGCCGATCCGGATGACGGGACGCTGTATTCGCTGGCGGCGGTGTTCGATGGTCCGCGGGATACGGACGAGCGGCGATTCGAGGCGCTGCTCTGGTCGCAGCTGCAGCGCCTGCACGACCTGGACGCGCGCCGCGGCGGCCGCTGGGCGGGCGATGTCAGTCGTGACCCGGAGGACCCGAGGTTCAGCCTGAGCCTGGCCGGCCATGCGTACTTCGTGATCGGAATGCATCCGGGGGCCTCGCGCGCCGCGCGCCGGTTTGCATGGCCGGCGCTGGTGTTCAACCCGCACCGGCAGTTCGAGCGCCTGCGCGCGGACGGCCGCTATTGCAAGATGCAGGCGGCCACGCGCGGGCGGGATATCGCGCTGCAGGGTTCGATCAATCCCAACCTGGCCGATTTCGGCGAGGCCAGCGAGGCGCGGCAATACAGCGGCCGCGAGGTCGAGTCGGACTGGAAGTGCCCCCTGCGGGTCCGGGGCAAGCAGTGAACGCGACGCAGCGCATCCCGCCGTGCTCTGGCCGCGCGGTGGAACTGGATGCCGGCGACGAACTGGTCGTCATCGATCCGATGGGGCAGCAGGTGAGCGACCTGACCGCTTTCGCGCGCGACGACCTGGCCGAATACCTGTCGTCGGGCCGCTCGATCGATTACGCGTCGAAGCTGTGGCTGAGCACCGGCGACGTGCTGTATTCGAACCGCAGCCGGCCGATGTTCACCATCGTGGAAGATACCTGCGGGCGGCACGACTTCACCCTGACGCCGTGCTCGAAGCGCATGTTCGAGATCCTCTACGACGAAACCGAGGGCCGACCCGGCTGCGAGGGCAACCTGGCCGCGGCGCTGGCGCCCTACGGAATCGACACGGACCGCATTCCGATTGCCTTCAACATTTTCATGCACGTTGCCGTGGATGGCGATACCGGCGCGATCGCCGTGCTGCCGCCGCTGAGCCGTGCCGGTGATTTCATGCGCCTGCGCGCCCAGATGCCGCTGGTGGTCGCGATGACCGCCTGCTCGGCGGGGCAGTCGAACAACTTCAGCTACAAGCCGATCGATTTCCGGATCGAACGAGGATAGCCACCCATGCTCAACTTCCTTCCATCCCCCGATGACGTCATCGCCGTGACGGTGGCAAACAAGGTGACCGGCGAGGACCTGGACGCGATGATGGACCGCCTGGAAGCGAAGCTGGCGGCGCACGACAAGGTGCATGTGTTCGCGGAGGCTGAATCGATTGAAGGGCTGGAGGTGTCCGGGCTTGGCGGACGCATCGGCCGGGCGACGCCGCTGATGGGAAAGCTGCGCCGGTTCGGACGGGTGGCGGTGGTTGCCGACCAGGCCTGGGTGCGTGCGGCGGCGCGGGTGGAGAGCGCTGTGCTGCCTTTCGTGGGGTACAGGGTCTTCGAACCGGAGCAGCGGGCCGAGGCGCTGGAGTGGGTGTTGAAGGGGTAAGCAGGACTGGAGCGGGACAGGTGACTTGTGACGCATGCCGCCCGTGCCCCCGCGCCATAGACTTGGCCTGTGCCCGCCTCGGAACCGATGATGAAACCTGCGCCCATCCTGCGGCCTCCCGTCGTGCTGCTCGCGTTGTGCCTGGCCCTGTTTGGCGCTGTCGCGGCTGCGGCCGAACCGGATGTCGGCCCGTCCAGCCGCGCCGAGGCCACGAAGATCATCGCCGACATGCGCAGGATCGTCACCGACGAGGGCGTGGAACGGCTGGAGAAGGTATCCATCGGTGGCATCGACCAGTGGGTGTCGATCCGCGGCAATGACCGCAGCAATCCGGTGCTGCTGATGCTGCACGGTGGCCCGGGATGGGTGGCGATGCCGACGAGCTGGTACTTCCAGCGCGGGTGGGAGGAGTACTTCACCGTCGTGCAGTGGGACCAGCGCGGCGCCGGAAAGACGTACGTGGAGAACGATCCGGCCGCGGTCGCGCCGACGATGACGCGCGAGCGCATGGTCGGGGATGCGGTTGAGATGGTGGCCTGGCTGCGTCGCGAGTTCGACACGGACAAGGTCTTCGTCGTCGGCCACTCCTGGGGCAGCTACCTGGGCCTGGAGCTTGCGCAGCGCAAGCCGCACTGGCTGCATGCGTACATCGGCATCGGCCAGGTGACCAACGCGCCGGAAAGCGAGCGCCGCGGCTGGGCGTGGACGCTGGAGCAGGCGCGCCGTGATGGCAACGGCGAAGCGGTCGCCGAACTCGAGTCGCTCGCGCCCTACGCGCAGGGCGACGCCCCCGTGCCGCTGGCCGACCTGATGAAGCAACGCAAGTGGCTCAACTTCTACGGCGGCATGGTGCACAACCGCACCGGTGGCCAGGCGGAAGCGGCAGCCATCCCGCTGGCGCCGGAGTACAGCGACCGCGACGTGGACCAGGTGTGGACGGCGAATGATTTTTCGGCCGAACACCTGCTGTCGGACGTGCTGGCGCTGGATATGAGCCAGGTGGACGAGCTGGAGGTCCCGCTGCTGCTTTTCCTCGGCCGCCACGATTACAACGTGTCGTCGAGCGCGGCGGCCGAGTGGTTCGAGCGCGTGCAGGCGCCCTCCAAGCAGCTGGTGTGGTTCGAGCAGTCCGCGCACGAGGTCATGATCGAGGAGCCGGGCAAGACCCTGCTGTCGCTGGTGCAGTACGCGCTTCCGCTTGCCGGTACGGCCGAGCCGGAAATCCGCACCGATGACGTCACGCGCTTCTATGCGCTCTACGACGCCAACGGCGGGCGGCCAAGCGTGGAGCAGCTCAAGTCCGAATACCTTGCGCAGGGCAGTGCGAGCCTGAAGGAATTCGCGGCGCTGCGACGGGTGACGGCCGAACGCATCGCCGAGCGGATCGAGACCGATCCGGAGATCTACGAGGACGCGCGGCAATGCCTGGAGGTGTTGCCGGCGGTGAAGCGCCGGCTCACGGCATCGCTTGCGAAGCTGTCGCAGATGTATCCGGCGGCCGAGTATCCGCCGGTGGCGATCGTGGTCGGCCGGGGGCGGCCGGTGGGCATCGTGAATCCGTCGGGGGCGACGATCGGGCTGGAGGCGCTGTGCGCCGCGGACTTCATGAATCCCGATCCGGAAGACCGGTTCGTGTACGTGATCGCGCACGAGTACGTACACACCCAGCAGGTCGCTGCCAGGAACCCGCCGGAGCCCGGTGATCCGCGGGCGACGGTGCTGCGCAGGTCATTGACGGAGGGCGCGGCGGAGTTCGTCGCGGAACTGGTTTCCGGCGGCGTCGGCAACGGGCGCCATGCCGGATGGACGCGCGGACGCGAAGCGGAGATCGAAACCGCCTTCGTGGAAGACATGCACGGCACCGACCTGTCCGCGTGGATGGACAACTACCAGCCGGGCTCGGACGAACCGTACGACCTGGGCTACTGGGTGGGTTATCGCATCGTCAAGGCGTACTACCAGGGCGCCGACGACAAGCGCGTGGCGCTGGCGCGGATCCTGGAGATGGATGATCCGGAGGCGTTCCTGGAAGAAAGCGGGTGGCAGCCCGGCATGCGGATGCGCCCACAGGAGCAGTGAAAGGGGCACGGCAGCGTTCGCGTTACATCTTTGTGTCATCCGCGCAGGCCAGGATATGGGGATGAACGAAGACTCCATCCTTCCCCTGTCGCCGGACGTCGCCGAAGAACTGCCCGACGACCTCCACGAGGAGATCGAGGGGCTGGCCGAAGAGGGCAACGAACTGCTGGATGCCGGTGATGCCCGCGGCGCGCTGCGGATCTGGCGCGAGGCGTTCGGACGGCTTCCGGAACCACGCAACCGTTGGGATGCGGCGATGTGGCTGCATGCGTCGATGGCCGAGGCCCACTACGGACTGGGTGACTTCGGCGCGGCGCGTGACGCCATGCAGGATGCGCTGGCGATCCCCGAAAGCGGTGGAAACCCCTGGCTGCATTACATGCTCGGAAAGTCCCTGCTGCGCCTGGGTGATGCCAGGGCGGTGGAAGCGCTGCTGCGCGCATACATGCTCGAGGGCGAGGACATCTTCGACGAGGACGGTGAGGACGGGGCCGCGGCGCTGGCGGTGCTTCGCGAACATGGCCTGCTTGATGATTGAGCCCGTGGTTCCCAGGCAGGCCCAACCGGCGGTGGTCCGTTTCGGGATTTTTGCGATGGTGCTGGTGCTTGCAGGCTGTATCGGCGGGCAGGAGTACTCCGGGATCCTGGAGGAGGCGGAGCGGCGCGGTGGCGGCGCCGAGGCGTTCCTGGTCCGCGAGGCCGAAGCGGCGGTGGCGGAGCGCCTGGCGGTGGAGCCGGGCAGCCTCGTCCTGGCGTCGGTGACGATCGCACCCGCGGGCCTGGACCTGGTACTGGCCGATCCGCATACGCCGGGCAACTGGGACAAGTACCGATATGCCAACCGCCAGCTGGAGGACGCGTCCCCGGTCGGGATGCAGGGGCGGATACCGCCGGGTTTCAGGTTGGGGGAATTCCAGGCACTGGACCGGTTGCCGGAGCTGGTGGCCGATGCCCGTGACCGGATCGGCTTCGCCGAAGGCAGCCTGTTGGCCGTGCGCATCAGGCCGGCCCCCATCAGGAGCCCGCGTGACGAACCCGTTCCCGGCCCGCGTCTGCATGTGTCGCTCAGTGATCCGCGCCAGGGCACGGGCGTCCAGGAGTACGACGCAACGGGCAGGCCGCTGTGAGCAGCATCCTGTTGTTGCGGATACTGGGGGCGGCAATCACGGTTGCGGCCTCCCTGGCCGCGGCATTCGTCCTGTCCATGATCCTGATGGCGATCTGGCCGGGAGCCCTGGCTTACGCTGCGCCGCTGCTGTGTCCGGAGGGGTTCGCCGACCCGTTTGTGATCGAACATGTCTACAGCGTGCCCGGGGAATCGCGGCGGTCCTGGTCGCTGGTGTGCATGTCCGGGCACGGTGCGCTTTACCGCCCGGCGCCGAATGCTCCCTGGCTGCTGGGGGTCGCGATCCTCTGGCTGCCATGCATGGCCATTGCGCTGGCGGTGATGGCCGCCAGCCGCGTCGCGCGCCAGAAAAAAGGATGATCCATTCCCGCCGGAGCGCGAGGTTTCCATGGCCCGGTCATTGTTGGCCGACACCCCCGTTGCTAGTCTGCGGGGATCATTCCTTCAGCAAGGTGGGTGGATGGACAGGCGTCGATTCCTCGGCAGTGCGGCAATGGCCGGGCTGATCCCGGTCCTGGGCCAGGGCAGTGCAGCGGCGAGGCAGGCCCGGCCAGCTGCGGGCGGGCGGTTGTTGCCGGTGGCGCTCAACCCGGGCGACACGGTTGGCCTGGTCAGCCCTTCTTCGGCGGTGAGCGATTCGCTCACCCTGCAGCTGGCGCAGGAAGTGATGGAGGCGCTGGGCTTCTCGGTCCGGACCGGTGCACATTACGGCGACCGCCGCGGGCACCTGGCGGGCACGGACGCCGGGCGCGCGGACGACATCAATGCGATGTTCGCCGATCGCGACATCAGGGCCGTGATCTGCGTGCGCGGCGGCTCCGGTGCGGCGCGGCTGCTGCCGCTGCTCGATTACGATGTGATCCGCGCCAACCCCAAGGCGTTGCTCGGCTATTCCGACGTCACCGCGCTGCACTGCGCGATCCAGGCGCGGACCGGGCTGGTGACCTTCCACGGGCCGAACGGTTCGGGAAGCTGGAACAGCTTCAATGCCGACCAGTTCCGGCGCCTGTTCTTCGAGCGCGAGCTGATGGAATACCGGAACCTGGAAGAGGCCGGCGACGAGCTGGTGCAGCGGCGCAACCGCACGATTACGATCACCGGAGGCAAGGCGCGCGGCGAGCTGGTGGGTGGCAACCTGGCGGTGCTGACGGCGCTGGCCGGCTCGCCGTACATGCCGGACTTCGACGGCAAGATCCTGTTCCTGGAAGACGTGTCCGAGGCGCCGTACCGGATCGACCGCATGTTCAGCACGCTCAAGCTGATGGGCGCCCTGGACCGGATTGCCGGTTTCGTCTGGGGCCACTGCACGGATTGCAATCCGGGCGACGGCTACGGTTCGCTGACGATCGAACAGATCCTGGACGATCACATCCGGTCGCTGGGCATCCCCGCGTATCGTGGTGCCATGATCGGCCACATCCGCCAGCAGTTCATCGTGCCGGTTGGCGGCAGGGTGGAGCTGGACGCCGACGCCGGCACCTTCCGCCTGCTGGAGCCGGTGTTCCAGGGCTGACGCATGGACTCCATGCTGCGCAGCATGCTCACGCTGCGACCGCTGGCGCGGCCGCGCTTTGCGTTTGCGGTGCGTTCGGCGCTGTGCCTGGGCATGCCGGTGCTGGTCGGTTGGCTGGCCGGGGACGTGCCGGCAGGGATGATGGCCGCCACCGGCGGGTTCACCGCGCTCTATGGGCGCGGTCGGCCGTATCGCAGCCGTGCGGTGGAGCTGGCGATCATCGCGTTCGCGTTTGCGCTGGTGGTGGCGATCGGCAACGCCGTGTCGACGGTGCCGTGGGCGGTGGTGCCCACCGTGGTGGCGATTGCGATGGTGTCCACCTGGCTGGGCAACGCGCTGAAGATCGGTCCGCCGGGCGCTTACATGTTCATGATGGCCAGCGCCGCGGCCACGGCCATGCCGGCCGGGCACATCAACCCGGCCGAGGCTTTCGTGCTGGTGCTGTCCGGGGGCGCGTTCGCTTGGCTGGCACACATGTCCGGTGCGCTGGTGCGCCCGCGCGGGCCGGAGGAGCGGGCGGTGGTGGCGGCGTCGCGCACGGTGTGCGGCTACATCAAGGCCGTCGGCGGGCCGCGCGAGGCCAGCGCCCGCCAGGTGGCCGCGCAGGCGCTCAACGATGCCTGGCATTCGCTGGTCAGCTTCCAGCCGGCACATGCCCGGTCCAACACCGCGCTTGCCGCCCTGCGGCAGCGCACCCGCGGATTGAACGCGCTGTTCGCCAAGGCGATGGAGGCGGCGGCGGAGGGTGGGGCGCCGCCGGCCGATGCGCTGGCCCGGGCCGGCCAGCTCGGCGACCTTGCAGTGGAGCCGCCCGCCGTGGATACCGGACCCGGGCGCGCCGAGGCGCCGCTGGGGCATCCCCACGCGCGGGTGCTGCTGCGTGAGTCGCTGCGCTGGCGGTCGATGTCGATGCTGGTGGTGGCGCGGGTGGGCATTGCCGCGGTGGCCGCTGGTGCCATTGGCGCCGCGCTGGACCTTGAACGTGCGTACTGGGCGGTTGCAGCCGCGGTGCTGATGCTGCACCAGGGGCGGGAGTGGCTGGGAACAGTGCAGCGCAGCATCGAACGCGTGGCCGGTACCTGGGTCGGCCTGCTGCTGGCCGGCGCGCTGCTGTGGCACGGCCCGCAGGGGCTGTGGCTGGTGGCGCTGATCATGGCGCTTCAATTCATCGTGGAAATGCTGGTGCTGCGCAACTACGCGCTCGCGGTGATCTTCCTCACGGCCGCGGCGCTGACCCTGGCCACGGGCGGGCTGCCGGTGGCGGACATGGGGAGCTACCTGCTGGCGCGGGGTGTGGACACCGCGGTGGGCTGCGCGGTGGCGCTGGTGGTGTTCCAGTTGACCTGGCCGCGGGCATCGGCGGCGCTGATCCCGGAGGAGCTGGCACAGACCCTGTCGGCGATCGACGCGGTCGCGGTGGACCTGGCCAGCGGCGATGTCACCAGCGCCCGGGCGCGTGCGGCGCAGCGCGATCTGCAGCAGCGCAGCTTTGCGCTGTCGGAGGCCTATGACCGTGCCACGGCGGCCTCGCGCCAGCCGCGCAGGTCGGCGGAGCGGATGTGGCCGGCGATTGCCGCCGTCGAGGAATTGGCGTTCCGGCTGCTGACCTCATGTTGGGCCATCGAGCGCCTGGGCGGGGAGGCCGGGCGCAGCGCCGCGCAGTCGATGTTCGGCAACGACGGGCTGGAGGCGTTTCGCAGTGCGCTCGGTCAGGCTGCGCTGGCGGTGGCCGGGGGCCATGCCGCGGATCCGGTCGAGGGCGTTCCGGGTTTCATCGAAGCCGAAGTGGCCGAAATCCACCGCGCGCTGCGCAGCGATGACGCCTGACGACAGCGGCGCGCATACGGTCGCACATCCCGCCACGGCATCACGGGGCGCTGAGGTGCCGCGCCAGGAATGCCTCCAGCCGGCGATAGAAGGCGATGTTGTTTTCGTCCGAGTAGAAGCCGTGTCCCTCGCGCGGTACCGACATCCATTCCGGCGGCCGGCCGGCGTCCTCCAGCGCCTTCTTCATCGCTACCGCCTGCGAGTAGGGCGTGCGTTCGTCGACCTCGCCGTGGGCCAGGAACACGGGTGCGGTGATCCGGGCGGCCAGGGCGATGGGAGAATTCGCGCGCAGGTGCTCGTCGCCGCTACCGATGGCGCGGTTGAAGTAGGCGCGCGCGCCGGTGGTGCGCGCGGCCTCGCGGCGGGTGGTGAACGCCTTCAGGTCGTAGAGCCCGGCCAGGCCGGCGGCGCAGCTGATCAGCTCCGGGGCGCGCGCGGCGGTCATCATCGCCGAGTAGGCGCCGAAGCTGGCGCCGAAGGCGCAGATGCGGCCCGGGTCGGCGTGGCCCTGGTCGATGGCCCAGCGCACGCCGTCGATCAGGTCATCCTGGATGCGCGAGCCCCACTGCCGGAAACCGGCCTGCTGGAAGGCGTAGCCACGTCCCAGGCTGCCCCGGTAGTTGACTTGCAGCACCAGGTAGCTGCGGCTGGCGAGGAACTGGGCGTCGGTGTCGAAGCGCCAGCGGTCGCCTTCCACGTGTGGGCCGCCGTGCGGCAGCAGCACCATTGGCATCGCAGCCGGGTCCTGGATGCCGGCGGGGATGGTGAGATAACCGTCCAGCTCCACCCCATCGCTGGCGGTGAAGCGGAAGTAGCGGCGTTCGCCCATGCGTCCCGGGTCGATGCCCTCCCGCGAGGCGAACAGCAGCTTGACGGTGGCCTGGGCGCGGTCGAACAGGTACCACATGCCCGGGTCGCGATCACTGTAGACGCGCAGCAGCGACAGGTTGCCGTCGACGCTGTGGTTGGCATAGGTGACGTAGTGCTCCGGGAACAGGCCGCTGAGCATGCGGTGCTCGTCGGCGTCGGCAGATCCCGGGTCGAAATACACCATGTCCGGCTTGCCGTGCAGCAGGGTGGCGGCGAACGGTTGCATCGACGCGTTCCACTCCACGCCACCGACGCTGCCGAAGCCGTCCTCGGCAAGGATCGTGCGCGCGCTGCCGTCCAGGTTCGAGCGGACCAGGGACGAAGGGCCGTTGTCCACGCTGTAGGTGGCGAACACCTGGCCCGCATCTGCAGTCAATGCGAACGGCGAGAACACGACGCCGGGCCCGGCGGGTTCGACCTGCTGCCATTTATCATCGCCATCGGGAGCGTAGAGCAGGAAGTCATCGTCGCTGTCGGTGCCCGATGCGAACCGCGGCACACCGCCCGGGTCAAGCACGAAGCCGAGGTCCCGTACCCCGATGTCGGCGACCAGGCGATGGGTGGCGCGCTCGGTGTCCACGTCATAGAGCATCGAACGGCTGCTGCTGCGCGAGAGCCTGCGCATGTAGAAGCGGTTGTTGGGCACCAGCGGCAGACCGCCGATGTAGCCGAAGCCGCGCTCGATTCCGGTCATCCGGGTCGATTGCTGGTAGCCGTAGATGTACTTCTGGTTGCTGCCGTCGAAATCGGTGGCGATGATCTCACCTATCGGCGCCGGTGCCTCGCGCGCCCCGTACAGGCGGCCCTTGGCGATCAGCAGCCGGCGGTCGCTTACCCAGTGCATCTGCACCGGCATCTCGTAGCGCGGCAGGCGCAGCAGCGCAGTCTGCGCCAGGTCCTCCACCCGGTGGACGGAGATCCCGTGGTTGCCATCGCCGAGATTCCGGGAAAAGGCGACATGCAGCCCGTCCGGGGCCAGGCGCGGCGAGCCGACGGTGTCAGCGACGGCGAAGGCCTCGACCGGGACCGGTTCGACTGCCTGGACCCATGCGGTGCACAGGCCCAGCGCCACCGCGACGGCGACGTTCTTCCAGTGTTCCATGCGTTCTCCCCCGCGACCCGCCCCCGGCCGCTCCAGCGGAGTATGCAGAATTCCGTGGTGGCGGGGTACTGACGTTTCCGTCCCGAACCGGATCGCCGCCGACGGGGTGCGCACCGGTTCCTGATCAGCCGCGGGTGCGTCGGTATTCGCTGGCGGCCTGTTCGCCGGTGGCAAGCAGCGGCTACAGCGGGACGATTTCGTTGACGATGCCGTAGTGGCTGATGCGCTCGCCGTCCCAGTGGTAGTGCAGGTGCGGGCCTTGCTTCGCGGGGGCGATGAGGTCGGGATGGAACACCGCCAGTGCCTGGCCACCGCGATGGCGCACGCTGTCGTAGACCACGCCGTCGCTGCCTGACCCGCGCCAGCGGCGCGCGGCGGCCTGGCTGGCGGCGTAGCTGTCGGGATCGTGCAGGTCCGGCCAGCCCCGGCGGATGTCGTGGAAGCGGCCGGTGATATCGGCCATGTAGCAGCGCATCTGCAGCACGGTGGGCGGCTCTCGGGTGTGGCGCAGGAAGTTGCCGCGGTGGAACACGGTTTCGGCGATGGCGGTCTCGCGCTCGCGGGCGGCGTAGTACACCCCCCAGCTGCCATCGGAGAAGCGCGAGCCGTCCGGGTTGGGATGGGTGAAGGCGGCCATGATCGGGGTGGTGCCGGGGCCGCTGATGCGGCGTGCCGGCGGAACAAGCGACAGTTCGCCCAGCTCCTGGCGCAGGCGTGGGTTGGTCATGCCCTCCAGTTCGAACACGGCATCCAGGTCCGCGGGCGAGGCGATGCGGTCGAACAGGCCCACCGGCGGGAAGCGGCTGGGGACGATGCGCCAGCTCGGTCGCCAGCTGACGCGGGTGCGCCGCGGCAGTGCCGCGGTGCTCATCCGCGCTGTGCGTCCAGGTACTGGCGGACCACGAACAGGTCCGCGACCTGGCCGCCAAGCAAGCGTTCGAGTGCGCTGCGACCGCCGAACAGCGGCGCGTCGTTGGCGCGCTTGATCCACGCGTCGGCCTGGGCCGGATCGGCGAACAGCACCTGCAGCGACTTCCAGATGCCGAGCAGGTAGCTGATGCGCTCCAGCGCGTCGCGGGGCAGGGCGCCGTCGAGGTCGCGTTTCCAGCGGAAGAAAGTGGAGCGGCCGGGACTGCCGAGCAGGATGCGTTCCTGTTCGGTGCTCAGGCCCCACAGCCGGGTGATGTTGAAGAACGTGCGCAGGGCCGGGCCGGCAAGATCGCGACGGGGAGCTGGGGGCGGGTTGGTGGCAGGAATGGCCATGGACGCGAGTATAGTCCCAAGTGGGACTAGTTGCAAGTGAAAGTCCTGAATAAGCCTGCGTTGGAGACGGGATGCGATCATCGAGGGTACGGGAGATGGGACAGGCCCCGACAAAGGAGATTCCATGAGTGAAACGATGACCGCCATTGCTGTCCGCGGTGAATCAGGTCCGGCCGATGCGCTGCATCCGGTGTCGATCCCGCGCCCGGTTCCGCAGGATGGCGAAATCCTCGTGCAGGTACTGGCGGCGGGTGTGAACCGTCCGGATATCGTGCAGCGCGAGGGCCGCTATGCGCCGCCGCCGGGCGCGCCGGAAACACTGGGCCTGGAAATCGCCGGCGAGGTGGTGCGCGGCGCGGGGCGCTGGAAAGCCGGTGACCGGGTCTGCGCCCTGCTGGGCGGCGGTGGTTATGCGCAGTACGCGGCGGTCGATGCGCGGCACGCGCTGCCACTGCCCGCCGGGCTGGATCCGGTGCAGGCCGCGGCGTTGCCGGAAACGACGTTCACGGTTTACGCCAACGTGTTCGAACATGGTCGCCTGCAGGCCGGCGAAACGCTGCTGGTGCACGGGGCGACCTCCGGCATCGGCGTGGCGGCGATCCAGATGGCGAAGGCGGCCGGCGCGAGGGTGGTCGCCACCGCTCGCGGCGCCGAAAAGGCCGAAGCCGCGCGCGCGCTTGGCGCGGACCTTGCCCTGGACAGCACCCGGGAGGACTTTGGCGAAATCGTGTGCGAGGCCGGCGGCGTGGACGTGGCCCTGGACATGGTCGGCGCGCCTTACCTGGCGCCGACGCTGCGGGCGCTCAACACCGGCGGTCGCATCGTCTATATCGCCGCCCAGGGCGGCAACGACCTGCAGGTGCCGGCGTTTGCGCTGATGCGCAAGCAGGCGGTGATCACCGGTTCGCTGCTGCGCCCGCGCAGCGCCGGCGACAAAGCCAGGCTGGCCGCCGAAGTGGAGCGGGTGGTGTGGCCATGGATCGAAGCGAGGAAGGTCCGCGCCGTGGTCGATCGCACCTTCCCGCTGGAGCAGGCCGCACAGGCCCACGCTTACCTGGAAAGCGGCAAGCACACCGGCAAGGTGGTCCTGCTGGCCGGCGGGCCCGGTTAGGCGCCGTCCTGCGGGGTATCGATCAGCGTGGCCAGGTCGAAGCCCTGGGCGCGCGCGGTGGCCAGGTAATCCTCGCGCACGGCGGAGTCGATGTGCGGCTCGCGCGCCAGCAGCCACAGCCGCTTGCGCCCCGGCGTGCCCGCCAGCGCCACCTGGTAGTCCGGGTCCAGGCGCAGGAACCAATAATCGCGGTCGGTGAAGGGAATCCAGCGCAACGCCTCGGGCAGGTAGCTGAGCTCGAACCTGGCCCCGTTGCTGCCTTCCACCTGTTCCGCTTCGCCGATGGCCTCCAGCGCATGGCCCTCGGGGTCGATCGAGCGGTTGGCGATCCTGAGCGCGCCGTCTTCCAGCGGCGTGAAGGTAACGGTGATGTTGCGGTAGTCCCTGTGCTTGAGCGGCGCCGGCAGGCGCGCGATTTCGTACCAGGTGCCCGCAAGGCGCTGCAGGTCGACGGAGGGAACGGCGGTGGGCACGGCGCGTCGGCTCATTCGGCGGGCTCTTGTTCGGCGAAACGCGCAATCTACAGCATCGCCAGCTCCACGTTGCTCAAGGTGCCGCGGTACTGGGCACGCAGGCGCACCTTGCGCGCCAGGTCGGCGATGATGTGGCCGCTGAAGTCGACCTTGGCCATGTCCTCGGCCATGTTGATGCCGCCCGGCGTGTCCACGTTTACCTCCATCAGCTTGTCGCCGACGATGTCCAGGCCCGCCAGGTACATGCCGTCGCGGATCAGTTTCGGGGCCACGATCTCCGCCACCCGCAGCGCATCGGCGTCCGGCGTCACCAGCTCGACCTTGCCGCCGGCGCTGATGTTGCTGCGCGCGTCGCCGCTGTCGTTGTAGCGGCGCACGCACGCGTACTGCCCGTCCACCTGCAGCGGGCGGCCGTTGAGGGTGAGCAGGCGCAGGTCGCCATCGGCGGCACGGGGCAGGTATTGCTGGGCGATGGCGTAGCCGTCGCGGATGACCGCCTCGATCATCTGGTTGAGGTTGGCGCCGCTGTGGCCGTCCACCACGAACACGCCCTGGCCGCCGGAGCCCTGCAGCGGCTTGATCACCCCACGGCCGTCGTGGGCGGCGATGAAGGACTTGATCTCGTCGGCGTTGCAGGTGATGCAGGTGGATGGGCGGACCTCTTCGGGGAAGTGCTGGAAATAGGTCTTGTTGGAGGCATTGGTGAGGTGCGCCGGATCGTTGAGCACGATGACGCCGCGCCGGGTCACGAGCTGGGCGAACAGCAGCGCGCTGCTGTTCGCCCAGGGACGGTCTTCGACCTCTTCGGCGGGATCGCTGCGCAGCATCAGCACGTCCAGTTCCTCGACGTTGATGCGTTCGGTGTCGGCATCCCCGCCCTGGATTTCGGCCAGCAGCGCGGCATCGTCGGCATGCTCGCGGCCGTGCGGCACGTGGGCATGGGCGCGCACGGTGTCGTTGGCGTCATAGATGAAGCCGTCCAGGCCGATCAGCGCGACTTCGTGGCCCAGCCTGAGCGCGGTACGGGCCAGTCGGATGGTGGTGTAGTTGTCCTTCTCGGTGGCCACGTCGTTGACGACGAATCCGAGCTTGAGGGGGCGGTCGCTCATGCGGGCAGTTCCCGGGCTGGTTGGGGATGGGTCTGGTACAGGTCCTGCACGGCGATGCCGCGGCAGTCTTCAAGCACGTCGTCGAAGCCAGCGGTGGTGGCGTAGCGGGGCAGCAGCGCCGGCGGCACTGCCCAGCCGGCTTCGGCAAGCTGCTCAAGCACCACCAGGTGGGAGAGGGCGATCTTCCCGCAGAACAGGGTCTCGAACGCACCGCCGCCGCGCAGGTGGTCGACCAGCTCGCACAGCCCGCGCAGGTACACCGCGTCCTTGGTCAGCCCGCCGCCGCGCCGCGCCCGCACCGCAACGTCGAAGGCATCGTCGGTGGCGAAGCCGTGGGCGTGGTGCAGGCAGGCGAAGATTTCCGGGATGTCTTCGCCGCGGATGGCCATGTCGGCGGCGACCACGCGCGCGGCCAGCACCCGCAGGCGCTCGCCGGGCAGGTAGCCGGTGAGGTATTCGGCCAGCACGCCCAGCCCTTCCTGCAGCGGATCATAGTTCGCAAGCCCCACGGCGAGCTGGCGCAGCGGCTGGCGCAGGCCGTTGTAGCGGGTGAGCACGTGGGTGCCGACCTCGTGCTGCACCAACGGCTGCACGCGCGCATGCGGCAGGCGCATGTCGGCGTCCAGGTACAGCCGGCCGTGCGAGACCATCATCAGCGAGCCCACGTCGGCGTCGACGGTGATCTCCAGGCTGAAGTCCGGCGCGCGCTCGCGGTACCAGTCCACCTCGTCCTCCACGGCGGCCACCACCACGTCCACGCCGCAGTCGGCGGTCAGCGGCGCGCTGGCGCCGACGTCATCCAGGATCCGGTTGGCCAGCTCCAGCAGGCTGGCCTCCACGCCGCCGAACAGGTCGATGCTGGCGCCGACGAAGCCGTCGGTGCCGCGCAGGCGCACCAGCTCGATCATGCGTTCCAGCTCACGCTGCTTCTCGCCCAGCACGCCTGCCAGCAGCGGCGATTCGATCCGCTCCATCGGCAGCTCCCCCAGGCGCTTGCGCATGGCCTCCATGTCCAGCACCGGCTCTGCGTAACGCAGCGGGGCGACCCGGGTGTGGCCGCTGGCGTCGAAGTCCTCCCACAGGGCGTCGGTGCCCAGCGGCGAGAGCGCGACCAGCCAGTCCAGTTCGGCATCGATGGCGGCCAGGGCCGCGTCGACCTCGGCGGCGACGGGTGGCAGCGGTCGGGATCCGCCGCTCACCGGAGCACCTCGAACTGCGGACGCACCGCGTCGACCGCGGCCTGCAGGCCGTGGCGCAGGGCATGCAGTTCCATGATGTTGGCCTCGCCGGTCCATTCGTCCATGAAGATCTTCTTGTACTCGGGCGAGATCGTGCACACCCGCGAGCCCCAGCGCGCGTAGACCCATTCGGGGAAGTGCCCGCCGGTGGGGAAGCGGATGTTCTCGCGCACGTCGGGTTCGCGGCCGGCAACCGGGTGCGCGCGCAGCACCTCGCCGAAGCGCCGCACCACCTCGCCCCAGCGGTCCGGGTCGGCGGTGGTCACGCCCAGCTCGATCTCCGGATTCTCCGCGGCCGGGGCGGGCCGGGCGCCCGGGCCGTCGCGACGGTGGTTGTAGCTGTGCAGATCGATCAGCAGCACCGCCTCCCAGCGCTGGAGCAGGCGGTCGAGCAGTTCGGTGACCATCGCGTAGAAGCGGTCCCAGGCGGCGAGTGAACGTTCGATTTCCCCGGCCGGCAAGGGCGAGCGCCACACGTCCAGCCCCCAGGAGTCTTCGGGCCTGGCGTACACCGCGCCTTCGCGGGGACGGTTGAGGTCGATTTCAAAGCGCGACGTGGGGACCTGGATGCGCACGTCACCCACCAGGGTCAGCGTGCCGGTCAGCGGATCTTCCTCGCGCAGCCGCTGCTGGGGCGACAGCGCGGTGAGCGAACGCAGCGAAGGCCGGATGGCGTGCCCGTCATGGATCGCGGTGGCCACCACCGGGCCGTCGGCCAGGGCCACGTTCCACTCTGCCGTGGCCAGCGTGGGGACGGGGATGCTGCCGGTCCTGAAGAAGCCCGCCGGCCCGGGCTGGTGCGATTCTTCCATCATGCGGCGATGTTGGCAGCCGCGAAATGATTGCCCCGTGACCGGTCGCTGCCGTGGCCGGGGCCTTGGCCCACGCGCCGCTGCGGTCAGTGCAGCGGCGGGCTGTCCGGCTCGCCCGGCTGCGACATGTAGAAGTCGTGCAGGTACTTCTCGCCCTTGTCGGCGAGCACGGTGACCACGGTCTTGAGTTCGGGGAAGCGCTCGCGGATGCGGCGGGCGGCGATCACGTGGGCACCGGAACTGGGGCCGCACAGCAGGCCGCGCTTGCTGGCGAGTTTACGCATCTCCTCCACCGCGTCGGCACTGGACACGCTCAGGAATTCGCTGACCAGCTCGCGGTGGCGGGCGAAGATGCCGGGCACGAAGCCGTCGGAAATGCCCTCGATGCCATGCAGGTCCACCTCGCCGCAGAGCAGCGTCGGCGATTCGGAGGGCTCCATCGCGAACAGGCGCACGTCCGGGTTGGCGGCGCGGAACGCCTGGCCCACGCCGATCAGCGTGCCCCCGGTGCCCACGCCATGGACGAAGGCATCGGGCCTGCGGCCGTCGGGAAGCTGGGCCAGGATCTCCGGGCCGAGGATCTCGCGGTTCTCCTGCACGTTCCACTCGGATTCGAACTGGCCGGGGAAGAAGAAGCCGTCCTGCTGGCCCAGCTCGCGCGCGCGGTCGAGCGCCTCGTTGACATGGAAGTTGCCGCTCAGCAGCACTTCGGCGCCGTAGGCGCGCGAGATCGCCACCCGCTCGCTGGTCAGGCCTTCGGGCATGATCACGATCATGCGGTAGCCCTTGACCGCGGCGACCATGGAGAACGCATTGCCGGTGTTGCCGCTGGTGGCCTCCACGATGGTGTCGCCGGGTTTGAGCAGACCTTCCTTTTCCGCCCGCTCGATGATGTATGTGGCGATCCGGGCCTTGATCGAGCCCGACGGGTTGAGGAATTCGCACTTGGCGAAGATGCCTTCCTCCAGCTCGAGCAGCGGCGTGTCGTGCACGGCATCGAGGATCGAGTTCGACACCTTGGCATATCGGGTCGGCATGTTGCGGCTCCTGCGAAGCGTGGGATGGCGCCGGCGGCCGGGTGCATTCGGGCCGTGATTGCGGCGCGTTTCGCCATTATCGGCGGGGTGAAGTGCAGCCTGGATGATCCAGGTCAAGGAGCGGGCGGGCGGCGCCAGCCATGCTCAACGCGTCATCAACCAGCAGGAACACCTGCTGCGGCGGCGGCACCTGATCGACGCGCCGCAGCGTCAATCCACCGCGGGCGGGAGACCGCGCCGGTAGCGCAGCACGCGTGCGCGGACCGCATTGCCGGCATCGTCTTCGATCTGGTGGTGCGTTTCATCGACTTCGAACCCCAGCCCCGTCATTTCCCGGGTGAAGGCTGAGGTGTGGCCGCGGCCGGCGTCGGTGAGCACAACTTCGGCCGCTGCCCGGGCGTGCCGCTCCACGACCCCGGCCACCAGTTCGGCGTGGTCGCGTTCGTACAGCACGTCGCTGGCGATGATCATGTCGAAGCTGCCCAGCGTGGGCAGCGGCTCTTCCCAGTCGAGCTGCCGGTAGTGCACCGACGGCAGCTCGTTCAGCGCCGAGTTGTAGGCGAGGAAGGGTTCGGCCAGCGGGTGGATGTCGGAGGCGATGATGTCGGCGCCGCGGCGCTGGAGGACCAGGCTGGCCAGGCCGATGCCGCATCCCAGTTCCAGGATGCGCTTGCCGGCCACGTTGGAGGCATGCATCGCCTCGGCGAGCAGGTGCGCGACCGGCCAGACCTGCCCGAACAGGCTCCACTGCGCCGATGAGATGCCCAGCAGTTCCCCGTGTCCGTCCGGATCGGCGAACTGCTGGTTGTCGCTGAGTACGCGCAGGCGGTAAGGGTGGCCACCGACGCGGACGGTGAGGATCCTGGTGTCGTAACCGGGCACGGCGCTTCCAAAGGCAGGCGCAGGGCCTGCGGGCGATGACGCGTGGAAGGGAGCGATGCGTGCGACGGCGGTCGCGCGTGGCGCAAGGGTCGGGTCAAGCCCGGTGCCGAGAATAGCACCTTGCGCGCACCAAGGGATTTTAGCTGCCTGTTTGCTGATTTTCGCGGGCTGTTCGACTCATGATCCGCTTCGAGTCATCAGGAGCCGTCTGCCAGGTTTACTGCGGCGGCTCGGGTGTTGCGGTGGCAGCGGGCTTGTCCGCTTCGCGCTCGGCGCGCTTGCGGGCGGCCTTCTCTTCTTTCTTCTTCTTCTTCGCGAGTTCGCGCTGGCGCTTTTCGAATGAGTAGTTTGGTTTGGCCAAGGGTATCCCGGGTTTCGAATGTGTCGTGCATTGTAGCGGGTCGGGCGATCCGCCTCAGGAGAGGTGGTGGCGGAACCAGCCGATGGTGCGCTCCCAGGCCAGCTTCGCCGCCGCCTCGTCGTAGCGCGGGGTGGAGTCATTGTGGAAGCCGTGGTGGGTGCCGGGGTAGAAGTGCGCCTCGTAATGGGAGCCTGCGGCCTTGAGCGCTTCCTCGTAGGCCGGCCAGGTGGCGTTGACGTTGTCGTCGGTTTCGGCAAAGTGGATCTGCAGCGGGGCCTTGATCTGCGGCACGTCCGCCGGGTCGGCCTGGCGGCCGTAGAAGGGCACCGCCGCGGCCAGCTCCGGGTACGCCACCGCGGTTGCATGGCAGACGCCGCCGCCGTAGCAGAAGCCGGTGATGCCGACCTTGCCGGTGGCGTGCCCATCTTCAAGCAGGTGCTCGAAGGCGGCGAAGAAGTCGTTCATCAGCTTCTCCGGGTCCACTTGCCGCTGCAGCTCGCGGCCGCGTTCGTCATTGCCGGGATAGCCGCCGACGGAGCTGAGCCCGTCCGGGGCCAGGGCGACGAAGCCCGCCTTGGCCACGCGCCGGGCCACGTCCTCGATGTACGGGTTGAGGCCGCGGTTCTCGTGCACCACCACCACGCCGGGCACCGGGCCTTCGGCCCGCGCCGGTCGTACCCGGTAGGCGCGCACCTCGCCGTGTCCGGCGGGCGAGGGGTAGGTGATGTATTCGGCGTGGATGTCCGGATCGGTGAACCGGACCTGCCGGGCCAGCGCGTAGTTGGGCGACAGCGCGGCCAGCACGCCCACGGCCGTCATCCCGCCGATGGCGAGCGTACCGGCGCGGTCCAGGAACTGGCGCCGGCTGACGCGGCCGTGCACGTAGCCGTCGTACAGCTCCAGCAGCTCGGGGGAAAAGTCCTTCGCGGTCAGGCGTTTCATCGGCGGCTACCTCTGGATGTGGACCGTGCCGGCCAAGCCTAAACCCACGGGCCCGCCGGCATAACCCCTCCCGCCGGACGGCTTGGGATACGCTTCTCTTATTTCATCGATGGGGGTGCCCGGTGTCCTTGTTCACCTGGCTGCGCACGGGCGCGGTCCTGCTGCTGGTGGTGCTCAATACGCTGGTGCACGCGGTGCCGCTGTTCACGGCCGCGCTGCTCAAGGCGTTGCTGCCCGGGCGGCGGCTGCGACGGGCCTGCGACGCGGCGTTGACCGGGCTGGCGGAGAGCTGGATCGCGTTCAACGGGGCGATGATCGACCGCTTCACCGCGACCCGGCTAACGGTGGAGGGGACGGCCGGGCTGCGCCGCGACGGCCACTACCTGGTGCTGGCCAACCACCAGAGCTGGGTGGACATCCTGGTGTTGCAGAAGGTGTTCAACCGGAAGATCCCGCTGCTGCGGTTCTTCCTCAAGCGGCAGCTGTTCTGGGTGCCGGTGCTCGGGCTGGCCTGGTGGGCGCTGGATTTTCCGTTCATGGGTCGCTACACGCACCGCCAGATCGCGCGCAACCCGGAGCTGGGCAAGCGCGATACCGAGGCCACGCGCCGCGCCTGCCGCAAGTTCCGCGACATCCCGGTATCGATGATGAACTTCGTCGAGGGCACCCGGTTCACGCCGGCCAAGCACGCACGGCAGCAGCCGCCGTACCGGTACCTGCTCAAGCCCAGGTCGGGCGGGGTGGCGTTCGTGGTTGATGCGATGGGCGAGGGGCTGCACGCGCTGCTGGACGTGACCATCGCCTATCCGGCGGGCCGGCCGACGCTGGTGGAGCTGATGGCCGGGCGCGTGCCGCAAATTCAGGTGCTGGTGCGCGAGCGGCTGATTCCGCCGGAGATGATGACGGGCAGCTACCAGGACGATCGTGCCTTCCGGGCCCGCTTCCAGCAGTGGATGAACGGGCTGTGGGAGCAGAAGGACGAGGACATGGCGCGGCTGCTGGAGAAGCCCGCTCCGACCCGGTAGTGCAGGCCAGGCGGGTCCGCGCCTGCGTGTCGCTCCTACGCGACGGGTATGCCGAAGCGATCAACAATGAAGCGTGCGCGCTGGTCGCCGTGGTAGAAGGTGGCGCGGTAGCGGCCCGCGTCCTCGCCGGTGCCGCGCTCGCACAGCACCTTGATCTTGTGGATTTCCATGAGCCGGCGGAACTCGTCCACTTCAAGTCCGAGCTCGCGCGCCACCAGGGCGCCCTCGATTTCGATTGCGGGATTGGACATGGCGCCAGCTTGGCCGCTCCGGGCGGGCCTGGCCCTGATCTGGATCAGGCAGGCGACCGAAACGGCGACCCGGAAAGCGGTTGATCCAGGTCAGGGCGCGCCGGCACGGCCGGGAGGATGATGGGCTGGTACAGGCAACAGGTTGGTGAGGCCCATGGAATTCCACATCACACGCGACGCGGCCATGCCGGGCATCGGCGTGATCGAGCGCGCTCTCCTGGACCACGATCCGGCTGCGGTGGTGGATCTGGATGCGGAGGGCCAGACCGTGCGCCTGGCCACGTGGGTCGAAGCGCCGCTGCTGCTGGAGTTGCTGAACGGGGCCGGCTGGGCGATCCGGCCTGGCCGGATCGTCCAGCTTCCCTCGGTTTGCTGCGGAGGCTGCGGAGGCTAGCGTCAGGCCCGCTTCTTCACCGCGCTGGCGGCAGGCTTCTTGGCCGGGGCGGCCTTGGTCTTGGACGCAGACGCCATCGGGCCGATGCTCTTGAACACCTGGGTGTTGCCCAGCACCTCGATCTTGCCGCCGTCCTTGCGGAACGCGGCCAGGTCGTCCGCGATGCGCTCGCTGGTGAGCGAGGTGCTGCGGTCGCCCTTCTTTGCAGACGTGCGCGTCCGCGCGCGGGTGGCCGTGGGTTGGCGGGACTGGGTCTTGGCACTCGTGGACATTGCGTCTCCTGTCGGAACATGCCCGTGGGCATGGTTCAGTGGATGGCCGTCGGGCGCCGGCACCTTGCGTGCGCGGCGGCTCGCCGTCGCCGGATGGCGGCGACAGGGCCGGTATTGCGTGATCAGCCGTCCGGGAAAACCCACCGGAGGCGGCATATCCATCAGGCGCGGAGATAAACTTCCGCATCCAGCAGATTATTGTAGCATTTTTAGCCAGATTATGTGCTATAGCGACCAGCTAGGCCCCAGTGTGAGGGTTGAAGCCGGGTTCCAGGACCGGGCCGTTCAGCGTTCGACCAACGGGTAGACCCTGACGTAATCGATTTGCAGGCGGGCGGGGAAGGCGGCCTGGTCCAGGCCCTGCTGGCCTCCCCAGTCCCCGCCCACGGCGATATTCAGTAATAGGTGGAAGCGGCGGTCGAAGGGCCAGACGGGGTGGCCGCCGTCTTCGCGGGAGAACGCGAACACCGGTTCGTCGTCGATGTAGGCGCGGATGGCGTCCGGGGTCCAGTCCAGCCGGTACAGGTGGAACCCGTCGCTAGCGCTCTCCACGCGTTTCGTGCCGGTCCTGTGGGTGTCGATCTTGTGGTTGTAGGCGGCGGTGTGCACGCTGGCGTGGACCACGTCCGGGTCATGGCCGACGTGTTCCATGATGTCGATCTCGCCGGAAGCGGGCCAGCCGCCATATTCGCGGTCGGTGGGCAGCATCCAGATCGCCGGCCAGGTGCCGCGGCCGGCGGGCAGCCTGGCCCGGATCTCGAAGCGTCCGTAGAGGAAGTCGCCGCGGCCTTTGGACACCAGTCGCGCTGAGGTGTAATCACTCCCGTGCATCGGCTGGCGGCGCGCGGTGATGGTGAGCACGCCGTCATCGACCCGGGCGTTGTCGGCGCGGTCGGTGTAGTGCTGGAGTTCGCGGTTTCCCCAGCCGTCGCCCCCGGTGTCATGGCCCCAGCGGGCCGGGTCGGGCTGGCCGGTGTAGTCGAACTCGTCCTGCCAGGACGGGGTGGCGGCAAAGGTCCAGGCGTGGCCGGCGGACGGGTCGAGCGCGTGCGTGGCGGGCCCGGTGTGCGCCGTGCCGCATGCGGCGACGAGGCAGGTGGCCAGCAGTACCGGCAACCACTGCGCGCCATCCAGCAAGTGCGTGGCACGTTTGTTTCGCATGCAGTGGCCCGGTCAGGCGGCAGGTGCGTCCGATGGTAGCCTGCCCGCCGTTCGCGGTGGTCCAGTGGCTGCCGGAGCGTGGCGGACATGAACCAGCGGCGGACCGGGTGCTGTTTCAGGGGGCTGGCAGCGGCTATTCTTGGGGGTTGCGGTTCCGCTGCACTCAGCGGGGCCGGTCTGTATCCACTCCGGAGATCCCGCTTTGAAGAAGACCCTGCTGTTTGCCGCCACCACCCTGGCGCTGTCGCTGGCCGCGCCGGTGGCCGCCCATGACGCGCCGACCTGCCTGGACGGATCCTGCAACACCCTTGCGCTGTTCGATGGCGGCGGGGAAGGCTCCACCGCCGACGGTTCGCAGTCGATCGAGGCGCCGCGCTTTGGTACCTGGGGCATCGATACGGAGGGCATGGATTCCAGCGTGCGCCCGGGCGAGGACTTCTTCGCCTATGTCAGTGGCACCTGGGCCGAAAACACCGAGATTCCGTCCGACCGCTCCAGCTACGGCTCGTTCCTGGTCCTGCGCGACCTGTCGGAGGCGCGCGTGCGCAAGCTCGTGGAGAGCTACGAAGTCGGCGATCCGGCCACCGACGGCGACGCGGCCAAGATCGCGGCGCTGTACCGCGGTTTCATGGACGAGGCGGCGGTCGAGGCGCTCGGCGCGCAGCCGCTGCAGCCGTACCTGGAGGCCGTCGGCAACGTGTCCAGCAAGGAGGACATGGCGCACCTGATGGGCGCGCAGAACGGCAGCATCACCCGCAGCTTCTTCAGCCTCGGGGTGTCGGACGACCAGCGCAATCCGGACGTGTACGCGCTGTACATGAGCCAGTCCGGACTGGGGCTGGGTGATCGCGAGATGTACCTGCGCGACAACTTCCAGCCGCAGCGCGAGCGCTACGTGGCCTATATCGCCGAGCTGCTGGAGATGGCCGGCTGGGACGATCCGCAGGGCAACGCCGACGCCATCATGCAGATGGAAACCCGGATCGCCGAGGCGCACTGGACCCGCGCCGAGAGCCGCGACCGCGACAAGACCTACAACCCGGTGGCGCTGGAAGAGTTCGACGCGCAGGCGCCGGGCTTCCCCTGGGAACGCTTCTTTGCCGCCGCCGGCACCGGCCACGCGCCGATGGCGGTAGTGCGCCAGGACACGGCGATCCCGAAGATGGCGGCGATCTTCGCCGACACCGACCTGGACACCCTCAAGGCCTGGCAGGCCTTCCATACCGTGGACCGGGCCGCGCCGCTGCTGTCGAGCGACTTCGTCAACGCGCACTTCGAGTTCCGCGAGAAGTTCCTGTCCGGCCAGCCGGAGCAGCGCGAGCGCTGGAAGCGCGGCGTGGCGTTTGCCGAGTCGGTGATGGGCGAGGCGATCGGCCGCGACTACGTGCAGCTCTACTTCCCGCCCGATGCCAAGGCCAAGATGGACGACCTGGTCGCCAACGTCAGGGCGGCCATGGGCGCGCGCCTGGATGAGCTGGAGTGGATGGGTCCGGAGACCAAGGCCGAGGCCCACGCCAAGCTGGAGAACTTCGGCCTCAAGGTCGGCCATCCGGACGAGTGGCGCGATTACAGCGAGCTGGAAGTGGCCAACGGCGATGTGTTTGGCAACGCCCAGCGCTCGCGCCGGTTCGAGTGGGACTATCGCCGCGCCCGGATCGGCCACCCGGTGGACAAGGCCGAGTGGGGGATGACGCCGCAGACGGTGAATGCGTATTACTCGTCGGTGAAGAACGAGATCGTGTTCCCGGCGGCGATCCTGCAGCCGCCGTTCTTTGACCCGGACGCGGATCCGGCGGTGAACTACGGCGGCATCGGCGGCGTGATCGGCCACGAGATCATCCACGGGTTCGATGACCAGGGCCGCAAGTCCGACGGTTCCGGCCTGCTGCGCGACTGGTGGAGCGCCGAGGACGCGGCCCAGTTCGAGGTCCAGGCGGAAAAGCTGGGCGCGCAGTACGAGTCCTATGAGTTCCCGGAGCTGCCGGGCATGCACATCAACGGCGGCACCTCGATGGGCGAGAACATCGGCGACCTGGGTGGGCTGACGATTTCGCTGGAAGCATATCGCCGTTCGCTGGATGGCGAAGAAGCCCCGGTGATCGACGGCTTCACCGGCGAGCAGCGCTTCTTCATGGGCTGGGCGCAGGTGTGGCGCACGCTGTGGCGCGACGATGCGCTGCGCCAGCAGCTGGTCAACGGCACCCACTCGCCGGGCCATATCCGCGCGTTCGCGCCGCTGCGCAACATGGACGCGTGGTACGAGGCGTTCGGTGTCACCGAAACCGATCCGCTGTGGATCGCGCCGGAGGACCGCGTGCGGATCTGGTGATCGGCGACGGTCGATGAAGCAAAGGGAAGGGCGGCCATTGGCCGCCCTTCCTGTTTGCGGGGTTTGCCGCCTTACGGCTGGTAGCACTCGCCGGAGGCGTCGTGCTCGATCTGGATCAGCTCGCCGCCGGCGCCGCCCCAGACGTTGCCGCCGGTGAAGATGAGGCAGCCGTGGTCGCGGTAGAGCACCTGCATGCGGCGCGCGTCGTTGCCGAAGTAGAACGGGATCCAGCGCTTGCCGCTCTCGTAGCTGTGGAAGCGGTCCGGTGTGGCGTCCATGAGGTCCTGCACTTCGGACTGGTCCATGCCGATCTGGAGCTGCCCGAACGGGCTGCCCTCCACGGGGGTGCCGACGACCTCGCCGGTGAACGAACCATCCCTGGATTCGACCTCCCGGACTTCCTGCGCGGCGGCGTTTGCCGACCAGGCCAGGCAGGCGACGAGGGCGGTGGCGATTGCGGTCCTGTGCATCAAGATCTCCTTTGTGGTTGTTGGAGTAAAAGTCATTGCCGGCCGGCCGCCTGGACGTAGTCGTCGACTTCGCGTTCAAGCAGGCTGAGCGGCACGGTGCCGGTGAGCAGCACGCGGTTGTGGAATTGGCGTGGGTCGAAGTCTTCGCCCAGCGCGTCGCGGGCATTGTCGCGCAGGCGGATCATCTCCAGCTGGCCGACCTTGTACGAGGTGGCCTGGCCGGGCATGACGACGTAACGGTCGACCTCCGAGGGCGCGATACCGTAGTCGATCGCCTGCTGGCGGGTCCAGCCCTTGGCGTGCAGGCCGGTATCGACCACCAGGCGGCGGGCGCGGAACAGCTCGGCGTCGAGCTGGCCGAGCAGGCCCTCCGGATCGCCCTCGTACCAGCCTTCTTCGGCGGCCAGGCGCTCGGCGTACAGCGCCCAGCCTTCGCTGAAGGCGGAGATGCCGCCCAGCGCGCGGGTCTGGCGGAACTTCGGGAGATCCTCGTTTTCCACCGACAGCGCAACCTGGAAGTGATGGCCGGGCACGGCCTCGTGGTAGACGAGGGTGCGCAGGCCGAAATGGGTCAGGCGATTGGTACGCAGCGGCATCTGGTAAACGCCGGGGCGCGAGCCGTCCAGCGGCGGCGCGGTGTAGCTGGCCGCCGCGCTTTCCCAGCGGAACTCGGGATAGGGCCGGGCGACCACGGGCGTTTCCGGGCGGATGTCGAACAGCGCGTCGGCGCGGCGTTCGGCGTCGCGCATCATGGTCTCGATGTCGGCCATGATCTGCTCGCGGCCTTCGTCGTTGTCCGGGTAGGCCAGGTCCTGGCGAAGCTGGGCGATGCGCTCGTTGACGCTGCCTTCCTCGCGCCCCAGCGAACGCAGGATGGCATCCATCTCGCCTTCGATGCGTTCCACCTCCGACAGGCCCAGGGCGTGGATCTGCTCCGCGTCCAGCTGGGTGGAGGTGTAGCGGTGCAGGTGATGGGCGTAGGCTTGCGCACCCTGTTCGAAGCGCCACAGGCCGGCGTCGTCGGTCGCTTCGGGCAGCTGCCCTTCAAGCATGGCGATGGCTTCGCGCCAGGCGGGGTAGATGCTGTTGGCGACGATTTCCCTTGCCTCGTAGACCAGGTCCGGGGCCTGCGTCTCGCCAATGGTGTCCACGTCCGCAAGGCGCTCCCGGAACGTGGTCACCAGGGGATTCTCGTCGGGGTCGGGAGCGATGAACTGCCGCATCTGGTCGATGGTGGCCTGGAGGATGAAGCGCGGCGGCAGGATCCCGCGCTCGCCCAATGCGGCCGCCTGCTCGCGGGCCTCGCCCATGCGTACTTCAAACAGCCGCAGGCGGGCCAGGTAGCTGTCCGCGTCCTGCGCGTTGGTGACCGGGTGCACCACCGTCATCAGGTTCGGCAGGCCCACGTTGGCGCCGTGGAACTGGTTGAGCGGGAAGCGCAGGTGGCTGAACTGTTCGCCGTCCACGATCGCCTGCAGCTGCCAGGCCATCATTTCCGCGGACACGCGCTCGGTGTCGGTCATTTCGTCGTGGTCGAACGTGGCCAGCCGCTCCAGCCCGCGGCGCGCCAGCTCCACGGTTTCGCTCCGGAATTCCTCGGTCTGCGGCGTGAGCTGGCGATCCATCTCGCGCTGTTGCGCACCATCGAAGTAGCGGCTGGCGGTCGCCGCCGACGGCTGGCGCAGCATCCATTCATCGGTGAACGCCTGGAAGAATGCACCGACACTGTCGGCGTCGGGTGCCTGGGTCGAGCTGGACTGCGCAGCCGGATCCGGCTGGCCGGTCGGGCTGCATCCGCCGAGCAGGGCGACCGCGATCGAGGCGGTGAGGAAGGCAGACGAGAGCTTGCGGTGCATTGCCAATGATTTCTCCTGTCGGGCGGGCCTTGGCCCGCTGTTTCATTCCGGAACCGGATCCCCGGCCACCCATCCCTGCGCCTGCAGCCGGTCGAGCAGGCCGGTGACCTTGCCGCGGTTGGCGACGTTGTGCACCGGCAGGACCAGGCTGTCGCCGGGGCCTGCATCGGCGAGGATCAGGCGCGCGGCCTGGGTTTCGTCCAGGCACTGGATGATCGCATCATCCGCCACCCCGTGGCGGACCAGCGCTTCGCGCAGCAGGCGCGCGACCGCACCGCTTTCGCGCCCGCGCATGTAGCCGTCCATGTCCTTGAGCACGACCTGGTCCGGATGGTGTGCCGCCGCCGTGGCGGCCAAATCCGCAATCGCCTCGTCGCTGCGGTTGCCGGCCTGGCCCAGCAGCAGGCGCAGGCGGCCGCCCGCGCGGTGCGCCTGCCGGACCAGCCCGAGCAGCTGGCCGAGGCCGTCGGGATTGTGCGCGTAGTCGACGTAGACCTGCACGTTGCCGTCCAGCGTCCAGCGCTGCAGGCGGCCGGGATTGTCGCCGTGGTCGCTGCCAAAGCGGGCGAGCACCGTGCGGATGGTGCCGGGCCCGATGCCCAGGCCGGCGGCGGCAAGCGCGGCGGCGGCGCAGTTTTGCACGTTGTGCACCGCCAGTCCGCCCAGGGTGAGCGGCATGTCGGTGACGGCGCCCAGGTCGTGCGCCTGTTCGCCGTCGAACAGCGACAGCCGGCCGTTGCGCACGCCGGCGCTGCGGCGGCCGTCGGCGCGCGCCTGGCGCAGCAGGGGATGGTCGTCGTCGGTGGAAAACCAGGCCAGCGGCGCGTCGACCAGGCCGGCGTGGCGGCGCAGCAGTGCGTTGTCGGCGTTGAGCGCCAGGGTGCCGTCGGCGTCGATGGCGCGGGCCACGGTCAGCTTCACCTGCGCCAGGGCGTCAAGGTCGTGGATGCCGTATTCGCCGAAGTGGTCGGGGCTGACGTTGGTGACCACGGCCATGTCGGCGCGTTCCACGCCCAGACCGCGCCGCAGCAGGCCGCCGCGTGCGGTCTCCAGGATCGCCGCCTGCGCCTGGCGGTTGCGCAGCAGGCTGCGTGCGCCGCCCGGACCGGACCAGTCGCCGTCATCGACGAGCGCGCCGTCCAGGTACAGGCCGTCGGTGCAGCTGTTGGCGGTGTGCCAACCGTGGGCCATGGCAATCGCGGTGAGCAGGCGCACGGTGGTGGTCTTGCCGTTGGAGCCGGTGACCAGGCACACGGGGATGGCGTGCAGTTCCCGCCACGGGACTTCTTCGGCAGACGGCAGCGCGTGGTTATCCCAGGTGTGGCTGCCGGTGCCGGTGCCGATGGACAGTTGTTCATCATCCAGCAGCAGCGGCAGGCCATGTGCCCGGGCGCCATTGCGCAGCGCCGGCAGCCCTGGGAGGCTCTCAGCCGCGGCGGCGGCGCGCAGCAGGTGCATGGCCCCGGCTTCGTCGCCAACGGGGGCGTGGCCGGGCTGGTGCATCGGCTCGCCGGCGTCCAAGCCGGCCTCCACGAGCGTGGACAGCCAGGCCCACTCGTTGACCTCGGTGGCGGTGTAGAGGCAGTCGGCCGGCGCGGTGAAGGCGAGGCTGGCGCCGCTGGCGTGTTCGCGGACCACGATGGGCCCGGCAGGCCAGCCCAGGGCTGCGCGTGCGCGCTCGATCCGCTGCTTCCAGCCGTCAAGCAGCGCAGGCGGGACGGGCGCGCCGACCCCGGTCTCCAGCGCCGCGCCCGGCCCGGCGAAGTACAGGCTGGCGCCGGTCAGCCGGCGTGAGTCGTCGAACGGCGGCGATGCGGAAGCGGTCATCGCCGTGGGTCAGTCGCTTTCTTCGTCGGGTACGAACACCAGCCCGCGCTCCTCGCGCACCAGGCCCGCCAGGTCGAAATCGGGCTCCTCGGTGGCAACGGCGGGTAGCGGTGGCGGTTCGACCGGCCTGGTCGGCGCGGCCGCCGCGCCTTCGGGCCTGAACTTGGTGATCTGCTTCCACGAGCGGGCCAGGGCGTCGGCGAACACCAGCAGCAGGTCGCCGGGCTGGCCCATGTGCAGGGCGGAGTCGAGGGCCTCCTGCTCGTCGGGGATGATCGAGATCGCACTGTCGTCGACCCCGGCTTCACGCAGGGCGCGGGCGATGATGTGGGGCACCTCGTCGCCATCGCGCCCGCGCAGGTTGTCGTCGCGGCGGCAGACGTAGTGGTCGAAGCGCCCGGCAACGGCCTGGGCGATCGACACCAGGTCCTCGTCGCGGCGGTCGCCCGGCCCGGCAACCACCACAATACGGCGCCCGTCCACGTCCAGGCGCTGCGCCAGGTCGGCCATCACCCCGACCGCGTGCGCGTTGTGGGCGTAGTCGAACAGGACCTTGAACGGGTGCTCGCTGAAAACGTTCATGCGCCCCGGCGCCTGGAAGAACGTGGTGTCGAAGGTGCGCAGGCCGTGGCGGATGTCGTCGAGCTTGTGGCCGAGCGCGAACGCCATCGCCGCGGCGAACATCGCGTTCTGCACGTTGTGCAGGGCGCGCCCCTCCAGCGTGGCGGGGATCAGGTGGGTCCACAGCAGCGGGATGTGGTTGCCCTTGTCGTACAAGGTGATCATGTGCCCGTTCACCCCTTCCTCCAGCGCGCAGGCGCGGCCGCCGGCGCGCACGTGCTCGCGCACCAGGCGGTGGCCGGGGTTGGTGGTGACGTAGCAGATGTTGCGGGCGCTGGTGTAGCCGGACATGCGCAGCACGTTGGGATCGTCGGCGTTGAGCACCGCGCACTCCTCGGCCACCTCCACCACGATGCGCTTGAGTTCGGCAAGCTGTTCCAGGGTGTCGATGCCCTTCATGCCCAGGTGGTCGGCCTGGACGTTGATCACCGCACCCACGTCCACCGCTGGCACACCCATGCCCGCTCGCAGCAGGCCGCCGCGCGCGGTCTCCAGCACCGCCAGGTCGATGGTCGGGTCGCGCAGCACCATGCGCGCGGACACCGGGCCGGTCATGTCGCCCTCCACCGTGCGCTGACCGTCGATGTAGACGCCCTCTGTGCTGGTCAGGCCCGGCGTATGGCCGGCCATCTTGGCGATGTGCGCCAGCATGCGCGAGGTGGTGGTCTTGCCGTTGGTGCCGGTGATCGCGGCGATCGGCACCCGCGAAGGCATGCCCGGAGGAAACAGCATGTCGATCACCGGGCCGGCGGCGTCGCGCGGCGTGCCTTCGCTGGGCGCCACGTGCATGCGGAAGCCGGGCGCGGCATTGACCTCGCAGATCGCGCCGCCGATGCGGCGGTAGCTCTCGGTGATGTCGGGGCTGATGAAGTCCACGCCGCCCACGTCCAGGCCGATTGCGCGCACCGCGCGCACCGCCATCTCGCGGTTGTCGGGGTGGATGACGTCGGTGACGTCGGTGGCGGTTCCGCCGGTGGACAGGTTGGCGGTGGAGCGCAGGAACACGACTTCATCCGCTTTGGGCACCGAGTCAGCGGTATAGCCCACCCGCTCCATCATCAGGTTGGCCTCGCGGTCCAGCTCCAGGCGCGTGAGCACCTTCTCGTGGCCGACGCCGCGGCGCGGATCCTGGTTCACCATCTCGACCAGCCCGGCGATGGTGCTGCGGCCGTCGCCGACGACGTGGCCAGGGGTGCGCCGGGTGGCGGCGACCAGCTCGCCGTTGACCACCAGCAGGCGGTGGTCGTCGCCGGGCTGGAAGGTTTCCACGATCACCGAGCGCGAGTGCTCCTGGGCGGCGACGAAGGCGGCGCGGATGTCGTCGTCCTCGGTGATGTTGATGGTGATGCCACGACCGTGGTTGCCGTTCCAGGGCTTGAGCACCACCGGCCCGCCCAGCCGGCGCGCGGCCTTGAGCGCGTCGGCCTGGCGCGAGACCAGGATCTGCCTGGGCACCGGCAGGCCGTGGGCGGCGAGGATCTTGTTGGTTTCCTCCTTGTCGCCGGCCAGCTCCACCGAGATGTAAGGCGTGCGCCCGGTGATGGTGGCCTGGATGCGCTGCTGGTAGCGGCCGTGGCCGAACTGCACCAGCGAGTGTTCGTTGAGCCGCAGCCAGGGAATGCCGCGCTCTTCAGCCGCGCGTACCAGCGAGGCCGTGGACGGGCCGAGCGCGCGCCGCTGGGCGTAGCGGATGAAGTCGTCGCGGGCCTCGTCCCACTCCCAGCCTTCCGGCACGCTGCCCGCCGGGCGGATGTCTTCGGGCAGCAGCGAGCAGACCAGGCGCATGGCCAGCTCGGCGGCGGCGATGCCTTCCTCGCGCTGGGCGTACTGGTAGACCACGGTGTACACGCCGGGGCGGCCGTCGACGCTGCGGGTGCGGCCGAAGGTGACCTCCGAGCCGGCGATGTTCTGCAGCTCGATCGCCACGTGTTCGAACACGTGCCCCAACCAGGTGCCCTCGTCCTCGCGCATGCGGCGCAGGAAGCCGCCGGGTTCGCGGTAGGAGCAGCCGTGCTCGGCCAGGCCGGGCAGGGCGGCGACCAGGCCGTCGATGAAGCCGGCCCCCAGGCGCGCGGTGGGCCACTGCTCCAGTTCGCCCAGGTCCACCACCAGCCGGATGACCGGGAAGCGGGCGTGCAGGGACGGGCCAACGTAGACGGAGCGTTCGAGGATGCGCATGGTGGTGTCCAGTCCGGTCAGGTCTTGCGGGTGGCCAGGTTTCCGGCCGAGGCCCGGCGGGTGTGCAGGTTGAAGGTGGCGCCGGCGATCAATATATGCACGCCCAGGCCCAGCATGCACACCGGGTCGTCCTCGCCGGCGTGGGCGATGGAGGAAAACTGCAGATCGTGGGCGTCGACCACGGTGACCGCGCCGCTGCCCTCGACCTCCAGGGTCTCGTCCGGTGCCAGGAAGGCGGCGGTGTCCTCGTCCAGGCCGATGCCGATTGCGAACGGGTTGTAGGCCAGCGCAGCGCACAGCCGGCCCAGCCGGTCGCGCTGGCGGAAGTGCTGGTCGATGATGAAGCGGTTGGTCAGCCCGAACCCCGGCGCCAGCCGCACGCTGCTGGCGCGCGGCGAGGAACCCTCGCTGCCGAAGGCGATCATGTGCTCGCTCAGGATCCCGGCGCCGGCGCTGGTGCCGGCCACGGTCACGCCCTGGGCGTTGCGCAGGCGCACGGTGCGGGCCACGTCGGTACCGCCCAGGATGGTGGATAGCCGCAGCTGGTTGCCACCGGTGAAAAAGATCCCGCTGGCCTGCGCCAGCCGCGCGATCCGGTTTTCCTCTTGGCAATCGCGGCGGGTGTCGAAGTCCATCACTTCAACGCGCGCCACGCCCATCGAGTTGAACAGCGCTTCGTAGCGCTGCCCGGTTTCCTTCAGCCTGCTGGCGGTGGGGATGACCACGATATCCGCATCCTCGCCGCCGCTCAGTTCGACGAAGCGCTCCAGGATGCGCGGGTTGGTGTCCTTGTCCTCTGCGCCGCCGATCGGGATGATCCAGCCGCGTTTATCCCCGTTGGCGGGTTTGCTTGGCATTGGTTGTTCCAGTTGTTGTTGTCAGTTTGCAGTGTTTTCGAAGGTGCCGCGACGCACCGGAGCGCCGTCCCGCACGTGCGGGATCCCGCCGGCGAACACGTCGGCGACCGTATTGTCGCCGTCCAGCGCCACCAGGTCCGCGGCCGCGCCGGTTTCGATCCGGCCCTTGCCGGGCAGCCTCAGCAGGGCGGCGACGTTGCTGGTGAAGGCAGGCAGCGCGTCTTCGAGCGCGACGCCGCGGGCCAGCAGCTCGTCGAGGGTTTCGAGCAGGGCGCCGGAATGGCCCACGTCCATGCTGGCCACGCGGCCTTCGGCGTCGAAGCAGGGCAGGCAGCCGCCGGCGTCCGAGCTCACCGTGACCCGCTCGCGCGGCGCGCCGCTTTCTAGGTAGCGCACCAGCGCATCGGCCGCGCTCCAGGCGTCCTCGCCGTCTTCCACCGGGAAGGCGGTGATGTCGATGGTGCAACCACGGCGGGCGAGGTCGACCGCCTCGTCGAACAGCGCCTTGCGGCGGTTGACGTGGGTGGGATTGAACACCCGCGGCGGCAGCTCGGTGTCCTCCAGCGCCCGGCGTACCAGGTCCAGCCCACGCGGGCCGTCGCCCAGGTGCAGGTGGACGACGCCGGCCTTGCCGGTCATCAGCCCGGCCACGTGCGTCTCCGACGCGATCCGCAGCAATTCGTCCAGGGTCGGCTGGCTGGAGCGATGGTCGCTGATCGCCAGCTCGCCCACGCCAATGAGGCATTCGATGAACACCAGGTCCGCGCGCACGCTGCCGGTCAGTGTGGCCGGCGGCAGGTGGTAGCCGCCGGCATAGCCGAATGCCGAGAGGCCTTCCTCGCGCAGCGCGTTGATCTGCGCCACCAGCTCGCGGGCGCCGCGGGCCACGTCGTCCGTGCCCAGCAGCCCCACCACCGTGGTGACCCCGGACAGGGTATAGCGCGAAAGCATCGGCGCCGGTACCCGGCTGGCAAACCCCGCCTCGCCCCCGCCGCCGGTGACGTGGACGTGCCCGTCGATCAGGCCGGGGAGCAGGCGGCGGCCTTGCAGGTCAATGGACTGTGCGCCGAATGCTTCCGGCAGGGCGGGTGCGTCGCGGCCCATCCACAGGATCTTGCCCCCGCCCAGCAGCAGGTTCTGGTGGCCGAGGGACTCAGGGGCGAAGACGTCCGCATTGCGGAGAAGGATGATGCTCATCCCCGGCAGGTTGGCCAGCGGGACGGGAACCGTCAAGAGGCTTGTTCGGTACCGCCTGCGGCGGCCTGCTTGACGATCGCGACAGCGTGGGTCCCGGTGGAGGACAAGGCCACACGCTGGCTATGGACCTGCAATCACGAGCGCCCGAACATGGCCTCGGCGGCCAACCATCGAACCTTGCGCTGTTGTCGCCGAACCGGGTTGTTCGGAACATTCTTAAGGGTTTTCGGAGGTGGATACAGATTGAGCAATATGCAGAATTTCCTGTTTCATTGGCGAGCATGATGCACTGGCGATTGGCATGACATGAGTGCCAGGGCCAATCCGTGCGCGCCGTGCGAGCGGCTGTCCGGTAAATGGGCCATTGGAAATGGGCCATTGGTCAGCTTCGCGTATGTACTAAAGCCGGGTTGGTGCATATGCGGACTATGTTTCCGCACTGATCTGCAGCAAATGTCCCTCAAGCTGGGTGCGCCATTCCTGCGGCAGCCCATCGGCCAGCCGAAGATACCAGTGGCGCAGTTCTGCTTCGGACATGGATTTGCGCAACGAAGCGTGTGACCTGTGCAGGAACTCTCCGAACTGAGGGATGCCGTACATCCAGAGGATATGACTGTCCGTCGTATCGAGTGATGCGTAGAGGCCCGCCAGCCACTCCAGGTGTGGCAGGCAGGCCTCGTGCTGACCTGCCTGCGAAAGTGCGGACAGGAAGGCCGTCCGCAGTTTTGCTGGCTGCATCTGGCGTGATTCCTGGTTGATCCGCTCTGCGCGTTCGAACCAGGCCTGTCCCCGATGCAGTTCCCCGCCCATTACGGAAGTCGTTGCCAGCTGGAGCGCATTGAACTCGGATGGCTCGAGCCCGAACAGCTCGTGGTAGTGGGAGAAGGCCTCATCCCAGAGGCCCAGTCGCGAAAGAGCCAGGGCACACAACCGATTCGCGTCTGCCTGTACCGCTTGGGAAGGGTGCCGGCAATGCGGCATTGCCGCGGTCAGTGCGGTGCGGAAATCTCCCGCATTCAATGCCCCAACGGCTGGTTCCAGATCCGGAGGGGGCGGTGCATTGCCATGGTCAACCCGGGGGGCGACGGCTTCTTCCGCGATTGGTGGCGGATTCTGGAGATGATCGCGAATCGCACGGTACTGCCCATCGCCAACGTGCCATGAGGTCAACAGTGGTGTCGCGGTGCTTTTGACGCGGCCGTCGCCATTGCGCTCGTGCTCGATGATGTCGAGAGAAATCCAACGCGCATCCGGGTCTGGCTCAACCCATTGGCCAATTGCCTTGATGGTGCGCCAGGAGGAAGATGTTCCGTCCTTGCTTTTCCCGGTTGCGGGTCGGAGCTGGAGGAGGGCAGCTGTGCCCAGTTCGCCAAGCAACTTCATCAGACCCTCTGCATCTCCGGCGGGCCATGCCCACTCGCCGCTGAACTCCCGTTCGGCCCATTTTCTGGCGTCCTCGCTATAGGGATGGGCCGCGATCCCACCGGCAATCAGCAAGGACGGCAGCATCAGGATTGCTGCTTCCAGCAGCAGTATGGCGGCGGCAAACATCGCCATCGAATAGGACTGGAAAGAATCGGCGGCATGCACGCTGGACAACAGATATGGAAGCGCCAGCTGCACCCAGTATGGCGCCAGCACCAGTAGTGCCCACGTTCCCGCGGCCAACCGGTTGAGTCGGGATGATCGGCTATGGGTAGCACGGAGCAGGAACCACAAGACAATGATGTTGACGGTCATGAAGAACAGGTCGCAAAGCAGGATCGCGACGAAACTGGCCACTTCGCTGCGGGCCCAGAGATACACCTGCCCGATGAGCAGGGCGGAGGCGACTCCGCCAAGAAGAAGGACAGCTACAGCCCGAAAGCCGAACCGGCCCGACGGGAGGTAGACGGGTGTCGGGGTACTGGTGCTGTTCTTCATGCGAGGCTGTTCCAGATGGTGTTGTGCAGGTTCATATGTGCGTTGAACTCATATTTACCGGATCATGTTGGCGTTTCATCGATAACCCCCTGCCGCCAGATCCCGCTATCGCGGTAAACATCCGTAAGTACTTTCATGATCCTGCGTGACCCATCAGGATTTGGAGATACGAAATAGGTGGCTCGACAGCTCACCTTGCTGATGCTCGTCACTTCCTGTCGTTCGGCCCTTACCCTGACCACGCCGTTTTCGGGAACGTCGACAGCGTGCCCCAATGGGCCGGGCCTTACTTCAATACCATCAGGCTGGCCGAAGTAGTCATTCGCGACCGGGGTGGCTGCTGGCGGTTTCGGCCAGGCCATCCTCAGTTGTCAGGTTCTTGCATGTACTGCGTGGTATGACCTTCGAACTGGCCTGCATCGAAAGTAAAGCAGAAGCGGCCAGTTTCAATGACGTGGTAGACCAATAGTGAGCCGTTGATGCACACGGTGTTGCTACCTGGGGAGAAATCAAGCGTGCCTTCGCCGGTCGGATTTCCGTGCGCATCGAGCGGTCCTGCGTATGCATCGAATGGGAACGGCCAGACGATGCCGGTGTCAGGCTCCAGCACCACCAGCGACTTCTGGTAGTACCCGGGGCGGGTCAGGATGTCGAGGAGGATCAGGCCATCTGCGAAGTTGGCGGGAGCGTCTTCGAGTGCACCTGCGTAGGCACTTCGATGAGTGGTGTCGCAGAAATTGGTCGGGCTGTATGGATACGCGCAGCGTGAGTGGGGATAGGCGAATTGCACCTGGGCGAATCCGGCGCGCGATTGGGGTGGCGGTTCGTCCTGCACCGCAGCACCTGCAGACTCTGCTTCCGATTGCGGGGCTGTCGACAGCGCGGGCTGTTGCGACCCCTGGTCCAATGGCAGCTGTGCGCCGCAAACAGCCAGGCAGAAAAGCGACAATGATGCAAACATGAAGGGGAGTGGCCTCTTGGATGGTTGCATTGGCTTTGCTGGACTTCTAGGTGGGCCAATTCCCCACTTCGGAGTTCGATCCGATCAGCATTGTCAGCGGACCGGGGCCACCATCGCCGCCAAGCAGGACTGCGGATGAGCATAGACCGCTTCGGTTCTATTGAAGCTTTCGAACACCAGCCCCGGGATCGGGGCGTCGAGCCGTATCAGCCGCGCATGCTGCGTCGGTACACCCAAGGCGGCGAACGCCTGGTGGGCCAGAGGCGGCATCTCCATGTCGTTCTCACGGCAGGGTGATGGTGACGTGCGCCGTGCGTTCGGGCATCTGTACGACGTTGTCGTAGGCGGCCAGGGTCTGGTCGGTCTGGTGGCCGAACCAGGCGTTGAGGCCGAGGTAGCCGAGCAGTCCGAAGCCTGCGACAAGAACGGCCGGCAGCCAAAGTGGAACCACGCGCCGCAGCGTGTGCTTCACGCTGTCAGGCGGCGGCCAGTGCGGGGCGAAGCCGGTGCGCTTGCCTTTCAGGTAGACGATCTCGTCCCCCAGCCGGGCGGTCAGGTAGCCGAGCTTCTCGGGGCCTTCCAGCCGGTACTTGCCCTCGAAACCGAGCAGCAGGCAGTAGTGGTAGACCTCCAGCGAGGGCAGGCGCGGCGCGCCCTGCGCGCGCAGTTCCTCCAGGCGATCGAAGAAGTGTTCGCCGGCCAGGTGATCGCCAAACAGGCGAAGCTGAAGCGGCTGCAGCTCCCATGTATCGCGCAGCGATGACGGCTGGGTCAGGATCGCTTCGTCCATCGCCGCGCAGAAGGCGTACTTGGCGGCGTAAACGTCCTCGGAGGCGATGTCCATCTTCATCGCCCCGCGTTCAACGCCATCGAGGAAGCGCTGCACCGACTGCACGAAGGACTCCACATCCGTTGGGAGCTGGCCGCGCTTGACCAGCACCAGCAGGTAGAAACCGTCGGACATCAGGTCGGCCAGGCTGCGTGGCGGGGGCGCGCCGGCCACCGGCGTTGCCGCCTGCTGCGGCGTCAGCGAGGGCATCTTGCCCGGGATGGGGGGCGGGTTGCTCTTCATGACGCCACCGCGATCAGTTCGAGTTTGAGTTCACGCACGCCGCCGGGCACGTAGATCATCATCGACTGCGCCTTGAGCATGCGCTCGTACAGCGGGCCGCGCGGCTCGATCGAGAAGTAGTGGCTGCCGGGCCGCACCGGGATGGCGGCCGGGACCTGGGCCGCGTGGACCAGCTTGACCCCTGGCAAGGCCGAGAGCACGCACTTCTCCACGTCGTCCGGTGCACCCACCTTGAACCGCACCGGTACGGTCTGGATCAGCTCCTGCGCCGGCATGTCCGCGGCCACGCCCAGGTAGAACGCGGAGTTGTCGTCGATGCGCTGCGAGTCGATCCGCCCGACGTGGAAGGAGGGCTTCACCTCCTGCAGGGAAATCTGGAAATAGCGCGCCGAAATCACCGTGTCCAGCAGCTCGCCGATCATCGCGAACAGCGGTTCGAAGCCGGTCTCGGGCGCTTCATGGTCGTAACGCGGCAGGTCCGCCAGCGTGTAGGCCTTGGAGAACGTGAGCAGGCCGCCCGCCAGGCGCAGCAGTTCCTGGTGCAGGCGCTCCGGATGCAGGCCGGCGTGGTGGAACAGGTGCGAGAGCGTGGCGAAGGAGGACGTGGCGGTGTGCAGCAGCCAGAACGAGGCGATGTCCCCGGAGCGGAATTCGATGATGTGCTGGGAGGGTTGGCGGTGCATGCCGTACAGCGCATCGACCTTGGCCTGCAGCGCATCAAGCAGGCCGCGCAGCTGTTTCTGCAGGCGCGGGGAAGCGCCGATGTGCAGCGACGGCGCCATGAAGTCGTCGTCAAGCTCGAACCCGCCCGTCGACGTGCGCCGTACCCGGGTCACGGGAATGCTGACGTAGGCGTCGCGCGGCTTGTCCTCGGTGAGCAGGCGCACGGCTTTGCCCAGGTAGGACAGCTCCGCCTCTGCCGCATCGCTGAACAGGTCCGGGGTGGGCAGGTTGCGCTGGGTGAAGCGCGCAGAGGGGCCCTCGGCCGCGCCGTTGCCGCAGTTGCCGCCGTGTTCGCGCTGCAGCGGCAGTGCCAGGTACACCGTGCTCGACTGCACGCCCTCGGGCAGCGCCGACAGGGCGACAGCGTCGGGCAGCGCATCATGCGAGGGGGCGTCGTAACTTTCGCCATCGGGGAAGACCGCCGAGGCTTCCAGCGCGCGCAGCGTCCCGGTGGCGAGCGCCTGGGTGTCGAACCGCATGCGGCGCATGCCCCATGGGTGGGGGTGGAGATTGCCGGCCAAGTCCTGCAGCCGCGCCTCGTGGTAGGCATCCTGGCGCTGGAAATGCTGCGGGCGCAGGAACAGCCCCTCGCCCCAGAATACCTTCGACATCCGACTGACGTGCGACACGTTGCAATCCTTTTGCTTGTTCCCCGTGCCTGCCGTGGCGCCGGAGCGGATGGCCGGATCTTACATCACCACGCCCGGCCGGTCAGCGTCAGCGCCCGCAGCGCGCGGAAGCCAGGCTGGAGGCGTCCCCGGACACCTGCGTGGACAGCGCGGTGCTGCCCGTAGTCATGGCGCAGGCGTGCAACCCGATGGTGATGCCTTCTTCCACGACACCCTCTTGGCGGGCGTCGAACGCGTAGCGCCAACGGCCGCTGGCCGGGGCGCGAAACAGCGCGACGACGCCAATGTGGCTGGTGTCGGGGGACAGGGTTTCCTCGAACTCGCGCCGCATCCCCGGGGTGAGCACGACCTCGCGCGCCTGCACCAGGTCGCCGCCGAGCGTGGCCTCCCCATGGGTATCGGCCATCAGCGAATCGAAGGCCGCATTGTCGAAGCGCTGGGTGCCGCGCAGATGGTAGATCTTCACCACGGTGGCCAGGGCGCGATCGTCGCTGCCCGCGTTGAGGTTGTCCCCTGCGTACAGCCGCAGCGGAACGGTGCGGATGCCTGCCTGTGCGTCAGCATCAGCCTCGCGCAGCCCCACCGACTCGAGCGTGCGGTTGACGGCCTTGCCGATGCCGCCGCCGCTCGCGCACCCGCCCAGCATGAACAGGGTGGCAAGGAGCAGCAGGAGGCGGCTGGAAGGAACGGTGAGGAATGCCGATGGCGGAGCGGAAGGTGCGGATTGCATGCCCATACTTGAATCGCCTGGTTCGCTGGTTTCTAATGTGCGGGCTGGATCCTTGGGGATTCCGGCACCGAAGGATCGGAGGCAGGCGGCACATCTGGCGTCGCTTGCCTGTTCGGGGCGTCAATCTTGACGCGGCAGGGAAAGGCTACTATACCGACAGCGGAATACAGCAGGACATTGGGGCATTCGCGCGCTGCGGCGCTGCGGATCGCACCGGAAAACGCGGCATGGACATGCAGCGCAAGGGAACCGATCAGGATTGATTGCGACGGTCATTGATGACCGCAGGGAGTGACAGAGGGATGCGTCATACAGGGATGCTGCAGGGGTCGAACCGTCGTTTCCAGGGATTGGTCCGCGCTTTCGCCGGGCTTTTGCTGCTGTCCCTGCTGGGCGCCTGCGCCACCACGCCCAAGGAGGCGCCGCCGGACTACGCGGGCCTGATGTCGCAGGCCGAATCGGCCATCGCTGCCGACCAGTTCGACCACGCGCTGACTGCGCTGTCCGACGCCAGCCGCGCCGACCCCACCCGCAAGGAACCCTGGGTCCGGATCGCCCAGCTGCGGTTCGACCGTACCCATTACGCCCACGCCATCGTGGCGGCCGAAGAGGTCCTGCAGCGGGATCCTGACGACCTGGTTGCCGACGGCATCCTCACCGTGAGTGGCTTCCGCATTGCCACCGGCTCGCTGCAGCGCCTGCAGGGGCGTGGCGTGCTGGCCTCGGCCACGGCGCGCCAGGAGGCGGAGCTGCTTGCCGGCACCCTGCGCGACACGATGGGCGAAGGCATCTTCGCCGAAGAGTCCGCACCCGCACCGCGCCGTCGTGCCGCACCGGCCAGGCGCGCACAGGCATCCGCGCCCGCCAAGCCCGCCGCCCGGCCCGCGCCCGCGCAGGCTCCTGCCAGCGACCAGCCGGCATCGTCCAATCCGTTCGAGCGGATCGGCGGCAACTGAGCGGCTGCCACCACACAACATCGTCAAGGGAGACGAGAGATGTCCAAGAAGGATAGCGTCCAGAAGCGCTTGCAGAAGGTGCGCCCGCCGCGCGTGCAGCTGACATACGACGTCGAGAAGGGCGATGCGATCGAGGAGAAGGAGCTGCCGTTCGTGGTCGGCGTGCTCGGCGATTTCAGCGGCAACCCCGAGGAAGCGCTGCCGCGGGTAAAGGACCGCAAATTCGTCAACGTCGACCTGGACAACTTCGACGAGGTGCTGGAGGGCATGAGCCCGCGCGCCGTCTATCGCACCCCCAACAAGATCAGCGACGAGGGCGGGGAATTCGCGGTCGAGCTGAAGTTCAAGTCGATCGACGATTTTCGCCCCGAGTCCGTGGTGCAGCAGGTCGAGCCGCTGCGCAAGCTGCTCGAGTCGCGTTCCAAGCTTGCCGACCTGCGCAACAAGCTGGCCGGCAACGAGAAGCTCGAGGACCTGCTCAACGATGTCCTCAACAACACCGAACAGCTCAAGCAGCTCGATACCGGCGACAACCAGGAGTAAGCCATGTCTGCACAAGCCTCCGCTACTGAAGCAGTCGCCGCGACCGAAGATGCCGGCCTGCTCGACCAGATCATCGATCAGAGCAAGGTGGCCAAGTCCGACGCCGAGCACCGGCGCGCGAAGGACATCATCTCCGAACTGGCGAAGGAGGTGCTCGAAGGCACGGTCGTCGTTTCCGACAGCCTCAACCTGACCCTGGACGCGCGCGTTGCCGAGCTGGACCGGATCATCTCCGAGCAGCTGAGCGCGATCATGCATGCGCCGGAGTTCCAGCAGCTGGAGAGCTCCTGGCGCGGCCTGCACTACCTGTGCCAGCAGACTTCGACCGGGACCATGCTCAAGGTCAAGGTGCTCAACGCGCCGAAGAAGGACCTGGTGCGCGACTTCAAGTCGGCGATCGACTTCGACCAGAGCGCGCTGTTCAAGAAGGTCTACGAGGAGGAGTTCGGCACCTTTGGTGGCGCGCCGTTCGGGGCGCTGGTTGGTGACTACTTCATCGGCCGCCAGCCGGAGGACATGTATTTCGTCGAGCAGATGTCGCACGTGGCCGCGGCCTCGCACGCGCCGTTCATCAGTGCGGCGTCGGAGGACATGTTCGGCCTGGAGAGCTTCGCCGAGCTGGGCAAGCCGCGCGACCTGGCCAAGATCTTCGACACCGTCGAGTACGCCAAGTGGAAGTCGTTCCGCGACGGCGAGGACAGCCGCTACGTGGGCCTGACCATGCCGCGTTTCCTGGGCCGGTTGCCATACAACCCCAAGGACGGCACCACGGTGGAGGGCTTCAACTTCGTCGAGGAGGTGGAGGCCGACGACCACGCCAGGTACCTGTGGTGCAACACCGCCTACGCCATGGGCGCGCGCCTGACCCGCGCGTTCGAGGAGTACGGCTGGTGCGCGGCGATCCGCGGGGTGGAGGGCGGCGGCCTGGTCGAGGACCTGCCTACCCATACCTTCCGCACCGACGATGGCGAAGTGGCGCTCAAGTGCCCGACCGAGATCGCGATCACCGACCGCCGCGAGAAGGAGCTCAGCGACCTGGGTTTCATTCCGCTGGTGCACTGCAAGAACACCGACTACGCGGCGTTCTTCGGCGCCCAGTCCGCGCAGAAGCCGAAGAAATACGATTCAGATGCGGCCAACGCCAACGCGATCCTGTCGGCGCAGCTGCAGTACATCTTCGCGGTCTCGCGGATTGCCCATTACCTCAAGGCGATGATGCGCGAGAAGATCGGCAGTTTTGCCTCGGTGGGGAACGTGGAGGAGTTCCTCAACCGCTGGATCGCCCAGTACGTGCTGCTGGACGACAACGCAAGCCAGGAAGCCAAGGCGCAGTTCCCGCTGCGCGAGGCTTCCATCCAGGTTTCGGAAGTGCCGGGCAAGCCCGGTGTCTACCGCGCGGTGGCCTTCATCAGGCCGCATTTCCAGCTCGACGAGCTGTCTGTTTCGCTGCGTCTGGTGGCCGAACTGCCGGCCGGTGCCAAGAAGTCGTAGCGGCTTGAAGCGTCAAGGGGCGGAGACCCCGCAGTTGCAGTGACGCGGCCGTCCCCCCGGGGCGGTGGCAAGCACGGGGCCAGGCCTGGTCCCACCAATCTCACGGAAGAACGGAACAAAGGAAAACCAGATCATGCAACACGCATTCCTCAGCATCGATACCATCAAGGGTGAATCGCGCGACGACAAGCACAGGGACTGGATCGAGATCAAGTCGTTCTCGCAGGACCTCGTGCAGCCGCGTTCGGCGACCGCATCGACCTCGGGTGGCCAGACGGCCGCGCGGGTCAACATGTCGCCGGTCGAGATCGTCAAGTCGATCGACCTGGCCACCACCGCGCTGCACCAGGCGGCGGCCAACGGCACCACCTTCCCCAAGGCCCGCATCGAGTTCATGCGCGCCGACAAGGACGGCAATGCCATCAACTACTACGCAGTCGAGCTGCTCAACGTGCTCGTGCATCGCGTCACCGCTTCGGTGGATGACGAGGGCATGCCACAGGAAGTGGTGCACCTGAGCTTCGGCGCCATCCGCTGGACCTACAACCAGCAGAAGCCGGAAGGCGGCGTGGGCGGCAAGACGGTTGCGCAGTGGAGCAACACCAAGAATGTGCCCAACTACCTGACCTGATCCACACTTTGCGGTGGCGCCCAGGCGCCACCGCATTTGCCGGCCAGTGCCGGAACAGACAGGGATGGGGCAGTGAAGGGATTCGAACCGAGCCTGATTGAAAAGCTCCTCGACGACGCGCCGGGAACGGCCGCCGGCGGGGCGTTCAAGTCCATCTCCGTCGAACAGTACAAGGAATCCGTGGCCCGCGACCTGGAAGGCCTGCTCAACAGCCGGGCGGCGTTCTCCGAACAGGACCTGGCGAACCATCCGAACTGCCGGCAGTCGTTGATGACCTATGGCCTGTGCGACTTCTCCGCCATGAGCCTGGCCAACGCCTATGACCGCGCTGCGATCTGCCGCTCGCTGGAGCATGCGATCGCCCGCCACGAACCGCGCCTGAGCAGCGTCCAGGTCCACCTGGAGCCAAGCGGCGAGCTCGGTGGCGGGCTTCATTTCACCATCCAGGCCCTGCTGGACCTGCAGCCGGCACGCGAGCCGGTGAGCTTCGACGCCATGCTCCAGCCCAGCACCCTGCAGTATTCGATCGGTCGCCCGCGGCGCCAGGCCGCCTGAGCCGATGCAGGACCTGCTGCCGCACTACGAGCGCGAGCTCGCCTTCCTGCGCCGTTACGGCCGCGAGTTCGCCGAGCGCTATCCGAAGATCGCGGGCAGGCTGTTGTTGTCCGCCGACGGCAGCCAGGACCCGCACGTCGAGCGCCTGATCGAGTCATTCGCCCTGCTCAGCGCCCGGGTTTCCAAGAAGCTCGAGGACGACTACCCGGAATTCACCGATGCGCTGCTGGAGGTGATGTACCCGCATTACCTGCGGCCATTCCCTTCCTGTTCCATTGCCCGCTTCGACATGGGGCCGGCCGCGGCCAAGCTCGGGGCGCCGGTGCGGATCGCACGCGGCACCCAGCTACAGTCGCGCCCGGTGAAGGGGGTCAACTGCCGGTTCCGCACCGCCTATGACGTGGACCTGCTGCCACTGGCGGTGACGCACGCCGAATACCGGGCGGTGGCAGACGCGCCGATGGCGACGACGCTCCCGGCCGGGTCGGGGGCAAGGGTTTCGATCGGCATCGAGCTGCTGTCCGACCAGGTGTCATTCGACGGGCTCGGGGTCGACGCGCTGCGGCTGTTCGTCAACGGGGAGCCTTCATTCTGCGCAGCGCTGCGTGATGCGCTGGGGTTGCGCGTTCTCGCCGCTTACGTCGAGGCCGATGGTGACGGTCGCTGGCGGCCGCTGGCCGAAATACCGTTGTTGCCGGTCGGCTTCGACGAGGACGAGTCGCTGGTTGATTTCCCGGCACGCTCGCACCCGGCCTATCGGCTGCTGACCGAGCTGTTCGCGTTCCCGGAAAAGTTCGGCTTCTGCGACCTGGCACTGGGACCGGTGGCGGCCGGGGCCAGCCGTCACTTCACACTGCACCTGGTGCTGCACTCCACCCGCGCCGACGATTCCGCGGGGCGCCTGCTGGAAGGCATGGGCGCTGACAATCTTCTGCTCGGCTGCACGCCGGTGGTCAACCTGTTCGCGCAACACGGCGAGCCGATCCGGGTTACCCATCGCGCCGCGACCTATCCGGTGGTGGCCGATGCGCGCCGGGCCTTCGCCCACGAGGTGCATTCGATCGACTCGGTGCGACGCATCCGGCAGACGCCGCAGGGCGAACAGGTCCAGGAGTTCCGTCCGTTCTATTCGCTTCGGCACGGCGAGGATCCCGACCGCAGCGGGCACTACTGGTTCGCCCGCCGCGACGAACTGGTGGCGCGGCAGAGCCCGGGCTACGAAACCGAGCTGTCCTTCGTGGACCTGGACTTCAACCCCGTGGTGCCAAAGACCGACGTGGTGGGCGTGGAGCTGACCTGCAGCAACCGTGACCTGCCGGCGCAGTTGGCCTACGGCGTGCCGGGCGGGGATCTGGTGATCGAGGGCGGCAGTCCGGCGCGCAGCATCGGGATGCTGCGCAAGCCCTCGCCGTCGCTGCGTTTCGCGCGCGGACGCAGCGCGCACTGGCGCCTGGTTTCGCACCTGTCGTTGAACCACCTCTCGCTCAGCCAGAGCGGGCTGCCCGCGCTCAAGGAAATGCTGCGCCTGTACGACCTGTCGGCGAGCAGCGTGTCCGCGCGCCAGATCGAGGGCATCGTCGGGCTGGAGCACAGCCCGACCACGGCCTGGCTGTCAGGTGAGCACTTCGGCTCGGTCGTGCGCGGCATCGAGATCCGCATGACGATCGACGAGGCCGGATTCGTCGGTACCGGCCTGGCCGCGTTCGCGCACGTGATGGACCGTTTCTTCGGCCTCTACGTGCATGCCAACAGCTTTACCAGGTTCGTCCTGCTGTCGAGCCTGAATGGGGAGGAGCTGGTCCGATGCGACCCGCGAAGCGGCGAATCGATCCTGGCCTGATCCAGCAGTTGCTGGCAGAGCCGCACCGCTTTGGATTCTTCCAGGCGATGCGGCTCATCGAGCAGCTGTTCCAGCATCAGGGCGTTGGAGGCAAGGACGCGGTTGCGCTGCGGGTACGGTTCCGCAACACCCTGTCGCTGGCGTTCCCGGCCGCCGAGCTTGAGCAGGTGGAGGCGCGCTCAGCCGGAGGCGAGGCGCTGGCGCTCGCAGCCGATATCGAAGACGCCCTGCAGGCCGAGGGCATCGGCGACATCACCATCACCCCTGCCTTCATGGGATTGCTGGGTGCCCTCGGCGCGCTGCCAACGCATTACACCGAGTTCCTTGGCGAGCGCGAGACCTACCACCGTGACCGCGCGGCGCGCGCGTTCCTGGACATGTTCACCAGCCGGGCCCTGGCCCTTCACTACGAGGCCTGGAAGAAGTATCGGCTGCCGATGCAGTACGAACTGGACCGGCGCGAGCGCTTCCTGCCGCTGGTGCTGTCGCTGTCCGGGGTGGGCACTGACGGCCTGCGCGATCGCCTGTCCGAAGGCGATGGCGGCGTATTCGACCAGGCCATCGCCCACTATGCCGGGGCAGTGCGCCAGCGGCCGGTGTCGGCGCGGCTGCTGCGCCAGATCCTGTCGGATTATTTCGGCGTCGGGGTCGGGCTGGAGCAGTTCGTCGGTGCCTGGTACCAGGTGCCGGAGGCGCAGACCAGTCGCCTGGGCGTGGCCAACGCGGGGCTGGGTACCACCGCGCTGGCTGGCGACCGCGTCTGGCAGCGCGACCTGCGCATGCGCCTGCTGGTCGGCCCGCTTGATCGCGACCGCTTCGACGATTTCCTGCCCGGCGGAAGCGCCGCGGCGGCGCTGGAAAAATGGCTGACCCTGCTTACCGGCTCCTGCCTGGAGTATGAGGTCCGGCTGGTGCTCAGGGCTGAAGACGTGCGCGGTGTAGGTATCGGTGACGGACATGGCGCACGGCTGGGCTGGGACAGCTACGTATGCACGCGGCCCGCAGAAACCGCCCGCTCGGATGCGGGCTACGGAATCCACACGTTGCAATGACAGGGAGCGTTTCGAGCAGCATGAGCATCAACCTGAAGACCTTGATCGGCAAACTCAATGACACCTGCCGGCAGGCGGCAGAGCGTGCTGCGAGCCTGTGCATGGCCCGCGGCAACTACGAGGTCGACCTGGAGCACCTGTTCCTGGCGCTGCTGGAACAGCCGCAGTGCGATTTCGTCCTGGTCGCCCGCCGCAGCGGGATCTCCGTCGAAAAGCTACAGCAGGACCTTGAAACAGAAATCGGTCGCTTCCACACCGGCAACACGCGCACGCCGGTGTTCTCCACCCACCTGCCGACGTTGTTCGAGCATGCCTGGCTGCTGGCATCACTGGATGCCGGCACCACCCGCATCCGCAGCGGGCACCTGCTGCTGGCGCTGCTGACCCAGCCGGAGCTGTCGCAGCTTGCCTACCGGGGATCCAGCCTGTTCAGCCGCTTCAAGCGCGACGAGCTCAAGCACGACTTCGACGCCCTCACCGAAGGCTCGCGGGAAAGCGGGCAGGGCGTGGGCTTCGCCGATGCGTCGGATGCCGCCGAAGGCGAGGGCGGTGAAGCGCCGGGGCAAGGTGGGCTGTCGAAGACGCCGGCCCTGGACCAGTTCACCACCAACCTCACCCAGCGCGCGCGCGAGGGCCACATCGACCCGGTGATTGGTCGCGATGCGGAGATCCGACAGCTTGTCGACATCCTGCTGCGCCGCCGGCAGAACAACCCGATCCTCACCGGCGAGGCGGGCGTGGGCAAGACCGCGGTGGTGGAGGGTTTGGCCCGTCGTATTGCCGAAGGGGACGTGCCGCAGGTACTGCAGGGCGTGGAGTTGCACGTGCTCGACATGGGCCTGCTGCAGGCAGGCGCCAGCGTGAAGGGCGAATTCGAGAACCGGCTCAAGAACGTGATCGACGAGGTCAGGAAGAGCCCGCACCCGATCATCCTGTTCATCGACGAGGCGCACACCATGATTGGCGCGGGCGGGTCGGCCGGGCAGAGCGATGCCGCCAACCTGCTCAAGCCCGCCCTGGCGCGCGGCGAGCTGCGTACCATCGCCGCCACCACCTGGGCCGAGTACAAAAAGTACTTCGAGAAGGATGCGGCGCTGGCGCGACGCTTCCAGGTAGTCAAGGTGGAAGAGCCTGGCGAATCGCTGGCCGCGGCGATGCTGCGCGGCATGGTGCCGCTGATGGAAGCGCACTTCGGCATCCGGGTGCTGGACGAGGCCATTACCGAGGCGGTGCGGCTCTCGCACCGCTACATCAGCGGCCGCCAGCTGCCGGACAAGGCGGTGGGGGTGCTCGACACGGCCTGCGCCAAGGTTGCGCTCGGCCAGAGCGCGACCCCGGCGATCATCGAGGACACCCGCAGGCACCTGGAGCGGCTGGAAGCGGAGATCACCGCGCTGGAGCGGGAAACCGCCGGCGGCAATCGCGGCCACGACGAGCGGCTGGCCGGGCTGCGCGAACAGCAGGACCAGGCCCGCGGGGTGCTGGCCGACAGTGAAGCCCGCCTGCTGCGGGAAAATGAACTCGCTGGCAAGCTCCGCGAGCTGCGCGCGCAGATGGAAGCAGCGACGCCGGCGGCACAGGAACCGGCGGATGCCGGATCCGAGGCGAAGGCTGGAGCCGGTGAGGCCGATGATGGCAAACAGGCCGCTTTGGAAAAAAAAGCAAGGAAGACGGTGCGCAAGGCAGCGAAGAAGGCGGCCAAGTCGAAGGCAGTCGCTGTTTCGCCGGAGCAGGACGAGCTGGATGGACTGCTGGCCGAGCTGCGCGAGCTGCAGGGCGAGAGCCCGATGGTGCCGCTGCAGGTCGATGGCACCGTGGTCGCCGAAATCGTTTCGGCGTGGACCGGCATCCCGCTCGGGCGCATGGTCAAGGACGAGATCCGCACCGTGCGCAACCTGCACGAGTTGCTGGCCGAGCGGGTCATTGGCCAGGACCATGCGCTGGAGGCGATCGCCCAGCGGGTGCGCACGGCGAGCGCGGGGCTGGAGGACCCGGACAAGCCGCGCGGGGTATTCATGTTCGTCGGGCCGTCAGGCGTCGGCAAGACCGAGACCGCGCTGGCCCTGGCCGACATCCTCTACGGCGGCGAGCGCAAGCTGGTCACCATCAACATGAGCGAATACCAGGAAGCGCACAGCGTCTCGGGCCTGAAGGGTTCACCACCCGGCTACGTCGGCTACGGCGAGGGCGGGGTACTGACCGAGGCTGTGCGTCGCAATCCCTACAGCGTGGTGCTGTTGGATGAGGTGGAGAAGGCCCATCCGGACGTGCTGGAGATGTTCTTCCAGGTGTTCGACAAGGGCATGATGGAGGATGCGGAGGGGCGGGAGATCGACTTCCGCAACACCCTGATCATCCTGACCTCCAACGTGGGCTCCCCGCAGATCATGCAGGCCTGCCTGAACAAGCCGGAGGAGGAGATCCCCGACGCCGACGCCCTGAGTGACGCGCTGCGGCCGGTGCTGATGAAGCATTTCAAGCCGGCCTTCCTGGGTCGGCTCAAGGTGGTGCCGTACTATCCGATCAGTGACGATGTACTGGCCCGGATCATCGAGCTCAAGCTCGGCCGGATCCGCGATCGGGTCGCCAGCAACCACAAGGCGGCGTTCGGCTGGAGCCAGGCGCTGGTGGAGGCGGTGCTGGCGCGCTGCACGGAAGTGGATTCGGGGGCGCGCAACGTCGACCACATCCTCAATGGAACACTGCTGCCGGAGATCGCCGGTAGCGTGCTGGCCAGCATGGCCGGAGGCGAAGCGATCGGGCGGATCGATGTATCCGCCGACGACAAGGGAAGTTTCGAATACAGGGTGGCATGACGCTGCCCGGTGGCAACCAGGAAGCAAAGGAGAAGAGCATGGATTTCTACGGATTGGACAAGGAAACGACGATTGGCAACTGCGACAGCATCGCGGTGGGGCTGGAAAGCCGCGACACGCGCGGGGTTTGTGCCTGGAACCGGGTGCGACCCGAGCACGTGGTTGAACTGCTCGACCAGGCGGCACCGGAGGCGCGGGCCGATGCACGCAGGCTGGCCAAGCTGTTGACGGATTTCCGCTGGCGCATCCACGTCGCCGACCAGCCTGGCGGTGGTGGCAACCGCATCGTCAACAACGTTCGCGACATCACCCTGGCTGCGGTGGGGCGCACCTTCCAGCTGCACTGCACCGAGACCCCCTCCCTCCGGGTTGAACGCATCACCATGTAAATGCCCGGAATGGCCCTAGACTGGTCCGCTCCCTGGATCAGGAGTCGGGCATGAACGGATGGATGATCGGCGGCGTTGTCGCGGCGGCAGCGGTGGGCCTACTGCTGCCGCTGCAGGCGCTGATCAACGCGCGCCTGGGGCAGGAAACCGCGGGCGCGCTGTTTGCATCGTTCGTCTCGTTCGCCGTGGGAACCGCGGTGCTTGCGGTGGCGGTGCTGGTCATGCGTACGCCAATGCCGGAGATGCGGACGATGACGGCGCTGCCGCCATGGATCTGGGCCGGCGGGATCATCGGCGCGCTGTTCGTGCTGTGTGCGACGGTGCTGGTGCCCAGGCTGGGGGCGGCGGGCCTGATCTGCCTGGTGGTGTCGGGCCAGCTGATCGGCTCGCTGCTGTTCGACCACTTCGGGGTACTGGGGCCCGTGCGTCCCGCCGATGCGTGGCGGGTGTTGGGCGCGGTGCTGGTGGCGATCGGCGCAGTGCTGGTGCTGCGCCCGGTCCAGGCGGCATGAGCGGGTGCGGCGACATCACCGAAGGCGGTCCGCTGCAGCTGCCCGCCGCGCAGGTGGACGCACTGCGCGTGGCCTACGACACGCCGCCGCGTGAATACCATGACTGGCACCACGTTGCCGAAGTGCTGCGCCACCATGCCGACGTCACCGCCGGGCCGGGCTGGTCACGGCCGGTGGAAACATGGCTGGCCGTGCTGTACCACGACGCGATCTACGACGCCGGCCGCCGCGACAACGAGGCGCGCTCGGCGCGGATGGCTGTGGACGGCATCGGACGCTGGCTGCCCGATGCGGGCGTGGATGCGCGGCGGGTGGCGGAGCTGATCGAACTGACCGCGCGCCACGGGCAGCATTCACCGGGTGATTTTGGAATCGGGCCGGACGCGGACGATACGCGCCACTTGCTGGACTGCGACATGGCGATCCTGGGCGCCGGGCCGGAGGTGTTCGACGCGTATGACCGCGCCATTGCCGCCGAATACCGCGGCCACGTGCCGGGCTGGCTGTTCCGGCGCAACCGCAGGCGCTTCCTGAAAGCCCTGCTCGAGCGCCCCAGGATCTTCCTCAGCGACCTGTTCCACGAGCGCTACGACGCCGCAGCGCGCGCCAATCTCCGCCGAATCCTGTAGGAGCGCTCCGCGCGCGTGAAGCCGCGAGGATCCCGGCGACAAGCACCCGCGAAAGGCTGAGGGGCCGGTGGGTTGCCCCGCCGGCCCGCCTACGCGGCTTAATTCGCAGGGTTCAGCCGGCGGCGTCCTGCGGCTGCTCGACCTGGCCGAGCTGCTTTTCCTGCTCGGAGGCGTCGCGCACGTCGGCGACTTCGACCGCGAAGTGCAGGTTGCGGCCGGCCAGCGGGTGGTTGCCGTCGATCTTGACCTGGGTCTCGCCGACTTCCACCACCGTGACCAGCAGCGGCCCGCCCTGGGTCTGGGCGCGGAACTGCATGCCGGGCTCGACTTTCTCCACGCCCTGGAACGCCTCGCGCGGGACTTCCTGCACCAGCGAATCGTTGCGCTGGCCGTAGCCCTTTTCAGGTGTCACGTCGACCTTCAGCGAGTCGCCGGGGTTCTTGCCTTCCAGCGCGCTTTCCAGGCCGGGCACGATGTTCCCGGCGCCGTGCAGGTAGCTCAGCGGCCGCTCCTGCGGCGAACGGTCGATGACCTGTCCGTCATCGTCGGTGAGGGTGTAGTGGATGGTGGCGACGCGATTGGCAGCGATCTCCATGGAGCGGCTCCTTGGATTGATGGGTTCAAAAAAAGGGATACGCCGGAAGTGGACACGGCGCAGAGAGAGGCAGTGCGTTCTTCAGGCTAGACAACCTGGCCGGCATGCGCAACCTCGATAAGGGGCTGAAAGCGTCGCAGGGGCGGGGCCGCGGCGGCCTTCAGGTGCTCCGGGGCGCGAGGCTGTGGCAAAGTGCGGATCCCTGAACGTGGAGTGCACGCGATGCGTGGATGGCATTTGCTGCTGCTGGGCGTGGCCCTGGTTGCGCTGAACGCGCCGGCCCGGGCCCAGGCCGGGATGACCCTGGAACAGGTCGCGCAGACGAAGACGGTGTCGCGCGCTGCGATCAGCCCGGGCGGCGGCGAGGTGGCCTATGCGCTGTCGGTGCCGCGGCGTCCGGGGGTGGACAAGGATGGTCGCGCGCATACCGAATTGCACGTGGTCGACCGTGCCGGCAACAGCCGCGGCTTCATCACCGGCGAGGTCAGCGTGGGTGCCTTCCAATGGTTTCCAGACGGACGCCACATCGGCTTCCTCGCCAGGCGCGACGGCGATGACACCCGCGGCCTGTACCGGATCCCGCTGCACGGCGGCGAGGCGAAGCGGGTGGCGGGCCTGGAAGGCAACGTCACCGGGTTCAGCCTGTCGCCCGATGGCGCCCGGGCCGCGCTGCTGGCCCAGGAGCCGGAGGACAAGGCGCTGAAGGAACTGCGCAAAAAGGGTTTCAGCCAGAAAATATACGAAGAGGACTGGCGTCCGATCGGCCTGTGGATCGCCGGGCTGGATGATGCGGATTCCGAGCCGCGCCGGGTCGAGGTGGAGGGCAGCGTGCAGTCGGTGCACTGGAGCCCGGCCGGCGACCGGCTTGCGCTGGTGGTGACGCCGCGCCAGCTCACCGACGACACCCTGGTGTACGCGCGCGTGCGCATCATCGACCCGGACGGCCGCGAGCTGGGCCGCGTGGACAACCCGGGCAAGCTCGGCCAGCTTGCCTGGAGCCCGGATGGCGCGCACCTGGCGGTCATTTCCGCGGCCAACGAGACCGACCCGCGCGAGGGCAGGCTGACCGTGGTCGGCAATGGCGGCGGCGAGCAGCGCGACCTGCTGCCGGACCTGGAGGGCCACGTGTGGAACGTGGCCTGGCGCGATGCCGACACGCTGCTGTACGTGAGCCATGAAGGCGTGCAGACAAGGCTGGGCGAAATCGGCGTGGATGGCAGCGGCGACCGCACCGTGCTGGCGGCCGAAGGGCCGGTCTGGAGCGCGCTGGGCGCTTCGGCCAGCGGCGAACTGGCGCTGGTGGGAGATTCGCCCGAACACCCCGCGGAGGTCTTTTTCCTTGCCGGTGGCGACCAGCAGCCGACGCGGCTGACCCACAGCAATCCGTGGCTGGCCGATGTACAGCTCGCCCGGCAGGAGGTGGTGCGTTACACCGCACGCGACGGACTGGAGGTCGAAGGCCTCCTGGTGCATCCGCTCCAGCGCAGCGGCAGCGAACGGGTGCCGCTGATCCTGGTGGTCCACGGCGGACCGGAATCGCACTATTCCAACGGCTGGCTGACCGGTTACTCCCAGCCGGCCCAGCCCGCGGCGGCGCGTGGCTTCGCCAGCTTCTTCCCCAACTACCGCGGCAGCACGGGCCGCGGCGTGGAGTTCTCGCAGCTCGATCGCGGGCGGCCGGGCATGGAGCAGTTCGACGACCTGGTCGACGGCGTCGACCACCTGGTTGAAACCGGGCTGGTGGACGGTGACCGGGTTGGTATCACTGGCGGCTCGTACGGCGGCTACGCCAGCGGCTGGGGCGCCACGTACTACAGCGACCGCTTCGCGGCTTCGGTGATGTTCGTGGGCATCGCCGACCAGGCCAGCCTGGTGACCACCGGCGACATTCCCTGGGAACACCACCTGGTGCACATGGGGGTGTGGCCGTGGGAGGAGCCGGAGATGTTCCGTCAGGCCAGCCCGATCACCCACGCGCACAAGTCGCGCACGCCCACCCTGATCCTGCACGGCGAGGACGATCCGCGGGTGCCGGCCGGGCAGTCCTACATGATGTACCGCTACCTGCAGATGGCGGGGCAGGCGCCGGTGCGGCTGGTGCTGTACCCCGGCGAAGGCCATGGCAACGCGCGAGCGGCTTCGCGCTGGGACTATTCGCTGCGGCTGATGCGCTGGATGGAGCACTACCTCGCCGGGCCGGGCGGTGAGCCGCCGCCGTATGAAATCGACTACCGGCTGCCGGATGAAGACTCGAAGGACGACGACGCCTGATGGCGAAGATACTGCTCAACCTGCGCCACGTGCCCGAGGACGAGGCCGATGAGGTGCGCGCCTTTCTGGATGCCAACCGCATCGCCTGGTATGAAACGAAACAGGGGCTGTTTGGCATTTCCTTGGGTGCGATCTGGGTCAAGCACGACTCCGACATCGCCGAGGCCAAGCGGTTGATGGCCGATTATCAGGTCGGGCGGCAGGCAAAGATGCGCGCCGAGCACGAAGCGGCCCGGCGCGATGGCACAGCGGAAACGTTTGCCTCGCTGCTGCGCGAGCGTCCCGGATGGGTCCTGGTGCGGATATTGGGGATCATCCTGCTGCTGGTGCTGATGGCGCTGCCGGGCTACCTGCTCTGGCGCTGAGGCGCGTCTGCGCTGGCGGCCGATCCATGACCATTGGCACGGCACCGTCCACGCGCGATGTTATAAAGTTTCATTCTCAAGTCTCCACCCCCGGGGCGGCCCTCGACACACCAGTCGAAGGCCGTCCTTTTACATGCCTTCCGGAGTTTCCATGTCACGACGTCGTCTTGCCTCACTTCTTTCCGCCGCCTTCCTGCTGGCGTGCATTGCGCTGCCCGCCGCGGCCCAGCGCGGGATCAGCTTCGACGCCTATGCGCTGCCCGAGACCGGCACGGTGGCGATACCGGTGCGCCAGGGTGATGTGGCCAGCGGCGCCTTCGCCGACCTGGATGCCGCGACCGATGGCGCACTGTCGCGCGCGGTGGCGGCGGCGGACTTCAAGGGCCGCAGCAACAGCAAGCTCGACCTGCCGGGCGTTGGCGGCTACGACCGGGTGCTGCTGATCGGGGTCGGCAAGGATGAACTCACCCCGCGCATGCTCGAGGACTTCGGCGGCCTGGTGGGCCAGGACGCCGCCGGCAGCGCAGCGCCGCGGATCGACGTGCTGTGGCGCGGCGACGAGGCCAACGCCGCCTCGCACATCGCCTTCGGCGCGGCGCTGGGGCAGTACAGCTTCGACAAGTACCGCACCGGTAGCGGTGATGATGAATCGCCGCGCGCCGGGCAGGGCGACCTGGTGATCCGGACTCCCGCCGGCGCCGCTGCTGCTTCGGATTACGAGTCGCAGTGGAAGCCGGTGGCCGATGCGGTGGCGTTCTCCCGCGACCTGGTGACCGAGCCGGGCAACGTAATCTGGCCGGAGACCTTCGTCGAACGCGCGCGTGAAGCGCTGGCCGACCTGCCCGTGAGCATCGAGGTGCTCGATGTCGCGCAGATGGAGCGCCTGGGCATGGGCAGCATCCTGGCCGTGGGCCAGGGCAGCCCGCGTCCGCCGCGGATGCTGGTGATGCGCTACGACGGCGGCAGCGCCGGCGAGGCGCCGCTGGCGTTCGTGGGCAAGGGCATCACCTTCGACACCGGCGGCATCTCGATCAAGGGCGGCAGCGGGATGTGGCGGATGAAGTACGACATGACCGGCGCCGCGGTGGTCACCGGCGCGATCAAGGCACTGGCTGGCCGGCGCGCACCGGTGAACGCCGTTGCGGTTGCGGCGCTGGCGGAGAACATGCCCTCGGGTACCGCTTCGCGTCCGGGCGACGTGGTGCGCACCGCTTCGGGCAAGACCTACGAAATCATGAGCACCGACGCGGAAGGACGCATGGTGCTGGTGGACGCGCTCTGGTACGTGCAGGACCGCCACGATCCGGCGGCCGTGATCGACATCGCCACCCTCACCGGTGCGATCGTTGGTGCACTGGGCGGCGATCATGCCGGCCTCTTCAGCCGCGATGACGAGCTGGCCGATCAGCTCCTGGCTGCAGGCGAGTCTTCGGGCGAACTGCTGTGGCGGATGCCGCTGCTGCCGTCCTATGGCAGCGGCCTGCGCTCGCCGATCGCCGACCTGCGTAACGGCGGCGGCCGCCCGGGCGCCGGCACCGCTGCGCATTTCGTCGGCGAGTGGATCGACGAGGATCGCCCGTGGGCGCACCTGGACATCGCCGGCATGGCCTGGATCGAAAGCGGCGGCAAGCCGACTTCTCCGGCGGGGGCGACCGCTTTCGGGGTGCGCCTGTTCGACCGCTACGTGCGCGAGAACCACGAGTAGCGCGCTGCGGCGCCGGCTTGCTGGCCGGCGCCGCTTACAATTCCGGGCATGGACGTGAACTGGATCGCGCTGGTGCTGGTCGTGCTCGGCCTGTACCTGGCGTTCAAGCTGATCGGTGCGGCGCTCAGGCTGGTGATGCTGGTGGTGGTGCTGGCCGGCGCGTACTGGTTCGTGGCGCCGCTGCTGGGGTGGCCGACGCTGTCGGACGTGGTGTACGTACTTGGCCCGGACTTCGAGGGGCAGCGGATCGAGGAGGTGTTCACTCCCGAGCGCATCGCTGACGGCCTGGGCGAGCGGGTGGTGGACGGGGTGGTGGAGCGGATGCGGGGGCTGCCGGAATTGTCGGAGCTGCCGGAGCTGCCGGAGCCCATCCGGGGGGATGGGGCGACGGCGGAAGAGGGGCCGGTTGAGGCGGCTGGTGATGCGGACGCTGATGCCGCGGATGCCGGAGCCGACCCAACCGGGGAGTGAAGTTGGCCGCGGGCGGGATTGCGGTCCGGGCCGGGCTTCACGCGGTTTCGCGCGCTTGGCGCGCTCCTACGAAGGGCGGGATTTCTTCTTCGATCCGGCGTGCTGGTCGGCGTCTTCGTGGCGGCGCGGACCGTACCAGAGGTCGAGTCGGGCGCGGTCGCGCGAGACGCGCCCGGGGGCGAGCAGGAAGCGGAAGGTGAAGCGCACTTTCTCTCCCAGCGAATAGGTGCGCATCTTGCGGGCGGAGGTCACGACTTCCTCGCGCAGGATGGCTACCCGACCAACCCGCCGCAGGGCGCGGCCGAGGGTCACGTCCTCGGTGACGTACAGGCGTTCGTCGAATCCGCCTGCGGCCTCGAATGCGTCGCGGGTGCAGAACAGGAAGCAGCCCGGGGTGACGCCGAACAGGCGGAACAGCACGATCGATAGCGATTCGAACATGCGCATGTGCAGCGGCAGCGGGCGGGCGAAGCGCACCGCGACCCCGCCGCCGGCCGCGCCGGCGTCCATCGCCGCCATCAGCGCGGCCATCACTTCGCGGTTGGCCAGGGTGTCGGCGTCGACGAACAGCAGGCGATCGCCGCGTGCGGCGTTGGCGCCGGCGTTGCGGGCGGCGGCGATCTGGCGGGCTTTGACGTGCAGCACCCGGGCGCCGCGGCCGCGGGCGATCGCGGCGGTGTCGTCGCTGGAGGCGTCGTCGACCACGATCACTTCGACGTCGTCCTCCACGCAGGCGGTGGCTTCGGCGAGGGCGTCGAGCGTTGCGCCGATCAGCGGTGCTTCGTCATGCGCGGGAATGATGATGGACAGCATGCCGGCTCCGGCCAGGTGCTGGTTCCAGTGTGACCGTTCTGGTCCAGAAATGGTTGAACGGATGGTCTGGGGATGCGCTCCTTGGCTTTGTCTCGCCGTGACCTGACGGGCCCCGCCGCGGCCGGGAGGCGTTTGCGCTCCATGTCCCCCGGCGTCGGCCGGCGGCCGCCACC
>JBQDAV010000011.1:0-74039 GCA_052090405.1 Luteimonas sp.
CCACGTCGGGCTCAGGCAAGAGCGATTCCACACGGAACGCGACTGATCCCAATATTCCCGGTTACCGGCCGCGTGAAAACACCGACTACGTGAACTCGAACCAGGCCAGCTATACCGACTGGCTGAACTTTCCGTTCTTCGGCGACGAGATGGTCGTCCAGGATATGGAACGGCAAAGCATCTATGCCGCTGCCGACTTTTCTTTCGGCGCCGTCAACTGGAACGCCGAACTGCTCTACAACCGTCGCAAGACGAGCTACGAAGGATTCCGGCAGTTCTTTCCAATCATCGCCGGCAGCCCGCAATACGGATACACCTACGCCAACGACCCGGACTTCATTAACACGATGGTCCCCAGCGGCGTTGCCCAGCCCGTGATGCCATTCCGCTCCTCCAGCAATCAGACTGTGGACTACATTTATCTCAACACCGGCTTGGACGGGCTCTTTGCCGACACTTGGTCCTGGGAAGTCAACGCTTCGTACTCGCGCTCCGACGGCGACTACAACAACCTGGTGATTGACGCATCCAAGACCGGCGACTGGCAGTACAGCGATGATGCTCCGACGATCAACTACTTCGACCCTGGCTTTCTCAGCGGCGAGCGCATGGATGAACTGGTAGGTCTGATTGGTGCCTGGGACCGGGGCAACACGGTATATGACCAGATGATCTTCAGCGGCGTGATCACCGGAGAGCTTTTCAACGTACCGGCTGGTTCCGTTGCGGCCGCCATTGGTGCGGAGTACCGCGAGTTCAGCATCGACGACCAGCCTGGCGCGCTGTCAGCCGCCGGCCAGCTCTGGGGATCGAGCTCTGCGCAGCAGACCAAGGGCGAAGACTCAGTCAAGGAAATTTTCACCGAAGTGGAAATTCCGCTGCTCCGCGGCATCACTGGCATCGAAGAACTGACCTTCAACGCATCTGGCCGCTGGTTTGACTACGATTCCGTCGATGGATCGGACTCCGTCTGGAAGGCTGGCCTGGGCTGGCAGATCGTACCTGCCCTGCGCCTGCGCGCGACCAAGGGCACTTCGTATCGCGCACCCGGCCTCTACGAGCTTTACCTGGGCAACCAGTCCGGCTTCCAGGGCCAGCTCGCCATCGACCCCTGCATCGACTGGGGCGAAAGCACCAACTCCTATGTAAGGGCCAACTGTGCGGCTGCGGGAATTCCCGATGACTATTCAGGCGCGCCTTCATCCGCCACGGTGTACTCGGGCGGTGGCCACGGCTTCCTTGAGCCGGAAACCTCGGACGCCTTCACTGCCGGCCTGATCTGGACGCCAGAGTTTGCTCCGCTCAGCGTTGCCCTCGATTACTTCGAGATCACCGTCAATGACCAGATTAGCAGCCTGGGAGCCGGGGCGATCGTCGGCAGCTGCTACGGTGCTGAGGTCTATCCGAACGACTTCTGCGGAATGTTCACCCGTAACGCCCCTGACGCGGATGTCGAGCCGAACAAGATTGACGACATCTACGCCAGCTACATCAACATCAACAAGCAGAAGGTCAGGGGCTATGACCTGTTGGCGCGCTATGAGGATGATTTTTCGTTTGGCTCGTTGACCATGGAAAGCCAGATCACCTACACCACGGAAGACGTGGTGCAGCTCTTCGACAGCCCGTTGGCCGGGGGCGAGACCATTTCCGACTACGTTGGCGGCATCGGACGTCCCAAAATCGTGGGTAATCTCGTAGCGTCACTCAAGCGGGAGGACTGGACCTACACTTGGGGCATGGATTACGTCCACAACACCAAGCGCCTGACACCCCTGTCAGCCAGCGGAAGCTATAACTATCTCGGCTGGGAAGACGCAGTTGTCGACATCACAGCTGACAGCCGCCTCTACCACTCCATCTCGGCACGGTACGATCAGCCGAAATGGTCGGTACTGGCCGGTGTCCGCAACGTGTTCAATACCAAGCCGGACACCGTGTCCGAAGCCGCGACCGGCTCCCGTTACGGCAACGTACCTGTCAACGCCACGCAGTACGACTACTTCGGTGCGTCCCTGTTCGCACGCTTCAACTACAAGTTCTGACCGCACGGTTCCAAGGAGTGCATAGAGACGCCTTTCTCGCCTGCACTCAATGATCCACGATGCCCGCAACGCAAGTTGCGGGCATTTTTTTGCTGGCGTCGCCGGAAGAGCTGGCCGAATCATCGCGAGGACAGCGCCCCTTTCCAGTCAAGGGGCGCCGTGAAGAACAGAGCCCGCGTTCGAGAGCCTTGTACTTTGTCGACCTCTCGGAACTATTCAGCAGGATGCGGCGACAGGCGATTTGTGGTCAGCACATGGCTGGAATAACATCGGCACGTCGGTATTCCTGCCGACGCATTCCAGGGAAACGGACCATGAAATATTTAAAGGGATTAGCGCTTGGCATGTTATTGGCCTTCGCCTGCCAAGGGGTGGCAGCCAACCCTCCTGAAGGCACTTTGCGCGTGGACATGTCATGTGAGCTGCAAGGGATGTACTTGATCACCGAAACAACATACCGATGGACCGGCGGACAGTGGGTGGTAGTAAAGGAGCGCTCTTGGTATGCGGAGTCGTGTCCGCCACTGATCCAGTGAATCCAAGCGCTGAAATAGAAGAAGCCGCGGTGCACCGCGGCTTCTTTTGGCGCACTGCGCACGGTCACACCCCCCGACCTTAGTTCATCACTGCCCTTCCCAAAGGACAGCTTGAACCAATTCGCAACCCGCTTTACTAAACATGACCGAGATACTCAAGCTTTATACGCGCAAGTTGGCGCAATAATGGTCGGGTATCCATCCGAGGAGATACCTTGATGCTCATTCGAATCACGCTGTTCACCGTCGCCATGTTGGGATCAATGGCACTTCACGCCCAGGCCGGCCCCGAAGGCCGCTGGAAGACCATCGACGACGAAACCGGCAACGCCAAATCCATCGTCGAGATCAGCCGCGACGCCGACGGCAGCCTGCAGGGCACGGTGGCCGAGATCCTGCAGTCCGACAGCGGTCCCAATCCGGTCTGCGACGAGTGTTCGGGCGAGCGCAAGGACCAGCCGATCGAAGGGATGACCATCCTTTGGGACCTAGAACAGGACGGGGACTCGTGGTCCGGCGGTACGATCCTGGACCCGGCCAACGGCAAGACCTACCGGTCCAAGGCCCAGATGCTCGATGACGACCGGCTCGGGGTCTCCGGTTGCATCGCCTTCTTCTGCCGCGAGCAGGTCTGGCAGCGGGAATAGGCGTCGCCGCGCATGCGATAATCGCGGGCCCTTCGCACCCTGCCCGCCATGTCCCGCACCGCGCTCGTCACCACCGCCCTGCCCTACGCCAACGGCCCGCTCCACCTGGGCCACCTGGTCGGCTATATCCAGACCGACATCTGGGTACGTGCCCGGCGCATGGCCGGCGACACGGCCTGGTACGTGTGCGCCGACGATACCCACGGCACTCCGATCATGCTCGCCGCGCAAAAGGCGGGCACCTCGCCGGAGGACTTCATCGCCGGCGTCCAGGCCTCCCACGAGCGCGACTTCGCGGAGTTCGGGGTCGCGTTCGACCACTATGGCTCCACCCACTCCGACCGCAACCGGGCGATGACGGAGTCGATCTATGCCCGGCTGGATGCGGGCGGCCACATCGCCCGGCGCACGGTGGAGCAGTTCTACGACCCGGCCCAGGGCATGTTCCTGCCCGACCGCTATATCAAGGGCACCTGCCCGCGGTGCGGCACGCCCGACCAGTACGGCGACAACTGCGAGCACTGCGGCGCCACCTACGCGCCCACCGACCTGAAGGAACCCAGGTCGGTGCTGTCGGGCACCACGCCCGAACTGCGTGAGTCCGAGCACTTTTTCTTCGAGCTGGGCCACTTCGAAGGCTTCCTGCGCGAGTGGCTGGCCGGCAACGTGGCCGTACCGGGCGTGAAGGCCAAGCTGCAGGAATGGCTGGACGGGGAAGGCGGCCTGCGTGCCTGGGACATCTCCCGCGACGCGCCCTACTTCGGTTTCGAAATCCCCGGCCAGCCCGGCAAGTTCTTCTACGTCTGGCTGGATGCGCCGATCGGCTACCTGTCCGGCTTCCAGGCGCTGTTCGAGCGCGAGGGGCTCGACTTCGACGCGCTGCTCGCACCCGGCGGCGACGCCGAGCTGCACCATTTCCTGGGCAAGGACATCATCAACTTCCACGGCCTGTTCTGGCCGGCGGTGCTGCACGGTGCCGGACTGCGGGTGCCCACCCGGCTGCACGTCAACGGGTATCTCACAGTGGACGGGGCCAAGATGTCCAAGTCCCGCGGCACCTTCATCATGGCCCGCACCTACCTGGACAGCGGCCTGCACCCGGAGGCGCTGCGCTACTACTTCGCGGCCAAGTCCTCGGGCGGCCTCGACGACCTGGACCTCAACCTGACCGACTTCGTCACCCGGGTGAACTCGGACCTGGTGGGCAAGTTCGCCAACCTGGCCAGCCGCTGCGCCGGCTTCATCGGCAAGCGCTTTGACGGCCGCCTGGCCGCCGCGCTGCCCGACCCCGAGATGTACGCGCGCTTCGTCGAAGCGCTGGCTCCGGTGCGCGAGGCCTACGCCCGCAACGAGCCGGCCATCGTGCTGCGCCAGGTCATGGCCCTGGCCGACGAAGCCAACCGCTACATCGACGACAAGAAGCCCTGGGTGATCGCCAAGCAGGAAGGCGCGGACGCCGTGCTGCAGGCGGTCTGCACCCAGGGACTGAACCTGTTCCGGGTGCTGGCCGGGGCGCTGCGACCGGTACTGCCGGGCGTGGTGGCCGAGGCGGAAGAATTCCTCAGGGCGCCGCTGGCCGCCTGGAGCGACCTGGACGCGCCACTGCTCGACCACGCCATCGGCGCCTACAAGCCGCTGTTCACCCGCCTGGACCCCAAGCGCATCGACGCCATGGTCGAGGCCAGCCGGGATACGCTGGCCGCCCCCGCGAAGGCGCCGGCCGACGGGGCTGCGGCGAAGTCCGGGAAGAAAGCGGACCCGGCGAAGGCCGAAAAGGACACCGGCGATTTCATTGGAATCGATGATTTCGCCAAGCTGGACCTGCGCATCGGCAAGGTGCTGGCCTGCGAATTCGTCGAGGGTTCGGACAAGCTGCTGCGCTTCGAGCTGGATGCCGGCGAGCTGGGCAAGCGCCAGATTTTCTCGGGCATCCGCGCCAGCTACGGCGAGCCGGAGAAGCTGATCGGGCGCAGCGTGGTGTTCGTCGCCAACCTGGCGCCGCGCAAGATGCGCTTCGGCGTGAGCGAGGGGATGATCCTGTCGGCCGGTTTCGACGCCGGCGCCCTGGCCCTGCTGCACGGCGACGACGGCGCGCAGCCGGGCATGCCGGTGCGGTGAACGCGTCCGACCTGGTCGATCGCATCGACCGGCTGCTACCGCAGACCCAATGCCGCCAGTGCGGCTTCGATGGCTGCCGCCCCTACGCCGAAGCCATCGCCCGTGGCGAGGCCGACATCGACCGCTGCCCGCCCGGCGGCGATGCCGGCGCGCGTGCGCTGGCGCGGCTGCTGGACGTGCCCTGCAAACCCTATGACCGCAACCGCGGCAGCCACAAGCCGCCGCTGGTCGCGCTCGTGGTGGAAGCCGATTGCATCGGCTGCACGAAGTGCATCCTGGCTTGCCCCGTCGACGCCATCGCCGGTGCCAGCAAGCACATGCACGCAGTCATCGAACCGCTGTGCACCGGCTGCGAGCTGTGCGTGCCCGCCTGCCCGGTGGACTGCATCGTGATGGTCCCGGCGTCACCGGAACCGTAGGAGCGCGGCGGCGCGCTCCTACGACACCAGTCAGGGGCAGGCCGAGCAGATGCGCTCGACCTCGTAACCCTTTGCTTCCAGCTTCTCGACCACGCCGTCCTCGCCGACCAGGTGCAAGGCACCGACCACCAGCAGGGTGTTGCCGGTCCCTTCCGGATCCAGCATCGCCTCGACCTGTGGCACCCAGGCGTCGTTGCGGTCGACGTTGATGCGCTGGTAAACAGCCGGGAATTCCGCCCGCATCTCCACCGCCATCTCATCCCAGAGCACCTGCGCGTTGCCGCTGCGCCAGGCATCGTGCAGCTGGGTGATTTCAGCGCGGCCTTCTTCGCCGGTGCTGTCCAGCGTCGACTGCAGGAACTGCACCTGCTCCTCGTCCGACATGCCGGTGAAGAATGCGATCTGCTGGTCGGCGGTTTCCAGCCCGCCGGTTTCCTTGCCCGCCTCGCCCGCGCGGGTGGCCAGGTGGTTGTCCAGCCCGAGCTCGGGGTCCAGCCCGTACTTGCCCATCTCGATGATGGTGACCATCAGCGAAACGAACCACGGATCGAACATTTGCAGCACCTGCGGCGAAAGCTGCAGCTGTTGCAGCGCGGCCGTATTCTCTTCCGTCCAGGCCGTGAGCGCGGCAACGGTTTCTTCCGGCAGCGCGCTGTCGAGCACGGTGCCGTCGGTGCGCATCGCTGCCTGGCCCATCTTTATGCCCAGTTCGGGCGACTGCAGCTCTTCCGGCGGGATCTCGAACACCACGCTGTCCGAATCAGCGAAGGCCGCATCCACGTCCGGCGACAGCGGGTAGTCGTCCGGCTTGAGCAGGTGGAAGGATCCGAGCAGGTAGACCGAACGCTCCCCGGCGGTCGCCTTCCACAGCAGCGGCACCGGCGGCTCGGCCGCGGGCGCGAGCGCTTCTGCGGCCGCCTGCTGCGGTTGCTCGGCCAGCACGGCGCCCGGGAAGGCGAGCGCGGACAGCGCAAGCAGCAGGGATGGGACGAAGTTGCGTCCGGTGAGGCGTCCTTTCAGCTTCATCTGGATCTCCGTTTGTTGATCGGTCAGCCCGCGGGCGGCGCATGGGCCTTTTCACCGGCAGTGATGGCCAGGTCGAGGCGGTTGTCCAGCGGCGGGAGTGGGCAGGTCGCGTAGTTGGTGAACGCGCACGGCGGATTATAGGCACGGTTGAAATCCAGCATCACGCTGCCTTCGGCGTCCGGCGCGGCAGCGTCCAGGTAGCGCCCGGCGCCGTAGCTGCCGTGGCCGGAAGTGCGGTCTGCCAGGATCAGGAACAGCCCGCCTTCACCGTCATCCAGCGCTTCAAGCCGGTATGCCTGGCCGTCGCGTTCGAACTCCACCACGCCTGGATTGGCCATCGGCTCGGTGCCGCCGACGACCGAAGCGATCTCCAGGGTCTGTCCCGGCGGATGGGCAACGAACCGCCCGCGGATCTCCCAGGAGGCATCGGCCGGCCAGTAGTCAATGCCGGCGAAGCCGAGGCGCGATTCAGCCTCCTGGTGCCGCACCCGCAGCGCCTGCCGGCCCGCGCGCTCGATCACGCTGAGCTGGCCCAGGCCATCGTCGAAGTCGATCAACGTCGGTGCTTCACTGCGGTCCGCGTGCAGTTCGATCCTGCGGGTGAGCGGTTTCCCGTCCACCGTCAGGTCTGCGCCGCGCTCGGGCGTGAAGAACGTGCGCCCGCCATTCCGTTGCACCAGGCCCAGCCGGGGCGGCCCCTTCGACAGGCGCATACCGCTGTCGCGGCTGCTGCCGACGTAGTGGGCGTCCAGTTCGATCCAGTACAGGCCGATCAGCCCGGTCCAGCCGTCCGGCGCCACCAGGCGCTCATGGCGCCCGGCGCGCCAGGCATCCTGCTGCGCAGTGAAATCCGCGCTGGCGGCAGTCGCAGCGGCGACACCTGCCTCCGTCTGCGCACCGCCACCACCCTCGCCGCCGCAGCCGGCCAGGCCAAGCACCAGCAGCACGACGGCCGCGAAACATCCTTCCCGGGTTTTCCCCATTGCTACCGTCCCCTCATGAACCAGCGATCGATTTCCCCAAGCCCGAACCTCGCCCAGGTCGGGCGCCCATGATTGCATTGACCGGAACGCTCGGTCTCCTCCATCTGCCGCAGCAGGGCGTTCATTTCCGGAATCGTCAGGCGCCGGTTGGCACGTACCGAGCCGTGGCAGGCCATGGTGGACAGCAGCTCATCACGGGCACTGGCGACGCGGCGGCTGGCGCCGTGCTCGCGCAGGTCGGCCAGCACGTCGCGCAGCAGCGCCTCGGTGTCGCCCTCGGCCAGCAGGGCCGGCACGCCACGCAGGATCAGCGATTGCGGCCCGCTGCGCGAGACCTCGAAGCCCAGTTCGGCCAGGGTCGCCGCCTCGCGTTCGGCCATCTCGGCCTCGCGCTCGGACACCGCCACCGCCTGCGGCACCAGCAGCGGCTGCATGCGCAGGCCTTCGCTGTCATGGGCGCGCTTGAGCTTCTCGTAGCCGATGCGTTCGTGCGCGGCATGCATGTCGACCACGATCAGGCCTTCGCTGCTCTGGCTGAGGATGTAGACGCCGTGCAGCTGCGCCAGCGCGTAGCCCAGCGGCGGCGCGGCGGTATCGTCGGGCGCGGGAAGCGGCGGGGACGCGCCACCCATTGGCACGGCATCCGGCGCAGGCGCAGCGGCGGTTTGTCCGTACAGCGCGGCATAGCCGGCGCGTGCCTCATCCGTGCGCAGCGCCAGGCCGGACTGCGCGAATGCGGGTGCCGCCTGCGGGGCCGGCGCGGCGCCGCCGAACGCGCCCGCGCCCGCGCTTTCCGCGGCCGCGGCCTGCTGCCCTGCCCGGGTCCCGGCCAGTGCCTCGTGCAGGCTGCGGTAGACGAAGTCGTGCATCAGGCGCGAATCGCGGAACCGCACCTCGTGCTTGGCCGGGTGCACGTTCACGTCCACCCGCGCCGGATCCAGCTCCAGGAACAGCACGTAGGCCGGCTGCCGGCCGTGATAGAGCACGTCCGAATAGGCCTGCTTCACCGCATGCGCCACGCTGCGGTCGCGCACGCTGCGGCCGTTGACGTACAGGTATTGCTGGTCGGCGCTGGCGCGCGAATATGCCGGCTGCGCGATCCAGCCGTGCAGGCGCAGGCCGGCGCCCTCGTGCTCCACGCGCAGCGCGTGGCGGGCGAACTCCGCGCCCAGGGTCTCGTGCAGGCGCTCGTCGGAAAACAGCTCGCCGCCGCCCTTGTAGCGCCGCGAGGGCTTGCCGTTGTGCGACACCCGCAGTTCCACGTCCGGCCGCGCCAGCGCCAGCGACCGCAGCCACTCCTCGATGTGCCCGGTCTCGGTGCGCTCGGCGCGCAGGAACCGGCGTCGCGCCGGCACGTTGTAGAACAGGTCGCGTACCTCCACCGTGGTACCCGGGGGGTGCTGGCGCGGGGCGATTTCCCCCACCGCTCCGCCTTCCACGGCCAGCGAAGCGCCGTGGTCGTCGCCAGCCCGGCGCGAGGTCATTGAAAAGCGGCTGACCGATGCGATCGACGGCAGCGCCTCGCCGCGGAAACCCAGCGTGGCGACGGCTTCCAGGTCGTCGAGCGAGGCGATCTTGCTGGTGGCGTGGCGCGAGACCGCCAGCGCCAACTCATCGGCGCCGATGCCGCCGCCGTCATCGCGCACCCGGATCAGGCGCACGCCGCCCTCTTCCAGCTCGATGTCGACCCGGGTGGCGCCGGCGTCGAGCGCGTTTTCCACCAGCTCCTTGACCACGGACGCCGGCCGCTCCACGACCTCGCCGGCGGCGATCTGGTTGATGAGGACGTCGGGAAGCGGCTGGATGCTCACCGCACAGATGATAGTAGGAGCGCGCCGTATGCGCGAAACCGCGTCAGGAATCCGGGGCGGCTTTCTTACGGGCTGCCACCGGTGGTGGCGTCGCGGCCACTGGCGTCGCGGCCGGCGGCCTCGGCCGAGGCGCGGGCTGCGAACAGGGTGCCCGGCGGCGGCTGGTCGGAGAAGTAGGTATTGACGCCGTCAAGCACGGCGCGCGCCACGGTCCGCTGGAACTGCGGGTCGACCAGGCGCTTCTCCTCCTCCGGGTTGGAGAGGAAGGCCGTCTCCACCAGCATCGCCGGCATGTCCGAAGTGCGCAGCACCGCGAAATTGGCCCGTTCGATGTTCGGCTTGTGGTTGTTGCCGATGCGCTTGAGCCCGGCGAGGATGTGGTTGCCGGCATCCTCGGAGGCTTTCATCTGCCCGCTCTGGGTCAGGTCCAGCAGCACCGATGCCAGGGTGTCGTCGGTTTCCTCCAGGCGCACGCCGCCGATCATGTCGGCTGCGTTCTCCTTGTCCGCCAGCCAGCGCGCGCGCTGCGATGAGGCGCCACGCAGCGACAGCACGTAAACAGACGACCCCTGGGCGTTGCGGTTGTGGGCGGCGTCGGCGTGGACCGAGATGAACATGTCTGCGCCCGCGTCACGCGCCAGCCGGGCGCGCTGGTTGAGCGGGATGAACACGTCGGTGTCACGGGTCAGGTAGGACTTGAGCCCCGGCGTGGCGTCGATCTGGCGGCCAAGCTCGCGCGCGATCGCCAAAGTGACGTCCTTCTCGCGGGTGCCGGTCGGCCCGACCGCCCCCGGATCCTGGCCGCCGTGGCCGGCGTCGATGGCGATCACCAGCGGGCGCATGGCGGCGGCGGGCTGCACCGGCACCGGGACCGGCTGCTGCGCGGGCGCCGACTCCACGGTTGCAGCAGTCGCGGGCGCAGCCTGTCCGACCGGAGGCGTACTTTCCGGCGCGGATTGCCCGGCTGTGGAAGCCGCGTCCGGCGCGTTCGCAGCGGACATCTGTGAGACCAGCCGGTCAGTGGCGGCGTTGGACGCCTCGACGGGATTGGCGGGAGCCGGTTCCGACTCCGGCTCCGGCTGCGAGACGCTGGCAATGATCGCGGCGATCGGGTCGGCGCCGGCGGCGTCCTCCGGCCACTCCACTACCAGCTTGGCGCCGTCGGCGGACGGCACCATGCGCGGGCCCATCGCGACCACGGACGAGGCGAGGTCGAACACGATCCGGGTCACGCCGGGTTCGGGCTGGCCGCTGCGCACCGACTTGATCAGCCCGGCGGGCGCCGGGAGCTTGAAATCGCTGGCCAGCCGGGAACCGGGCAGGTCGATCACCAGCCGCTCCGGATTGGACAGCGTGATGACGTTGAACTCCGCCTGCTGCGCCAGCGCCAGTTCGGCGCGGGTGCCGGTGGGGCCGCTATCCAGCTGCAAGTGGTTGATTTCAGCCGCCTTGGCGACATTCCACACCAGCCCGGCCAGCAGTGCCAAGCCAAGCAGGAGTTCCTGGATTCGAGTGCCCCGTGCGCGCATGGTGCCAAGTCAATCACCATGTTTCGTTCAATGCAAGTGTTTTTTCCTTTGAAATCCGCAGCCTGCCGACCCTTCCTGCAGTTACGGTTCAGGAAAGACCGCCAACTCGCCCTTGGCGACAAGTCCGGCAACCCATTCGCTGCCGGCCTGGCTGCGCCCGTGCAAAACGGCGCCGCGGCCCCGGCCCTCGACGGTCAGGTCGATCTCCAGGTCCGGCCCCGGCAGCCCGCCAGCGCCGCGTTCGGGCCATTCCACCAGCCACAGCCACGCCGGCACGTCGTCCAGGCCGAGGAACTCCAGCTCGCCGCCCGAGCCGATCCGGTACAGGTCCAGGTGCAGCGCCTCCGAATCACCAAGCCGATAGCGCTCGACCAGGGTGTAGGTGGGGCTGCGGATGGTCCCGGTCACGCCAAGGCTTCGCAGCCAAGCCCTGGCCAGCGTGGATTTGCCCGCGCCCAGGTCGCCGCGCAGGTACACCACCGCCGGCCCTTGCTGGCTGGTGGCCAGCAGGCCGGCCAGCCGGGCGGTCGCCGCCTCGTCGGCCAGCACCAGGCGCGGCGCGGCGTCGTTCATGCGTTCACCAGCGCGCGCAGCGGCGCAAACAGGTCGGAGGCCAGCATGCCCCGCTCGCCGCCCTCCCCTGCAGCCACGTCGCCGGCCACGGCGTGCAGCAGCGCGCCGGTGGCGGCGGCGTCGAAGGCCTCTCGGCCCTGCGCGCGCAGCGCGGCGATGACGCCGGTCAGCACATCACCGGTGCCGCCACTGGCCATGCCCGGATTGCCGGCGGCAACCACCTGCGGCAGCGCGCCGGGTGCGGCCACCACCGAGCCCGCGCCCTTGAGCACCACCACGCAGCCGAAACGCTCGCACAGCTGCCGTGCGGCGGCGTAGCGGCCCGCCTGCACCTGGGCCGTGGACACGCCAAGCAGGCGTGCGGCCTCGCCCGGGTGCGGAGTCAGGATGGCGTCGCGAGCAAGCTTCTGCGCGCTGCCGCCCTTGGCCAGCAGGTTGAGCGCGTCCGCGTCGAGCACCAGCGGCCTGCCGGCCGCGAGCGCCACGCCGAACAGCGCCGAGCCCCAGGCCGACTGCCCCAGCCCCGGCCCGATCGCGACCATGCCGGCGCGTTCAAGCAGCGGTCGCAGCGCGCCGGCGCCGTCAACCGCCCGGGCCATCACCTCCGGACGCCGCGCCAGCGCCGCCGCCACGTGGGCCGGATGGGTGGCCACGCCCACCAGGCCGGCGCCGCAGCGCAGCGCGGCCTCGGCCGCCAGCAGCACCGCGCCACCCGTGCCCGCGTCGCCGCCGATGCACAGCAGGAAGCCGGAATCGCCCTTGTGCGCGCCGCGCGACCGCGGCGCGAACCGGCCCTGCAAGTCATCGCTGCGCAGGCAGGCGGCAACCGGCTCCACGCCTCTGAAAAGGTCCGCGGGCAGCTCCAGCCCGGCCAGCGCCAGCTCACCGACATGATCCAGCGCGGCGCCAGTGGCGAGGCCGGCGTGCGCAGCGATGAACTGCACGGTTGCGTCCGCGCGAACGGCGGCGCCGGGAACCGCGCCGGTATCGGTATCCACGCCGCTGGGCGCATCCAGCGCCAGCACCGGGGTGCCGGCGGCGTTGATCGCCTCGACCAGGTCGGCGACGTCCGCATCCGGGGCACGCGACAGGCTGATGCCGAACAGGGCGTCCACGATCGCGTCGGCTTCCGGAAAACGCCCTTCGAAGACATCGATCCTGCCGCCCGCCTCCACCCAGGCGTCACAGGCGCGCCGGGCCAGGTCGCCGCGTGGCGCGTGCCCGTCGAGCCGCAGCACCGATACCTTGCGCCCGGCCTCAAGCGCATGCAGCGCCAGCACGTAGCCGTCGCCACCGTTGTTGCCCGGCCCGCAGGCCACCACGATCCGCTGCGCCTGCGGCCAGCGCCGCAGCAGCTCGCGCCAGCCCGCCTGCCCGGCGCGCGCCATCAGCGCGAACCCGTCGCCGTCCAGGCGCGCCGTCGCCGCCGCCTCCAGCGCGCGCAGCGCGGCGCGGCCGTAAAGGCTTGCGGAAAGGCGTGGCGGAGCAGCGCTCATGCCCCGGATTCTATACTTGCCCCGTCATGTCCAGCCCCGCGACCACTGCCAGCATCGTTGATCCGGCCGGCGCCGCCGCGCGTATCCGCACCCTTGCGCGGGAAGCGGGTTTCCAGCGCTGCGGAATCGCCGGCATCGAGCTTGGCGAGGATGAAAACCACCTGCGCGACTGGCTGGCCCGGGGCCTGTACGGCGACATGGACTGGATGGCGCGCCACGGCAGCAAGCGTTCGCGCCCGCAGGAGCTGGTGCCGGGCACGCTGCGGGTGGTGTCGGTGGGCCTGGACTACGGCGACGACGACCACGACGGCGCCTGGCAGACCCTGGCCGACGGCGAACGCGCCTACGTGGCCCGCTACGCGCTTGGCCGCGACTACCACAAGATGATGCGCAACCGGCTGCAGAAGCTGGCCGACCGGATCGCGGACGAAGTCGGGCCGTTCGGCTTCCGCGTGTTCGTCGATTCCGCGCCGGTGCTCGAGCGCGCGCTGGCGCGCAACGCCGGGCTGGGCTGGATCGGCAAGCACACTTGCCTGATCGACCGCGACGGAGGCTCCTGGTTCTTCCTCGGCGAAATCTACCTGGACCTGCCGCTGCCGGTGGATCCCCCTGCCAGTGCCCACTGCGGCACCTGTACGCGCTGCATCGACGTATGTCCGACCCAGGCGATCACGGCGCCGTACCGGCTGGACGCGCGCCGCTGCATCTCCTATCTGACCATCGAGCACGAAGGCGCCATTCCCGAGGAGCTGCGCCCGGCGATCGGCAACCGCATCTTCGGCTGCGACGACTGCCAGCTGGTCTGCCCGTGGAACAAGTTCGCCCGTCGCAGCGACGAGCCGGATTTCCGCGCCCGCAACGACCTGGATACTGCCAGCCTGGCGGATCTTTTCGCTTGGGAGGAGGACGAGTTCCTGCGACGGACGGAAGGTTCGGCGATCCGCCGCAGCGGCCACCGCCGCTGGCTGCGCAACATCGCCGTGGCCCTGGGCAATGCGCCCACCACGCCGCAGGTGCTGGCCGCGCTGCGCTCGCGCGCCGACAGCGCCGACCCGCTGGTGCGCGAGCACGTGGCCTGGGCCCTTGCCCGCCACGCTGGCTGACCGTCCCGGCGCACCCGGGTCGCCCTACAATGCGTTGCGGTACGAGGGGAGCCGTTGACCGATGGCAATGACCAAACGACTGAAGCGGATCCTGGGCTGGGGCCTGTTCACCCTGGCGGTGATGGTGACCAGCGGCGTCTTCCTGGCCGACCACCTGACCCCGCAGGCAACCGGCGCGCCCAGCCACGCCCTGCCCGTGCAGCCAGACCAGACCCTGCTCGACCGGGAGCTGACCCCGCTGCTGGCACGCCACCCGGGCCAGAGCGGCGTGGTGATGCTGGTCGACGGGCGCGACGCCTTCGCCGCCCGCGCCATCGCCACCCGCCGCGCCGGACGCAGCATCGACCTGATGTACTACATCTGGCAGGACGACGTGACCGGCCACCTGCTGCTGCGCGAACTGCGCGAGGCAGCCGAGCGCGGGGTGCGGGTGCGCATGCTGCTCGACGACATCAATACCAGCGGCAAGGACGGCGCGCTGCTGGCGATGGGCGAACACCCCAACGTCGAGGTCCGGGTCTACAACCCGTTCCGCAACCGCGACGGCATCCGCCGGCTGATGGAGATGGTGCAGCGCGTCTGGTCGATCAACCACCGCATGCACAACAAGGCCTGGATCGCCGACGGCCGGGTGGCCGTGGTCGGCGGGCGCAACATTGGCGTGGAGTATTTTGACGCGGCCCAGGACACCAATTTCCGCGATCTGGACGTGGCCCTGTTCGGACCGGCCGTGGAGCAGGCCAGCGCCATCTTCGACGTCTTCTGGAACAGCGACCAGGTGGTGCCGATCTCCGCGCTCAACCGCAAGTCACCACAGCGGCTGGACGAGGTGATGGCGGACATCCGCGAGGAAACCCGCAGCCCGCAGGCGCGCCGCTTCCTGGACCGGGTGGAAACCTCCGACAACGTGCGCCGTTACATCACCCAGAACCTGGAGCCGTACTGGACCGACCGCATCCGGGTGCTGTCCGACCCGCCTGACAAAAGTGGCGGCCAGGATCGTTCGCAGTGGCTGATCCACCACATCCTCGACGACCTCGCCTCGGCGCGGCACAAGGCGCTGCTGATCTCGCCCTACTTCGTGCCCGGCAGCCAGGGCGTGGTGGCGCTGGCCAACGCGGTGCGCCGCCACGATGCCCACGTGGGCGTGATCACCAACTCGCTGGTCGCCAACGACGTGCTCGCCGTGCACAGCGGCTACAGCAAATACCGCGAACGGCTGCTGCTGGCGGGCGTGCACCTGTACGAGACCCGCGCCGACGTGGCCACCGACTCCAGCCTGTTCGGCAGCAGTGGCGCCAGCCTGCACACCAAGGCCTACCTGGTCGACGACCGGCGCGGCTTCGTCGGCTCGTTCAACATGGACCCGCGCTCGATCAACCTGAATACGGAAATGGGGGTGTTGTTCGACGACCCGGCGCTGGCCGGCGCCCTGCGCGACGAATACCTGGCCCTGTCCAGCCCGGAGCTCAGCTACTGGCTGTACCTGGACGACGAGGGCGACCTGCGCTGGCTGGACGGAGCGACCTCGCCGCCGACCGTCCACACCACCGAACCGGGCGCCTCGCTGTTGCAGCGCAGCATCTCCCGCGCGCTGCGCTGGCTGCCGATCGAATCGCAGCTCTGACCGCGGACGCGTAGAATACCCGGCCCGGTCGGCGCCCTTTTGCGGCGCCGCGTTCACGCCCAACCCCCTCAAACCAACCGGCCGGCCCGGGCCGCAAGGCCCAGCCCGCGCCGCTGCGGAGCCAGCGATGATCTTCGAACAACTCGACACCTACGGCCACGAACAGGTCGTCTACTGCCACAACAAGGACGCGGGCCTGAAGGCCATCATCGCGATCCACAACACCGTGCTGGGCCCGGCCCTGGGCGGCACCCGGATGTGGCCGTACAAGAGCGAGGCGGAAGCACTCAATGACGTGCTGCGCCTGTCGCGCGGCATGACCTACAAGAACGCCGTGGCCGGGCTGAACATCGGCGGCGGCAAGGCGGTGATCATCGGCGATCCGGCCAAGGACAAGTCCGAGGCGCTGTTCCGCGCGTTCGGCCAGTTCGTCGAATCCCAGGGCGGGCGCTACATCACCGCCGAGGACGTGGGCATCGACGTCAACGACATGGAGTTCGTGTTCCGCGAGACCCAGTACGTCACCGGCGTGCACCAGGTCCACGGCGGCTCGGGCGATCCCTCCCCGTTCACCGCCTACGGCACCCTGCAGGGCCTGCTGGCCACGCTGAACCGCAAGTTCGGCAACGAGGAAGTGGGCAACTACAGCTACGCGGTGCAGGGCCTGGGCCACGTGGGCATGGAGTTCGTGAAGCTGCTCAAGGAGCGCGGCGCGAAGATCTTCGTCACCGACATCAACCAGGGCCTGCTGGACCAGGCGGTCTCCGAGTACGGCGCCGAGGCGGTGGCCCCGGACGAGATCTACGACGTGGACGCGGACGTGTATTCGCCGTGTGCGCTGGGTGCGACCGTCAATGAGGACACGCTGCCACGGCTGAAGGCGAAGATCATCTGCGGTTCGGCCAACAACCAGCTCGCCAACAACGAGATCGGCGACGAGCTGGGCAAGCGCGGCGTCCTGTATGCGCCCGACTACGCGGTCAACGCCGGCGGCGTGATGAACGTGTCGCTGGAGATCGAGGGCTACAACCGCGAGCGCGCCATGCGCATGATGCGCACGATTTACCACAATCTGACCCGCATCTACGAAATCGCCGAGCGCGACGGCATCCCCACCTACAAGGCCGCCGATCGCATGGCCGAGGAGCGGATCGAGCTGATCGGCAAGCTCAAGCTGCCGCTGGGCCGCGCCGCGCCGCGCTTCCAGGGCCGCGTCAAGGGAAGTTGATGCGTACTTTTCCACTCGGCGAGGAAATCGACGCCCTCCGCGACGCGGTCCGCCGCTTCGCGGAGGCGGAGATCGCACCGCGCACGGAAGCGATCGACCAGGAGAACGCATTCCCGCAGGAACTGTGGCCCCAGCTCGGTGAGATGGGCCTGCTGGGCATGACCGTGCCGGGCGAGTTCGGCGGCAGCGAAATGGGCTACCTGGCCCACCTGGTGGCGATGGAGGAGATCTCGCGCGCTTCCGGCTCGGTGGGCCTGAGCTACGGCGCGCACTCCAACCTGTGCGTGGCCAACCTGTACGCCAACGGCAGCCAGGCGCAGCGGGAGCTATACCTGCCCAGGCTGTGCAGCGGCGAGTGGAAAGGCGCGCTGGCGATGAGCGAGCCGGGCGCGGGTTCGGACGTGGTCGGCTCGATGGCCTGCCGCGCCGAGCTGCGTGGCGACACCTGGGTCGCCAACGGCAACAAGATGTGGATCACCAACGGCCCCGAGGCCGACGTGCTGATCGTGTACATGCGCACCGCCGGCAAGGACGCGGGCAGCCGCTGCATGACCGCCTTCATCGTCGAAAAGGGCATGAAGGGATTCAGCACCGCGCAGAAGCTGGACAAGCTGGGCATGCGCGGCTCCAACACCTGCGAGCTGGTGTTCGAGGACTGCGAAATCCCCGCCGGAAACGTGCTGGGCGAGGTCAACGAAGGCGTCAGGGTCCTCATGCGCGGACTCAACACCGAACGCCTGGTGCTGACCGGCGGACCGCTGGGGCTGATGCAGGCGGCGATGGACATCGCCCTGCCCTACGTGCGTGAACGCAAGCAGTTCGACGCGGCGATCGGCACGTTCGGGATCATGCAGGCCAAGATCGCCGACATGTACACCGCGCTGCAGTCTTCACGCGCCTTCGCCTACCAGGTGGCGCGCGATTACGACGCCGGCCACAGCTCACGGGTGGACGCGGCCAGCTGCCTGCTGCACGCCTCCGACGCGGCGGTGCAGGTGGCGCTGGAGGCAATCCAGGCCCTGGGCGGCAACGGTTACATCAACGAATACCCCACCGGGCGGATCCTGCGCGACGCCAAGCTCTACGCCATCGGCGCCGGCACCAACGAGATCCGCCGCATGCTGATCGGCCGGGAGCTGTTCGAAGACCAGTAGGCGCCGGGGGCAGGCCCCCGGCGCCAGCGACTCAGAACCCCAGCGCGTACCTCAGCGACACCATGCGCGCGTCGCCGCGTGGACCGAAGCGCTGGTCGAACCCGAGCGTGACCACGCCGCTGCTTCCCAGCGGTGCGTTGAGCCCCAGCCCGAACAGCCCGCCCGAACGTCCCGGCTGCAGCCCCAGCAGCGGCGACCAGGCGTCGGCGCCGGTGAAGGCGGCCTCGACGTCCAGGCCCTGCGCCGACAGGGTCTGCTGCCACTCCGCGTAGCCGTGCAGGCTCAGCCCCGCCAACAGCGAGCGCTCGCCGCGCAGGCCAGCGATGGCCTGGCTGCGGCTGGAGGTCCAGGCATCGGCGCGCAGGCCCATGCCATCGCCACCCAGCTCGTTGAACCCGTCACTGCGGGTGCGAGTGTACTCGGCGCCCAGGTAAGGCGTGACGCCCCAGTCGACGCTGCCGAACCGGTAGCCGGTTTCCAGGCTCGCGGTGAGGAAGTCGCCGGCGTAGGTGCTGAACACGCCCATCGAGCGCGCGCCGGTGAACAGGTGGCGCTCGAGCTGTCGGTCGAAGCGGCCGAAGCCCACCTGCCCCAGCGCGTAGGCGCTGCCGTTGGCCACCCCCGCGTAGAGCAGGGTCTGGGCCTGGCGGTCCTGTCCGCGGTCGCGGCTGCCGCTGCGGCGGCTGTCGGCGTGGGTCTCGCCGAAGGCGAAGCCGGCGATGACGTTGCCCAGGCGCACATCGCGCCCGATCATCCAGCCGTCCACCGCCTGCTCGCTGCCGGAGAACCCGCCGTGGCCGCTGCCGCCCAGCTGCCGTGACCAGGCGGCCGGACGCTGGCTGGCACCGGCGGTATCGACGAACTGCGAGGACAACGCGCGCCGGTTCATGTCGACCGCGTCGAAGGTCGTCGACGAAGCCACCGCGTGCAGTTCGCCGGACAGGCTCGACAACGAGGCACGGGCAACGTCCGCATTCGCGATTCCCTGGAATTCGCCGGCCGCCTGGATCAGGCCGTCGGCGATCGGTCCTTCACCCACTTCCCGCTGGCCGTCGATCTCGCGGAATGCGTTCTCGATCCGCTGAGCCGAGGACAGCGACGCCGCGGTGATGTCGCCCAGCCCGGTGGCGGTCGCAAGCACGTCAAGCCGGGAGATGTTCAGCCAGACGGTGTTGGCCAGGTCATAGCTCAGGCTGCCCTGGAAGAACAGCGCATCGTCGTTGAAGGTGACGCCGGGATCGAACAGCCCGGTCAGCGCGCCGTCGGCGCTCAGGACCATTTCGCGGTCCTGGGTGACATAGCCGTTGCGCACGCCCTCCACGTGCACCACGCCGCCGTCGATGTCCGCATCACCACCAACCTGCAGCCCGCCGTGGCCAAGGACCATCGACAACCTGGCGCCGTCGGCCTGGCTGTAATCACCGTCGATGCTGAAGCCGTCGCCCGCGTCCAGCGCCAGGGTGCCGTTGTTGGTGACGTTGCCGGCAACGCTGCCGCCACCGCCCAGGGTGCCGTCGGCGCCGATGGTGACGTCGGAGCGGCTGAGCGAACCGCTCAGGTGCAGCGCGCCACCGTCGATCCGCGTAGCCCCGCGGTAGCTGCTGTCGCCCTCCAGCACCAGGGTGCCACTGCCGCGCTTGACCAGCCCGCCCGTGCCGCTGATGTCGTTGCCCCAGACCGAGATGTCGTCGTCGAAGTTGGCGGTGACCGTACCCCAGTCGAACTTGCCCGGCCCCTTCACTGCGTCGCCGACGTTGAGCAGGCCGTAGCCGAAGATTTCATCCACGCCGGGGTCGCCCAGGTCGGTCGCCGTGCCCAGGATGGTCTGGCGCACCAGGTCGTTGTCGAACCAGGGGAATGCTTCCCAGACCAGGGCCGCGGCCCCGGAAACCTGCGGCGCGGCGAACGACGTTCCCGAAGCTCTCCAGTAGTCGGGCGCGTCCGGCGGATCATCGGTCCCGGTGAACACCGCCGTGCCCGGCGCGGCCAGGCAGTAGTTCATCGCCTGTCCGCAGGCATTGGCGTAGGAAGCCAGGAGGTCCGGGTTGTCCTCGTCCAGCGCGGTCACCGCCAGCCAGCCGACCTCCAGGTCGGCGCCGGGGGTGGTCCCGTTGTGTCCGGGCACGCTCGGCAACATCGCCGTTTCGGAGGGGTCGTCGAACTCGCTGTTGCCGGTGGCGAACACCACCAGCCCGCCGTGATCCACCACGAACGGGCGGAACTCCGCTGCGATCGGCGCGGTGGCGTCCAGGTTGGTCCAGTACAACCCGCCCCACGAGTTGTTCAGGATCTTCACCCCGCGATCCATCATGTCCTCGTGGATTCCCGCCAGGCCGATCGGGCCGTCGATCTCGTTGCCCTGGCCGCTGCCGTCGTCGTCCGGCGGCGCATCGTTGATGATCCGCGCAGAAACGATTTCCGCGCCCTGGGCGATGCCGCCCGGCCACTCGCCGAACGGCGTGCCGGCCATGATCTGCGCAACCGCGGTGCCGTGGCCGTCCACGTCGTCCACCGACATGTCGTTGATGTCGGGATTCACGTACTCCAGGTTCGCGACCACGCGGCCCGCCAGCGCCGGATGTTGGCTGTTCACGCCGGTATCGAGCACGCCAATGCGCACGCCTTCGCCGGTCAGGCCGGCGTCGATCGCCTCCTGGGCGTTGGTCAGGACGATATGGTCGCTGTAGGCGGGATTGGGCGGCTCGACCACCGTCGGCGGCGGATCGGGGTCCGGCGGCGGCGGCTCGGTGGGCGGCGGATCAGGACGCAGCGGGCTGCTGCCTCCGCAAGCGCTCAACGCCAACCCGACCGCCATCGCCAGCAGCGAACGCTGCGCCCAGGGCCACGTCCCCGTTCCTTTCCAGACTCCAGCCATCGAACAACTCCCTCTCCTGGATTGCAGCGGATACCTATACCCCATCGGCGGCTCCGGCGGTATTCCACTGCCCGGATTCGTGATGAATGCGACATCCCCGGACCGCTGGGGGATCGTTTGCCGCAGGGCAACACAGGCACGATAATCGGACGGATCCAAGCCCCCGCATTCCAGATGGAGCAGCATCCATGAGCGACATCATCATCGCCGGTGCCAGGCGCACCGCGATCGGTTCCTTCCTTGGCCAGTTCAACGGCGTCCCCACCCCGACCCTGGGCGCGGCCGCGATCCGCGGTGCGCTCGAACACTCCGGCCTTGCCGCCGACCAGGTCGACGAGACGATCATGGGCTGCGTGCTGCCGGCCGGGCTGGGCCAGGCACCGGCGCGCCAGGCTTCGCGCGCGGCGGGAATCCCGGACGCGGCCGGCTGCACCACCATCAACAAGGTGTGCGGATCGGGCATGAAGGCGGTGATGTTCGGGCATGACCTGATCCGCGCCGGCTCGGCCAAGGTGGTCGTCGCCGGCGGCATGGAGTCGATGACCAACGCACCGCACCTGCTCAACGGCTCGCGCAACGGCATCCGCTACGGCAGCGCCGAGTTCCTGGACCACATGGCCTGGGACGGCCTGACCAACCCGTATGACGGCAAGGCCATGGGCGTGTTCGGCGACGAGGCCTGCCGCAAGTACGGCTTCAGCCGCGAAGACCTGGACGCGTTCTCCGCCGAAAGCGCAAAGCGCGCGCAGGCCGCGATCGCCGACGGCGCCTTCGCCGAAGAGGTGGTGCCGGTGACGGTCAAGACCCGCAAGGGCGAGCACGAGGTCGGCACCGACGAGGAGCCGGGCAAGATCGACCTGGCCCGTATCCCGACCCTGCGCGCGGCCTTCGGCAAGGACGGCCTGCTCACCGCCGCGTCCTCGTCGAAGATCTCCGACGGCGCCGCTGCCCTGGTGCTCACCTCCAGCGACGAGGCTTCATCCCGCGGGCTGACCCCGCTGGCGCGCATCGTCGCCCATGCCGGCCACTCCCAGGAGCCGGAATGGTTCACCACCGCGCCGGTGACCGCGATCAGGAACGTGCTGGACAAGGCCGGCTGGTCGGTCGACCAGGTGGACCTGTTCGAAGTCAACGAAGCCTTCGCCTGCGTGGCCATGGCACCGATGAAAGACCTCGGGATTCCCCACCAGAAGCTGAACGTCAATGGCGGCGCGTGCGCCCTCGGACATCCCATCGGCGCCAGCGGCGCACGCCTGATCGTGACCCTCATCCATGCGCTGAAAGCCCGTAATCTCAGCCGCGGGGTGGCTTCGCTGTGCATTGGCGGTGGAGAGGCGACCGCCATCGCAGTGGAACTGGCGTGACGCGGGTTAACGCCATTTTTACGGAAACAATCAAACAGATACTTGACAGCGAAACCGTGATTGTCATGATGTTTCCCGGCGCGCACGCTACCGCGCGTTTGTCTCTTTGATTTACAACGACGAGGAATCAAACAATGTCCATCAACAAGGCTCTGCTGGCACTGGCCCTGGGTTTCGCCCTGGCCGCGTGCTCGAACCAGGACGCCGCCCAGGATGCGGCCGCTGACGCCGCCGACGCTGCTGCCGAGGCCCAGGCCCAGGCGGACGCCGCCTACGGCGAGTTCGACGAAACCGCCCAGGCTGCTGCCGACACCGCCGCCGACTCGGCCGACCGCGCCGCCGACGCCGCTGCCGACGCGACCGACGCCGCCACCGACGAGATGGCTGACGCCGCCGCCGACGCTGCCGAGGAAGCTTCCGACGTGGCCGAGGACGCTGCCGACGTCGCCGATGAGGCGCAGGACGCGGCTGAAGACGCGGCCGACGAAATCTGATCCGTTGCGGAAGCTTCTGGCTTCCGCAAACCGGAACAGGACAGGGACCGCCGGGAAACCGGCGGTCCTTTTTTGTGGGCGCATGTTTCATTGCATGAACGCGCAATCCCGGCTTCCACGCAGCGTTCACCGGGCGCGACCAACACTGCCTGCGCCAACCACAAAAGAGGCCCCAACCATGGACAAACGCCTGCTTGCCCTGCTTGTCGCAGGTACCCTGACCCTTGCGGCCTGCCAGGACACCGCCACGTCGAGCCAGGAAGCCGACGACGCCGCGGCAGCGGCCGAACGCGCGCGCGCGTCCGCAGCCGAAACCATCGACCACACCGGCACCGCGATCTCCGAAGGCGCCGATGCCGCCGCTGAACGCACCCGCGCGGCGGCCGATGATGCCTCCGCAGCCGCCCGACGCGCCGCCGACGATGCAGCCGCAGCCGCGGACCGCGCCGGCGAGGCCACCCGCGAAGCCGCCGCCGACGGTTCGGAAGCAGCCGCGCGCGCAGCGGAATCCACCTCCGACGCCCTGGACCGCGCCGCCGAGCGCGCCGAACAGGAAGCCGACGAGCTGCGCCGGGACGACTGACCGCCACCGGCAATCGCAGCACACGCAGGAAGGCCCGCTTCGGCGGGCCTTCCTGCGTCCGCATGGCCAGCGGTTATCCTGTGCGCCCGCTTTTCCGGACGAGGCCGCCGCATGCCCGCACTCAGTTCCCGCCTGGACCCGCGCTCGCAGGAGTTCAGCGACAACGCCGCGTATCACCGCGAACTGGTCGCCGAGCTTGACCGCCGGCTGGCGCGGGCGGCCGAAGGCGGTGGCGGCAAGGCACGCGACAAGCACGTGGCCCGCGGCAAGCTGCTGGTACGCGACCGCATCTCCGCCCTGCTCGATGCGGGCTCACCCTTCCTTGAAATAGCGCCGCTGGCCGCCGAGGAGATGTACGACGATGCCGCGCCCGCCGCGGGCATGGTCTGCGGCATCGGCCGGGTGATGGGCCAGGAGGTGGTGGTCGTGGCCAACGACGCCACCGTCAAGGGCGGCACCTACTTCCCGATGACGGTGAAGAAGCACCTGCGCGCGCAGGAGATCGCGCGCGAAAACAACCTGCCCTGCGTCTACCTGGTCGACTCCGGCGGCGCCTTCCTGCCGCTGCAGGACGAGGTATTCCCGGACAAGGAGCACTTCGGCCGCATCTTCTACAACCAGGCACGGATGAGCGCGGAGAACATCCCGCAGGTGGCGGTGGTGATGGGTTCGTGCACCGCCGGCGGCGCGTACGTGCCGGCAATGAGCGACGAGAGCGTGATCGTCAAGGAACAGGGCACGATCTTCCTCGGCGGCCCGCCGCTGGTGAAAGCGGCCACCGGCGAAGTCGTCGACGCCGAATCACTCGGCGGCGCCGACGTGCACACTTCCGTATCCGGGGTGGCCGACCACTTCGCCGAAGACGACCGCCACGCGCTGCAGGTCGCGCGCGACATCGTCGGCGGCTTCAACCGCCGCAAGACCGCCCAGGTCGCGCTGCGCGAGCCGGCCGAGCCGCTCTATCCGGCCGAAGAGCTGTACGGGATCGTCCCCAAAGACACGCGCCGCCCGTTCGACGTGCGCGAGGTCATCGCACGCATTGCCGACGGCAGCCAGTTCCAGGAGTTCAAGGCGCGCTACGGCAAGACCCTGGTGACCGGCTTCGCGCACCTGCACGGGTATCCCGTGGGCATCATCGCCAACAACGGCATCCTGTTCTCCGAGAGCGCGCTCAAGGGCGCGCACTTCATCGAGCTGTGCAACCAGCGCGGCATCCCGCTGGTGTTCCTGCAGAACATCACCGGCTTCATGGTCGGCAGGAAGTACGAGAACGCCGGCATCGCCAAGGACGGGGCCAAGATGGTCACCGCGGTGGCCTGTTCCTCGGTGCCCAAGTTCACCGTGGTGATCGGCGGCAGCTTCGGGGCCGGCAACTACGCCATGTGCGGCCGCGCCTACGGGGCGCGGTTCCTGTGGATGTGGCCAAACGCGCGCATCAGCGTGATGGGCGGCGAGCAGGCGGCCAGCGTGCTGGCCACCGTGCGCCGCGACGGCATCGAAGGGCGCGGCGGTGAGTGGAGCACGGAGGAGGAAGAGACCTTCAAGGCACCGATCCGCGAGCAGTACGAACACCAGGGCAGTCCGTGGTACGCCACCGCGCGGCTGTGGGACGACGGCATCATCGATCCGGCCGACACCCGCCGGGTGCTGGGGCTGGCGGTTTCCGCGTCGCTGAACGCGCCGATCGAGCCCGCGCGCTTCGGCGTATTCCGGATGTAGGGTCCGCCGCCGGCCTTCAGGAAGGGCGTGGAGGCCGCGTGGACGCTTTGCATGCTCCGGGACAGCAAAGCCCGCTAACTGCCCGTGCAATATCGGATTCGGTGCGTTGCGTCACATCCCCGGGGCCCATCCACCGTGCTAACCTCGGGCCATTACGACCCCCGTCGTTGCCGCGCTGGCCGCCTGCGGCCGGTGTTCCTGTCCCTGTCCCATATCCAGTTCCAGGAGTTCCGTGATGGCCATCTTCAACCCCTCAAGCCAGGCTAAGAAGGACGCACCGTCCTTCGCCCACGATTCCTCGCCCGCGCCCAAGCGCGACGAGCGCCCCGCCACCGCCGACTTCACTCCCACGTCCGCCCCGCCGCAGCAGCAGGCTTCCGGCTCGCCGGCGAGGGAATCGGTGAAGGAATCGCTGATCGCGGCCAACCTGACCATCGAGGGCAAGATCGAGGGCACCGGCCACGTCCGCATCGCCGGCCAGTTCAAGGGCGATGTCAACGTCAAGGGCGACCTGACCATCGAGCGCGGCGCCAAGCTCAACGGCGGCGTGCGCGCCGAGAAGGTGACCGTTGCCGGAGACCTGGAAGGCAACATCGAGTCGGCCGACCGGGTGGAGTTGCTCGACAGCGCCGTGCTCAACGGCGACCTCAAGGCCGGCACGCTGACCGTTGCCGCCGGCTCGCGGATCCGCGGCCACATCGAATGCGGCTGGGACGAGAAGGAAACCCGCGCCAGCAATGGCAAGGGCGCCGCGGCCAAGCAGGACGCAAAGGCTGACGCCAAGGCGGACGTCGAACTCGTCTCGTGAGCAACGGCCGGCCGGGCACGGCGGGTGCCACGCGCACCTGCCCGCACTGCAAGACCACGATCCTGCAGAGCGCGGCGCGCTGTCCGTCCTGCCGGCACTACCTGCGCTTTGACTCACCCGCGCCGGGCGTCGACGGCGAGCAGGCGGTCCAGGCAACCAACGCGCTGCAGGTGGAAGGCACGATCCGCCACCCCGCCGAGGGCGGCGCCTGGGAATACGCCGTCGTGCTGGTGGTGCGCGACGGTGAGGGCAAGGAAATCAATCGCCAGGTCGTGGGCGTGGGCGCAATGTTCCCCGGTGACGAACGCAGCTTCAGCCTCGGCGTGGAAGTGACGCCGACCAATGATCGCCGCCGCGCGCCCCGACGCGGTACGCGGCACTGACCCACCCCGGCCCGCCGGAAGCGGGGCGGTATCATGGCGGCTCATCCCGAAACGAGTTCCCGCCCATGCCCGACGCCCTTACGACCGAACGCAACGGCCCGGTCGCCCGGCTGCGCCTGGAAAGGCCGGACCTGCACAACGCCTTCGACGCCGCGCTGATCAGCGCGCTGACCACGGCGCTGGAACAGCTGGCCGGGGACGCCAGCGTGCGCGTGGTGGTGCTGGAGGGCAGCGGACGTTCGTTCTCCGCCGGCGCCGACCTCAACTGGATGCGCGGCATGGCTGCGGCCGGTGAAGCGGAGAACCACGCGGATGCGCTCGCCCTGGCGCGGTTGATGCGCACGCTCGACGAACTGCCCAAGCCCACCATCGCACGCGTGCATGGCGCCGCATTCGGCGGCGGCGTCGGGCTGGTGGCCTGCTGCGATGTCGCCATCGGCGTTCCGGAAGCGAAGTTCGGCCTGACCGAAAGCCGCCTGGGCCTGCTGCCGGCGGTGATCTCCCCCTACGTGGTCGCTGCCATCGGATCGCGCCAGGCGCGGCGCTGGTTCGCCACCGGCGAGGTGTTCGACGCCGAACGCGCGGAACGCATCGGCCTGTTGCACGAGGTGGTCGAAGCCGATGCGCTCGACGCCGCGGTACAGCGCCAGGTATCGCTGCTGCTCAAGGCCGGGCCGGTCGCGGCTGCGCAGGCCAAGACCCTGGTCCGGGCGGTGCTGCCGCACGTGGACCGCGACGCCCTGGACGGCGCCACCGCCGACCTGATCGCCGCCCTGCGCATTTCGCCCGAAGGCCAGGAAGGCCTGTCCGCCTTCCTCGACAAGCGCACGCCATCCTGGGCCACGGACTGATCATGTTCGACAAGATCCTGATTGCCAACCGCGGCGAGATTGCCTGCCGGGTCATCCATACCGCGCGCCGCATGGGCATCCGCACGGTGGCGGTGTTTTCCGAGGCCGACGCCGACGCGCAGCACGTGCGCCTGGCCGACGAGGCGTATCCGATCGGCGGACCGCGGCCGCAGGACAGCTACCTGCGCGGCGACGCGATTCTGGAAGTCGCCAGGCGCAGCGGCGCGCAGGCGATCCATCCCGGCTACGGCTTCCTGAGCGAGAACGCCGACTTCGCCGAGCAGGCGGAGGAAGCCGGGATCGTCTTCATCGGCCCCGGGGCAGCCTCGATGCGCAGGATGGGCAGCAAGGCCGGCGCCAAGGAATTGATGGCCGCCGCCGACGTGCCGGTAGTACCCGGCTACACCGGCGAGGACCAGGCGCCTGAGCTGCTGGCGCGCGAGGCGGAGCGGATCGGCTTTCCGCTGATGATCAAGGCCGCCCACGGCGGCGGCGGCAAGGGCATGCGCATCGTGCGCGGCGTGGAAGAATTCCTGCCCAGCCTGGAAAGCTGCCAGCGCGAGGCGGCCAGCGCCTTCGGCCGCGATCGGGTCCTGCTGGAGCGCTACATCGAATCGCCGCGCCACATCGAGATCCAGGTCTTCGGCGACTCCCTCGGCGAGATCATCCACCTGGGCGAACGCGAGTGCTCGGCCCAGCGCCGCTACCAGAAGGTGCTGGAGGAATCGCCCTCGCCGTTCCTGACCCCGGAGCTGCGCGAGCGCATGGGCCAAGCCGCGGTCACGGCCGCGCGCGCGATCGACTACGTCAACGCCGGCACGGTGGAATTCATCGTCGCCCCCTCGGGTGAATTCTGGTTCATGGAGATCAACACTCGGCTGCAGGTGGAACACCCGGTGACCGAGATGGTGACCGGCCTGGACCTGGTGGAGTGGCAGCTGCGGGTGGCCGCAGGTGAGCCCCTGCCGCTGGCGCAGGAAAACGTCGGCTCGCACGGGCACGCGATTGAAGTGCGTCTGTACGCGGAGGATCCGGAGGCCGGCTTCCTGCCCGGCTCCGGACGCCTGGACCGCCTGGCCCTGCCGCCTGCTTCGGAACACGTGCGGGTCGACTCGGGCGTGGTCGAAGGCGACACGGTGACGATCTTCTACGACCCGATGATCGCCAAGCTGATCGTCCACGCCCACGACCGGCCGGCCGCCCTCGCCCGCCTGCGCGAAGCGCTGGCCAGGTGCGTGATCGAAGGACCGAAATCAAACGTCGCCTTCCTGGAACGGTTGGCGCGGCACCCGGCCGTGGTCGAGGCCAGCATCGACACCGGCTGGCTCGACCGCAATCCCGAAGCGCTGCTGCCCGCGGCGGAGCCGCCCGCCCCCGCCGCGCTCGCCGCCGCGGCAACGGCGGCCCTCCTGCACCAGGAGCGGTCCAGCCGCACGGCCGCGGCAGGTTCGCCGGAGCCCCACTCCCCCTGGGCGATCGCCGACGGCTGGCGCCTGGGCCACGCCGGCGAACGGTTGCTGGTGCTGGAGGTGTCCGGCTCGTGCATCGAGCTGCACGCCTCGGGCACCGCCGGCAACTACCGCCTGCGCGAGGGGGATGGCGAGGCCATGCAGGTGGAGGGCGCCAGCCTGGATGCGGGCGTGCTGTCGCTGCGGGTCGATGGCGATGGCCATCGTTTCCAGGTCGACGTGGATGGCGAGCGCGTAATCGTCCACCACGGCACCGGCCGCCTGCGCTTCGGCCGGCTGTCCCCGTTCCGTCCCGCCGCCGGTACCGACGACGCGGGCGACGACCGCGTCCGCGCACCCATGCCAGGACGCGTGGTACTGGTCTCGGCGGCCCCCGGCGACGAGGTCGGCGAGGGCCAGGAACTGCTGGTGATGGAAGCGATGAAGATGGAGCTGACCCTGCGTTCCCCACGCGCGGGCACCGTTGCCGAGGTGCGCGCCGCCGCTGGCGACTTCGTCGAAGGTGATACGGTGCTGGCTCTCCTGGAGCCGGACACCGACGTACCGTCATGAGCCGCCTGCCACCTGCCGTTCGTATCGTCGAGGTCGGCCCGCGTGACGGGCTGCAGAACGAAAAGGCAATGGTGCCGACCGCGGCAAAGGTGGAGCTGGTCAACCGGCTCACGGCCACCGGGCTGAAGACGATCGAGGCGACCAGCTTCGTCAGCCCGAAGTGGGTGCCGCAGCTCGCCGATGCGGCCGAGGTGTTCGCGGCCATCGAACGCCGCCCGGGCGTCGCCTACCCCGTACTGGTGCCCAACGAGACCGGCTACGAACGCGCCCGCGCGGTCGGCGTGGAGGAAATCGCGGTGTTCACCGCCGCCTCGGAAGCCTTCAACCGCAAGAACATCAACGCCTCGATCGACGAGTCGCTGCAGCGCTTCGAGCCGGTGCTGGCGCGTGCCCGCGAGGACGGCGTGCGCGTGCGCGGCTACGTGTCCACCGTGCTCGGCTGCCCATACCAGGGGCAGGTGCCGCTGGCCGATGTGGTCCGTGTTTCCCGTGCCCTGCACCAGATGGGGTGTTACGAAATCTCACTGGGCGACACCATCGGCATCGGCACCCCCGCCGCGGCGCGGGCGATGCTGCGCGCTGTCGCCGCCGAGGTCCCGATGCAGGCACTGGCAATCCACTTCCACGACACCTACGGCCAGGCCCTGGCCAACATCCTCGCCTGCCTGGAAGACGGCGTGGCGGTCGTGGACGCGGCGGTGGCCGGCACCGGCGGCTGCCCCTACGCGCGCGGCGCCAGCGGCAACGTCGCCAGCGAGGACGTGGTGTACATGCTCCACGGCATGGGCGTACAAACCGGGATCAACCTGGATGCGCTGGCCGCCACCGGGCGCTGGCTGGCGACCCTGCTCGGGCGCGAAACCGGCAGCCGGGTCGGACGCGCCACCGCGGCCGGGGACGACGGCTGACATGGGCCGCCGGCCGCCAGTGCAGGCGTCCGCGAGCCTGCCGGATGTGGACGACCCGCAGCGCATCGCATCCGCGCTCGAGGCGGCGTGCAACAACCCCGACCTGCCCACCGGTCTGCGCGAGCTGCTGGAGCGCGCCCGGGACGCGCTGCACGCGATCAGCAGCGACGCGGAAAGTGCCCAGCTGCGCTACCGCGCCCTGTTCGACGCCGTGCCCGATCCGGTCAGCATCCTCGACGAACAGGGCATCGTCCTGGACCTCAACAAGGCCGGCATGACCGCCTACCGCCGCCCGCGCGCTGAGATCGTCGGCCAGCCCATTGAGATGCTCAACCCCGACCTGCCCAAGGACCACATGCAGCCGGTGCTGGAGACCCTGCACCGCGGCGAGACCTACGTGATCGAGGTCGCCAACATGCGCGCCGACGGCAGCCGCTTCCCGGTGGAGGTGCACTCGGCCGGTTTCCTGCACGACGGCCGCCCCTGCGTGGTCGCGGTCGCCCGCGACCTCAGCGCCCGGCGCGAGGCCGAACTCCGGTACGGCCAGCTGCTGGCGGTGATCGACAAGGGCGTGCTGGTGCAGGACTGCGATGGCCGCCTGCTGCAGGCCAACGCCGCCGCCATGCGCATCCTTGGCGTGGAAAAGGAACCTGACAGCCTGCAGACCCTGCTTGAACCGGAGACCTGGACGCTGCTGGACGAATCCGGCCGGCGGATCAAGCTCGCGGACCTGCCGGCGCGGCGCACCCTGGCAACCGGCCAGGCCACCGAAAGCACCGTGATCGGCCTGTACCACAAGCCGGAGCGGCGGCTGCGCTGGCTGTCGGTCACCACCGTGCCGCTGTTCGCCCCCGGCGGGCGCAGGCCATACCAGGTGATCTCGCTGTTCAGCGACGTCACCCGGCTCAAGCGCGACAGCACGCTGTTCAGCCGCGCCCAGGCGCTGGCCCGGATCGGCGGCTGGGAGTGGGAAATGGGCCGCGATGCGCTCTACCTCACCGACGAGGCGATCCGCATCCTCGGCCAGGAGCGCCCACCGCAAACCATGGAAGGCCTGCTGATGTGCCTGTCCACCGGCGACCGGGTGCGCTTTGGCCAGGCGCTGCGGCTGGCGGCGGAACAGGCACAGCCGATGGATCTGGAACTGCAGGGGCGGCGGATCGACGGCCGCCCGCTGTGGATCCGGATCATCGGCGAACCGGAGACCGACGACTCCGCCAACATCAGCATCACCGGCACCCTGCAGGACATCAACGAGCGCAAGCAGGCCGAGGAAACGCTGCGGGTGCAGGCGCGCACCGACCCGCTGACCGGCCTGCTCAACCGCGACGCGATCCTGGGCGAGATGGGCGATCGCATGGAGGATCCGGCGCAAGCACAGTTGGCGGTGCTGTACATCGACCTGGACCGCTTCAAGATGGTCAACGACGGCCTTGGCCACGCCGCCGGGGACCGCCTGCTGTGCCATGCCGCCCAGCGGATCGCGACGGCGGTGGGCACCGACGGACTGATCGCGCGCTTCGGCGGCGACGAGTTCCTGGTCATGTGCAGCCCGGAGGGTGACGACACCCTGTCCGAGCGCGTCGCCCAGCGCATCCTGGATGCGTTCGACGAGAGCTTCCGCCACGCCGGCGAGGAGTTCCACGTCACCGCCAGCATCGGCATTGCCCACGCGCCGCAGGACGGCGAGCGTCCGCAGACCCTGATCCAGAACGCCGACGCGGCGATGTATGACAGCAAGCGCCGGGTGCGCAACGGCTGGCAGCTCTACTCGCCGGCGCTGGAAGAATCCCGCGAGGACCGGCTGCGGCTGGAAACCCACCTGCGCCGTGCCGTGGACAACGGCGAGTTCCACCTGGTCTACCAGCCCCAGGTGGACCTGCGGCGCGGCAACATCATCGCCGCGGAGGCGCTGATCCGCTGGCGCAACCGCCAGCTTGGCGAAATGCGCCCGGACCACTTCATCGGCCACGCCGAAACCACCGGCGACATCGTCCGCATCGGCCGCTGGGTGTTGACGGAGGCCTGCAAGCAGGTGGCCGCGTGGAACGCCGCCGGCCACGGCATCGTGCGGGTGGCGGTGAACGTGTCCTATCGCCAGTTCCTGGGCGACGACCTGGCCGGCACCGTGCGCAGCGTGCTCGAGGAGTTCGACCTGCCCGGCAGCGCGCTGGAGCTGGAGTTCACCGAGCGCGCCCTGATCGAGGATTCTCCCGACACCCTGCACGCCTTCGCCGAGCTGCGCGAAATGGGGGTGATGCTGACTATCGACGACTTCGGCGAGGGCTACAGCGCGCTCAACTACCTGCGGCGGCTGCCGATCCAGGGGCTCAAGCTCAGCCAGCTGTTCGTGGAAGGCGCGCCACGCAACCATTCCGACGTGGCCGTGTGCCAGGCCATTGCCGGCATTGCCCGCAGCCTGGGCCTGGGCCTGGTGGCCGAGGGCGTGGAATCCGAGGCGCAGCGGCAGTTCCTGCTGGAGCTGGGCGTGCAGGTCGGCCAGGGCTTCCTGTTCGCACCGGGCCTGATGCCGGCCGAGTTCGAGCGCCGGATCGCCTCGGGCAACGTGCACGGGCTGCGCCTGGCCAGCAACCCCGCCTGATCCGAACCCTGCAGGCCGCCCATTGTCCGGCCTGGCCCGCGGCTGTGACCGGTTAGAATGCGGGGCTTTCCAACTCCAGGAGCGCCCATGCAGCTTTCCGATATCCGCGCCATCGTCACCGGCGGCGTTTCCGGCCTGGGACTGGCCGTGGCCGAACACCTGGTCACCAACGGCGGCAGGGTCGCGCTGCTGGACGTCAACGACGACAAGGGCGCCGCCGCGGTCGCCGCGCTGGGCGAGGCCAAGGCGCGCTACATCCGCACCGACGTGACCGACGAGGACGGCGTTGCCGCCAGCGTCGAGGCGGCGAAGGAGTTCCTGGGCGGGCTGGACGCCGCGGTCAACTGCGCCGGGATCATCGGCGCCGGCCGCGTGCTGGGACGCGAAGGCCCGATGCCGCTGGGCAAGTTTTCCTCCACCGTGATGGTCAACCTGGTCGGCAGCTTCAACGTCGCCAAGGCCGCCGCCGCGGTAATGCAGCACAACGAGGCGGGCGAGGACGGCGAGCGCGGCGCAATCATCAACACCGCATCGGTAGCCGCCTACGAGGGCCAGATCGGCCAGGCCGCCTACTCCGCCTCCAAGGGCGGGGTGGTCGGCATGACCCTGCCGATGGCGCGCGAGCTGGCCCGCTTCGGCATCCGCGTGAACACCGTCGCCCCGGGCATCTTCCACACCCCGATGGTCGACGGCATGCCGGACGAAGTGCAGCAGTCGCTGGGCGCCTCCATTCCCTTCCCTTCGCGCCTGGGCCAGCCTGCAGAATTCGCCGACCTGGTCGGCTACATCCTCGGCAACCGCTACCTCAACGGCGAGACCATCCGCCTGGACGGCGCGGTCCGGCTGGCGCCCAAGTGACCCGCGAATGAAGGCTTCCGACATCAAGAAGGGCAACGTCGTCGAGCACGACGGCGCCACGTACCAGGTTCGCGACATCGACCGCAGCGCGCCGCAGGGCCGCGGCGGCAACGTGCGTTTCCGCTTCAGCATGTACAGCGTGCCGGGCGGCAACAGGATCGACGCCTCGTTCGACGCCGACGATGACCTGCGCGAGGTCGAACTGCTGCGCCGGGCGGCCAGCTTCTCCTACCGCGACGGCGAGGCGTTCGTGTTCATGGACGACGAGGACTACGCCCAGTACACCCTGGACGCCGACGTGATCGGCGACGCCGCCGGCTACATCACCGACGGGCTTGCCGGCTGCCACGTGCAGGTCATCGACGACCTGCCGGTGGGCGTGCAGCTTCCGCAGACGGTTGCCCTGGAGGTGGTGGAAACCCCGCCGGAACTGAAGGGTGGCACCGCCACCAAGCGGCCCAAGCCGGCCAAGCTCAGCACCGGCATCGAGATCCAGGTGCCCGAATACATCGCCACCGGCGAACGGGTGCTGGTGAATACCGCCAGCGGCGAGTTCTCCGGCCGCGCCGGCTGAGCAGAAACGGCCATGAGCGAACCCGCACCCCAACCGCAGCCCGCCAGCCCCCTCGCCCGCCGCTTCCGCGGCTACCTGCCAGTGGTGGTGGACGTGGAAACCGGCGGCTTCGACTGGAACCGCCACGCGCTGCTGGAAATCGCGGTGGTGCCGATCGACCTCGACCCCGACGGCCGCTACATCCTGGGCGAAACCGCCAGCGCCCACGTGGTGCCGGCCGAGGGCACCGAGATCGATCCGCAGTCGCTGGAAGTGACCGGGATCGACCTGGACCACCCGTTCCGCATGGCCAAGCCCGAGCGCGAGGCGCTCAACCACGTGTTCGCGCCGGTGCGCGCGGCGGTCAAGAAGCACGGCTGCCAGCGCGCGATCCTGGTCGGCCACAACGCCCACTTCGACCTCAACTTCCTCAACGCCACGGTTGCCCGCTGCGGCCACAAGCGCAATCCGTTCCATCCCTTCAGCGTGTTCGACACCGTGACCCTGGGCGGCATGGCCTACGGCCAAACGGTGCTCGCGCGCGCGGTGCAGGCGGCCGGGTTCGACTGGGACGCCGCCGAGGCGCATTCGGCCATCTACGACGCAGAACAGACCGCACGCCTGTTCTGCACCGTGCTCAATTCGTGGCCCTGGCCCCCGGCCAGCCCCACCCGGTAAGCGCGCGCGCCATGTGGCGCGTGGCGGCTTCGGTTACGACGACGCGAGCTTCAGGCCAACGATACCCGCCAGGATCAGCCCCAGGCTGACCAGCCGCCCGGCATTCGCCGGCTCGCCGAACAGCACGATCCCCAGGATCGCCGTGCCCACCGCGCCAATGCCCACCCACACCGCGTAGGCGGTGCCCAGCGGCAGCCCGCGCATGGCCATGGCCAGCAGGTAGAAACTCACCCCCATCGCCGCCACCGTGCCCACGCTCGGCCACAGCCGGGTGAACCCTTCGGTGTACTTCAGGCCAACGGCCCAGGCGACCTCGAACAGGCCGGCAAGAAACAGGATGCTCCAGGACACGGGAAAACCTCCATTCAAAGATGGGGCCGTCCCCGGACGAAGTGGAGAGGCGGGGCCGTCCCCGCTTCCTGATAGCTGACAATTATCCCAAATACCCGATGACCCCGGTGTAACCATGGACCACCGCGAAGGCCGAGGGGTCGGCGGGGCAGCCCTTGGCGGGACTGTCGGCGACATGGACGTCGCCGACAAGCCTCCATGGACGGATTCACGGCGTGTCCCGCCAAGGGCTGCCCCGCCGACCCGCCCGCTACGTGCGCCGCTGCCGGATCTCGGTCAGCAAGGCGCGGGTCACCGGATCAGACACGGCCGCGTCCTCGCCGCGCACCGCCGGCAGCAGCCCACCCGCAATCCGCTTCCCCAGCTCCACCCCCCACTGGTCGAACGCATTGATTCCCCACAGCACCGACTGCGCATACACGCTGTGTTCGTACATCGCGACCAGCGCCCCCAGCGAGCGTGGGGTCAGCGCATCGAGCAGCAGCATCGTGGACGGCCGGTTGCCCGGATAGGACTTTTGCGGGTCATCATCTTCGTGACCACCGGCCAGCGCCTCGGCCTGCGCCAGCAGGTGCGACAGCAGCGCCGCGTGGTTGTCGGCATGATCATGATCCGGATTGACCACCCCGATGAAGTCCGCCGGCACCGCCTGCGTCCCCTGGTGCAGTGCCTGGAAGAAACTGTGCTGGGAATTGGTGCCCGGCCCGCCCCACAGCACCGGCACCGTGTCCACCGCGGCCGGCCGGCCGCCCGACGTCACCGACTTGCCCAGGCTCTCCATCACCAGCTGCTGCAGGTACGCCGGCAGCAGCGCCAGGCGCTGGTCGTAGGGCAGCACAGCGTGCGTCGGCAGTTCCAGCGCATTGCGGTTCCAGACTGCGGTAAGCGCATGCAGGATCGGCAGGTTCGCCCCCGGTGGCGCCTGCAGGGCGTGTGCGTCCATCTCCGCCGCGCCGGCCAGCAGTTCCCCGAACCGCTCCATGCCCACCGCCAGCGCGATTGAAAAGCCCACCGCCGACCACAGCGAGAAGCGTCCGCCGACCCAATCCCACATCGGCAGCACCCGATCGGCTGCCACGCCGAATGCTTCGGCCTTGTCGACGTTCGCGCTGACCGCGTAAAGGCGCTCCGCGCCGCCAAGCCAGTCGCGCAGCACCGCGCCGTTGAGCAGGGTTTCCTGGGTTCCGAAGCTCTTGGACACCAGGATCCCGGCGGTGCGCTGCGGATCGAGCCCGGCCAGGAGGTGCTGGACGTCGCTGCCGTCCACGTTGGTCAAGAAATGCAGCCGGAAGCGCCCGTCGTGGAAGTCCTTGAGCGCATCCACCGCCAGCCGCGGGCCCAGGTCGGAGCCGCCGATGCCGACGTTGACGATGTCGGTAACGCCCGAACCGGCCAGCGCGTCCACCAGCCCCGCCATGCGCGCCCGTACCCCGGCGGCCTGCACGCTGGCATCGCGCGCGACCTGGCCGTTGCCCAGCGTCGAGCGCAGCGCCACGTGCAGCGCCGGGCGATCCTCCGACACGTTGACCTTTTCGCCCTCGAACAGCGCCCGGAACGCCGCCGGCAACGCCGCGCCGCCGGCACCGGCAAGGTCCAGCAGCGCCGCCAAAGCAAGGCGGTCGTAGCGCTGGCGGGCGAAGCTGGCGTGGATCGGGCCGACCCGCAGCGCGAAATCCGCGGCGCGGGCCGGATCGGCGGCAAGCAGGTCGGTGATGCGGGTCCCGGACAGGCGCCTGGCGTGCGGTGCCAGCGCTGCGTGCAGGTCCGGCACCCCGGCCATGCTCAGGCCGCCTGCGAGGGAATCGAGTCGTTGGTGTGGGTCAGCCGGTTTTGCCGGTCCACGTAGACCAGGCTGGGCTTGAACCGGGCCGCTTCGGCCTCGTCCAGCGCGCCGTAGGCGCAGATGATCACCAGGTCGCCCGGCTGCGCCTTGTGCGCGGCGGCGCCGTTGACCGAGATGATGCCGCTGTCTTCCTCGGCGCGGATCGCGTAGGTCGCGAAGCGCTCGCCGTTGTTGATGTTGTAGATCTCCACCCGCTCGTACTCGCGGATGCCGGAAATGTCGAGCAGGCGCCCGTCGATCGCGCAAGAGCCTTCGTAATGCAGCTCGGCGTGGGTGACGGAAGCACGGTGGATCTTGGCTTTGAGCAGGGTCAATTGCATGGCATTGCTGGCCGGGACGCGGCGGACGGCGGCGGATTTCCGCTGGAACGGGAAAGTATAGGGACGATCTGCCGCATCGCAACAAAGCCCGCCCGGTCGTTCAGCCGCCCCGGGGCAGTTCGAACTCCAGGTTGTCGATCAGCCGGGTCGCCCCCAGGCGCGCGGCGACCAGCGCTACGCGACGACCGTCGCCGTTGCCGGCTTTCGACGGCTCAACCAGCTCCGGCGTACGGATGACGGCGTAATCGACGCCGAAGCCCGCCTCTTCCAGCCTGCGCCGGGCCCCGGCCTCGACCTCTTTCCTGCCCTGCCCGCCCGCCAGCGCGTCACGCATCGCCAGCAGGCTGCGGTGGATCTCCGGCGCCAGCGCCCGTTCGGCCGCGGACAGGTAGCGGTTGCGCGAACTCATCGCCAACCCGTCGGCCTCGCGCACGGTGTCGCCGGCGAGCAGCTCCACCGGGAACGACAGGTCGCGCACCAGGTAGCGGATCACCGCCAGCTGCTGGTAGTCCTTGCGCCCGAACGCCGCCACGTCCGGCTGCACCTGGTTGAACAGCCGCGACACTACCGTCGCCACGCCGTCGAAATGGCCCGGCCGGCGCGCGCCTTCCAGCACGTCGGCCACGCCCGGCACCCGCACCTGCACCGCGTTTGCGGCGCCGAACGGATACATGGTGTCCACCGAAGGCAGCCACAGCACGTCGCAGCCCGCGTCTGCCAGCCCGGCCGCGTCCTCGTCGGGCGTGCGGGGGTAGCGATCGAAGTCCTCGCCCGGGCCGAACTGGGTGGGATTGACGAACACGCTGGCGACCACCCGGTCGGCATGCTGCCGCGCCAGCCGCACCAGCGAGTGATGGCCCGCGTGCAGGTTGCCCATGGTCGGCACCAGGCCGACCCGCAAGCCGTCACGCTTCCAGCCGGCCACGCGGGCGCGCAGGTCGTCCAGGCGGGTGGTGGTCTGGATCACGGAAGCTCCAAAGGATTGATCCGCTTTTGTCCGTGCAAGTCCGTCGCCAATTGTTCTCAGGCGTACGAATGCCCGGCGTCGGGGAACGAGCCGTCGCGGACGGCGGCCACGTAGGCCTGCACGGCGCCGGCGACGGAGCCGCCTTCGGCAAGGAAATCCTTGACGAACTTCGGCCGCCGGTGGCCCGAATCCAGGCCGAGCATGTCGTGCAGCACCAGCACCTGGCCGTCGCAGCCGGCACCGGCACCAATGCCGATGGTCGGGATCGGGCTCTCGGCGGTGATCGATGCCGCCACGTCCGCCGGCACCCCTTCCAGCACCAGCAGCGCGGCCCCGGCCTGGGCCACCTCGCGCGATTCGGCGCGCAGGCGCTCGGCGGCGCTGTCGCCGCGGCCCTGCACCTTGAAACCGCCGAAGCGCAGCACTGACTGCGGGGTCAAGCCCAGGTGCGCACAGACCGGGATCTCGCGCTCGACCAGGTAGGAAATCGTCTCCAGCTTGTGGCCGGCCCCTTCCAGCTTGACCATCGTCGCCCCCGCCTGCAGCAGCCGGGTGGACGCGTCCAGCGCGCGCTCCGGGGAGGCATCGGCCTGGAACGGCAGGTCGGCCACCAGCAGCGCACGCGCCAGCCCGCGGGCCACGCAGCGGGTGTGGTAGACCATGTCGTCAACGCTCACCGGCAGGGTCGAGCCCTGCCCCTGCACCACCATGCCCAGCGAATCCCCCACCAGCACCAGGTCGACGCCGTTGGCATCCAGGGTGCGGGCGAAGCCTGCGTCGTAGCAGGTCAACATGGCCAGCTTGCGCCCCTCGCGGCGGGCGGCGGCAAGGTCGGGAACGGTGACGGGGCGGGCAGGATTGTTCATGTCCCTAGTATGGCCCGCCCGCGCATCCGTCGACAGCCCCTGCGCCGGACCGGGCCTGGCCGGTCAATACAGGGGGCAAGGGGTGCGGCGCGGGGCCGCTCAATCGAGCCGTGCGATCCCGGTGGCATCGATCTTTTCCAGCATGTCGCGTGCGGACCCGACCCCGGGGATGTCCGCCGCCGGCAGCACCTCCAGCAGCGGCACCAGCGCAAAGGCGCGCTCGTGCAGCTGCGGGTGCGGTACGCACAGGCCCGGCGCGTCGATCACCGCGTCGCCGTAGAGCAGCAGGTCCAGGTCCAGGGTGCGCGGGCCCCAGCGGTCGCTGCCATCGGCGGCGCGAACGCGGCCGAAGTCACGTTCGATCCGCAGCAGCGCGTCCAGCAGCGCGCCAGGCGCCAGCCGCGTTTCCACGGCCGCCACGGCGTTGATGAAGTCCGCCTGCGCTTCCAGCCCCCACGCCGGGGTGCGGTACAGCGCCGAGGCGGCCAGCAGGCGGGTGTCGGGTAATTCCGCCAGCACCCCGAATGCCTGCACCAGGATCCGCACGCTGTCGCCGACGTTGCCGCCCAGGCCGACGGCGGCGACGACAGGCGCGTTCATCCGCTCGCAGTGGGGCGCCTGCGGCGGCGCCGGCGACGGGGCGGGTGGGCCTGTTCGTCGCCTTCGACAGCCGGGTGCGCGGCGATCGCCAGGTCCGGATCCTCCTGCGCCTCGCGCCAGAACGCGACGTCCCCGGCATGCTCTTCAGAGGCGCTTTGCCGCAGCATCAGGAAATCGAACGCGGCGCGGAAGCGCGGATGCGCCAGGGTGCGCATCACCCGCTTGCGCTGGCGCAGCGGGAAGCGCGTCTGCAGCAGCCAGATCTCCTGCATCGGCAGCGAGAACCGGCGCGGCAGGGCCACGGTCTTGAGCTGGTGCACCGTGACCCGGTCGGCGGCGCGGCGCTGGGCCTCGGCCGGCTGGACATCCTGTGCCTGCAGGGCCATCAGCGCGCGGCAGTAGGCCGGCCACAGCAACAGCGCGAACAGGAACGCCGGCGACACAGGCTCGTCCGCGGCCACGCGCGCATCGGTGTTGCGCAGGCCTTCAAGCAGCATGCGTCGCAGCGCGCCGCTGCGGTTGGCGGCCATGGCGGCGGCCGACTCGGGGAACAGCGCCGGCACCAGCCCGTGCCGCTCCAGGCCCAGGAAACTCTTCTCCGCATGGCCGGAAAGGAACATCTTCAGGCATTCCTCGAACAGCCGCGCCGGCGCGGCCTCGCCCAGCAGCGGGGCCAGGTGCGGGATCGGCGCCGCGGTGCTCTCCTCGATATGGAAATCGAGCTTGGCGGCCAGCCGCACCGCGCGCAGCATCCGCACCGGATCCTCGCGGTAGCGCTGCTCCGGATCGCCGATCAGGCGCAGCAGCCGGGCCTGCACGTCGTCGAAGCCGCCCACGTAGTCGCGCACCGAGAAGTCCTCGATCGCGTAGTACAGCGCGTTGGCGGTGAAGTCGCGGCGGACCGCGTCCTCCTCGATCGAGCCGTAGATGTTGTCGCGCAGCAGCATGCCGTCCTCGTGCTGCTGGCGGTCGCCGCTGCCGTCGTCGACGTTGGCGCGGAACGTCGCCACCTCGATGATCTCGCGGCCGAACACCACGTGCGCTAGGCGGAACCGGCGCCCGATCAAGCGGCAGTTGCGGAACAGCGCCTTGACCTGTTCGGGCGTGGCGTCGGTGGCGACGTCGAAGTCCTTGGGCTTGAGCCCGACCAGCAGGTCGCGCACCGCGCCGCCGACCAGGTGCGACTCATGCCCACCCTCGCGCAGGCGGTAGAGCACGCGCAATGCGGCGGAGCTGATGTCCTTGCGGGAGATGGGATGGGCGTCGCGCGGGATGCTGCGCAACTGCGGAGCTGGGTCGTTCTGGATTGGCATCAAATATCAGTTCGGGAGGAAAGCAGGCAGGGGCCGGGAATGGTTCCGGGCCGCTTGCGAGCCGCCCAAGCCTGCTATACTACCAAGCTGCGCAGCCGAGCCGGCTGCCGGTCCGGCCAATGGCCGGGAGGGGTCCAGGCCCCGACGCCCAGCTCCCTTCGTCTAGCGGTCCAGGACGCGGCCCTCTCAAGGCTGAAACACGGGTTCGAGTCCCGTAGGGAGCGCCATACACGCGGGTCCACCCGCAGCCGGCCCGTCATCGCGGACCGCGCGGAACAACCCGGCCCCGGCCGGGTTTTTCGTATCAGCTACAGGGGTTTGAATCGCAATGCCTTTCGTCGTCACCGAGAACTGCATCAAGTGCAAGTACACCGACTGCGTGGAAGTGTGCCCGGTCGACTGCTTCCACGAGGGGCCGAACTTCCTGGTGATCGATCCGGACGAGTGCATCGATTGCACCCTGTGCGAACCCGAATGCCCGATCGGCGCGATCTACCCGGAGGACGACGTGCCCGCCGGGCAGGAAAGCTTCATCGAGCTCAACGCCGAACTGTCGAAGGAATGGCCGGTGATCACCGAGCGCAAGGACGGCCCGCCCGATGCCAAGGAATGGGAAGGCAAGCCGGACAAGCTCAAGCACCTGGAGCGCTGACGCCGGCCGCGGGAGCGGAGCAGGCTCCGCTCCACGGTTTCGATGGGCTCAGCCGCCCAGCTGGGCGCGCAGGGCCGCAACCAGCTTGCGCGCCGGCTCGCCCTGGGCCGGCTGGCCGCGCGGGTCCACCGCGCTGACGTACGCGCCGCCTTCGGTGCCGGCGACGCGGATCATGAAGTTGCTGTCCTCGTAGTTGACGTCATAGGTGCCGAGCAGCGCCGCACTGCTGATCACGACCAGCCCTTCGGTGGCCGCCAGCACCTGGCCTACCTGCTCGAACGCCGCGTCGCGCTCGGCCGCCACGGCAAAGCCGATCGCGCCGGCGTCCGCGGCCGGCGTCTCCATGCCTGAACGCGTCACCGAAGTCGGCTGGTCCGGCACTGCCATGGCCCCCGCCGTGCCCGGCCGGTCCAGGTCCGGCGGGACCTCCAGCGGCCGGTTTTCAGGAGCCTGCGCATACAGCGCATTGTCCTTGCGGAACCAACTGCAGCCGGAAGTGGCCAATACCGCGACCGCCAGCGCCGAAAGCGCGGCGGTACGCAACACATGGGGGCGTGGGGACATCGTGATCTCCTGGAAAGTCAGGCCGCGAGTGTAGCGCGGCAGGATTGTTCGATTTCCTCGACCAGGGCGGCGATCCGCCCGGCTTCAGGGTCGTGTTCCGGCGACAGCGTGGTCAGCGGCAGGCGCAGGCCGTGGCCGATGTCCTGCCGGGCCAGCAGCGCCTTGACCGGGATCGGGTTCGGCTCGATCCCGCAGAACGCGTAGAGCGGGCGCAGCGTGGCATCCAGCGCATCGGCGCGCTCGCGGTTGCCATCCCTGGCCAGCTTGCACAGCAGGCGGAACGCGTGCGGCGCCACGTTCGACGCCACCGAGACCACACCGTCTGCACCGGAAAGCATCGCCCGCGCGGCGGTCGGATCATCGCCGCTGAGCACGCCGAAATCGTCGGTTCGCAGCGCCACCAGCGCCTGCATGCGCTCCGGTTCGCTGCGCGCTTCCTTCACCGCGATGACCTGCGCGTGCTCCGCCAGGGCGGCCACGGTGTCGGGCAGCATGTCGCAGCCGGTGCGCGGCGGCACGTTGTAGAGCACCAGCGGCAGCGCGCCGTCGTCGGCCACGGCGCGGTAGTGCGCGGCCAGGCCGGCCTGGGTCGGTCGCACGTAAGGGGGGGTCACCACCAGCGCCGCGTCCGCGCCCAGGTCACCCGCGCGGCGGGTCTGCTCGATGGTGCGGGCGGTGCTGGGCTGGCCGGTGCCGGCAACCACCGGGACCTTGCCGGCCACGACTTCCACGGCGGTGCGCAACAGCAGGTCGTATTCGGACGCGAACAGCGCCGACGCCTCGCCGGTCGAGCCGGCCACCACCAGCGCCCCGGTGCCTGCGTCGAGCTGCTGCTGCAGCAACCGGCGCCAGGCGTCCAGGTCGATTTCACCGGCGACGGTGAACGGCGTCGCCAAGGCGGTGATACTGCCGGAAAGTCGCAAGTTGCTGGCTCCTGGGCGCTGGCAAACGATCTTACTTGCGGCTCCAAAGCACGGGCAAGTATGCTGGCGGCGGCCCCGGCCAGCGGCCGGCCGCCGTTCATGCTGCAACACCCCTACTTCGTCGCGGACCCCGCCTTGACCGAATCCGATCCAGTTCCCAGGCCTGCGCCGAACGAGAACCACCTGATCATCAACGCCTATACGACGCATCCCCAGTCACCGCTGCTGCCGGTGAGCCGGCGCATTGCCGACAGCGGATGCAACCTGGTCGATGCGCGCCTGTCCACGGTCGGCCGCGACGTGTCGGTGACCGCGCTGGCGCTCGGCTCGTGGGACGCGGTGGCAAAGCTTGAAGCGATGCTCACCCGGCTGGACCGCGAGGAAGGCATGAAGCTGGTCTGGTACCGCACCGGGCCCAAGACCCTGCAGTCCAACCTGCTGCCCTACATCGTGGAAGTGATCGCGGCCGACAAGCCCGGCATCCTGTTCCAGCTCGCGGATTTCTTCGACCGCCAGGGCATCACCATCGAAAGCCTGCATTCCTCGCGCTACCAGGCGATGCAGACCGGGGCGGACATGTTCTCCGCGCAGATCACCATCGGCGTGCCGGCGGACATGCACATCGCCGCGCTGCGCGATGACTTCCTGGAGTTCTGCGACCACCTGAACCTGGACGCGATCATGGACCCGATGAAGTTCTGAACGCCGGAGGAGCAATGAACGAAGGCGACACCCTCGACCAGACAACCCTCGAAATGCCGCTGCAGCTTTCCGGCGGCGCCACCGCCACCCTGGGCGACTACACGGGCCAGTGGCTGATCCTGTACTTCTACCCGAAGGACTCCACCCCCGGCTGTACCACCGAGGGCCTGGATTTCAACGCCCTGCTGCCCAAGCTCAAGCGCCGCAAGGCCGCTGTGCTGGGCGTCTCACGTGATTCAGTGAAGTCGCACGACAACTTCTGCGCCAAGCAGGGGTTCAAGTTTCCCCTGGTGAGCGACACGGACGAAGCCCTGTGCCGGACCTTCGACGTGATCAAGGAAAAGAACATGTACGGCCGCAAGGTGATGGGCATCGAGCGCAGCACGTTCCTGGTCGACCCGGAGGGCCGCATTGCGGCCGCCTGGCGCAAGGTGCGCGTGCCCGGCCACGCCGAGGCGGTATTTGAAACCCTGAAGGCGGCGGCCAACGACCAATGATGACCAAAGGCAAGCGGGTTTACGTGCTCGACACCAACGTCCTGATGCACGACCCCACCGCGCTGTTCAAGTTCGAAGAGCACGACGTCTACCTGCCGATGCAGGTCATCGAGGAACTGGACAACGGCAAGAAGGGCCTCTCCGAGTCCTCGCGCAACGCGCGCCAGGTCAGCCGTTTCATCGACGAGCTGATCGAGACCCAGGGCGCGGACAAGATCACCACCGGCCTGCGCCTCACCCCGCCCAGCGGACTGCGGCTGCGAGGCGAAGACGCCATCGGCTTCCTGCGCTTCCAGACCACGGTGCCGAAGGAGGACAAGACCTCGTTCGGCGCCGTTGCCCCGGACAACCGCATCCTCGGCGCCATCCTCGCCCTGCGCGCGGAGGCCAGCGACACCCCGGTGGTGTTCGTCTCCAAGGACATCAACCTGCGGATCAAGGCGGCGATTGCCGGCATTCCCAGCGAGGACTACGAGAACGACCGAGCGCTGGACGACTTCAGCCTGCTCTACACGGGTGCCACCGCGCTGCCCGAGGACTTCTGGCAGCGCCACGGCAAGGAGCTCAAGTCCTGGACCGACAAGGGCCGCACCTTCTACGAGCTGGACATGGCCGAGGGCGACGACTGGCATCCCAACCAGTTCCTCTACCTGCCCGGCGACGAGCAGGCCGAGTTCCGCGTGGCGCGGGTGGAAGATGGCAAGGCGACGCTGCAGATCGTCGACGACTACCGCAACAACCAGCATGCGGTGTGGGGAATCATGGCCCGCAACCGCGAGCAGAACTTCGCCCTCAACGCGCTGATGGACCCGGAGATCGACTTCGTCACCCTGCTGGGCACCGCCGGCACCGGCAAGACCCTGCTGGCGCTGGCCGCGGGCCTGGCGCAAACCATGGACCAGCAGCGCTACCGCGAGATCATCATGACCCGGGCCACCGTGAGCGTGGGCGAGGACATCGGTTTCCTGCCGGGTACGGAAGAGGAAAAGATGACCCCGTGGATGGGCGCGCTGACCGACAACCTGGAAGTGCTCACCCACAACCAGGAAGGCGGCAGCTGGGGCCGCCAGGCCACCAACGACCTGCTGGCCAGCCGGATCAAGATCCGCTCGCTGAACTTCATGCGCGGGCGCACCTTCCTCAGCCGCTGGATGATCCTGGATGAGGCCCAGAACCTCACCCCCAAGCAGATGAAGACCCTGGTCACCCGCGCCGGCCCGGGCACCAAGATCGTGTGCCTGGGCAACGTGGAGCAGATCGACACGCCCTACCTCACCGAGACCACCTCGGGCCTGACCTACGCGGTGGACCGGTTCAAGAACTGGGGGCACAGCGCCCACGTCACCCTGCGCCGCGGCGAGCGCTCGCGCCTGGCCGACTACGCGTCGGAAGTCCTGTAACGAAGGATCTATTCTGATGTTTTTAATATCAGAACAAATGTATATAAATTGCATAAACGGGTGTCAGACGGCATAATAGCCGCACTCCCACACTTGGTTTCCGCATGATTTCGGCCGCCCAACTGCGCGCCGCACGCGCCCTGCTTGGCATCGACCAGCGCGGCCTGGCCGCGATCTCGGGCGTTTCCCTGCCCACCATCCAGCGCATGGAAGCCAGCAGCGGCCACGTACGTGGCTCGGTCAACACCCTGACCAAGGTGGTCGAGGCGCTGGACGCGGCGGGAATCGAACTGATCGGCAACGACCAGCCCAGCCAGGGCCGGGGGCGCGGGGTGCGCCTGAAGGAGCGTCCCGACTGAGATGAAGCCGGACCGCCAGTACCTGCGGATGTTCGAGCCCAAGCTGTTCACCGCGCTGCGGGAAGGCTACGGCTGGAGCGACCTGCGCGCGGACGCCATCGCCGGCCTGACCGTGGCCATCGTCGCCCTGCCGCTGGCAATGGCACTGGCGATCGCCAGCGGCACCACGCCCGACAAGGGCATCAGCACCGCCATCATCGCCGGCTTCCTGATCTCGGCGCTGGGTGGCTCGCGGGTGCAGATCGGCGGGCCCACCGCGGCCTTCATCCCGGTCGTGTTCGTGGTGATCGAGCGCTTCGGCTACGGCGGCCTGATCCTGTGCACGCTGATGGCCGGACTGATGCTGATCGCCGCCGGCCTGCTGCGCCTGGGCACGCTGATGCGCTACATGCCCCAGCCGGTGATCACCGGCTTTACCGCGGGCATCGCGGTGACCATCTTCACCAGCCAGGTCAGCGATGCGCTGGGGCTGCGGGTGGAAGACGTGCCGGGCGATTTCATCGGCCGCTGGACGGTCTACATCCAGCACCTGGTCACCACCCAGCCGGCCGCCGTGGCGCTGACGGCGCTGGGGCTGGCGGTGATCATCGGCCTGCGCCGCTGGCGTCCGAACTGGCCGGGCTTCCTGATCGCGCTGCTGGCCTGTACCGGCCTGGCGCTGGCGTTCGGCCTGCCCGCCGAGACCATCGGCTCGCGCTTTGGCAGCCTGCCGACCGCACTGCCGGAATTCAGCATCCCCGACTTCCCGTTCGACCGCACCCTTGAGCTGCTGCCCAGCGCGTTCACCATCGCCTTCCTGGCCGGCGTGGAATCGCTGCTGTCGGCGGTGGTCGCCGACGGCATGACCGGCGGCCGCCACCGCTCCAACGGCGAGCTGGTGGCCCAGGGCGTGGCCAACGTGGGTTCCGCGCTGTTCGGCGGCCTGCCGGCGACCGGCGCGATCGCGCGCACCGCCACCAACATCCGCGCCGGCGCGCGTTCACCAGTGTCGGGCATGCTGCACGCCGCCTTCCTGCTGGCCTTCCTGCTGCTGCTCGCCCCGCTGATGGGCTACGTGCCGCTGGCGGCGCTGGCTGCCGTGCTGCTGGTGGTGGCCTGGAACATGAGCGAGCACGAGAACTTCCGCGCCACCATGTCCGCGCCCATCGGCGATCGCGTGGTACTGCTGCTGACCTTCGGCCTGACCGTGTTCTTCGACCTGACCGTGGCGATCCAGGCCGGCATCGTGGTGGCCGCGCTGGTGTTCATGTATCGCATGTCCGAGGCGGTGGAGATCAGCTCGGGCGTGCGCACGCTGGATGATGACCTGCATCGGGACGGCACGCCGCCCATGGCCGAGGGCGAGCAACGCAGGATGCTGCCAGCCGGCGTGGAGGCCTACCAGATCGCCGGCCCGCTGTTCTTCGGCGCCGCCAACCGCCTGGACAGCCTGCTCGACCGCCTCTACGAGACGCCCAAGGTGTTCATCCTGCGCATGCGGGTGGTGCCGATGATCGACGCCAGCGGCGTGCACGCGCTCAGGACGCTGGTCGAGCGCTGCCGGCGCAAGGGCATCGTGCTGGTCATTTCCGGGTTGCAGCCGCAGCCCAACCGGATCCTGGTCGACATGCGCCTGCAGGAGGAGCCCGGGCGGCTGTACTTCGTTTCCAATTTCGAGCGTGCCGTCGCCCTCGCCCGCTCCATCGTCGACCGCGACTAGGAACGCGCCACGCGCGCTCCTGCGGCACAATATGGGGATGTCCCACTCTTCTGCATCCGCCTTGCCAGGCTTGGCCACCTTCCCCTGCGCGCTGACCATCGCCGGCTCCGACTCCGGCGGCGGCGCCGGCATCCAGGCCGACCTGAAGGCCTTCGCCGCCCACGGCGTGCACGGCCTGTCGGCCATCGCAGCGCTCACCGCCCAGCACACCCGCGGCGTGACCGCAGTGCACGTGCCGCCGCTGGACTTCCTGCGCGCGCAGATCGACGCCTGCTTCGACGACTTCGACATCGGCGCGGTGAAGATCGGCATGCTGGCCAACGCCGATGTCATCAACGCCGTTGCCGACGGCCTGCAGGCGCATGGATCGCCGCCGCTGGTACTGGACCCGGTAATGATCGCGACTTCCGGCGCGCGCCTGCTTGAAACCAGCGCGCTCGACGCCCTGCGTGCGCGCCTGCTGCCCGGCGCCGCCGTGCTCACCCCCAACCTGCCCGAAGCCGAACTGCTGCTCGGGCGCACGATTGCAGACCGCGACGCCATGCGCGCCGCCGCCGCCGACCTGCTCACCGCCGGCGCGCGGGCGGTGCTGCTCAAGGGCGGGCACCTGGAGGACGGCGCAGACCACGTCGTCGACCTGCTCGCCGAGGCGGACGGCGGCGTGCACGAATTCTCGCACCCGCGCCTGCCGCGCGACGCGCACGGCACCGGCTGCACACTTGCCGCTGCCATCGCTGCCCACCTGTGCCGCGGCATGAGCGTGCGCGAAGCCTGCGCCGGGGCCACCGACTACGTGCATCGCGCCCTGCGGACCGGTTACCCGCCCGGGCGCGGCGACGTCCTGGTGCTCGATCACTTCGGCGCCAGCGCCCAGGCACGGTGACCGACGCAGCCTCGATCGAACTGCGAACCGCGGACGGTCACCGCTGGAGCCTGGCCGGCTGCATTCCGGACCGGCCCCATACGGCCCTGCTCTGGTTGCCGGCGCTGGGCGTGGGCGCGAAGCACTACCTGCCGTTCGCTCAGGCGCTGGCCGCCCGCGGCGTGGCCGCCTACGTACACGAATGGCGCGGCGCCGGCAGCAGCAGCCTGCGCGCCGGCCGCGACTGCGACTGGGGCTACCGCGAACTGCTTGAACTCGACCTGCCCGCGAGCGCAGCCGCCCTGCGGCGGCTGCATCCCGGAATCCAGGCCATCATCGGCGGCCACAGCCTGGGCGGTCAGCTCGCGTGCTGCCTGCTGGCCACGGCGCCGGAAACCGCGCAGCGGATCTGGCTGGTCGCCAGCGGCGCGCCGTACTGGCGCGCGTTCCCCTTCCCGCATCGCCCGCTGCTGCCGCTGGTTTACCGGTTCCTGCCATGGCTGTCAGACCGCAACGGCGCCCTGCCCGGCCGCAGGATCGGCTTTGGCGGCAACGAGGCACGCGGCCTTGTTCGTGACTGGGCGCGAACGGGACTCACCGGAATCTACGCGGGGCGCGGCGTGGACGCGGACCTGGAGGCCGGCATGGCGCAGATCCAGGCGCCGGTGCAGGCCGTGGTCATGGCATCGGACTGGCTCGGCCCCGAGTCATCGCTGCGCTTCATGCTCTCGAAACTGCCCAACGCCCACGCGCAGGTCGAGGCCTTCGACGGCGTTCGGCTCGGCGCCCGCGCCGATCATTTCACCTGGATGAAGCACCCCCAGCCCGTCGCCGACTGGCTGACCACGGCACCACCCCACGGCGAAAAAGCCCCTCCCCCGTAGGAGCGGTCACCCTTGAGCCTGAGCCTGCTTGCCCAGCGCCTCATACGCCTTGCGCACCGCGACCTCCCCGTGCCGCCGCTCCATCCCGCGCACGATGAAATGCCCCCTCGCCATGCGCTGGAAGTGGCGCATGAACAGCGTGTTGAGCGTCGCGCCGGTGACCGCGCCCACCACCGGCACCGCCTGCGCCGCCACCTTCTGGCTGACCTTCACCGAGAACCGCGAACCGATCGCCGCCAACACCTGCACGATCGCCGGCCCGCTGTTGTTCACCACCCCGTGCACCGCGATGTACTCGGCCGCCGCCGCCACCTGCTGCGCCAGTACCGCGCGCGCGGCGAAGTAGCCCGACTCGGCGCCGTCGTCGTCGCCGCTGCGCCCGCCCATCGTCAACACTTCGAAGCAGGCCAGGGTCGCGGCCGGATCATCCAGGTCCTCGCCCTGGCTGCGGGCAATGTCGGCGATCGAACGCAGGATCATGGTCGTGGTCACCGGCAGTTCGATGGCCAGGCCTGCAAGGCCAAACGCCCCGCCCGCCGCACCGGTGGCAGCCACCGCGAACGTGTGCGTGCGGGTACGCGCGGGCGGATGCGCCACGCCGCGTCGCATGGTGGAAGTCGCCACCCGCAGCGACTGCTCCAGCGCCTTGCGCGTGGAGGTATTGATCAGCTTCGTCACCGACGCCGGCAGCCGCCGCGCCAGTACGTACTCCATCGGCGCACCGACGGCGTTGGCAAGCTGGGCCGCCAGGCCGGGGTTTTCCAGCAGGTCGCGGGCCCGGCGCAGCTCTTCTGCTTCCGGCTCGCCCAGGACAGGGATCAATGGATTCATCCAGCAAGAATAGCGCCGCTCCCGTGAATGAAGTGGCGAACAGGGTCAGGTTCCAAACGCGTTCCAACGCCACAAAAGCAAAAGGGCCAACGGACATCGCCCGTTGGCCCTTTGCTGTGTAATGGCGCGCCCGGAAGGATTCGAACCTCCGACCCCCAAGTTCGTAGCCTGGTGCTCTATCCAGCTGAGCTACGGGCGCGCAGAAGCGGAATTATGGAATGTGGACCGGCGTTCGTCAATGCAAACAGCGAAATCCGGACCTTGCAGGAAGCTGGCGGAGAGTGAGGGATTCGAACCCTCGATAGAGCTATAAACCCTATACTCCCTTAGCAGGGGAGCCCCTTCAGCCACTCGGGCAACTCTCCGTAACGACCTGCACCCCACACGCATGTGCGCGGGGCAGGCGCGAAGGATACCGGCTCACCTGGACTGCGGCAAATCCCCGTCTGCAGCTTCGGGTTCGGACGGACCGCCAGCACCTTCATCGTGCTGGATCCGCTGGTAGATCTCCTCGCGGTGGACGGCAACGTCCTTGGGCGCGGTGATCCCGATCCTTACCTGGTTCCCCTTGACGCCGAGCACCGTGACGGTGACGGTGTCACCGATCATCAGGGTCTCTCCAACGCGTCGCGTCAAAATCAACATAAAGCTCTCCATGGACTGGCGGTTGATCCGCCAGCGGCTGCGCCCGGGCTATCCGGCCCGCGGCGCCGCCTGCATTCAATTAACGGCAACCAGTGATGATACCGGCCACCGCCCGGCTGCGACTAGGTGAAAAGTCACGCCCGGCCATTGCCGGGTCAGGTTATTGGAGTCTTTCGGCGACCCATTCGTTCACTCCATCCAGCGCGGCAACCAGTTCCGGGCCGTCGGGGCCGCCGCCCTGGGCCAGGTCCGGGCGCCCACCGCCCTTGCCGCCGATCTGGCTGGCCACGTGCGCGAGCACGTCCCCGGCTTTGATCCGTCCGGCGGCAGCGCCGCCGACTCCGGCCACCAGGGAGGCCTTTCCACCGCTGACTCCCGCCAAGACTACAACCGCGTCCTTGAGTCTCTGCTTAAGCTGGTCGACGGCCTCGCGCAGCGCCTTGGCGTCAATGCCCTCCAGCCGCGCGGCCAGGACCTTGATCCCGGCGACCTCGACCGCGCCCGCTGCCAAGTCGGCGGTGGCCCCGCTGGCAGCCTTGGCCTTGAGCGCTTCCAGCTCGCGTTCGATCTTCTTCTGCCGCTCCAGCAGCCCGCGCAGCTTGCCGGCGACTTCGCCGGTGGTGCCGCCCAGCAGGCCCGCAGCCTGCTGCAACGCGCCTTCGCCGGCGGCCACGTGGTCCAGCGCGGCCTGCCCGGTCAATGCCTCCACGCGGCGCACGCCGGCGGAGACACCGCCTTCGGAGACCAGCTTGAACAGGCCGATCTCGCCGGTGCGACCGACGTGGGTGCCGCCGCACAGTTCGACCGACTCGCCCATCTGCACCACCCGCACCCGGTCGCCGTACTTCTCGCCGAACAGGGCGATCGCACCGGCATCCATGGCGTCCTGCATGCCCATTTCCCGGGTCACCACGGGATGGTTGGCGCGCACCTGCTGGTTTACCTCGCGTTCAATTTCAGCGAGTTCGTCGCCGGTTACCGGCTGGATATGCGAGAAGTCGAAGCGCAGGCGGTCGGGCGCGACCAGCGAACCCTTCTGCTGCACGTGGGTGCCAAGCAGGCCGCGCAGCGCGCCGTGCAACAGGTGGGTGGCGCTGTGGTTGAGGACGATGCTGGCGCGGCGCGCGGCGTCCACCGCGCCGGGCACGCGGTCGCCCACGCGCAGGCTGCCGGAAAGCAGCCGGCCAAAGTGGCCGTGGAACTGGCCGGCCAGCTTGCGGGTATCGTCGACGGCGAAGCGCACGCCCTGCCCCTGCAGCTCGCCGGCATCGCCGACCTGGCCGCCGGACTCTGCGTAGAACGGGGTCCGGTCCAGGACCACCACCGCTTCGTCACCCGCCTCGATTGCGTCCACCGGGCTGCCCTCGCGCAGCAGCGCGACCACTTCGAGCCCTTCCGCCTGCAGCTCGTCATAGCCCAGGAAACGGGTCGGCTGCAGTTTCGCAACCAGTTCGGCCGGCAGGGTCACGCCGCCGCTGAACCTGCCCGCCGCACGCGCGGTTTCGCGCTGCTTCGCCATGGCCGCGTCGAAGCCGGCCTGGTCGACCTCCAGGCCGCGCTCGCGTGCGATGTCCTGGGTCAGGTCCAGCGGGAAGCCGTAGGTGTCGTAAAGCCGGAACGCGTCCGCGCCGGGGATCGTGCCACCGCAGCGGCCGGCAACCTCGTCGAAGATCCGCATGCCCGAGTCCAGGGTTTCGGCGAAGCGCGCCTCCTCGGCCTTGAGCGCGCGCTCGACCGCACCGCGCTGGGCGCGCAGCTCCGGGTAGGCCTCGCCCATGAGTTCATCCACGGTCGCCACCAGCCGATGGAAGAATGCCTCGCGCACGCCCAGCATCCAGCCATGGCGCAGGGCGCGGCGGATGATCCGGCGCAGCACGTAGCCGCGCCCCTCGTTGGAGGGCAGCACCCCGTCCACCACCAGGAACGCGGCGGCACGGATGTGGTCGGCGATCACCCGCAGCGACTTGTTGCCCAGGTCCGCGGTGCCGGTCAGTTCGGCCGCGCGCGCGATCAAGGTCTGGAACAGGTCGATTTCATAATTGCTGTGCGCCCCCTGCAGGATCGCGGCAAGGCGCTCCAGGCCCATGCCGGTATCCACGCACGGCGCCGGCAGCGGCTGCAGGCTGCCGTCGGGCTGGCGGTCGAACTGCATGAACACCAGGTTCCAGATCTCGATGAAGCGGTCACCGTCCTCGTCCGGCGAGCCGGGCGGGCCGCCGTGGATGTGCGGGCCGTGGTCGTAGAAGATCTCGCTGGAAGGCCCGCAGGGGCCGGTATCCGCCATCTGCCAGAAATTGTCCGAGGCAAACGGCGCGCCGTGGTTGTCGCCGATGCGGATGATGCGCTCGGGCGGCAGGCCGATGTCGTCGCGCCAGATCGCGTAGGCCTCGTCGTCGGTGTGGTAGACGGTGGCCAGCAGCCGCTCGGCAGGCAGCTTCCACACTTCGGTCAGCAGCTCCCAGGACCAGGCGATGGCTTCCTTCTTGAAGTAGTCGCCGAACGACCAGTTGCCCAGCATCTCGAAGAAGGTGTGGTGGCGGGCGGTGTAGCCCACCGAGTCCAGGTCGTTGTGCTTGCCGCCGGCGCGCAGGCAGCGCTGCACGTCGACCGCGCGCGAGTAGCCGGGCTTCTCGGCGCCCAGGAACACGTCCTTGAACTGGACCATGCCCGAATTGGTGAACAACAGGGTGGGATCGTTGCCGGGCACCAGCGGCGCGGAAGGCACGATGGTGTGGCCACGGGTGCGGAAAAAGTCGAGGAATTCCCGGCGGATGTCGGAAGTGGTTTTCATCTTTGGAGTCGGCAGGCGTGAGGCAGGCGTGGAGGGCGCCGTCCGGCGCCCGGCCGGTCCAAAAATGCGGCCATGGCGTGGAGCTGACAACCCGGGGTGCTGGGATCTGAACACACTAGGTTAACAGCACCAGACCGGCGCGGCTGCACGTTCAGTCGTCTGGCATGAAGCCGGTCACCCGGCGGGCGGTCTCCACCTCGAAGCCACGTCGCAGCAGGTGCTCGGCGGCCTTGTGCCGCCGGGCGCGATCGACCTCCTCCAACGAACCATAGCGGCGCTCGACCAGGGCGCGGGCCCTGCCCGTCCAGTCGTCCTCGCCGTCTTCGGCCAGGGTTTCGAACGCGGCTTCAACCGCGCCTGCATCCAGGTCGTGCATGCCCAGTTCCTGACGGATCCGGAGCGGCCCGTAGCCGGCCCCGGCGCGACTGCGGGCCAGGCTCACCGCGAACCGGGTGTCATCCTGCCAGCCCTGCTCGCGCATCAGCTCGATCGCCTGCGCGGCCTCCCCCTCTTCCACCCCGCGCGCCGCGAGCTTGCGCTCGAGCTCGCGGCGCGAATGTTCGCGCCGCACCAGCAGGCCCAGCGCCCGCTGGGCGGGGCTGGGCTCGGGCCGTTTCCGGCGTCGGCCTTGCCTGGACTCGGCGGACAAGTCAGGCCTCTGCGTCTTCCTTGGCGCCATCCTTCTCTTCCGCGTCCACCGGCTCGGGCATCAGCTTCTCGCGGACCTGTGCTTCCAGGCGCGCGGCCACCTCCGGATTGTCCTTCAGGTACTGGCGGGCGTTCTCCTTGCCCTGGCCGATGCGCTCCTTGCCATAGCTGTACCAGGCACCCGCCCGCTCGACCAGCTTGGCGTCCACGCCCATGTCGATCAGCTCGCCCTCGCGGCTGATGCCCTGGCCGTACAGGATCTCGGTGACCACCTGCTTGAACGGCGGCGCCATCTTGTTCTTGACCACCTTGATCTTGGTCTGGTTGCCAATGATCTCGTCGCCCTTCTTGATGGAGCCGATGCGGCGGATGTCCAGGCGCACCGAGGAATAGAACTTCAGCGCATTGCCGCCACTGGTGGTCTCCGGGCTCTGGCCCGGCATCATGATGCCGATCTTGTGGCGCAGCTGGTTGATGAAGAACACCATGCAGTTGCTGCGCTTGATGTTGCCGGTCAGCTTGCGCAGCGCCTGGCTCATCAACCGCGCCTGCAGGCCGGGGAGCTGGTCGCCCATCTCGCCCTCGATCTCGGCCTTGGGGGTGAGCGCGGCGACCGAGTCGACCACCACCATGTCCACTGCGTTCGAACGCACCAGCATGTCAGCGATCTCCAGCGCCTGCTCGCCGGTGTCCGGCTGCGAGAGCAGCAGGTCGTCGACGTTGACGCCCAGCTTCGCCGCATAGGTGGGATCAAGCGCATGCTCGGCGTCGATGAAGGCGGCGGTGCCGCCCTGTTTCTGGCATTCGGCGATGGTCTGCAGGGTCAGGGTGGTCTTGCCCGACGACTCCGGCCCGTAGATTTCCACCACCCGGCCCTTGGGCAGGCCGCCGATGCCCAGCGCCAGGTCCAGCAGCAGGGAGCCGGTGGGAATCGATTCGACAGCCTGGGCGGTACCGTCGCCCATGCGCATCACCGAGCCCTTGCCGAACTGCTTTTCGATCTGGCCCAGGGCGGCTGCCAGCGCGCGCTTCTTGTTCTCGTCCATCTTGGCTTTCCTCTGCAATGTGTAATCCGGGTTGGTGGGCAATCTATCGGGGGCGGGTCGCAGTGGCTGCGACCACACTTGAATCGTCGGCAACGCGGCCAGCGGCGGCCAGCCGGGAACGCCGCTGCGACGGGTAGGAGAACGCCCCGGCGCGCGCCGGGGAACGCGCCGGAAACAGGGGGCTGGCGCCGGCCCGGCTCAACGGTTGGGCCTGACCAGGCCGCAGTACAGGCCCTCGATGGCGAAATCCTGGTCGGGCAACACCTCGATCGGCGCGTGGTCCGGGTTGCGCGGCAGCAGGCGGATGCGGTCGCTGCCCAGCTTGAGCAGCTTGACCGTGACCTCTTCGTCCACCCGCGCCACCACGATCTGGCCGGAGCGGGCATCGCCGGTGCGGTGCACGCCGATCAGGTCGCCATCGAAGATGCCCTCGTCGCGCATCGAGTCGCCCTTGACCTTGAGCAGGTAGTCGGGCGACGGCGAAAACAGCACCCGATCCAGGATCAGGTAGTCGTCCGCGTCCAGGGACTGGGGAGCGTCGGCGCCGATCGGCGTGCCCGCCGCCACCTGGCCCAGCACCGGCAGGCGCAGCGCGTTCTCATCCGCCGCCCCGCCCAGATCAAGGCTGCGTTGCGGCTGCTCCGGCGACACCAGCAGGCGGATGCCGCGGGCCCTGCCCGGCACACGCTCGATCGCCCCGGCCGCCTCCAGCGCCTCAAGGTGGTACTGGGCGGCGCGTACGCTGCTGAAGCCGAAAGCGCGGGCAATCTCGGTCTGTGAGGGCGGCACGCCTTCGGCCTCGATCCGCTCGCCAATCAGGGCCAGGATGTCGCGCTGGGTATCGGTGATCTGCATGTTGGTAGTATTGCTACTAACAACAGGGACAGTCAACTCCTACCGGTTGCGGCCGCTGCGCCAGATCGAGAACACGATCCAGATCCCGCTGAGCGCGGCGCCGACGAAACCCAGCACCCCCAGCGCCATCAGGCCGCGGCTGGACACCCCACCGCCGACGGCATTCATCACGATCGACGAACCGATGATCAGCGCCGCGGTGATCACCCCCACCGTCAGCCGGTTGGCGGCGCTGTTGATCTGGTCGCCGAAGTCTTTCAGCGAAGTGACCTCGATCTGCGCCCGCAGCCGCCCGCGCCGGGCCGCCTGCAGCAGCCGCCGCAGGTCCCTCGGCAGGCTGCCGATCAGGTCCAGCGCCCCGGACACCGTGCGCCGGCCACGCCGGGCCAGCGCACCGGGCGAGTAGCGCTGCAGCAACGCCCGCTCCAGATAGGGCTGGGCCTGGGCGGCCATGTCGAAGTCCGGATCCAGCTGGCGCCCGAGTCCTTCCAGGGTCAGGAAGGCCTTGATCATCAGCGCCAGGTCCGGCGGCAGGGTCAGCTTGTTCCGCCGCAGCATCGCGGATACGTCAAGCAGCAGCGCGCCCATCCGCAGCTCCTTGAGCGGCACCCCGCGGTACTGGTCGACGAAGGCGTCCACATCGGTCTGCAGCCTGCCTTCCTCGACATCGCTGTCGCCATCGGTCCACCCAAGCAGGATGTCGGCCACCGCTTCGGCATCCTGCGCGACCATGCCGTGCAGGAGCTGAGCCACCTCCTGCCGGCGTCGCTCCCCCACCCGGCCGACCATGCCGAAGTCGATCACGCCGATGCGGCCTTCCGGCAGGTAGAAAACGTTTCCCGGATGCGGATCGGCGTGGAACAGGCCGTCCTCGAGCACCATCTTGAGCACGATCCCGGCGCCGGTTCCGGCCAGTTCGTGGCGGTCCAGGCCGGCCGCCTCCACCGCCGCCATGTCGCCGCCCGGGATGCCGTCCATGAACTCCTGCACGTTGAGCCGTTCGCAGGTCCACTGCCAGTGGATGCCGGGGACGGCAATCCGGTCGTCGCCTTCGAAATTGCCTGCGATGCGCTCGGCGTTGCGGCACTCGGCGGCGAAATCCAGCTCCGCGCGCAGCGAGGCGCCGAACTGCTGCACGATGCCGGTCGGGCGATAGCGGCGCAGGTCGGGCGCGCGCGCCTCGATGATCTCGGCCAACCGCGCGAGCAGCCGCAGGTCGGCCTCGACCAGCTCTCGGATCCCGGGCCGGCGCACCTTCAACACCACCGGCCGGCCGTCATCCAGCCAGGCGCGATGGGTCTGGGCCAGCGAACCCGCCGCCAGCGCGTCATGCTCGATCCTGTCAAAGACGTGTTCCGGCTCCGCGCCCAGGTCCTCGACCAACTGCGGGCGGATGTCTTCCCAGGGCAGTGCCGGGACCGCGTTCTGCAGCTTGCCGAGCTCGGCGATCCACTCCGGCGGCAGCAGGTCCACGCGGGTGGCCAGCACCTGGCCGAGCTTGACGAAGGTGGGCCCCAGGTCCTGCAGCGCGTGCCGCAGGCGCATCGCCGGCTCCATGCGCGGCTTGTCATCTTCACCCTGCGAACGGTGCAACAGCCGCCCGGCCCGCTCCAGCGCGCCGGCCAGCCCGATGCGTTGCACGAACTCGCCGAAGCCGTAGCGCATCAGGACCGAGGCGATTTCCTGCAGCCGGCCCAGGTCACGGACGGTGCCCAGGGTCTCCCACATCAGCCGGGCCCTCCGGGCCGCCGGCCGGGCAGCGGCGCGTTCACAGCAGCCGCTCCAGCCCCTGCAGCGCCACCATCACCGTGTGGCGCCGGACCGCATCGCGGTCGCCGGCGAAGTGGAACAACTCGGCGTGGGCATAACCGGCGCGGCGCTTCCACGCCACCCACACCGTGCCCACCGGCTTGTCCTCGGTACCGCCACCCGGGCCGGCGATCCCGGTCACCGCCACGGCCATCGTCGCGCCCGATTGCACCAGCGCGCCGGACACCATCTCCATCGCGGTTTCGCGGCTGACCGCGCCGTGTTCCTCCAGGGTGTTGGCCTGCACGCCCAGGAACGCCTGCTTGGCCTCGTAGCTGTAGGCGACCAGGCCGCAGTCGAACCAGTCCGAGGAACCGGCGACATCGGTGACGACCTTCGCGATCCATCCGCCGGTGCAGCTTTCGGCCGTGACCAGCATGTGGCGGCCGGCGCGCAGCTGCTTGCCGGTCGCCTGTGCAAGTTCGCGCAGGGTGTCGTCGTTGGGGGCTTTGTCCATCACAGGCGTCGCTCGCGGAACGGGCTTGCCCGGATTGTCGCACCCCTTGCAGAAAAAGCCCGCGCATCCGGAGATGCGCGGGCCAGCCTCACTTGCCTGTTGTGGTCAGTAGCGCACGCGCAGGGTCATGCCGTAGGTGCGCGGAGCGCCCAGGTAGGCATTCCACGAACCGGTCTGGATCGGCGCGTCAATGCCGACCTGCTTGTAGGTCTCGTCGGTCAGGTTCTGGCCCCAGAACTCGACCATCCAGCGGCGGTCCTGGCGACCGAAGCCGATGCGGGCGTTGACCAGCGCATAGCCCTCCTGCTCCTTCTGCGGATCCAGGTCCGAGCCGGTGTTGTAGTCGGACATGTACTTGGCGCCGATGTTGAAGCGGCCCAGCAGGTTGGAGCCGATATCCCAGTCGTAGGTGACCGAGGCGTTGCCCGACCACTTCGGCGCGAAGCTCATCTGGTTGCCGGGCAGCAGGTGCAGGTCCGGGTCCGGCAGCAGGTCGTTGCCGTACTGGGTATCGGCGTAGGTCAGGCCGCCCTGCAGCATCAGCCCTTCCACGCCCGTCTGCCACAGCACGTCCATGTCCACGCCGGTCGAGGTCACCTTCGGGATCGAACGCACCACGAACGCCGTGCCCAGGAAGCTGTTGAGCTGGAAGTCCTCGTACTCCTGGTGGAACACCGCCGCGTTGAACAGCAGGTTGCCGTCGGCCCAGGTCGACTTCATGCCCACCTCGAAGCTGTCGACGAACTCGCCCGGGAAGTGGGTGTCGTCCTGCGGCGTGACCCCGACCTGCACGCGGTCGAGGTTGAAGCCGCCGCCCTTGTAGCCGCGCGCCGCCGACACGTAGCCCATCAGGTCGTCGGAGAAGTCGTAGGCCACCTTCACCGTGCCGGACCACTCCTTCTCGGTGCGTTCCTGGTAGGTGTCACGGCCGTTGTGCAGGGCGTTCGCCCAGGGCAGGCACATGTAGCCGGCCACCTGCTCGATGGCCGGGGTCAACTGCGGCAGCATCTGTGCCATGAGCTGCTGCTGCAGCGCCGGCGGCAGGTTGGCGAAACCGTCGACGCGCCCGATCATCGCCCCGCCCACGGCGGCCGCCGGATCAGACAGGGTGATTCCGCAGGCCGCACTGCCATTGGGGTTGGTGAAGTGCGAATCCAGGGTCTTCTTCTCGCGGGTGTAGCGCAGGCCCACGGTGACGTCGAGCGCGTCACTGACGTGGAAGGTGTTGTTGGTGAAAATTGCCGCGCTCTTGGCGCTCTGCGAGTACTGGTCGTGGGCCCCGACGCCGGTGAAGTTGGTGCCGAACGGCTGCCCGGTGATCTCGGAGAAGAACGTGGCCGGGTTGGCCTGGTTCACGCTCAGGCCAAGCGGCCCGACCGCCTGTTGCAGGCCGTCGACGGCCTGCGACAGGCCGGCGAGCACCTGGCTGCCCACCAGCGTGGACAGGTACGGCTCGTATGCCGGGCCCATGAAGTAGGAATCGTTGCGCGTCAGGTCCTCATCGGAATAGAACAGGCCCACCATCCAGTCGACGCGATCGGTCGAACCGGTCAGCCTGAACTCCTGGCTGAAGGTGTCGAACGCAACCAGCGAGTAGTCCTCGTCCGCCGGCCGGTACATGATGTCGGCGGCGCTGTAGTCGAAGTCGATGCTGGTGATCGCGTCCCAGGTACGCGCTGCGGTGATCGAGGTCAGCACCGCGTTGTTCGCCCACGGCGTGGTCCAGTTGACCTCGGCCGAGACGCCCTTGTCCTTCAGGTCCTGCTCGGACGTGCGGTTGGCGTAGGCCAGGCGGCGGTCCAGGTCCGGCGTCGGGATGATGCCCTCCCCCCCGGGGGTCAGCGCATCGATGATGTCCGCGGTCGGGCCGCGATCGGTGGTCATGGTCACGCAGCAGCTTTCTTCGCGGCTCGCGTAGTCACCCGCGAGGTTGATCGTCAGGTCCGGGGTCGGCTCAAGCAGGAGCTGCAGCCGCATCGCGTGGTAGTTCTGGTCGGCGTCGTCGGTTTGCCGGCGCGGCCCGTTCGCCACGAACACGTCGTCCACGCCGTCGCGCTTGCGTTTGGTGGCGTAGACGCGGAACGCGGCGTTGTCGTTCAAGGCGTCGTTGTAGGATCCCCCCACGCCCACCAGGCCATAGTTGCCCACGGTCACCTCGCCCTCGACCTGTTGGCTGTAGCTGGGGCGGCGGGTGACCACGTTGATCACGCCGGCGGAAGTATTCTTGCCGAACACGGTGCCCTGTGGGCCCTTGAGCACCTCGATCCTGTCCAGTTCGCCAAGGTCGCCGAAGCCGACGCTGTTGCGCGCGCGGTACACCCCGTCGATGACCACGCCGACCGATGATTCCAGCCCGGGGTTGTCGCCCACGGTACCGATGCCGCGGATGCGCGCGGTGGTCTGCGCCGCGGACTGGGTGCTGGTCACGGTCAGGCCCGGCACCAGCACCTGCATGTCCTTGATGTCGCGCACGCCGGTGTCGAGCAGCAGCTGCTCGGGCAGCACGTTGACCACGATCGGCACGTCCTGCAGCGCCTCTTCGCGCTTCTGCGCGGTGACGGTCAGGGTGGCGAGCGTGGTGGCTTGCTGCTCCTCACGATCCTCTGCGGCGGGCTGCGCGTCCTGCGCCTGCGCAAGCGGAACCTGGGAAAGGGCAACGAGGCCGGCCAGCACGGCCGCAGCCAGGAGATTGCGTTGCGGATGGATCGAATGCATGAATGACGTCCCCCAAACCAGTTTGATCAAGTCGACAGAAAGGACGGGCGCAATGGCCCGCAGTTGTCGGCTTCAGTCCCGGTGGGGGTCGTGACCTGCGCCTGGCACGTTCATGTGCCTTGAACGGAAAGCTAACACACTTCCACACGCAAGCGTATGGGTATTTCGCTCCTAGATCTCGGCCCGTGCAAGCGGGCGCAGCCGGCCCTCCTGCAGCTCCAGCACCCGGTCCAGCCGGCGCGCCAGGCCCCGGTCGTGGGTCACCACCACCAGGCTGGTGCGCTGGTCGCGGTTGAGGGCCAGCATCAGCTCGAACACCGTCGCCGCGGTCTTCTGGTCCAGGTTGCCGGTGGGCTCGTCGCCGAGCACGCAGGCCGGCCGGTTGACCAGGGCGCGGGCCACCGCCGCGCGCTGGCGTTCGCCGCCCGACAGCTCGCCTGGCTTGTGCGCCATCCGCGCCCCCAGGCCGACCGACTCCAGCAGCGCCCGGGCCCGCCCGGTAGCCTGCTTCACGTCTTCCCCGGCCAGCAGCACCGGCAGCATCACGTTCTCCAGCGCGGTGAACTCCGGCAGCAGGTGATGGAACTGGTAGACAAAACCCAGCGCGCCGTTGCGCAGCCGGCCCCGGGCGGCGTCGGAGAGCGCGCTCATCCGCTGCCCGGCCACGTAGACCTCGCCGGCACTGGGGGTATCCAGCCCGCCCAGCAGGTGCAGCAGCGTGCTCTTGCCGGCGCCCGAGGCGCCCAGGATCGCCACCGTTTCCCCGGCTGCGACCTCGAAGTCCAGCCCGGAGAACACGGCCGTGTTGAGCCCACCTTCGCTGTAGGTCATGCCCAGGTTTTCGGCGCGGACGACGGCATCATTCATAGCGCAACGCCTCCGCCGGCGCGGTGCGGGCCGCCCGCCACGCCGGATAGACCGTGGCCACCAGCGCCATCGCCAGTGCGACCACGCCGATCAGCGCGACGTCATGCGCGTTGAGCTCGGTCGGCAGGCCGGTGATGTAGTACACGTCGGGCGGGATCAGCACCACGTCGAACACCCGTTCGATCGCCCGCAGGATGTGTTCCAGGTTGAGGGTGAGCAGGATCCCCCCGGCCACGCCGATCAGGGTGCCGAAGATGCCGATCATCGACCCCTGGACCATGAAGGTCTGCATCACCCCACGCGGGGTCAGGCCCAGGGTGCGCAGGATCGCGATGTCGGCCTGCTTGTCGGTAACCAGCATTACCTGCGAGGACACCAGATTGAACGCGCCCATGGCGATGATCAGCGACAGCAGGATCGCGATCATGGTCTTCTCCAGCCGCAGGGCGCGGAACATGTTGGCGTTCTCGCTGCTCCAGTCGCTGACCATGTACGGGCCCTGCAGGCGCAGCGCCAGGTCGCGTGCCACCGACCCGGCCAGGTCCATGTCGTGCAGCCGCAGGCGCACGCCGGTGACCCCGTCGCCGATCCGCAGCACCCGCTGCAGGTCCTCCATGTTGACCACCGCCAGGCCCTTGTCGAACTGCTGGTGCCCGACCTGGAACAGGCCGCTGACGGTGAAGCGCTTGAGCTGCGGCACCGCGCCCATCGGCGTGGCCTGGAAATCGGTGGTGACGATCACCCGGTCGCCCACGCCCACGCCCAGCCACAGCGCCAGCTCACGGCCCAGCACGATGTTGAAGCTGCCCGGCGCCAGGTCGTCCAGGCTGCCGTCCACCATGTGCGCCCCGATCTTCGAAACCTGCTGCTCGTATCCGGGCACCACGCCCTGCAGCACCGCCGGCTCGCGCCGCGGGCCGGCAATCAGGGCCTGGGTCTCGACGTAGGGAGCCGCCCCGGCGACCCGGTTGTCCAGCGCGGCCTCGTCCACCGCGCCTTCCCAGTTCTGCATCGTCTCGCCGTGGGCGCTGATGGTGGCGTGTGCGGTCATCTCCAACATCCGGTCGCGGATCTCGCGCTGGAAGCCGCTCATCACCGCCAGCGCGGTGATCAGCACCGCCACGCCAATGGCAATACCCAGGATCGACGCCAGGGAGATGAAGGAGATGAAGCCGTTGCGGCGCTTTGCACGCAGGTAGCGCAGGCCGATCGCGACGGGGACGGGTTTGAACATCGCGCTATGGTGCCACCGAATCCACCCGCCGCGCAGCCCGGCGCAGCGGCGCCGCCAGCCGCAGTTCACGCCGCGCGTGGCCAGCCAGGGTGTCCGGCCACCAGGCCAGGTGCCGGGCGTGCCCCGTGCGGTCGCGCCAGCGCACGAAGGCCAGCGGCCCGCGCCAGGTCACGCTGGCCTCGCGCACCGGCTCGCCGTCCACTTCGACCGGCGCATCCTGTCCGGCGAATACGAACCGGCGCGCCGGACGGCGCGCGTGCTTCCACGCCAGCCCGGCGCCATGGGCCAGCGCAGCCAGCGCAAGCGGCCACGCGGCCAGGGGCGGCATTTCAGAAGCAAGCACCGCGAAGGCGGCCAGCAGCGACAGCGCCACCAGGCCCGCGCACATCAGCCGCGAGGGGCGCCAATCAATGCGGCAGGTTGCGGATGCGTTCGACGAACGCCCGGAGTCCGGCATCGGGGACTTCCTCGTAGCCCATGAACCAGCGCCAGAGCCTATCGTCCTCGCAGTCCAGGAGCCGTAGGAAAACCCCGCGCTGTTCTTCGGAATCCCCCGCCCATGCCTGGTCGAGGTAGCGGTTGAACAGCACGTCCAGCTCGCGCATGCCGCGGCGTGCCCGCCAGCGCAGGCGACGCAGTTCGGCCTGGTCTTCCGGGGTCACGGCGCGCCGGTCAGACCTGGCGCGCCAGCATCAGCCGCTTGATCTCGCCGATCGCCTTGCCCGGGTTCAGGCCCTTGGGGCAGGTGCGGGCGCAGTTCATGATGGTGTGGCAGCGGTAGAGCTTGAACGGATCTTCCAGGTCATCCAGGCGTGCGCCGGTGTCTTCGTCGCGGCTGTCGATGATCCAGCGGTAGGCCTGCAGCAGGATCGCCGGGCCCAGGTAGCGTTCGCCGTTCCACCAGTAGCTGGGGCAGGCGGTGCTGCAGCAGGCGCACAGGATGCATTCGTACAGGCCGTCCAGGCGCTCGCGCTCGGCCGGCGACTGCAGCCGCTCGCGGTCCGGCGGGGCCGGGGTCTGGGTGCGGATCCACGGCTTGATCGAAGCGTACTGGGCGTAGAAGTGGGTCAGGTCCGGCACCAGGTCCTTGACCACCGGCATGTGCGGCAGCGGATAGACCGGGACCTCCTGCTTGCCGCAATCCTCGATCGCGCGGGTGCAGGCCAGGGTGTTGGTGCCGTCGATGTTCATCGCGCACGAGCCGCAGATACCCTCGCGGCAGGAACGCCGGAACGTGAGCGTCGGGTCGATCTCGTTCTTGATCTTGATCAGCGCGTCCAGGACCATCGGCCCGCACGCGTCCAGGTCCACCTCGTAGGTGTCCACGCTCGGGTTGCGCCCGTCGTCGGGGCTCCAGCGATAGACCTTGAAGGTGCGCGGGCGCTTGGCCCCGGCCGCCGGGAAGTGCCGGCCCTTCTGGATCCTGGAGTTCTTGGGGAGGGTGAATTCAGCCATGTTTCTCGTTGCCCCGGTCAGTAGACGCGCGCCACGGGCGGTACCACCTCGACTTCGTCGTCGAGGGTGTACATGTGCACCGGGCGGTAATCAATGCGGGTGCTGCCGTCGTCTTCCAGCCAGCACAGGGTGTGCTTCTGCCAGTTCGCGTCGTCGCGATCCGGGAAGTCCTCGCGGGCGTGCGCGCCACGCGACTCCTTGCGGTTCTCGGCAGAATTGATCGTCACCTGCGCCTGGCCCAGCAGGTTCTGAAGCTCCAGGGTCTCGACCAGGTCCGAGTTCCAGACCAGCGAGCGGTCGCTGACCTTGACGTCGGCGAAGGATTCGCGGATCTCGCGGATCTGCTCCACGCCTTCGGCCAGGGTCTCCTGGGTGCGGAACACCGCCGCGTGGCTCTGCATGGAGCGCTGCATGCGGTCGCGGATCACCGCGGTCGGGGTGTCGCCGGTGGCGTTGCGCAGGCGGTCCAGGTTGGACAGCGAGCGCTCGCAGGCGTCGTCGGCCAGGCGCTTGTGCGCCTGCCCCGGCTTGATGGTCTCGGCGCAGCGGTTGGCCACCGCGCGCCCGAACACCACCAGGTCCAGCAGCGAGTTGGAGCCCAGGCGGTTGGCGCCGTGCACCGATACGCAGCCGGCCTCGCCGATCGCGTACAGGCCCGGGACCACTGCGTCCGGGTTGCCGTCCTTCAGCTGCACCACTTCGCCGTGGTAGTTGGTCGGCACGCCGCCCATGTTGTAGTGCACGGTGGGGATGACCGGGATCGGCTGCTTCTCCACGTCCACGCCGGCGAAGATGCGCGCGCTTTCGGCGATGCCCGGCAGCTTCTTGTGGATGTCGGCCGGGTCCAGGTGGGTCAGGTCCAGGTGGATATGGTCCTTGTGCTCGCCCACGCCGCGGCCCTCGCGGATCTCGACCGTCATCGAGCGACTGACCACGTCGCGGCTGGCCAGGTCCTTGGCGTTGGGGGCGTAGCGCTCCATGAAGCGCTCGCCGCTGGCGTTGCGCAGGATCCCGCCTTCGCCGCGCACGCCCTCGGTGATCAGGCAGCCGGCGCCGTAGATGCCGGTCGGGTGGAACTGCACGAACTCCATGTCCTGCAGGCCCAGCCCGGCGCGCAGCGCCATGCCGCCGCCGTCGCCGGTGCAGGTATGCGCCGAGGTCGCGGAGAAATAGGCGCGGCCGTAGCCGCCGGTGGCCAGCACCGTGCCGTGGGCGCGGAACAGGTGCAGGGTGCCCTCGGCCATGTCCAGGGCGAGCACGCCCTTGCAGGCGCCGTTCTCGTCCATGATCAGGTCGAGCGCGAAGTATTCGATGAAGAACTCGGCATCGTGCGCCAGCGACTGCTGGTACAGGGTGTGCAGGATCGCGTGGCCGGTGCGGTCGGCGGCGGCGCAGGTGCGCTGCGCGGTGCCCTTGCCGTAATGGGTGGTCATGCCACCGAAGGGCCGCTGGTAGATCTTGCCCTCCTCGGTGCGCGAGAACGGCACGCCCTGGTGCTCGAGCTCGATGATCGCCGGGATCGCCTCGCGGCACATGTACTGGATCGCGTCCTGGTCGCCCAGCCAGTCAGACCCCTTGATGGTGTCGTAGAAGTGGAAGCGCCAGTCGTCCTCGCCCATGTTGCCGAGCGCGGCGGAGATCCCGCCCTGCGCGGCCACGGTGTGCGAGCGGGTCGGGAACACCTTGGTGATGCACGCCGTCTTCAGGCCCTTGTGCGCTAGGCCGAAGGTGGCGCGCAGGCCGGCGCCGCCGGCGCCGACGACGATCATGTCGTACTTGTGTTCGGTAATCGGATAGGCAGTAGTCATTGCAGCTCAGTCAGAAGGGGCTCAGGCCAGCAGCGCGATGCGCGCGATGGCGTACAGCGAGGCAAGCGCGCCAAGCGCGCAGATGAAGGTGACGGCAAGCTGGAGGGTCACCTCCAGCCAGCGGGTGTGGACGTAGTCCTCGATCACCACCTGCATGCCGAGCTTGGCGTGCCAGAACAGCGCCACCGCGAACAGCGCGAACACGATCGCGTTCCACGGTTTGGCGATCGCGGCCTGGACCGTGGCCAGGTCCGCGCCGACCAGCGACACCATGGTGCCGATGAACCACGCCACCAAAGGCACCAGCGCCACCGCGGTCACCCGCTGCCACCAGAAGTGGCCGGTGCCGGACTTGGCCGAACCCAGCCCGCGCGCGCGCTTGAGCGGGGTACGGAATTCCACCGGCCCCTCGGCCTTGCCAACCCGCTGCGTGCTCATGCCCCACCCCGCATGGCGACGAACCAGATCACGGCCGTGAGCACCACCGTCAGCGCGGCCACCACGTAGCCGGAGCGGTAGACCTCCGGAATCTCCATGCCGTGGCCCGCGTCCCACAGCAGGTGGCGGATGCCGTTGAGCAGGTGGTAGACCAGCGACAGCGACAGGCCGGCGAGCGCGATCATGCCCAGCGGAGAGGCCAGGCATTCGGCGAAGTTCGCGTACGCCTCGCCGCCCTGGGCGACGGCAAGCAGCCACCACGCAAGGCCGAGCGCGCCGATCGACAGGAAAATTCCGCTCATCCGGTGCAGGAACGACATCACCGAAGTGAGCTGGAAACGATAGGTCTGCCCCAGCATGTAGGGGGACAGCGGGCGTTGTTGGTGACTCATCGCAGGACAGGTCCTCGCTGGACGGCCCATGACCCGGGGCCGCGTGGCAGGTGCCGGCCGCGCCGACTCAGAAGTCGATGCAGCGGCCGTTCATTTCCCAATCCCCGTAGCGCGTCGGCTCGGGGCCTTTCCGGCCGCCGATCTCACGCACGGGCGCTGGGTCCGACGCCGGGATTTCCGGCTGGACCTGCTCGGGTACGGGAGTGCTTTCGCCTATGATGGCCGGGTCTTTCACGACGACGAGTTTAAGTCCCACCCCCATGTCCGACAAGTCGACGCCCACGCCTGACGGTTTTTCCATCATTCCCGGACATCGCGTACTGGCCATGGAAGGCCGCGACGCGACGAAGTTCGCCCAGGCGCAGTTCACCAACGATATCGCCGCGCTCGCCGACGGCCACTGGCAGTGGAGCGGGTGGCTGACGCCCAAGGGTCGGATCATCGCCCTGTTCGCGCTGCTGCGCTTCGATGAAGAGCGGCTGTGGCTGCTGTTGCCCGACGCTGACCCGACCGGACTGGCCGAACAGCTCCAGCGCTTCGTGTTCCGCGCCAAGGTCAAGCTGCGCCCGCTGGAGGACATCCACGCAGCGGGCGCGTTCTCTGCGCCGGAGCGGGCATCCGGCGCCGCGTTCGCCGGCGATCCGGACCAGGGGGTCGAACTGGATCTGGGCGCCGGCGCCGGCGCCGGCGCGCGCACGTTGCGCCTGTCCGGCGCGTCCGCGCCTGCTGATCCCGCCGCTGCCGAACGCTGGACGGCGTTCGACCTTGCCCACGGCTGGCCGCGCCTTGGCCCGGACCAGGTCGAGCAGTGGACGCCGCAGCAGCTCTCGCTGCAGCGCCTGCACGCCTACAGCGTCAAGAAGGGCTGCTACCCGGGTCAGGAAATCGTGGCCCGCACCCATTTCCTGGGCAAGGCCAAGCGCGGGCTGGTGCGGCTGCAGCCCGGGCAGCCCGCGGCGGCCGGCGAGCCGGTCATGGACGGCGACCGCGAGATCGGCCGGGTGGTGTGCGCCGCCGGCGACGAGGCGCTGGCGGTGCTGCCGCTGGAGATGGGCGACGCGGAACTCACCCTGGGCGGCGCGCCCTGCGGCGTGCATCTGCTGCTGGATGGACTGGCCCGCTGAGGACCGGGCACGGGTGCTTCGATCGCACCCCCGGGTGCCACGATGGGCTGCTATGCTCGCGACGCAGGGAACCACCCGAAAGGAAGGGGAGTAAGGGGATATGAGCAGCAAGCCTTGGCTGGCGGCGGTTGCCGCGGCCTTCGTTACCTTGGCCACCGCGTGCAGCACCACGCCCGAGCCGCCACCGCCGCCGGAACAGGACATGCAGCCGCTGCCGTCCACGTTCCTGGAGCGGCTGTCGGCCGACGGGCTGTTCGCGTTCGGCAAGTCCGGCATCGATGACCTGAGCGACGAAGGCCGCGTGGCCCTGGACGACCTTGCCGCCAGGCTGGTCGAGCGGCCGGTGGAGATCGTGCACGTGATCGGCCACAGCGACCGCATCGGCACGCCAACCGCGATCCATCGGGTGTCAAGCGAACGCGCGAACGCGGTGCGCGACTACCTCATCGAGCGCGGCGTGCAGGAAGGTCTCATCACCGCGGTCGGTCGCGGCAGCGTCGAGCCGGTGGTCGAGTGCGACGGCGGCAGCAGCCAGGAGGCCATCGACTGCCTTGCGCCGAACCGCCGCGTCGAAGTGCGGGTGCAGTTCGCCGACTGATCCCGCGGTCTGCGTAGCAGCGGAGCGAGCTCCGCTCTACGGTTCCGTCGTCATCCGGCCAGGGTTGAGGCAGCGGCGACGATGTCCGCTTCGGACGGGATCACCAGGAACGCCGCCCCGGCCAGCGGGGTGAAGGTGTCGGCGCCCACCACGCGCCGCAGCGGACGCTCGCCCAGACCAGCCTCGGCGATGGCGGTGATCACGCCCTCGCCCACCCCGGCGCTGCGCCGGCCCTCGTCGACCACGATCGTGCGCGCGCATTCGCCCACGTGGCGGGCGATGGCCTGCTCGTTGAGCGGCAGCAGCCAGCGCAGGTCCACCACGCGTACCTTCCAGCCGTGCTTCGCCTCGATCTGGCGCGCGGCTCGCAGGCTCATCGGCACGCCGTTGCCGAAGCTCAGGATCAGGCAGTCGGTGGCGTCCGGGTTGTAGACCCGCTCGGCACCGACCTCCATCGCCTCGCCCGGCGCCGGGAACGACGTCAGCCAGCCGCCGTCGCCGGCCTCATGCAGGTCCTTGGTCATGTACAGCGCGATCGGCTCCAGGAACGCGCACACCCGCCCGTCCACCTTCGCCAGCGCCGTCAGCGTGCGCAGCATGGTCACCGCGTCGTCGCCGCGGCTGGGACAGCCGATCACCAGGCCCGGGATATCGCGCAGCGCGGTAATCGAGTTGTCGTTGTGGAAGTGGCCGCCGAAACCACGCTGGTAGCCCAGCGAGGCAATGCGCATCACCATCGGGTTGCGGTACTGCCCGTTGGAGAAGAACTGCAGGCTGGACGCCTCGCCGCGGATCTGGTCACCGGCATTGTGGAAATAGGCCAGGTACTGGATCTCGGGCAGCGGCAGCATGCCCATGTTGGCGTAGCCCTGGGCCAGGCCCAGGATCATCGTTTCATCGAGCAGGGTGTTGAACACCCGGCGCGCACCGAACGTCTTCTGCAAGCCCTTGGTGACGGTATACACGCCGCCCTTCTGGGCCACGTCCTCGCCGAACAGCAGCGTTTCGGGATATTTGGCGAACAGATCGTGCAGCGCCTGGTTGATGAGGATCGCCAGGTGCCTGGGCGGCTGCTTCTCGGGCAGCTTCGCGTCGCCGCCGAACGCCTTGAGGCGGCGCTCGGCGTAGTCCGCGCGCCCGGCTTCATCCTTGACCGCATCGGGCGTGTACGGCGCCAGTGGGGCCACCACCTCGTCCAGCGATTCCAGCCGCGGCCGGCCGTCGGCCTCCTCGGCGGCGGCAAAGCACTTCGCGCGCGTGGATTCGTACAGCGCCAGGACCTCGTCCTTCGACATCAGTCCCGATTCAAGCGCAATCACCGCCGAGCGCAGCAGCGGATCGGTCGCCTCCACCGCGCACAGTTCCTGCAGGTTGCGCCATTCGATCTCGAAGTCGGTCCCTGCGTGGCCCATGATCCTGGTGGTGCGCAGGTGCAGGAAGGTCGGGCGGCGGGTGCGGCGGCAGTGCTCGACCGCCTGCTGCACCTGTCCGTAGCCGCCGGCCAGGTCCAGGCCGTCGGCATGGAAGTAGTCCAGGTCCGGGCGGGCGCGGAAGTTGCGGCCGATCCAGCCGTCCGGGGTCTTGACCGAGATGCCGATGCCGTTGTCCTCGCACACGAACAGCACCGGCGCCGGCAGCCCCTGGTAGGCGGTCCAGGCGGCGGCGTTGAACGCGGTCTGGGCGGTGGCGTGGTTGCTGGAGGCATCGCCGAAGGAGCAGATGGCGATGCTGTCCTCGGGCACCGGCAGCGCGTGGCCGATGCGCCGGCCCTGCTCGATTGCCACCGCCGTGCCCAGCGCCTTGGGCAGGTGCGAAGCAATCGTGGACGTCTGCGGCAGCACCCACAGCGGCTTGCTGCCCCACACCTTGTGGCGCCCGCCCGAGGCCGGGTCTTCCTTCGACGCGGCAAACGACAGCGCCGAGTCCATCACCGGGTCCATTCCCGGCAGCTTGCGGAAGCGCTCGGCCATGAAGCCGCCGCTGCGGTAGTGCAGAAACGCCGGGTCGGTATGGCGGGTGGCACGCGCGACCATGGCGTTGCCTTCGTGCCCGCTTGAACCGATGGTGTAGAAGACCTTGTTCTGTACCCGCAGCACCCGCGCCATCAGGTCCAGGTGGCGGCTGATGAGCTGGGATTCGAACAGTTCCCGGAAACCGCGGGCGTCGAGCACGCTGCCGTCCAGCACCGGCTCGCCGGGGGCCGGCGCGCGGTTGGCGTTGCCGTTCCAATCGCGCACGAATTCACTGAAGTTGACGTCGCAGATCTCGGCGCGGTTGAGGCCGCGCATGCGGGCGGGGATGGGATCGGGAACCTTTGCGAACATTCTGCTCTCTTGTGAGGCGGATCTTGACCCGCCGATGGGTGTCGCCAATGGCGGGTCCAGCCCGCCCTACTTGAAACGCTTCCGGCTTTCCTGCCACTGCGTACGCGCCTGGCTCCAGACCTCGCAGACGGTTTCCTCGTACGGTGGCGGCAGCTTGCCGAACTCCCGGAAGCTCGAACCCAGGCGTTCGGCGACTTTCTTCGAAGCCTGGTTCTCCGGCGCGATGCAGTGGATGAACCCTTCCCAGCCGAGGTCGTCCAGCACCCAGTCGATGATCACCGGCAGCGCCTCGCTGACATATCCCCTGCCCCAGGCATCGGGATGGAGCATGTAGCCGACTTCGTCTCCCGGCCAGCCATCGGGTCGCCAGGGACCCGCCTGGCCAAGCCACAGGCCGCTGTCGCGTTCGATGATCGAGAACATGCCGAATCCCTGGATCGCCCAGGCGCCCGGCTGCTGCAGGAACTTGCGCCAGGCCGCCGCGCGCGGCATGTGGCCGCCGATCCAGCGCGCGGCCTCCTCGTCGGCATGCAGTTCGGCGAAACGCTCGAAGTCGCCAGCCTGCGGAATGCGCAGGAGCAGGCGCCCGGTTTCGATGATGGGTCCGTCGCCGCCCATTGTTCAGAACGCGTTGATGCCGGTCAGCTCGCGGCCCACCACCAGCTGGTGCACGGTCTCGGTGCCCTCGTAGGTGATCACCGATTCCAGGTTCAGCGCGTGGCGGATCGGCGAGTGCTCGGTGGTGATGCCGGCGCCGCCCAGCAGGTCGCGCGCCTCGCGGGCGATGTCGATTGCCATGCGGCAGTTGTTCCACTTGGCCACGCTGACCTGGGTCGGCCGCATGTTGCCGGCTTCGTTCAGGCGACCAAGCTGCAGGCTCAGCAGCTGCGCCGAAGTGATCCTGCGCGCCCAGTCGGCCATCTTGATCTGCGCGCTCTGGGTGGCCGCCACCGGGCGGTCGAACAGGATGCGCTCCTTCGAATACTCCAGCGCCTCCTCCAGGCACGCAACGGCCGCGCCGATCGGGCCCCAGGTGATGCCGTAGCGGGCCTGGGTCAGGCAGCCCAGCGGGCCCTTCAGGCCCTTCACGTTCGGCAGCCGATTGGCCTCGGGCACGCGCACGCCATCGAAGAACAGGGCGCTGGTCACCGAAGCGCGCAGGCTCATCTTGTGCTTGACCTCCTGCGCCTTGTAGCCGGCGAAATCCTTCTCCACCACGAAACCCTGGATGCCGTCATCAGTCTGTGCCCAGACGACGGCGATGTCGGCCAGGTTGCCGTTGGTGATCCACATCTTGGAGCCGTTGAGGATCCAGTCGTCACCATCGCGCTTTGCATGGGTCTTCATGTTGGCCGGGTCGGAGCCGCCGTGGGCCTCGGTCAGGCCGAAGCAGCCGATCACCTTGCCGGCGGCCATGTCCGGCAGCCAGCGCTTCTTCTGCTCTTCGGTGCCGTAGGCGAAGATCGGATACATGCACAGCGAAGACTGCACGCTGGCGAAGCTGCGCAGGCCCGAATCGCCGCGCTCCAGTTCCTGGCAGATCAGGCCGTAGCTGACGTAACCGAGTTCCGAGCCGCCGTATTCGGCTGGCAGGGTCGCGCCGAGCAGGCCCAGGCCGGCGATTTCCGGGATCAGCTCCCTGGGGAATCGGCCCTCGTCGAAGCACTCCCCGATGATCGGCAGCACCTTCTCGTTGGTGAACCGGGCCACGGTGTCCTGCACCGCGCGCTCCTCATCGCTGAGCAGGGAGCGGACGTCGTAAAGATCAAGGGGATTCAGGGCCATGGCACTCGGAATTCGACAGGGAAACTCCCATTGTATCGACCCATTCTTCTTTTGGGCCCCTGCCCTTCCTCCCGCTGCCCCGTCGACCCCAAGATCAAGCAGGTATCCGGAAGCCGAGCCCCGTCGTGGCCGGGAGGCCTTTGCGCGTAAGTAAAGGAGGAGGCATCCGCCGCAGGCGGAGGCCGGGGGACATGGAGCGCAAAGGCCTGCCGGCCACGGCGGGGCCCCTCAGGTCGCCGCGTACCCCGGACTTGGGTGAAGAACCAAAAAAGAGCGGGACCGGATCTCTCCGGCCCCGCTTCAAAGTCACTTGCGGCCTGCGCGCATCACGCAGGACGGCAACAGGTCACTGGCGGCTGACGCCATCAGCCTCATCGGCCGAGGCGGTCTGAAGCACCACCTGTCCGTCCAGCACCGGCAGGC